>NZ_JAUXOD010000050.1 GCF_030682515.1 Hoeflea sp. | reverse complement strand
CACACAATATAATTTTCGGTTGGGCTCTAATCGAGACATATCCATCTATTTTTCCGAAATGGTTGCGCCGCGGGACGATGGTAGTGTCCACCCAGTAGAAATCTCCATGCTTGGATTGATTTCGTATTTCTCCCCTCCATGGTAATCCATTTGAAATTTTACGCCACAATTCAGCAAAAAATTCACGCTCATGGTATGCAGAATTTAGTATTTTAATATTTTCTCCAATAAGCTCCTCTCTGGAATAACCACTTATTTTACAGAATTGATTGTTTGCGTATTTTATTATTCCCTTTCTATCCGTTGCAGATACAATTGTGTTCTGATCTAGAGCCTCTTTATATGCATTCAGCTCATTGTGCGCTTCAATATTGGCCAACGCGTTAAGCGAGTTCAGATATCGCGCCGGGCTGATCGCGATTGAATAATCCTCACTCTCACCACCATTTTTGAATTCCATCACGCCAGCTCCACCTCAACGAGATTTGATAATCAGGAAAATCCAACTATCGTCCTCAATGCGCTATTTCGTACTTTTTATGAACGATACCGTACATATTTAGAGTTAACAAAGTTTTACTTCAACTTTCCCTCAAAAGGTCTAAAAGCAGCACGGCTAGAAAAAAGGTAATGGAATTTGTCAGCAGAAATACGCGGTGATTTTGACACGAAAAATCGGCTCATTCTGGCCTTGCGTCCGGATGCCATCAGTTTCTTGGAAGAGCGCGCTATCGTTCGCCGGCTTACCCAGGGGCAAACGCTTTATCAGGAAGGTGCAGGAGTTACCCACGCCATCTTTCCGCATGAAGGCGTCGTCAGCATGATGGCCGAAATGCAGAATGGACGCAGAGTAGAAAAGGTATCCGTTGGCAATGAAGGATTTGTAGGTATCTGTTGCGTCTTGGGTGGCGGAGACGCGATCAGCACAGATATCGTGCAAGTCGAAGGTTATGCATCCTGGATATCGATAAAGGACCTCGACGAGGCATATGCTGCCTACCCATGCGTCGGATTTACGTTGTTGCACTACGCAAAGACGCTAACTGTTCAATTGATGGAATCCATCGCCTGCAATGCTCTTCACGGAGCGGAACAGCGAGTTTGCAGGTGGCTACTGAGCGCCCATGATCGTGTGAACTCGGACTCGTTTCGATTAACCCAACAGGCTGTTTCCGAGGTTCTGGGACTTCGGCGTGCCACCGTGAGTACAATTTGCAAAGCGTTGATGGATCGAGGGGCGCTTGAATATTCTCGAGGCTTAGTGACGATTACTGACCGAAGGCTACTCGAAGAGACGGCCTGTGAATGCTATTGTCGGATCAAGAAAGCCTTTGTCGTTGGGGGCACGACAGGGATAGCCAGTTCAAGTGTCAAACGGGTGAAAACTCCGATTATTTGTGAGTGACATACGCTTGCATAGGGATTCGCTACATCATGTTGACCCACATTGGTTATGGGAAAAGTTGATGATCGGAGGTCACTTCTCAAGGCCCCTTGATGGAATCATGATTCCAGAACGTTTCAGCCCTGTCGGTCCTTAGGCTAGGCTTGGTAAACATCCGATCCGAGCTATCTCAGAGTTCTTGAACGATTCACCTGGCCGGACATCAGAGATGGCCTTGGGCCATGCTCAGTTCGAAGCGCTGTTTTGCGGGCCTCGACTGGCGACGCGTTCGTTCCGCGGAGACCAGAGCGCCGGAGGCCGTTGAATAGTTGCGGCACGATGACTGCCGGAAACAGCTCGGATCCAGTGTCGGCGGGACGACTCATCAGAACGACCTGTCATATACAATCCCAGACGGTGTCCACACGTGACGCTTTCAGGTCGTTGGAAAAATCCACAGCGCCAAAAGCTTCCGCTCCTGTTTCTCTACAGGAAGCAAGATGCGACAAGTGCAGCTGGACGCGACTTCCGTTCCGCGTTTCAAGCGGCAATTGAATGTATGTGAGCACATCGCGATACGTGTTCGCCGATTGAGGTGATAGGAGAGGCTCAGCAAGATCGGCCGGGGAGATTAGGGGATGAGAAAACAGCGGCAGAAAGCAACGCTTGTGGATGTCGCGGCCATGGCCGAGGTTGATGTGTCGACTGTGTCCCGAGTACTCCGCGGCCAGAGCGAGCAGCGTATTCGCGCGGAAACCCGGGAACGGATTCTGGAAGCTGCGGAGAAGCTGAATTACCGCCCCAATTTTACGGCCCGGTCGCTGCGGATGTCGCGCACTTTTACCCTTGGCATTGTCGTGCCACAGCTTGACAATCCGGTGTTCTCGGCGGCGATCCGGGGGGCGGAGAATTTAGCCGCACAGCATGGCTATTCGCTGCTGATCTCGCATCGTGATTTGGGTGAGGCTGCAACGACGATCGCCAAACTTTCACAAATGAACCGCGTCGATGGGTTGCTCGTCGCCAGCCTTGACGCCGATGAAGTGCTGCACAGCGATCTTGCCGAGGCAAATGTCCCCTATGTGCTTCTCAATCGTCAATTGTCAGGCGCCCCTTTCTCCGTCGTTCTGGACAGTCGGGAAGCCGCTCGCAAGGCCACGGAGTACCTTGTCTCACTGGGACATCGTCGCATCGGTCATCTGGGTGGACGCCTGGGTGGCTTCAACGCCGCCGAACGGCTGGCGGGTTACAGGGCTGCTCTCGACGCAGCAGGCATCCCCTTCGATCCCGCGCTGGTGACGATGGGCGACTATACTTTCGGCGCAGGGCGGAAGGCGGTCAGGGAGCTGGTGAGGACGGACGCGACCGCGATTATGGCCGCCACGCTGGTTTCCGCAGCGGGCGCCATGGCCGAACTGCGGCTCGCCGGCTGGCAACTGCCAGAGGAGATGTCCGTGATTGCGCTGCACGACGCCGATTTTGCCGAGATGCTTTTTCCTGCACTGAGCACGGTCATGATGCCGACTGAAGAGATGGGGCGGGTGGCGGCCGATCTGCTCATCCGCAAGCTTGCCGGCGGCAATCCCGAACCGGTGCGTGCATTGCCGCCCGGGAGCCTAATGATCCGCGATTCGACGGTTGCTCCACGCCCCGGCGCCCCTCGTTCCAAATAATCGATCTCTTGTGCTTGACAAGCGGCAATTTCACGAACTACCTATGAACAAACGATTGTCCATAGTTTCTCAGTCGTGAGAGCGGAAATCGAAATCGCAAAAAAGGAGCCCTCATGTCGAGCTCGCAGCATCAATCGCCGACGCCGCCTGCACTGATTGACCTTCAGGCCGAGTTCGACCGCATTGTCGGGCCGGACAATGTGCTTGCCGATGAGGCCGGTCGCCGCGCCTATGCCCACGACCGGCTGCCCTTCGCGAATTTTTGCGAGCGGCAGGGCCGGCTCGCCGGCGTCCTGCCGCGGCTAGTGCTGCGGCCCGGAACGGCGGACGAGGTGCAGGCGATCGTGAAGACCGCGCGCCGACTGGGCGTGCAGCTTATCCCTTACGGCAGCGGATCAGGTGTGCTCGGCGGCGCCATTCCGATCTCGGCGGAGGTGACGGTCGATCTGCGGCGACTTGGCCGCATTGTCTCGATCGATCCGGGCGATGCGATGGTCACGGTCCAGGCGGGCATGAACGGCGCGGCCCTTGAGGCGGAACTCAACGCGCAGGGATATTCCACCGGCCACCTGCCGCAGTCGATCGAGATTTCCACCGTGGGCGGCTGGGCCGCCTGCCGCGGAGGCGGCCAGGCGTCTAGCCGCTATGGCAAGATCGAGGACATCGTCATCGGGCTTAAGGCGGTCCTGCCCGACGGCACCGCAATCACCGTTCGTCCGCTTGCCCGCCGTGCCACCGGTCCGTCCATCCGCGACATCCTGGTTGGCAGCGAAGGAACCCTCGGAATCATCACCGAACTCACGATGCGTATCTGGAAACTGCCCGAGGTCGAGCACGGGGTCGTGCTGGCATTTCCATCGGTGCCCGCGGCGCTCAATGCGGCGCGCGAAATCATGCAGGCGGAGTTGCGGCCCATGGTGGCGCGGATCTACGACTCCACGGAAAGTCGCGACCGGACCCAAGGCATGGCCGAATTCCAGGACCGGCCGATCCTGGCGATCTACGTGTTCGGCGGGCGTGCGCCGCTGGTTGCGGCCGAACAGCAGATGGCCATGGAAATCTGCGCGTTGCATGGTGCGATGGAAGCTGGTCCCGGTCCCTACGAGCATTGGCGCAAGAACCGCTACGTGGCGCTGTCGACGCCCTGGCAGAAGGCGGGCTATTTCAGCGACACGATCGAAATCACCGGCAACTGGACTGCGCTGCCGGCCATGTTCGAGGCCATGGGCACGGCGGCTCGCGCCATTTGTCCGGACGTGCATTTTGGCGCGCACTGGTCCCACATCTATGCCGAGGGCGCCTGCCAGTACATGACTGTCCGGCTTCCGCCTATGGAGCACGAAAAGGCGCTGCTCCTGCACGCGCGGCTGTGGCAGGCGATCGAGGATCTGGCGCTGGATCATGGCGGGTCCATCGCGCATCATCACGGTGTGGGGGTCTTCCGCAACGGCTGGATCGCGCGCGAGCTCGGCGGAGCCCTGCCGATGCTGCAGCAGATCAAGGATGTGCTCGACCCCGGCAACCTGATGAATCCCGGCAAGCTGGGGCTGCGATCACCGGAAGGCGCCGTCGTTGTCGGCCACGTCAATTCCGCGCCATCGCGCCAGGAGCCCTGACGTGAACAAGGACCTTCTCCTGGGAATAGATATGGGCGCCGGATCACTTAAGGCGACGCTGATCGACGCGACAGGCACGCTGCTTGCCGATGCCGCGGCGCCCGTGAAAACCTCCGCCCCCAGAAGCGGCTGGAGCGAGCAGGACCCTGATGACTGGTGGGCGGCGGTATGCACCGCGCTGCCGCGTCTTCTCGACAAGGCCAACGTGCCTGCATCGCGCATCGCCGCATTGTCGGTTTCAGCCGGTGCGCACACGCAGGTGCTGGAAGACGAGAACGGGACCGTCATCCGTCCCGCCATCCTTTGGAACGACCAGCGCTCGTCCGCCCAGACGCAGGCCTTGCGCGATCGGGCAGACGCGCGGATTCTCATGCTGGCAGGTAATCGCGCCAATCCGACCTGGACCCTTCCGCAGATGCTGTGGCTCAGGGAGAACGAGCCGGACAGTTTCGCCAGGGTGAAGCGGCTTTATCTTGCCAAGGACTGGATCAGAAGCCGGTTCACCGGCGACTGGATGACGGACCGGATCGATGCGGTCGGAACCTTGATGTCTGTGGCCGATGGATCCAGCTGGTCGGAAGAGCTCTGCGACATGATCGGGTGGAAGGTGGAAACCCTGCCTCCCATTGCCCCGTCGACGTTCCGGGCCGGAACGGTCGGCGTGCAAGCCTCCAGAGAGACCGGACTGTCTGCCGGAACACCGGTCATCGTCGGCGCGTCCGATACGGCAGTGGAAACCTACGGCGCGGGGCTGACCGAGCCGGGGCTTGGCGTGATCAAGCTTGCGACGGCGGCCACCGTCGCCGTGCTGTCACGGGAACCTCACGCCGGCAACACCGTGATAAACTATCCGCATGTGATGCCGGACCACTATTACGTGATTACAGGAACTAACTCCTGCGCCTCGGCTCACAAATGGCTTCGCGACACGTTCTTCATGAGCGAAGGCCAGGACGGTTCTGCCGCGTTCGAGCGGATGGAAATCCTGGCGTCTTCCGTATCACCAGGCTCGGAAGGCCTGTTCTTTCACCCCTATCTCAATGGTGAGCGGAGCCCGCACTGGGATTCGCTCCTGCGCGCCGAGTTTGTCGGAATCGGCTTTCAGCATGGGCCCGGTCACTTTGTGCGGGCGCTTTATGAAGGGGTGGCCTTTTCGCTGCGCGACTGTCGCGACGCGCTGGTCGGGCAGGGGCTTGATTTCTCGACGGCCCGGCTCATCGGCGGAGGGACGCGCAGCTCGCTCTGGTGCCAGATCGTGGCCGATGTGCTCGGCGTCGAAGTGGAGCTTCCCGGCAATGGCGACGCCTCGTTCGGCGCGGCGCTGCTTGCCGGCGTGGGCGCGGGCGTCTTTGCCGACGAGGCTGCTGCAGCGAAGGCAGCGATCAGGGTCTCGAGACGGATCGAGCCCAATTTGGACAATGCAACCTTCTATACCGAGGCGCATGGAATCTACGTCGATATTCACAAGGCTCTGGCGCCCATCCATCACCGTATCGCCCGGATGCATGCCAACAACGGCGCCTCCCCATTGAAAAGGGAATGAACGATGGCGCGGGATGAGAGTGCCGCGAAGCTGCAAACCCGCGGATCCGAGTGACCGCGGCTAAAGCGATATTCAATGAGACCGGCAAGGATTTCATCATGACACCACGGATCTTCGGCGCACCGCATCTCTACATCCAGGGGCCGGACGCGCTTGAACGCCTGCCGGAGCTGGTGTCCGGGCTGGGCGACAGGGCATTCGTGGTGGCCGACCCCTTCGTTGCAGAACGATACGGTCCGCGACTTGCCGGTCTGCTTGGGCCGTCAGTCGCCATTGCCGCATTTGGCGGCGAGTGCACTGCCGCCGAGATCGACCGAATGGCCGGCATGGCGGAAACGCACGGCGCCAACGTCATCGTCGGCATGGGGGGAGGAAAGGCGATCGACACGGCCAAGGGCGTGCAGATAAGGCTCGGTGGCCGCATCGTCATCGTGCCGACAATCGCATCCAATGACAGCCCGACCTCACGATTGTCAGTCATCTACGGGGAAGATCACGCCCTCTCGGAAGTGCGGCTGATGACCTCCAATCCGGACGTGGTTCTGGTCGACAGCAAGGTAATCGTCGAGGCTCCGGTCCGGTTCTTTCTGGCGGGCGTGGGGGATGCCTTGTCCAAGAAATACGAGGCGGCACAATGCAGGAAGTCCGGCGCCCGCAATTTCTACAACGGTACGCAGACCGAATGCGCGGGCGCAATCGCGGCGCATTGCGACGTGGTGCTGCGCCGCGACGCGATTGCAGCGGCCGCGGACGTGCGTGCGCAGCGCATCACCCCGGAGGTGGAATCCGTCATCGAAGCGGCCATCTTGCTCAGCGGCCTTTCCTTTGAGAATGGCGGGCTTTCGATCGCGCACTCGCTGGGGCGCGGCTTTTCCGTCATTCCTGCCATGCAGGCATTTCTCCACGGCGAACAGGTCGGATTCGGAACGCTGGTGCAATTGGCGATGACGGCAGATGCCGATGCCGAGCGGCAGGCATTTTCCGCGCTTCTGTCCGAGCTGGGTCTTCCGCGGCGATTGTCGGATTTTGGAGGCACGGGTCAGGATGCGCAAAAAATCGCCGAGACCACCATGGCGACGGCCCCCTATATCCGAAACTTCGAACGCTCCGTGACGGCATCATCGATCACCGAGGCGATGATGAGCCTGGAAAAGGATTAGCTGCGCCCGAACAGAAAGGCGCGGTCGTGATCTCTGTAGATCGGCTTCTACAAGCTTTCCGGAGATTCCGAAATGCCGGGAGACTCCTCGTCCCGCAGGAAATCGAAATCGCAGCCCAGCGTCGCCGGAAGCACGTTTTCGCGGTAGAGCTTCGCGTAGCCGCGACGAGGCGACGGGCCGGTCGTTGCGGTTACGGCTTGCCGCTCCGCAAGTTCCTCGGGCGACACCAGGAGATCAATGCTCTTGCGCGATGCCGACAGCCGGATCCGATCGCCGTTCCTGACCAGCGCCAGCGGCCCGCCCGCATCCGCTTCCGGGGTCACATGCAATACGATGGTGCCGAAGGCCGTGCCGCTCATTCTGGCATCGGAAATCCGCACCATGTCCTTGACCCCGGCGCGCGCCAGCTTCCTGGGGATCGGCAGATAACCGGCTTCCGGCATGCCCGAGGCGCTGCGGGGTCCGGCGTTTTGCAGCACGAGGATGTCGTCTGCGGTGACGTCGAGATCCGGATCGTCGATCCTGAGCGCAAGCTCCTCGAGCGAGGAAAACACCACGGCGCGCCCCTCATGCTCCATCAGCGCGGGCGTTGCCGCGGCACGCTTCAGGATGGCCCCCTGCGGCGCCAGCGATCCGTGCAGGGCGATGAGGCCGCCGACCGGATTGACGGGGTCTTCGGGCGCCCGGATGACCGCGCGGTCGATCGGATCGGCCAGCGGCCGGGCCAGGCGCTCACTCATCGACTGGCCGGTCACGTCCCGGCAATCCCCCCGCAGACTGCCGGAGATGCCGTGCAAGACGCCGTCGAGACCGCCCGCCGCATGGAAGTCTTCCATGTAGCCCGTTCCGACGGGCTTGAGGTCTACGAGAACCGGCGTGTCGTCGCTGAGCGCGTTGAACGCCCTGAGGTCGATATCGATGCCAACCCGTCCCGCAATAGCCGCAAGGTGGATGATAGCGTTGGTCGAGCCGGACACAGCCAGCAGGACCCGGATCGCGTTCTCGACGGATTCGCGCGTGATCAGCTGCCGGGGCGTTGGTCCGCCGGACACCGCCATGCGGGTGGCGAGTGTCCCTGTCTCCTCCGAGGCGCGCAGCCGGTCGGCATGGACGGCGGGGATCGCGGCGGTGCCGGGTAGCATCATGCCGAGCGTCTCGCCGATCAGCGCCATGGTGCTTGCCGTGCCCATCACCGCGCAGGTGCCCGAGGTCACTGCAAGCCGTCCCTCGACCTGACTGATCTCCTCCTGCCCCACAGTGCCCGCGCGGAAATTTCCCCAGAAACGCCGGCAATCGGTGCAGGCGCCCAGCCGTTCGCCGCGATGGCGTCCGGTCATCATCGGTCCGCCGACGAGGAGCACGGCCGGCTTGTCGGCTGACGCCGCGCCCATCAGCAGCGCCGGGACCGTCTTGTCGCATCCCCCCATCAGCACCACGGAATCCATCGGCTGGGCGCGGATCATCTCCTCCACCGTCATCGCCATCAGGTTGCGGTAGACCATCGAGGTCGGGCTCAGGAAAACCTCGCCAAGCGAGATCACCGGGAAGGGGACCGGCAAACCGCCTTCGGCCAGCACGCCGCGCTTGACAGCTTCCAGCATGTCCGGGAAATGCCGGTGGCAATTGTTGAAGCCGCTTTCGGTGTAGCAGATGCCGACGATCGGCCGGTCCAGCGCCTTGTCCGTATAGCCCATCGACTTGGCGAAGGATCGCCGCAGATAGCGGGCGAAGTCCCGGTCGCCATAATTGGTCAGTCCGTTGTCCAGACCCTTGGTGTTGTCAGGCATTGACGTCTCCACGAACCAGCTTGTGGCGGATGTATTTCGGGGTCAGGTAATCAAGGATCCCGAGGCTGCCGCCCTCGCGTCCGAAGCCGCTCTGCTTGACGCCGCCGAAGGGCGCTTCCGCGGTTGCCAGCAGGGTCTCGTTGATGCCGACCATGCCGGCTTCCAGCGCCTCGGCCGTTTCCGCCGCGAGCGCGCCGTCATGGGTGAAGACATAGGCGGCGAGGCCGAAGGACGTGGAATTGGCGCGGGCGATCACCTCGTCGAAGCTGGCGAAGGACGCAATCGGCGCGACCGGCGCGAACGGTTCCTCGATCATGATGGCCGCCGTGTCGGGGACATCGGCCAGCACGGTCGACTCAAGGAAATGTCCCTTGTCCATCCCCTCCGGGCGGCCGCCACCGGCGATCACCCTGGCGCCCTTGGCCTGGGCATCGCTGATCAGCCGCAGGGCATTGTCGAGCGCTCTCCGCCGGATCATCGGGCCGGTGGTGATCCCGTCCCTCAATCCATCGCCGATGACGAGCTTTCGCGCATAGGCGGCGAACGCGTCCTCGAATTCCCGGCAGATCGAGTGGTGAACATAGAACCGGCTCGGCGAAATGCAGACCTGGCCGCAATTGCGGAATTTCGTGGCCGCGAGCTTCTCCGCGGCCGCCACCGGATCGAAATCGGCATGGACGATGACAGGCGCGTGGCCGCCCAGTTCCAGTGACACTTTCTTGATGCCATCGGCGCATTGCCGCAAGATTTCCCGGCCGACCGGAACCGATCCGGTGAGCGACACCTTGGCGATGATCGGCGAGGCGATCAGCTGCCGGACCATCGGGCCCGATGCGCCCGTCAGCACCGTCAGGGCGCCCGCCGGCAGGCCCGCATCGACCAGCGCCTGGGCGATGACCATGCAGGAGCCCGGCGCTTCTGACGCCGGCCTGGCGATGACCGAACAGCCGGCGGCGAGGGCGGCGGCGATCTTGCGCGCCGGCAGCAGTGCCGGGAAATTCCAGGCCGAAAGCGCCAGGCATACGCCGATCGGCTGGTAGGTGACCGAAAGCCGCTCATCGCGGGCGCGGCCGGGGATCGTTTGCCCGTAGATCCGCTTTGCCTCCTCGGCATGCCATTCGAACTGGTCGGCGGCCGCGTTGATCTCCGCGCGCGCCTCGGCCAGCGGCTTGCCGGTTTCCGTGCTCATGATGCGCGCGCCGACCTCGTTGCGCTCGCGCAGCAGATCGGCCGCCTTGCGAAGGATCGCCGCGCGCGACCATGCGGCCACCGCGGACCAGTCGCGATACCCCCGGCTGGCTGACTGCAGCGCGTGGATGATGTCGATCTCGCTGGCGGCGGGCACGGTGCCGATGACCTCCTCGGTCACGGGGCTCGATACCTCCAGGTGTCCGCCATCCGAAGCCGGTCGCCATGCGCCATCAATCAACAGGCCAAAATTCTCGTACATGCCTACTCCTTTGGAGATCGCGCCGGGCCGGTGGTCAAATCGCGGTGCGTTCGTAAATCTTCTGGACATCGTCGCACCAGTTTCCGACGTTCCATCGACCATAGACCCCCATGCCACCGGTGGGATCATCCCCGTAATAGACCGGCACATGGATAAGGCTGAGGCCGTGGTGTGCCCGGGCCTGTTCCAGCGCCTGGGTCAGGCTTTCGCGGCTGGTGCCTCCGAACAGGGCCTTGATCCCGGAGACCGATGCCGCCATGGCGACATAGTCGACAGCGACGCTGTCAGAGGTGCGGTAAACGCGACCGTACTGCGCTTCCTGCAGCGAGCTGATCGCAGCCATCCTGCGGTTGTCGAACAACAGGACCGTTGCGTGAACACCATGCTCCACGGCGTCGATCAGCACCTGCGGGTTCATCATGAAAGAGCCGTCCCCGGTGAACGCCACCGAATAGCGGCCCTTGTCGGCAATGGCGCCGGCCAGGAGCGCGGAGACCGCAAAGCCCATGTAGGAGGCGCCGGTTTCGGTGTAGGTCTCGCCGGGCATGTCGTCCTCGACGATCTGGAAGCCGTTGGCCTGAACGTCGCCTGCGTCAAACAGCTTGATTGCCTGCGTGCGCTTGCAGAAGTCGGCTGCGATCTTGATCGCCTGCGGCTGCGTCAGCACCGGCTTCTGCCAGACAGGGTCGACGGGAGCGGCGGCGGCGTACTGGCGCTGCTTGAAGGCCTGCCACTGCCGTTTCTTTTCTAGGCACTCCGCCAGCCAGGCCGCCTTGCCGGGATGAGCGCCGGTTTGGGTGGCCAATGCCTCGCACAGCAGGTCGAGCACGGCCCCGGCATCGCCCGCAAGCGCCGTGGTGCGGTTGTAGTGCTGCACATCCACAGGATCGGCGTTGATGTTGATGACATGGGTCACGTTGGGCCAGCCGATGCCCGAGCAATCGCTCTGGCAGACGGCGCGGCTGCCGATGACGACAAGAAGATCCGCCTCTTCCATTGCATGATTGCCGCTGATCGATCCCTTCGACCCGCCGACATGCATGTTCTGGGGATGGGCATCGGGCAATACCCCGGTTGAGCCCGGGCTTTCGACAACCACGGCGCCGGCCAGTTCGGCCAGGCGCCGGACCTGGGCAGAAAAGCCCCGGGATCCGCCGCCGGCCTTGATCGCCACGCGCGCAGCCCCGGCGATCAGCGTCGCCGCATCCATGAAAGAGGCCTTGCCCGCCGGGACCTGGGGTGTATGGACCGGCGCCACCGCCAGTGCGTCCAGTCGAACCGTGGTGTCGGCGGGCTGAACATTGATCGGCATGTTGAGATAGAACGGGCCGGGTTTCCACGGGTGGAACACCACTGAGGCGCCCCGGCGAAGCGCGTCGCGCAGGGCTCCGGTGGAATGGAGCGTGTAGGATTGACCCATCAGGGCCGTGATCTGGCCCAAAAGGCCCTGCACGGGTTTGGGCACCTGCTGCATGTTGTAGCCCTCGCCATGTGTCGTCTCGTCACCATAGATGTGATAGATTCCAACGCCGTTCGAGGCCGCCGCCAGCGAGCCTGCCATCGCCTGCAGCGCGCCCGGACCGATCGAGGTGAGGACCGCCGAAGGTTCACCATAGATCCAGCGCAACGCGGTTCCCGCATGCGCCATCTCCACTTCGTTGCGGAAGTGCCAGCAGCGTACCAGGCCTGCCTCCTCGTAGGCGCGCAAAGCTTCGCCCATCGCGGTGGATCCGTGACCGAATACGGCGAGGAATTTGGCGATGCCCTGACGCATCAGACCGAGCAGCACGGCCTCGGCCAGCGGGAGAGTGACCGGTTCGCTCAGCAGACCCGCTTGAATGGCGCGCTCAAGGCCGCCGGCCTGCCTGAGCCATGCCGCGCGCGCTTCCGCCGTTGCCGGAAACGGGCCCTGTGGTGTGCCTCGGTCCATGGCTCAGCGCGCTCCGCCTGCGGTGGTGAATTCGATGGTCTTGCCCAGCCGAGCCGATTCTTCGGCGGCGAGCGCGAACCGCAGCACCTCGCGCGCTTCCGACACTGTCAGCGATGGGTCGCCGCCCTCGGTCAGCACGTCGATGTAGTGACGGGTGGACAGGATGAAGCTTTCCTCCCAGCCCGTGGCCATGTCGTGGTAGGTGGTCATCACACCATCGCGATAGAGCGCGACCGGCGGCGGATCGCCGATGCGGCCATGCCCGCAATTGATCCAGATGACGCCTTTTGTGCCGGTGATCTCGACCCTGTCGTCCTGGGCGTAATGGCGGGTGATGATCTCCAGCTCCGGGGAATAGACGATCTCAAGATTGCCGATCCGATTGCCCGGAAATGTGAAGGAAATCATCGAGGGAGCGTCCAGGATCGAGCCGCTGGCGGATCGTGTCTGGCCGATGAAGGCGTGCACGGCCTCGGGATTGCCCATGAAGTGCCAGGCGAGCGCGAACTTGTGGTGACCGTCGTCGAAGACCAGTGGCCCGCCGCCGGACCGCGCCTTTTCCTGCCGCCATGCATTGGCGTCCTTGGGAACGGTCCATGCAGTCGCGCTCCTGCCGGAATTGCTCTTGATCCGGATCGACAGCGGCGTGCCGATGGCGCCCTCGTCGACCAGCTTGCGGGCCTTGAGCACCGGCGGAAAGAATATGAAATTTTCAAACACCTTGAACGGCCGCGATGATGTCTCGGCCGCGGCCACCAGGGTGTCAGCTTCCTCGATGGAGAGGCACATCGGCTTTTGCAGCGAAACCGCCTTGCCGGCTTCAATGGCCTTGAGCGCCGCCCGCAGATGCAGATGATGCGGCAGCAGGATTTCGACCATATCGACGTCATTGCGCGCCAGTAGCGCATCGATGTCGTCGGTGACAAAGGCGTCCTCAACGCCCCACGCAACAGCCCGATCTCGCGCGATACTGATGTTGCGGTCGCACAGCGCCACGATCCGGGCCTTCGGATTGTTGCAATATTCGATCGCGTGCAGATCCGATATTCGGCCCGTTCCGATAATGCCGACGCCCAATCGCTTGCTGGTCATGAAGTGTTCCTTTCGTTAGCGGCTTGTTACCGCCATCGCGATCGCACCGAGTTCGCTCAGCCGCGCGTCATCGACGCGCACTGTCGGCCCCGATACACCGATGGCGGCGATCATCTTTGCGTTGTCGTCGAAGACCGGCCGCGCGACGCAGCGTATCCCCTGGGCGAATTCCTCGTCGTCCACCGCGTAGCCGCGGTTGCGCGTGATCTCCAACTCGGCACGCAGCCTCGCCGGCGAGGTGATGGTGTTCTTCGTATATCCGGTCATGGCTTCGTCCGCTTCCGCATTGCCAAAGGCCAGGAAGGCCTTGCCGAGGGCAGTGCAATGCAGCGGCGACAGCGAACCGATCGGGTGGTCAACCTTGAGCGGCAGGGTCGAATCGATCTTGTCGATGTACCAGACCCGGGATTTCACCAGCACGGCGAGATGGGCGCATTCGCTGGTGCGGGCGACGAGCTCTTCGAGCGCGGGACGCCAGGATTCCTTGCAGGCGATGATGTCTTCCAGCGAGTGTTCCGCCCTGGAAGCGGCCGCGATCTTGCCGGTCAACCGGTACCGGCGGCTGGCATCCTGTTCGGCGTATCCGGAAGCCACCAGCGTCTTGAGCACATGCGCGGCGTTCGATTTCTCAACGCCGAGCGCGGCTGCGACATCGGTAAGGCGCACGGGCGCACCCTGGTTGCCCATGTAGTCCAGCGTATCGAGTCCGCGTGTCAGTGATTGCAGCAGGCGCATGGTTGAAATTCCCTTCGGCTTGGCAAGAGATCAGCAAGTTCAACATTATCGTACTAAAAGTACAAAATAATCAAACTATAACTTCGCCTGACGCCGTCTTGAAGGAAATATCCACATTTTAGCGCCCTATGCAACACTTTTTGTTGACAACAGTGCAATGTTGAGGATGAATAGGCCCTGCAATCTATTTTTGTTTAACATATGCAAACTTAGTTCTCGGGAGGAACACCATGTTCAGCAGATCCACCATGCTTATGGCGGCGATCGTAGCTCCGGCAATCGCCGCTGCGACCCCCTCGTTTGCGCAGGATGGCGGCGAAGTCTCCATCATGCACTATTTTACCGGCGCACTCGGCCTGGAGGTCCTCCAGGAAATCTTCAACGAATTCCAGGAAAAGTCCGGCGTCGCGATCAAGGAAAGCCCGATCGGTCATGAGGATTTCAAGTCCGGCATTCTCGTCCGCGCGGCAGGGCACAATCTGCCCGACGTCTTCTCCTACTGGGCCGGTGCACGCACGCAGTTCGTCATCGATCATGACAGCCTGCGTCCGATCGACGACATGTGGGCTGCCAACGGCCTCGACAACGTGATCGCCAAATCCGTCGCCGACGGGGCTACGGTCTACAACGGCAAGCATTATCTGGTGCCGTTCAACTACCACTACGCCGGAATGTTCTACAACACCAAGGTCATGGCGGACGCCGGCATCACCGAGATGCCCAAGACGTGGGATGAGTTCCTGGCAATGTGCGAGACCCTCAATTCGAAGGGCGTCACACCGATTGCACTCGGTTCCAAGAACCGCTGGCCGGCGCAATTCTGGTTCGACTATCTCGTCCTGCGCACCGCCGGGACAGAGTACCGGGCAAAGCTGATGGACGGATCGGCGTCCTACAACGATCCTGAAGTGCAAAAGGCGATGGGATTGTGGAAGGAACTGGTCGACAAGGGCTACTTCGTCGCCAATGCCAATGCCGACGACTGGACCGATGCCGGCGACAAGGTTGCCCGCGGCGATGCCGCGATGACGCTGATGGGCACCTGGATCACCGGGTACTGGAACGGCATCGACCTGAAGCCGGAGGCCGACTACAACTTCTTCGAGTTTCCGCAGATCACCGAGGGCCTGCCCAACGCCGTGGTCGGGCCGGTCGACGGGTTCGTGATTTCCGCCAATGCGGCCAATCCGGAAGGGGCGGAAAAATTCCTGAACTTCGTCGTCTCCGATACGGACATCCAGACCAAGTGGGCCAGCAGCCGCGGCGCGCTCTCGGCCAATACCGGTATTGATCCGTCGATCTACACGCCGGTCATGCAGAAAGCCGCCAAAGCCGTGGCCGATGCGGACGCCTTCGTCTTCAACTACGACCTTTCGACGCCGCCCCCGGTGGCAGAAGTCGGGCTTTCCATGTTCTCGCGCTTCATGGATGATCCTTCCAAGGTGGACGCCATTCTTGACCAGGCGGCCGAGGATGCGAAGAAAGCGTTCACCGAATAACACTTGTATGCAACCGGTCCGGCTGCCGCTCCGGCGGCCGGACATTTCAATCGGAGTAAGCGGCCATGGAGCGCGAAACCGGCGTCTGGCGCCTTGTCTTTCTTGCCCTGCCGCTCGGCGTTTTCACCGTCCTGGTGATCTGGCCGCTCGCCAGTTCCTTCTATTACTCCTTCACCAACTGGAACGGGTTCAGTGACAATTTCGAGTTTGTCGGTTTCCTGAATTTCAAGAAGCTCTGGACCGACAAGCTGTTCTTCAACGCCGCGGTCAACACCGCGATCTGGATGGTTGCAGCCGTCCTGATTCCGACGCTTCTGGGCCTCGGTCTTGCCTTGCTGATCGACAGCCGCATTCCCGGCGGATCGGTGTTCAAGTCGATCTTCTATTTCCCGATCTGCCTGTCGGCCGTCGTCGTCGGACAGATCTGGATCTGGATCTACCAGCCAGACTGGGGGTTGCTCAATGTCGCCATCGGCGCGGTGACCAACACGTCGCCGGACTTCGCCTGGCTTGCCAAGCCGGACACCGCGCTCGGCTCGGTGATCGCGGCCTGGTGCTGGCAGCATACGGGTCTCGCCATGGTGATCTACCTGGCCGGACTGACCTCCATTCCCGAGGACCTGCTGGAGGTCTGCGAAATCGAGGGCGCTTCGACCTGGCAGCGGCTGCGCGTCGTCATCATCCCGCTGCTGACCCCGGCGACCGTCGTCGTCGTCGCGCTCAACGTCATCAACTCGCTCAAGGGCTTCGAGATCCTCTACATCATGACCGGGGGCGGGCCGTTCAACTCGTCAGATACGCTGGCCATGCACATGTACAACGAGTCCTTCAAGAAATACCTGATGGGCTATGGCAGCGCGATCTCGGTGGTGCTCTTCATCGTGGCGCTCACCATTATCGGCATCTATTTCCGCGAACTCAAGAAAGTCGACGAGATCTATGGCTGAGGCGCATCCAGCCGCGCCGGTGGGGCGCGAATTCAATCCGTGGCCGGTCGTGATCTTCATCGTGCTCGTCTGCCTCGCCGTGCTCTTTCTGGCGCCGACGGCGGGAGTGCTCCTCTCATCGGTCAAGACCACGCGCGAGATCGCGCTTGGCGACCTGTGGTCTTTCCCGACACGGCTCTATCTCGGCAATTTTGTCGAAGTCCTGAACAAGCCGGCCGTTCACCAGTACCTGATCAATACGCTTTTGGTGACGGTGCCCGCGACGGCGGCGTCGATCGGGCTCGGGGTGCTCGCCGGCTATGTGTTCGCCAAATTGCCTTTCCGCGGCAGCGAGGCATTGTTCCTGGTCATCGTCGCCGGCATGTTCTTCCCGCCGCAGGTGATCCTGATCCCGCTTTACCGGCTCTTCAATGCAGTCGGCCTGATCGACACGCTCTATCCGGTCATCCTCATCCACATCGCCATGGGCATGCCGATCTGCACGCTGCTGATGCGGAATTTTTTCGCCACCGTCCCCAATGCATTGCGGGAAGCGGCGATCCTCGAGGGCGCCAGCGAATGGCAGGTCCTGACCAGGGTGGCGCTGCCGCTCAGCCTGCCGGCGCTCGCGGTGCTGGCGACGCTGCAGTTCACCTGGATCTGGAACGACTTCCTCTGGCCGCTGATCTTCACCCAGTCCGACGACAAGCGCACCATCATGCTGGGTATCGTCAACCTGAAGGGCCAGTATTTGGTCGCCTGGGGCATCCAAGGCGCGCTGTCGCTCGTCGCCAGCCTGCCGACGCTGATCGTGTTCCTGTTTTTTCAGCGTTATTTCATCAAGGGAATGACCATGGGCGCGGTCAAGGGATAGAAAATGGCAAGACTTGTTCTCGACAACATCACCAAGTCCTTCGGCACCGTGCAGGTGATCAACGGCATCGACCTTGACATCGCACATCGCGAATTCGTGGTCTTCGTTGGCCCGTCCGGTTGCGGCAAGTCGACCATGCTGCGCATGATCGCGGGCCTGGAAAGCGTCTCGGGCGGCCGCATTGTGATCGGGGACAGGGACGTGACCCATGTCGCGCCGTCCAAGCGCGAGATCGCCATGGTGTTCCAGTCCTATGCGCTGTTTCCGCATCTGACGGTGGCGGAAAACATCGGCTTCGGCCTGCGGCTTGCCAACACGCCGAAGGTCGAGATCGACCGGCAGGTGGGCGAGGTGGCGCGCACCCTGCAGATCGAGCAGTTGCTCGCGCGCAAGCCGCGCCATCTCTCCGGCGGCCAGCGCCAGCGTGTCGCCATCGGCCGCTCGATCATCCGCAATCCCAAGGTCTTCCTGTTCGACGAGCCGCTGTCCAATCTCGATGCCTCCCTGCGCGTTCAGATGCGCCTGGAAATCGCCCGCCTGCACCAGCGTCTCGATGCCACGATGGTCTATGTGACGCATGACCAGACGGAGGCGATGACGCTCGCCGACCGCATCGTCGTCTTCAACGCCGGGCGGATCGAGCAGGTCGGAACGCCCATCGAACTTTACGAAAAGCCAGCCAACACCTTCGTTGCGGGCTTCATCGGCGCGCCGTCGATGAATTTCATCGAAGCCCGTATCGACTCCTCCGGCGGCGCGCCGATCGCCCGATTCGGGCCGGCATCCATACCCCTGACTGGCACCGGAAACCGGTTTCCGCCGGGCGACGTGACGCTGGGCGTGCGCCCCGAGCACATCGTCTTCGCGGAAGGCCGAACGCCGGATTTCGAGGCCACCGTCGAGATCGTGGAAAAGCTCGGCGCGGAATCGCTGGTCTATCTCCAGACCGGCTTTTCGGCGGACCCCGTCACGATGCGGGTCTCGCCGGAGCATCCGGTCAAGCCGGGCGACAGTCTTCCGCTGTGCCTGGATCGGGGTCGCGTCCACTGTTTTGCGAGTGACGGGGCCGTCATCTGACAACACCGAGCAATCAGGAGGGGGCGTGTGAGGAGGTCGTGAACGCAAAGGGCAAAGGACCGGTCAGATCTTGATCAGGAAAAGTACCGAGGCGCCACCAGCGGAAAGCTCGTCAAGTGATGAAAGCCCGCTCCGAGCATCTCCACCCCGGCTGCAGCCATAGCTCCGCATAAACAGGGCTGCGTGCCGCTTCCTCGGTCCCGTCCGCCCGCTCATGAAGCCATGCGCCGGTCGATGTCCGCTTCAGCATGTGTCGTCGTGGGACCGTCCGAGCCATTGGCCAGGTTTTCGTCCCGGCAGCCGGTCGAGCTGATGCCGGATGCACCCCGTGGGACCGCCAGACCTCACTGGGCCGGCGAACAGCGAACCCTTGCGGCCCTGCTGCCGGCAGCGCTCTCTGATCAGGCTCAGGCTCAGCCTCGGGCGAGCAAGGCCAGGATTTCGGCATGGGACGGCATTGCAGGCGCTGTTCCGGCACGGGTCACGGAGATGGCGGCCGTGGCGCAGCCGAAGCGCACGGCGGAAATCGGGTCGTCGCCGCGGGCAAGTGCGGCGGCAAACCCGCCATTGAAGGCATCGCCTGCTCCGGTGGTTTCCATGACCGGGCCTGCATTGAAGGCCGGCACATGCACGTTCTGGTCCCCGGCATGATAGAGCGCCCCCTTTTCGCCCAGCGTGATCACCGCAGCCTTCGCGCCCATGGCAACCAGCTTGCGAGCCGCCAGCGCGGCCTCCTCCAGCGTCGTAACGGCAAGCCCGGTCAGCGCTTCGGCCTCGGTTTCGTTGGGGGTCACATAGTCGCACAAAGCCAGCATTCCCTCGGGCAGCTCAGCCGCCGGCGCCGGGTTGAGAATGGTCTGCACGCCGTTGGCCCTGGCAATCTCGAGGGCCCGCTGCGCGGCATCCATCGGCTGCTCCAACTGCGTGACAAACACCGACGCGCCGGAGATCAGGTCCGATCGCGCATCCATGTCCGCAGGCGAGATCTGCCCGGCGACACCGGGGCAGACGATGATGGCGTTGTTGCCGGTGCCGGCCTCTATGAAGATATAGGCGGCTCCAGTGTAGCTGTCGGAGTGCTGGGTGACCGCGGCCGTCACGCCGGCTTCCTTCCAGGTCTGCAGTGCCATCTCGGCGAAGGTGTCACGCCCCAGCCGGGTGATGAAATGGGTCTCCACCCCGGCCCTTGCCGCCGCCACCGCCTGGTTCGATCCCTTGCCGCCCGGTCCCAGCGCAAAGCTCTCTCCCATGATGGTCTCGCCCATCCGCGGCGCGCGCGCGGCACGGTAGGCGGTGTCGGCAACGAACACACCGAGGACAACGACTTTCGACATGGCAACGGTTTCCTGTGTTTAGGCGTCGGGCGCTATCACGCCCTTGCGGAACATGAAGCAGCCATAGAACCGGCGCTCGCCGGTCTGGATCACCGCATAGGCCTGCTTGGCCAGGTCGTAGAAGGCAAAACGCTCGATGCCGATCATGGGCCGGGGCTTTCCTTCCGCCGCATCGATGGCCTTCTGGACCTCCTTCTGCACATCAGGCACTTCGTTCGGATTGCCGACGATTTCCATCCGGCCTGCGAAATCATCGACGAAGGTGTCGAGCGGCAACACCGACAACACCGCCTCCGCAGCCGCGCCCGCAGTGAGGTTGTCCATCCTGAGGAGGTCGCCAAGCACGGTCTGGCGGGCAATCGTGTCGGAGGGAAAATTCGTGTCGGCAATGATCAGCATGTCGCCATGGCCCATGGCGCGAAGCGCGTAGAGCACCTCCGCGTTCAGTCTCGGATCTATTCCCTTGAGCATTCAGTCCTCCCCAGGATTGTCACGACGGTCCACCGTCGCCTCGCCAGATCATGCGGCCCGGCGAGCCGCCGTCAAGTCTCATTCGATCCGCAGCCCGGTGCCTGTATCGAACATGTGGGCCATTTCGGTTTGCGGACGCAGCCTGATCGTGTCGCCTGGAGCGATGCTCCGGCGCTCGCGAAGCACCGCGATGATCTCGCGGCCTGCCGCGCGCAGCACGAGATGGGTTTCCGAGCCGGTCGGCTCAACCACCGCCACCTTGGCCTCGAACCCGGTCTCGTCGATCAGAAGATGTTCCGGGCGGATGCCGAAGGTCACCTTGCGGCCCTCGTCAAGACCCTCCATCGCGGGCGCATCCAGCGCCACGCCCTCGGCCATGACAACGGGCTTGCCATCCTGGCGCCTGATTTCGCCCTCGATCAGGTTCATCGAGGGCGATCCGATAAACCCGGCGACAAAGATATTGGCGGGCCGGTCGTAGAGGTCGAGCGGTGCGCCCTGCTGCGAAATGTGGCCGTCGCGCATGACGACGATCTGATCGGCCATGGTCATGGCCTCGATCTGGTCATGGGTGACATAGACTGTCGTGGTCGACAGCCGCTGATGCAGTTCGCGGATTTCCGTGCGCATCTGCACCCTGAGCTTGGCGTCGAGGTTGGACAGCGGTTCGTCGAACAGGAACACCTGCGGCTCGCGCACGATCGCCCGGCCCATGGCGACGCGTTGGCGCTGACCGCCGGAGAGCTCGCGGGGGTAGCGATTGAGATAGGGCTTGAGGCCGAGAATATCGGCAGCGGTGGCGACGCGCTGGTCGATTTCCGCCTTCGGCATGCGCTGCATCTTGAGCGCAAACCCCATGTTCGCGGCCACCGTCTTGTGGGGATAAAGCGCATAGTTCTGGAACACCATTGCGATGTTCCGCTCGGCCGGAGGCAGGTTGTTCACAACCCGTCCGCCAATGCTGATCGTGCCGCCCGATATGCCCTCGAGACCCGCAAGCATGCGCAGAAGCGTGGACTTGCCGCATCCGGAGGGGCCCACAAGCACGACAAAGCGTCCGTCAGGAATGTCAACATCGACGCCGTGGATGACTTCCACCGACCCGTAGGCCTTGTAGAGTTTCTCTATCCTGACGTCCGCCATGCGTCCCCCGCCGTTTGCATTGCTCCTGATCGCTCAAGTGGTAACCCAGCTTCACGACGCTGTCTATCGCCTAAGCATACTAGCATGTTAGATGCTTGACAGCTTGACGGAAGGCTGAAATGTTTTCCTCAGTCCGGGATGTCCGGACCCGGCCGTTGGGAAGACGAAGGCATTCAACGACCAGCATTTCTGGTCCGATCGCCTCCCTGGTCCGGACCGCCGGAGGAGCGGATAAAACTTGGGAGGTTTTCATGAAAGTTGAACTGTTCGAACATGCAGTCCGAGTGGCGATGAGCCGCCGCAGACTGTTGCAAGGCGCTGCCGCCGTCGGCAGCATGGCTGCCATGGGCGGCCTCGGCACGGGGATTGCCGCGGCACAGGACAATATCCGCGCCGAAATCCTCAAGATACCCGGTGTCGGCGCCGGGTCCCCGACCGATGCCGATTGGCAGAAGGTCGGCGAATTGTGCCTTGCGGCTACCAAGGCCAACGTTGCCGAGGGCGAATTCGCGGGCGTTGAGCTGACCTTCATGGGGCTGAACAACCAGAATCTTCACAACTTCCTGTTCCGCGGCTTCCTGAAGCCGTGGGAGGCCTACACCGGCGCCAAGATCAACTGGATCGATCTGGCGCAGGCCGATTACAATGCCCGCCTGCAGCAATCGATCGCCACCGGCACGGTGGACTTCGACATCCTGGAGATGGGCGCACCCTTCGAGGGTGACACTGCCGGTCGCGGTCTTCTCGACGAAATGCCGGCCTGGGTGGCCGAGCAGATCGAAGCCGACGATCTGGTGGATTACCTCAAGGCGCCCGTCGGCACCTGGGATGGCAAGGCCTACCGTGTGACCATCGATGGCGACTGCCACACATTCTCCTACCGCACCGACTATTTCGGCGAGGGCGGCATCGGCGGCGCCGAAGTGCCAAAGACCTGGCAGCAGATCAATGCCGTCACCAAGGAACTGGTTGGCAAGACCGATCCGCTCACCGGCCTTCCCGCGCACGGCTATCTCGACCCGCTCAAGGGCTGGGGCGGCTTCGGCTTCTACTTTGTAGCCAACCGCGCCACGGCCTATGTGAAGCACCCCGACGAAGCCGCCTGGCTGTTCGAGCCGGACACGATGAAGCCGCTGGTCAACAATCCCGGCTGGGTCCAGGCGTTCCAGGACGTGATGGACCTGATCGCGACCGAAGGGGCCTATCCGGCGGATCAGATCAATGCCGATCCCGGCACAACGGCCTTCAGCCAGTTCCTCGCCGGCACCGGCTCGATGCTGATGTGGTGGGGCGATGTGGGCTCGTCGGCACGCACCTCCGACACCTCGGTGGTCGGCGATGTGGTCGGCTTCGGCATCAACCCCGCCTCGGAGCGGCGCTACAACTGGCGCAGCGGAGCCTGGGAAGAGGAGATGAACGAGGCGCCGAGCATGGCCTATATCGGATGGGGCGTCTACGTCACCAGCCGCGTCTCGGGAGACGAGAAGAGGCGCAAGGCGGCCTGGTCGGCAGCGGCCCATCTGGGCGGCAAGGACCTGTCGCTCTGGACATCGGCCTATCCGTCCGGCTTCCAGCCCTATCGCAACAGCCACTTCAACTATGAGGAATGGGAAGCCGCGGGTTACGATCGGGCATTCGTCGAAGACTATCTCGGCTCGAACCTGGACAGCTACAACCACCCCAACGCTGCGATCGAACCGCGCATTCCCGGGATCTTCCAGTACTACTCGGTGGCCGAGGACGAACTGGCCAAGGGCTTTGCCGGACAGTACGGCTCGGCCCAGGAAACCGCCGATGCGATTGCCGCCGCCTGGGAGAAGATCACCGACCAGATCGGCCGGGATAGCCAGATCGCGCTCTACAAGGCGTCGCTGGGCATGTAGTCTGGCACTCTGACATGGACGCCGGCGGTGTGAGCCGCCGGCGTTTTTCTTGAAATACGGGACATGCGCAGTTGGCCGAGCAGGGCGATTTCCTTCACGTTGTCACAACCGACAATCTCTCCGACCGCAGGATTGCGCTCGGCCGCGCCCTCATGTGGGGTTCGGCGGGTCTCCTGGCCCTGGTCGCGCTCGCACAGACCGCGCAGCAGATCGGCTATGCCGACATGGGCTTTTCCAACTGGCGGCCGACCCTTTATGCCTATGTGTTCTGGGCGATCTGCCTGTGCTGGGGCCAGGTGCTGGTTCGCGGCGAGCGCGGCAAGCGCGTGCTGTTCGTTCTGCCGGCAGCCCTTTTCGTGATCTCCATGGTGGTCTTCCCGCTCCTGTTCGGACTGGTGATCGCGTTCTCGGACTGGAACCTGTCGTCGCCGACGGGCCGAACCTTCAACGGTCTCGACAACCTCCGCCAGATGTGGAACGACAGTTTCTACTGGAATGCGATGGCCAACATGGTGCGCTACACGCTGGCGATCATCGTCGAATACGCCATCGCCTTCGGGCTTGCCCTGCTGCTCAACTCCCAGATCCGCGCCCGCAAGTTCTTCCGCGTCGCCTTCCTGATGCCGCTGATGCTCTCCCCCGTGGCGGTGAGCTGGATGATCGGCAAATCGATGATGGAGATCCGCTTCGGCCCGATCGCCCGGCTTGCCCGCGAACTGGGCTGGGCGTCGCCCTCGTTTTTCGGCTCGCCCGAGATGGCGCGTTTCACCATCATGGTGATGGACGCCTGGACCTATATTCCGTTCATGATGATCATGATCCTGGCCGGTCTCCAGGCCATCCCGAAAGACATCCAGGAGGCGGCCAAGGTGGATGGGGCAAGGTCCTGGCGCGGCTTCTGGGAAGTCACGTTCCCGCTGATGCTGCCGGTCTCGATCACCGTCATCCTGATCCGCATCATCTTCAAGCTGAAGCTCGCCGATATCATCATCAATGTCACGGCCGGCGGACCCGGTGGCGCCACCGACAGTGTCACCAGTTTCATCTTCCGCGAGTACCGGGACCGCTCGAACGTCGGTTACGGCACCTTGCTGGCGATGGTCTATCTCGTGCTGATCGTCATTGCGATCACCATCGTCATGAAACTCACCGACCGCTGGGCGCGGCCGCGCTATTGACCGGGGAGGGGACACCGTGAGCCAGCAGATATTCCACGACAGCCCTGAAGATCTTGCCCACAAGGTCAAATGGTTCTCGGGCCGCCTTGCCGTCTACAGCGTGCTGATCCTCTGGGCGATCATCTGCCTGTTTCCGATCTACTGGACCATCACGACCTCGTTCAAGATGGCGCCCGACGTGATGCGCGGAAGCCTGATCCCGTTCTGGGATTACACGCCGAAATGGCTGGGCTGGAAGTCGCTCGGCCTGTCGCCCGACACGATCTGGGCCGAATCCACGGTGCGGAACGAGTTCCTCAAGCGCTTCTACAATTCGGTCATCACCTCTCTCTCCGCCTCGGCACTGGCGGTGTTTCTGGGTTCGCTCGCCGCCTATGGCCTGTCGCGCTTTTCCTATCGCTTCGGCTTCATGCGCAACTCCGACATTTCGTTCTTCTTTCTGAGCCAGCTGATCCTGCCGCCGGTGGTTCTGGCGCTGCCATTCCTGGTGCTCTACAAGTCGCTGGCGCTGCTCGATACTCGCATTGGCCTGATCCTGCTCTACACGCTCACCGTGCTGCCGATCGTCATCTGGATAATGCGCGACCAGTTCGCCGGCATCCCCAAGGAGCTCGAGGAGGCGGCACTGGTGGACGGGCTGTCGATCTGGGGGGCATTCGCCACCATTGTCATGCCGATCGCGCTTCCGGGCATGGTCGCGGCCTTCATCCTGTCGCTGGTGCTGACCTGGAACGAGTATTTCTTCGCAGCGCTGCTGACATCGACCCACGCAAATACCCTGCCGGTGATGGTGGCGAGCCAGACCGGCAGCCAGGGCATCAGCTGGTGGTCGATGGCCGCGCTGTCGTTTGCGGCGATCCTGCCGCTGATCGCCATCGGCATCGTGCTCGAGCGCTACATCATCAAGGGCATGGCGGCGGGTGCGGTGAAGTAGCCACAGGAGGGCCGGATGCTCAAGGGAATCGATCAGCGACTGAGCGCGGAGCTGGTGCATGCGCTCATGCTGATGGGCCATGGCGACGATCTGGTGATCTGCGACGTCAACCACCCCGCCGCCACGATTGCCGCCGAGACCACGTTCGGGCGGCTGATCGACATGCCCGGATGCGACATCCCGTCTGCGACCGAGGCGATCCTGTCGCTGATGCCGCTCGACAGCTTCGTGGAACCGCCGGTGACCCGGATGCAGATGGTTGGCAACCCCGATGGAACCGTGCCGGGGTTTGCCAGGATGCAGGCTGTGCTCGACCGGGTCGAAGGCCGGCCGGTCGTCATGGCCGCGCTGGAACGCTTCGCCTTCTACGAAGCCGCGAAACGATCCTTCTGCATCGTGCGCACCTCCGACAGCGGCCCCTATGGCTGCTTCATCCTCAAGAAGGGCGTGATCGATCTACCGCCACTGGCCTGAGCGCGGCTAGATGTGAGCTCTCAATAGGTTGTCCATTCGGAGCAGATTTAGGAGACTGGAGTTACCACACAACAGTTTTCCAGGATCGCTCCGAATGAACATCCACAAGAATGCCCGACTGACCCCGTTGCGTCGAGAGGAAATGG
>NZ_JAUXOD010000045.1 GCF_030682515.1 Hoeflea sp. | reverse complement strand
TGGCCGACACCGACGTGCTCGACAGCCTGCCGATCCGCGAGTTCCGCGCAGGCTACGCCGAAGTGGCGAAGTATGGCCTGATCGACCGTCCGGACTTCTTTGCCTGGCTGGAGACCAACTGGCGCGATGTGTTTGCAGGCGGGCCGGCGCGCATCCACGCCATTGCCACGGGGTGCCAGGCCAAGGCCAGCGTGGTGGCTGCCGACGAACGCGAAAGCGGCGCGCGGGCGCTGCTCAATTTCGGGCACACTTTCGGCCATGCGCTGGAGGCCGCGACCGATTACGATGGCGCGCGGCTGGTGCATGGGGAGGGTGTTGCCATCGGCATGGTGCTGGCGCACGAATTCTCCGCGCGCATGAACCTTGCGAGCCCCGATGACGCGGTGCGCGTCGCGCGGCATCTGCGCGAGGTCGGCTTGCCGACGCGCATGTCGGACATTGAAGGCGGGCTGCCTCAGACTGATATACTGATGAAACACATCGCACAGGACAAGAAGGTCCGCCGCGGTGCACTGACATTTATTCTGACACACGGCGTTGGCCGGTGCTTCGTCGCCGACGATGTGCCGGCCGATGAAGTTTTTCGATTTCTGGAAGAGAAGCGGGCAACATGATGCTGGAGACCATTGGCGGACACTTGAGTGAACACGGCCTGACCATCCTCGCGATCCTGGCCCTGATCGGCATGTCGGCTTTTTTCTCCGGCTCCGAGACGGCGCTGACGGCGGCGTCCCGGGCCCGGATGCACTCGCTCGAAGTTGGCGGCGACCTGCGCGCCGGAACGGTCAACGTGCTGATCGAGCGCAAAGACCGGCTGATCGGGGCGCTGCTGATCGGCAACAATCTGGTCAACATCCTGGCCTCGGCGCTGGCCACCAGCCTGCTCCTGTCGATCTTTGGCGATTCCGGCGTGGCGGTGGCGACACTGACCATGACGCTGCTGCTGGTGATCTTTGCCGAAGTGCTGCCGAAAAGCTGGGCGATTTCGGCGCCCGACCGGTTCGCCCTTTTCGTCGCGCCTGTGGTCAAGGCCTTCGTCTTCGTCGTCGGCCCGTTGTCGAGCTTCATCAACTGGATCGTGCGCAAGATCATGTCGGTTTTCGGCATCACCTTCGGATCCGAGGTCTCGATGCTGTCGGCGCATGAGGAGATCCGCGGCGCGGTCGATCTGCTTCACCGCGAGGGATCGGTGATCAAGGCCGATCGCGACCGGTTGGGCGGCCTGCTCGACCTGGGCGAGCTCGAGGTCTCCGACGTGATGGTACACCGCACCTCGATGCGGATGCTCAATGCCGACGAGACGCCGGAGGTCAATGTCCGCGCCGTGCTCGACAGTCCCTACACGCGGATGCCGATCTGGCGCGGCTCGACCGACAACATCATCGGCATCGTCCATGCCAAGGATGTATTGCGGGTGCTGGCAGAAGTCTCCAACGAGCCGCAGCGGATGGATGTCGTCAAGATCGCGCAAAAGCCGTGGTTTGTGCCCGACACGACCAGCGTGCCCGACCAGCTCAACGCATTCCTGAGGCGCAAGGCCCATATCGCCATCGTGGTCGACGAGTATGGAGAAGTTGAAGGGCTGGTGACGCTCGAGGACATTCTCGAGGAGATTGTCGGCGACATCACCGATGAGCACGACACCGAGGTTCAGGGCGTTCACCAGGAAGCCGACGGGTCGATCGTGGTGGACGGATCGGTGCCGATCCGCGATCTCAACCGGGCGCTCGACTGGTCGCTGCCCGATGACGAGGCGACGACCATTGCGGGCCTGGTGATCCATGAATCGCAGACGATTCCCGAGGAAAAGCAGGCCTTCACGTTCCATGGCAAACGGTTTGTGGTCATGAAGCGGGATCGCAACCGGATCACGAAACTGAGAATCAGGCCGACCGACAAGGTGTGACGGTCGCCGTCCCCGCGACCGCAGCCTTGGCGGTGAATGCTACCAGCGGGTTGCTTCGCCGGGCGCGGAGGCTTCCACCGCCATGGCATGAAGCCCGCCGTCGAGTTCATCCTTGAGCAGGTCATTGACGGCGCGGTGACGCTCGATGCGGCTCATGCCCGCAAACGCCGGCGCGACGATGCGGATGCGGAAGTGGGTTTCGCCCGTGCCGTCGAAGGATCCATGATGGTCACTGCCGGAATGATGATGGCCGGCGTGCAGATGGCTTTCATTGATCACCACGAGCCGTTCAGGCTCGAAACGTTCGGTCAGCGCAGTTTCAATGCGGCTTTGGCGGGACATGGAGACGCTCCTCAGGTTTGGACGCGGTCATAAATAACGGCTGTCACGATATGCGTGGTGGCATTCGACGCCGAGACGGGGTACGCAGCTTGAATCATCCCTGTCAATCCTTGTTCGTTAACGTGCAGAGCACCATAATCCTCGATATGAAACTGGATTCCAAATACTTCGACCGCATCCGGGTCCGCCGCAAGGGCGAACGCCCGGCTGAACCCTCCACGCCTGAATGCCAGTGGGACGGATGCGCCAAGCCCGGCATTCACCGCGCTCCGGTTGGCCGTGACGCCGAAGGGCAGTATTTCCTGTTCTGCTTCGAGCACGCGCGCGACTACAACAAGGGATACAACTACTTCTCGGGCCTGTCCGATGGCGAGATCGCGCGCTACCAGAAAGAGGCGCTGACCGGCCACCGGCCAACCTGGAAAATGGGCGTCAACCGCGCGGCCGAAAGCGGGCCGACGCAGTCCACGGCGAAGTCCGGATCGGCCAGCGCGCATGCCCGCATGCGCGACCCGCACGGTTTTTTCAATGGCCCCCGGCCCACGCGGGCGGTCCGGGCGCGCAAGGTGAAATCGCTTGAATCCAAGGCGTTCGACACGCTGGGTCTCGCCGCAAACGCGACATCGGCGGAAATCAAGACGCGCTACAAGGATCTGGTCAAGCAACACCACCCCGACGCCAATGGCGGAGACCGCGGCTCGGAAGACCGTTTTCGCGCCGTCATCCAGGCCTACCAATTGTTAAAGCAGTCTGGTTTCTGCTAAGCGAACAGTCTAAGCAGGATCGGACAGGAGAGACGGCCTGGGGGCGTGATGCGCCAGGCCCTGGAGACAAGATGAGCAAGATCGACCTCGACATTACCAACCTGCCGGACACCGTCGTCAATGTGCGCGAAGTGTTCGGCATCGATTCGGATATCACCGTCCCGGCCTTCAAGGAACGGGACCCCTATGTGCCCGACCTTGATCCCGATTATCTGTTTGACCGCGACACCACGCTCGCCATCCTGGCAGGCTTCGCCCATAACCGCCGCGTGATGGTTTCCGGCTATCATGGAACCGGCAAGTCGACCCATATCGAGCAGGTCGCCGCCCGGCTCAACTGGCCTTGCGTGCGCGTCAACCTCGACAGCCATGTCAGCCGCATCGATCTCGTCGGCAAGGACGCCATCGTCGTGCGCGACGGACTGCAGATCACCGAATTCAAGGACGGGATTCTTCCCTGGGCCTATCAGCACAATGTCGCGCTGGTGTTTGACGAATATGATGCCGGCCGTCCGGACGTGATGTTCGTGATCCAGCGCGTGCTGGAATCCTCGGGCCGCCTGACGCTGCTCGACCAGAGCCGCGTCATCCGGCCGCACCCGGCGTTCCGGCTGTTTGCAACCGCCAACACCGTCGGGCTCGGCGACACCACCGGGCTCTACCACGGCACCCAGCAGATCAACCAGGCGCAGATGGACCGCTGGTCGATC
>NZ_JAUXOD010000044.1 GCF_030682515.1 Hoeflea sp. | reverse complement strand
GATCGACCCTGATGGAGATTTCGTCCTGTTTCATCACATCCGACGCGGCGGCTTCGCTGTAGGCGGGATCGCGCTCGCCGTCGACCGCCACCCGCACATCGCCAAACCAGATCGCCAGCCTGTCGCGCTCGGCCTTCTCGCCGGCCTTGCCGACCGCCATGACGATACGGCCCCAATTGGCGTCCTCGCCGGCAATCGCGGTCTTGACCAGCGGCGAATTGGCGATCGACCGGGCGATGCGACCCGCCGCCTTCGCCGACGCCGCGCCGGTGACGGTGATCTCGACCTGCTTGCGGGCTCCCTCGCCGTCACGGACGATCTGGATCGCAAGATCCTCCATCAGGCTGGACAAGGCCTTCGAGAAGGCGCGCGCGCGCGGATCGCCGGGCTCTGAAATGACGCCGGCGCCGCGGTCAGCCGCAGCCCCGGTCGCAAAGACCAGAAGCGTGTCAGACGTTGAGGTGTCGCTGTCGACGGTGACCGCGTTGAAGGTCGCGCCGACATGGCGGCTCAGCATCGCCTGCAGGGCGGATGGCGCGATGGCGGCGTCGGTGACAATGAAGGACAGCATGGTCGCCATGTCGGGCGCGATCATGCCAGCGCCCTTGGCCATGCCATTGAGCGTGACCGTTGCGCCATCGATCCGCGCCGTCCGCGTGGCGACCTTCGGATAGGTGTCGGTCGTCATGATGGCGCGCGCCGCGTCGATCCACCGGTCACCGCTCGCCGTGGTGGCCATTTTATCCAGCACGCCGGCAAACTTGCCTGCATCCAGCGGCTCGCCGATCACGCCGGTCGAGGCCAGGAAGACCTCGCCTTCAGAGCAGCCCACCGCAGCAGCAGCCGCTTTCGCGGTCAACGCCGTCGACGCGCGGCCCTTATGCCCGGTGAAGGCATTGGCGTTGCCGGAATTGACCACCAGCGCCCGCGCCTGCCCTCCGCCAAGGTTCGCCCGGCAGAAGTCAACCGGCGCGGACGGGCACTTCGACGTTGTGAACACGCCGGCAACCGCTGCCGGCCTGTCAAACACCATCAGCATGACATCCGTCCGGTCCTTGTACTTGATCCCGGCCGCCGCCGTCTCGATGCGGACACCCGCGATCGGCGGCAGCGCGGCATAGGTCTTCGGAGCCAGGGGGGATATGTCGCTCGACATCGCAGGATCCTCTTGCGGATGGTTGAGGGGAACCGGCCGTTACTGTTGCTGGTTCATGGCCTCATAGGCAGCCTTCAGGGCCGGATCGAGGACCTCGATCTCGACTTCCTCGCGGGAGGCCTTGATGAGGTCGCCATAACGCTCGCGCATCACCACCTGGCGGACCTGGTCGGCGACGTCCTCGAAGGCCGGCAGGGTAGTGGGGCGCCGGTCTTCCAGCTTGATGACATGCCAGCCGAACTGGCTCTGGACCGGCTGCTTGGCGTATTCGCCGGCCTGGAGCGCGAACGCCGCAGCCTCGAATTCGGGCACCATGCGGCCCTTGGTGAAATAGCCCAGGTCGCCGCCTTGGGCGGCGCTGGAATCGCTGGACTTCTCGGTGGCCAGTTCGGCGAAATCCTTGCCCGCATCAAGCTCTGCGATGAGCGCCTTGGCTTCCTCTTCGGTTGCCACCAGAATATGGCGCGCGCTGACCTCTTCTTCCGGCGGCGTTGCCGCGACTTCCTTGTCATAGCGGGCCTTGATATCGGCATCCGTCACCGGATCGACCACGGTCGACTTGAAGATGGCGTTGTGCAGGGCGCGGTCGCGCTGGAAGGCCATCAGCTTCTTGAAGTCTTCGGTCTGGTCGAGCTTTTCGGCTTCGGCCTTGCGCGCCAGCGTCTTGATGTCGATGACGGCGGCAAGAGCCGCGACACGGCGCTGCTCGTCCGGCAGGCGGGCGAACTGCGGATCGAGGTCCCCCACTGCCATCGCCAGTTCGGATGCAAGGATCTCAACGCCCGCGACCGTGGCCACAACCGGATCGGCTTCGTCCGCGGCATGGCCGAGAACCGGCATCAAAACCATCGAACTCAAGAGAAGCGTAGCTGCAAACTGCGATAGGCGCATGGGTAGACCTTTCATTTAAAGCTTAAAGCGGACGGCAAACCAGGTGCACGTCAATTTTGGCCGCCATAAGACGGGTTTCGCCGCCGTTGACATCGTTAAAGCCCCCTCTTATCTGTCAGCCAACCGTCCGTCCAGACGGCTTTCACCCGAAGAAGGCCAACAGGACGGGGCTTTTTTGTCGTTTTGCCGGTCGCAGGCCAGCGCCGGTTTTTAGCCCTGCCATAAGTGCAGCCCTAGGAAAGGACCATTGTAATGGTCAAGTTCGGCGCAATCGCCCGTAAATTGTTTGGTTCATCGAATGACCGCCGGATTCGGGCTTATCAGCCGAAGGTTGACGCCATCACCGCCTTGGAACCACAGCTCGCGGCGCTCAGCGACGTTGAATTGGCAGACCGCACGCGTCAGTTCCGCGAACAGCTTGCCGGCGGCGCCAAGCTTGACGATCTTCTGGTGCCAGCGTTTGCGACAGTTCGGGAGGCTGCCCGCCGCGCCATCGGGCTGCGGCCCTTCGACGTCCAGCTGATGGGGGGCATGATCCTCAACGAAAACGCCATCGCCGAAATGAAGACCGGTGAAGGCAAGACGCTGGTCGCCACCCTTGCGGTCTATCTCAACGCGCTCGCCGGAAAGGGCGTCCACGTCGTCACCGTCAACGATTACCTGGCCCGGCGCGATGCGGAGTGGATGGCCCGGATCTATGGCTTCCTTGGCATGACAACCGGCATCGTGGTGCATGGCATGGATGACGACGAGCGCCGCACCGCCTATGCCTGCGACATCACCTATGCCACCAACAATGAACTCGGCTTCGATTATCTCCGCGACAACATGAAATATGATCGCGCGCAGATGGTCCAGCGCGGCCACAACTACGCCATTGTCGACGAGGTGGATTCGATCCTTGTCGACGAGGCCCGCACGCCGCTCATCATCTCCGGCCCGCTGGACGACAGGTCGGATCTCTACACCAGCATCGACGCGCTGATCCAGAAGCTAGAACCCGACGATTACGACATCGACGAAAAGCAGCGGTCCGCCACGTTCACGGAAAGCGGGACCGAGAAGCTTGAAGCCATGCTGGCGGAAGCCGGCATGCTCAAGGGTGAATCCCTCTATGACGTCGAAAACGTCTCCGTGGTGCACCACATCAACAACGCTCTCAAGGCGCACCGTCTCTTCGCCCGCGACAAGGACTACATCGTCCGCAACGACGAGATCGTCATCATTGACGAATTCACCGGCCGCATGATGCCGGGCCGGCGCTATTCGGAAGGCCAGCACCAGGCGCTGGAGGCCAAGGAAGGCGTCAAGATCCAGCCGGAAAACCAGACCCTGGCATCGATCACGTTCCAGAACTATTTCCGCATGTACAGCAAGCTTGCCGGCATGACCGGCACGGCGTCGACCGAGGCCGAGGAGTTTGGCGACATTTACGGGCTCGAAGTGGTGGAGGTGCCGACAAACGTTCCGATCGCCCGTATCGATGAAGATGACGAGGTCTACCGCACCGTCGAGGAAAAATACCAGGCGATCATCAACGACATCAAGGCGTCGCGCGAAAAGATGCAGCCCGTTCTGGTGGGCACGACATCGATCGAGAAGTCTGAAACCCTGGCCACGCTGCTCCGCAAGGAAGGCCTGACCGAATTCAAGGTGCTGAACGCCCGCTATCACGAGCAGGAAGCCTATATCGTCTCCCAGGCGGGCGTTCCCGGCGCCATCACGATTGCCACCAACATGGCGGGACGCGGCACCGATATTCAGCTTGGCGGCAACGCCGACATGCGCGTCGCCCAGGAACTCGGCGAAATGCCCGCGGGTCCCGAGCGAGATGCGAAGGAAAAGATCATTCGCGCCGAGATACAGGCCCTCAAGGACAAGGCGCTCGCCGCCGGCGGACTCTATGTGCTCGCCACCGAACGCCATGAAAGCCGCCGCATCGACAACCAGTTGCGCGGTCGCTCGGGACGTCAGGGCGACCCTGGACGGTCCAAGTTCTTCCTGTCGCTGCAGGATGACCTGATGCGCATCTTCGGCTCCGAGCGCATGGACAGCATGCTCAAGACGCTCGGCCTGAAGGATGGCGAACCGATCATCCATCCCTGGATCAACAAGGCGCTCGAGCGGGCGCAGAAGAAGGTCGAGGCGCGCAACTTCGACATCCGCAAGAACCTGCTCAAGTTCGACGACGTGATGAACGACCAGCGCAAGGTTGTGTTCGAGCAGCGCAAGGAATTGATGGATTCGGAATCGATTTCCGAAACCATCGATGATATGCGGCGGGAGGTCATCGACGGGCTGGTCAACCTGCACATCCCGGAAAAGGCCTATGCCGAGCAATGGAATGTCGAGGAGCTCAAGAAGGGCGTCCAGGCCTATCTCAACCTTGATCTCCCGATCGAGCAATGGGCAGCGGAAGAGGGCATTGCCGAGGACGACATTCGCGCCCGCATCATCGAAGCCAGCGACAAGCTTGCCAGGGAGCGGACCGAGCGGTTCGGGCCCGAGATCATGACCTATGTCGAGAAATCGGTGGTTCTGCAGACGCTGGACCACCTCTGGCGCGAACATCTTGTCAATCTCGATCACCTTCGCTCGGTTGTCGGGTTCCGCGGCTACGCGCAGCGTGATCCGCTCCAGGAGTACAAGTCCGAAGCCTTCGAGCTGTTTCAGGCCTTGCTCGCGAACCTGCGCCAGGCCGTGATGGCGCAGTTGATGCGCGTCGAGATCGTGCGCGAAGCCGCCGCCGCCCCTCAGCCCGCATTGCCCGAAAGCATGGAAGGCCACCATATCGATGCGACCACCGGAGAGGACGAGTTCGGACCTTCAGGCGCGCAGATGGCCTCCGCGGTCGTGGCCCCGGAAGACCGCAATCCAGCGGACGAATCGACCTGGGGCAAGGTCGGGCGCAACGAGCCCTGCCCTTGCGGATCGGGCAAGAAATACAAGCACTGCCACGGCGCCTACTAGACCGTCCGGAGTCGCACCGGATCCTCAGTGAAACTTGCCGGTTCCGCGGATGCGGGCCGGCAGATCGAGGCGCGCGAGACGGGTTCGCGCGGCTCCGGCCGAGCGCTTTTTCCGCCGAAATCGTGATCGCAATCGCCAAGGCCTGACGAAACAGGCGCCTGCGCTGTCCTTTCGCGTCTGCAAAAAGACCATTCTTCGCCAAAAACTAATCATTCAAAGAGATTGAAGTCCCAACCGTTTCTTAACGTCGGCGTGACAAAGTGCATGGACACCAACAGGATACAAACCTGGCCATGACTTTGATCGACACCGCAGGCAGACTGTTGCCGCCGCGCTATGCTGCGCGGTTCATGCCGGTGTTCGCGCGCTTGACCTTGCTGCTGACCGCAGCCGATGAAACCAGTGCAGCAAGCCGAATGGCCATGATTGCCTTCGCCATCCGCATTGTCAGTGCGGCCATTGCCTTTGTGTCGCAGATCATCCTGGCGCGCCTGATGGGCGAGTTCGAATACGGAATTTTCGTCTTCGTCTGGGTGATCGCCATCATCCTGGGCAATCTGTCCTGCCTGGGGTTTCACACCGCGGTAATCCGCTTCCTGCCGCAGTATCGCACCGAGGGGGCTGATGAAGCCATCCTGGGGTTGGCGGCCACGGCCCGAATCTTTGCCATGGTTTCGGCCACGCTGATTGCCGCCACCGGTATCGTCGCGCTGTACCTTCTGGGAGACCGGATCGAATCCCACTACGTGCAGCCGCTGTTCGTGGGTGCCTTCATCCTGCCGATGATCGCCTTGGGAGATGTGCTCGACGGCACCGCGCGCGCCAATGGCTGGCCCTTTCATGCGCTCAGCCCCACCTACATCGTCCGCCCGCTTCTCATTCTTGCCTTTGTCGCCGCTGCCATCGGCGTCGGCCGGATGGCCGACGCCAACACCGCCATCCTCGCATCGCTGGCCGCGGCCTATCTGACGACGATTGTTCAGTTTGTTGTCGTCACCGGCAAGCTGCGGACCCGCTTTCCGGCGCGCAAGATGGAGATCCACTTCAAGACCTGGCTGATGGTCGCGTTTCCGATCTTCCTGATCGAAGGCTTCTATTTCATGCTCACCAATGCCGATGTGATCATTGTCGGGCTGTATCTGCCGCCGGAGAAGGTGGCGGTGTATTTTGCCGCCGCCAAGACGATGGCGCTGGTGCATTTCGTCTATTTCGCGGTCAAGGCCGCCGCCGCACAGAGGTTCTCGGGCCTGGTTTCGGGCGCCGACCGCACAGCGCTGGCGGCATTCGCCGGACAGACGGTGCGTTGGACCTTCTGGCCCTCCCTGCTGGTGGGCGGACTTGTGATCCTGGCGGGACCCTTCCTGCTGTCGCTGTTCGGCCCGGCGTTTCAGGAGGGCCACATGATCATGGTCGTGCTGTTTGCGGGCATTCTCGCCAAGGCCATGGTCGGTCCCGGCGAAGTGGTGCTGACCATGACGGGCGAGCACAAGATCTGCGCGGCCATCTATGCAGCGGCGCTGGCGGCCAATCTTGCTCTCAACGTCATGCTGATCCCTGCCTGGGGATTGATGGGCGCAGCGGCGGCCACCGCCTGCGCCATGATGATCGAGGCCGGCCTGCTGCATGTCATCGTGCGGCGAAGGCTCGGCATTGTCATGTTCATCGCCTCCCGGCCATCCGCCGGCAACAGGCATTCCGCAGCGGAGGCCGGATAGTCATGGCTTCCAGCCCGATTGTTCACGAGGAAATCGCCAGCCAGGCCAACACGCTGATCGGCGAATTCGCCCAGGTCGAGACCGCCCGTCCGCTGCCCGACCATGACATTGCCGTCGGCCGCCCCGGAAGGCATCTGGCGATCTATCCGGCGCGCGCCGGCTACGAACTCCAGGATGAGCTCGACTTCCTGACCAACCGGGCGCTCGAGCCCAATGTCTTCTTTTCCGGCCGCTTTCTGGCGCCGGCCATGCCGCGTCTTGAGGACCGGGTCATCCGCCTCATGCTGATCCGCGATGAGACCGAGACCCACTCCCGGATGCGGCTGATGCTGCCTTTCTCGGTCGAGAAGCCCGGCTTTTCGGTAGGCGCCTCCATTATCCGGGCATGGGCCAACCCGTTCGGCCCCCTCGGCACCCCGCTGCTTGACCGTGAGGATGCGGCCGAAACGCTCGACAACATGCTCGAAGCGCTGGGCCGGCCCCAGTCGGGCTTGCCTGGAATCCTCGTGCTTCCGGACATGCGACTGAACGGTCCCGTGGCCGCGCTGATCCGCGCCGTCGCGGCGGGACGCAGCCTTTCGGTCGCCATCACCGACGAGCTGGACCGGCCCTTTCTGGAAAGCACGCTGGACGGCGACGAGTATCTGGCGCGGTCGGTTTCGCGCCATCACCGCCATGAAATGCGCAGGCAATGGCGGCGGCTGTCCGAGCACGGCGAACTCACCTACATGGTGGCCCGCCAGCCCGAGGAAATCCGTTACCACCTCGAGGAGTTCCTGACACTCGAGGATTCCGGCTGGAAGGGACGGCGCAAGTCGGCCATGGTTGCCGACCGCTACCGCGCGGCATTCGCCCGGGAAGCGATCAACGGTCTCGCCGAAACCGACAGCGTGCGCATTCACAGCCTGGCCCTCAACGGCGAGGCAATTGCCTCCATGATCGTGTTCGTCGCGTCAGGCGAGGCATGGACCTGGAAGACCGCCTATGACGAGGCCTATGCGCGCTATTCGCCGGGCAAGCTGCTTGTCGACCGGTTGACCGAGTGGCATCTCGACGATCTCAACATCCAGCGCACCGATTCCTGCGCGGTGCCGGATCATCCGGTGATGAGCCGCATGTGGACAGAGCGGGAAGCGATGGGCACCATGGTCATCGGCCTCGATCCCAGGCATGACCGCGATGTGCGCCAGGTCGCGACGCAGCTGCATATCTACCGCAACACGCGCAATATCGCCCGCATGCTGCGAGAGAAGATCCGCGGCATGGCCGGCCGCTGATCAGGCTTCCGGTGTCTCCGGCCGGTTGCGGGCCGCAGCGTCGGCAATCGCCCGGTCCCTCAGAATCCGCCGGATCACCTTGCCGGTCGTGGTCAGGGGCAAGCTGTCGACGAACTCGACCTCCCGCGGATATTCATGGGCAGACAATCTCGACTTGACCCAGTCGCGCACCGAGGCGGCCAGGTCGGCATCCGCCCTGAACCCGGGTGCCGCCACGATATAGGCCTTGACGATTTCGGTCCGCATCGAATCGGGCTTGCCCACGACGGCAGCCAGCGCCACCGCGGGATGGCCTGTCAGGCAATCCTCGATTTCACCCGGTCCGATCCGGTAGCCCGAGGACGTGATCACATCATCGTCGCGTCCGAAGAAGGAAAAATACCCGTCGGCGTCGCGCACGCCCTGGTCCCCGGTCAGCATCCAGTCGCCGATGAACTTGGCTTCGGTCGCCGCGTCATCCTGCCAATAACCCAGGAACATCACCGGATCCGGCCGCTTGACCGCAATCTGCCCCGAGACACCATCGGCAGCGACATGCCCCCGGTCATCGATGATGGCGACCTGGTGTCCGGGAACCGGCTTGCCGATCGCCCCTCCCCGGCTCACGCCCAGCCGGGCGCAGGAGGACAGGACAAGATTGCATTCCGTCTGGCCGTAGAACTCGTTGATCGTCAGGCCCAGGACGTTCTTCGCCCATTCATAGGTTTCACGGCCCAGCGCCTCGCCGCCGGATCCGATCGTGCGCAGATCGAGCCGGTGGCGCGACAGCGGATCGGCCACGGTGCGCATGATCCTGAGCGCGGTGGGTGGAATGAAGGCATTGCGAACGTCCATCTCCGCCATGATTCGGTAGGCCAGTTCCGGATCGAATTTCTGCGCCTGTGACGAGACGACGGGCACGCCAAGCAGCAGTCCGGGCAGGAGCACATTGAGCAGTCCGCCGGCCCAGGCCCAGTCGGCGGGGGTCCAGAGCTTGTCGCCAGGTTGCGGCATGAATTCGTGGTGGGCCTGAACGCCCGGAATATGGCCGATGAGCACACGATGCCCGTGCAGCGCACCCTTGGGCGGCCCGGTCGTGCCGGAGGTGAAGATCATCATCGCCGGCTCGTCTGCCCGCGTGTCGATGGCGATCGGCGCATCGGAATGACCCATCTCCAGGCTTTGGAAAGTGACTGCGCCCCGGAGATCCCGAGCATCATCCCCCGCGACGACAATGGCCTCAAGCCCGGTCAGTCTTTCCCGGATCTCATCCAGCTTGTCCCGCCCGCCCGCGGTGGTGACCAGCACTTTCGCGCCCGACGCGCTGAGCCTGTGCTGGACGGCCTCAACCCCGAACAGCAGCGCCAGCGGCACGGCGATGGCGCCGAGCTTGTAGATCGCGACATGGGCGATGGCTGTCTCGAACCCCTGCGGCAGCATCAGCGCCACCCGGTCGTCCCGTTCCACCCCGAGAGACTGGAGACCCCTGGCAAACGCATTGGAGCGCCGTGCCAGGCCATCATAGGACAGCCGGTCCGGGTCGCGGTCGGGATTGAAATGCTCAAGGCAGATCCGCCCGGGATCCCGGGCCGCCCAGGCGTCGGAGACGGCCTGGCCGATGTTGAAGAATTCGGGAACATCCCATTCAAAACGCGCGGCGATGTCTTCAAATGTCTGTCCGGCGGGCAGCAACATGGGTGATGATCCTTGCACAGGCGGCCTGATCCTCTCGCGGAGATCCGAGGGGAGAAAGACCAGACCTGGACGCAAGTCCTATCAGGCGGAATGGCTGGAATGAAGAGCCGTCGCAGTATTGCTGCTGGCTGGCCACCCCGGTCTCACCCCGTTTGGCTCCCGGCCGCGACCGAAGGGCGCTGCGGCGGGGAGCGGCACGCGGGTTTGACATCCATCAAGGCGGCCTGAACCCGGCCGCGCTACACTGAAACTATAGGGGGTCATGGCTTGAACTCCGAGGAACCGACCACATGCCCGGCAAAGCGACCAGACTGAAGGTAACGCAAACACCCACCGTGGAAGTGCGGTCGTCGTCGCTCCCGGCGACTGCCGAGAAGCGGCCTTATGCGGATTTCGACCGGATGGTGCGCGGCTCCGTCGCCCGCGCGACAGGGGGTGTGTCGCCGTTCGGCCTGATCGAGACCTGGACCGATTGGGCGATGCACCTCGCCCGCGCGCCGGGGCGCCAGATGGAGCTTGCCGAACATGCCCGGACCAACGCTCTCAAACTGATGGATTTCAGCGCGACATCCCTGGCCGGCGGATCCCCGCCGAAACCTTTCTCACCGAAGGTCTACGATCACAGGTTCACCGATCCCGGCTGGAAAGACACGCCCTTCAGCCTTTGGCAGCAGGGGTTTCTTGCCACGCAGGACTGGTGGGATCATGCCACCGAGGAGGTGCGCGGTCTGCGCCGGCAGGATTCCGATCGCACCCGCTTTCTGGTCCGCCAGTTGCTCGACACCGTCTCGCCGTCAAACTTTCCGGGCATGAACCCCGAGATCCTGGCCGAAACCGCCAGAACCGGCGGCCGCAACCTTGTTGAGGGCGCGGTCCACGCCGCCGAGGACCTGCTGCATACGCTGAGCCAGGCCCATACGCCGCCGCCCGAAGGCTATCAGCCGGGCAAGGACCTCGCCTGCACGCCCGGCCAGGTTGTCTATCGCAACGACATATTCGAACTGCTGCAATACACGCCGCAGACAGCCAGGGTGCGGTCAGAGCCGGTGCTGATCGTGCCTGCCTGGATCATGAAGTACTACATTCTCGATCTCTCGCCCCACAATTCCCTGGTGAACCATCTGGTCGGGCAGGGCTTCACCGTTTTCATGATTTCCTGGTGCAACCCGACCGCCGACCAGCGCGACCTGTCGCTTGAGGACTACCGCAGGCGCGGGGTGATGGCAGCCGTTGATGCGATCAGCGCCATCGTGCCGGGGCGGAAGATACACGCCAACGGCTATTGCCTGGGCGGCACCATGCTCGCCATCACGGCCGCGGCCATGGCCCGGGACCACGACGACCGGCTCGCCAGCATCACCCTGATGGCCGCCCAGGTGGATTTCTCCGAAGCGGGCGAGCTGCTCCTGTTCCTCGACGAGAGCCAGGTTGCGTTTCTTGAGGACATGATGTGGGACCAGGGCTACCTCGACCGCCCGCAGATGGCCCGCGCCTTTGCCTCCATCCGCGCCGAGGACCTGATCTACACCCGCGCCGTGCAGCGCTATTATCTCGGCCGGGAGGATCTCCCCACCGATATCGGCGTCTGGAACACCGACACCACGCGCATGCCGGCACGCATGCATTCGGAATACCTGCGCGGCCTGTTTCTCGAGAACCGGCTGACCGCCGGCCGCTTCGCGGTCGAGGGCCGCGTGATTGCCCTCAAGGATATCTCCGCGCCCATCTTCGTGGTCGGAACCGAATCCGATCACATCGCGCCGTGGAAATCGGTCTACAAGACCCGCCTGTTCACCGATGGCGACCTGACATTCGTGCTCACCAGCGGCGGACACAATGGCGGCATCCTGTCGGAGCCGGGACACCCGAATCGTCACTACCGCATCGGGCACCGGGCCGCAGGCGCCCTCTACGTCGATCCCGACAGCTGGTTTGCAACAGCCGATCAGCAGGAGGGATCCTGGTGGCCGGAATGGATCGACTGGCTGTCGGCAAGAAGCTCCGGCAGGTCCGATCCGCCATCGATGGGTGCGCCAGCGAGAGGCTATGCTCCACTGGAACCGGCGCCCGGTCGCTATATTCATCAAACCTGAGCCGAGCACCTTCACGGCCAGTGCGGATGATCGCTCCGGCATCTCCATAAAATGATGCAGGTGAGAGGAGAACCCCAGAACGGAAACCCGCACCTTGGGTTGGCAGGCGGCAAGGCGCAGGAAAAAGTGGTGCCCCCTTCCGGACTCGAACCGGAACTCCTTTCGGAACCGCATTTTGAGTGCGGCGCGTCTACCAATTCCGCCAAAGGGGCATTCCGAGGCAATCCGTCCAATATTATCTGCCGGGGCAATGGTCAAGCAGCTTGATCCGATTGCCATGCAACGGAGCAGTGCGTGGAGCTGCCGATGGAAAGCGCGCCCGCAGTCTGCTATGAGCCCACGGAGATTCGGACCTCCAAACGCGGACATCTTCCATGAGCGAATTCGCAGCGACGACGGCGCCTCGGGGCGCGCTTGCCAAGATCGACGCCATCCTCAAGCCGCATCTGGAAGGTCCGGGAACCGGTCAGGCCGGCGCCAAGGCGATGATCACGCTCGGCGCACTCAGCGATCTGATGGAAGAGCGCGCCTTCGGACTGTTGCTGCTGGTGCTGGCGCTGCCCTGCTGCCTCCCCTTCGTCTATCTGCTGCCGCAGCTCGTCGCCCTGCCGATGCTGGTGCTGGCGGGGCAGATGGCATCCGGCAGGCGGGCGCCATGGCTGCCCGAGACCCTGCGCAAACGGGCAATTCCGGTGGCCGGACTGCTGGATGTGGTGACGCGCGCCAAGCGCTACGGCGGCTGGCTCGAACGGCTCGCGCATCCGCGCTTCGCAAGCCTGACCGGAGACCGGGCGACGCGGGTGATTGGCATGCTTCTGATCGTTCCCTGCGCATCGATCCTGGTGCCCTTGCCGCTGACCAACACCGTTCCGGGCATTGGCGTCGCACTCGCCGCCGTCGGACTGATCGAACGCGACGCGCTGTTCGTCATTCTGGGCCTTGTCGTGGCCATGATCTGGGTCGCGATCCTGGTGATCGGAGGACCGGCCTTGCTCTATTTCATGATCAATTTCGCGTTGAACCGCGGATCACCCGCTTGAGCGGGGCCGAGCACATCGTGTTGCGGGTCGGCGGATCTTGTTTTCGACATGATTGCCATCGAAGCAGGCGAAGGCGCATGAACCAGGGAACCTCAGCATGCTGATCGCCGACACACGCTCCAGCCGCACGCTCACCGCCCTGTTCCTGGCCTTTGCCATGGCTTCTGTCGTCGGCATGGCGCTCGGCTTTGAGCATATCGGCGGCTACATTCCTTGCGCCCTGTGCCTCGCGCAGCGTCCCCCCTATTACATTGGCGCCCCGCTGATGCTGATTGCCGCGTTGATCTCGCTGGCGGGCGGGCCGTCCTGGGCGGTCCGCGGATTGATGGCCATCGGCGGACTGCTGATGCTCTACGGGCTGGGTCTCGCGACCTACCATTCCGGTGTCGAGTGGCAGTGGTGGCCGGGTCCCGAATCCTGCGCGACCTCGGCCAACGCGGTGACAACCGACGCCGGGTCGCTGCTGGGTGATCTCAGCTCGAAGAGACCCCCCTCCTGCGATGAAGCCACGTTTCGCGTGCTGGGATTGTCGTTTGCCGGCTGGAATGTCCTGGTCAGCGCAGTCCTTGCCGCAATCGCCTTTAAGGGCGCATTGAGGAAGGCCTGAGCCGGATCACGGCTGCAGTTCCACATCCCAGTAGAGATAGTCCATCCAGCTTTCATGCAGGAAGTTGGGCGGGAACATCCGTCCGTTGTTGTGCAGATCCTGCACGGTGGGCCGGTAGGGCTTCTGCTGCGGGATCATGCCCGCCTGCTTGGGCATCATTCCGCCCTTCCTGAGATTGCAGGGCGAGCAGGCCGCGACCACGTTTTCCCAGGTTGTCTCTCCGCCGCAGCGCCGCGGAATGACATGGTCGAAGGTCAATTCATGCGGCGATCCGCAATACTGGCATTCGAAACGGTCGCGCAGGAACAGGTTGAAGCGCGTGAAGGCGGGAAATCGCGAAGGCTTGATGTAGGTCTTGAGGCACACCACGCTCGGCAACCGCATCGAGAATGTCGGGGACGAGACGGCGTGATCATATTCCGCAACGATCTGCACCCGGTCGAGGAACACCGCCTTGACGGCATCCTGCCACGACCAGAGCGACAGCGGATAATAACTCAATGGTCTGTAATCAGCGTTCAGCACGAGCGCTGGCAAGGACTGCGGGGATACAAAAATCGTCAAGCGGCTCTCCTGAGCGAGTCCGATTCGGCATCTGCGAGGACCATATTAGGCTGGTAGTGACAGGATTGTGAAGCACCTGCGTTTCAAATGATTTTCCGCCGCGACCCGGAGCACGTCAGGGGCTGAGCGGCGCGGCGTCCCGCCGCATGACCGCGGCATAGTAGGCCCACAGGAGTCGCGCCGCCACGCCGCGCCACGGGCTCCACGGCCGGGCAAGATCGGCCAGCGCCTTGGCCCCGGGCCGGGCGTCAAGACCCAGGACCTGGGCTGCCGCACTCTGCAGGGCCACGTCGCCCGCGGGGAAGATGTCCGGATGTCCGGCGCAGAACAGCAGATAGACTTCGGCGGTCCACGGTCCGACGCCCTTGATCGCCGTCATCGCCTGTATCGCCTCCTGCCCGTCGAGGTCGCAGAGACGGTCGAGATCAAGGTCGCCGGCAAGCACACCCGCGCCGACCCGCTGCAATGTCGCTGCCTTCGCGCCCGACAGTCCCGCCACCCGCAACGCATCAGGCGACAGCGCCAGAACCGCCGCCGGACTGATTTCTCCCGCCGCCAGTTCGAGCTTGCGCCACAGGGCATTGGCGCTGGCCTTCGAGACCATCTGCGACAGGATGATTTCCGCAAGGGCCGGGAAGCCGGGCGGCTTGCGTCTGAGGGGAACCGGGCCCGCAAGCGCGATGGCGCGGGCCAGTCGCGCGTCGCACCGAGCCAGTTCCGAAAGGGCGTCCGCGATGTCGTCGGCGCTGTCGATCCGGCGCATGGTCCTGGTTTCCGGGCCTGATGCCTGCCGCATGGCCTGCCCCGGTGACGGGGCTCGCAAAAAATGACATGAAACACCATGCCAGAGACCAAAGCCATAGCAAACACGGGCTTGAGCAGTCCTACCGTCCGCTTCGCGCCCAGCCCGAACGGCTTGCTCCATGTGGGCCATGCGAGATCCGCGTTTCTCAACTGGCGGTTCGCGCGTGACCATGGCGGCGCCTTCCTGCTGCGCATCGAGGACATCGACACGACGCGGGCGCGGCCCGAATTCGACGCCGCGATCCGTGAGGATCTCGCCTGGCTCGGCCTGGACTGGTCAGGCCCGGTTCGCCGGCAGGCCGAGCACTTTTCCGACTACGAGGCGGCCTTGTCCGAACTGCGCAGGCTTGATCTCCTTTATCCGGCCTTCCTGAGCCGGAACGAGGCCGCTGACCGGGTGCGCCAGGCCGAGAGCTCGGGCGAAACCTGGCCGCGCGATCCCGACGGCGCGCCGCATTATCCCGGCGACGATCGAAACCTGACGGAGCCGCAGCGCACCCGTCGGATGGCGGAAGGAAAACCCTATGCCTGGCGGCTGGACATGAAGAAGGCCCTCGACTGCCTCCAAGAGCCCTTGACCTGGGAAGAATTTGGCGCCGGGCCGCAGGGCAAAGCCGGCCGGATTGCCGCCGATCCCGCCGCCTGGGGCGATGTCGTCCTGGCCCGGCGCGACGTTCCTGCCAGCTATCATCTGGCGGTGGCGGTCGACGATGCGATCCAGGGCATCACCGACGTCATTCGCGGTGAGGACCTTTTCGCCGCCACCGCGGTGCACCGGTTGCTTCAGCTCCTGCTCGGACTGCCGGAGCCGCGATACCGCCACCACGGCCTGGTGCTCGACGCCGATGGCCGCAAGCTCTCCAAGAGCGACGGCGCGACGTCGATCGCGTCCCTGCGCTTAAAGGGTGCCAGCCCCTCCGACATCATGGCGATGGCGGGCCTTTTGCCGGAATCTTGAAATTAGGTCGGCCGAACCATTCGCTTGAACAGGGCGAGCAGGAACAGGATCGCGAACGACACGCCGATCGCGGCGGGGATGATCATCGCCGAGGGGACATGCCCGAAGGGAATGACTTTCACCAGATTGAGGCCGATGACGAAGCCGGCGAGCAACACGATCATGTTGCCCAGGGGTCCGAAGCCCAGCGCGCCAATCACCGAATCCATCGCATTGCCGACAAAGAACGACGCGGCGACGGACAGCGCGGCGAAATAGAGAACCATCTCCGAAGACAAACCGGCAAACATGAGCCAACCTCCCTTTCCGGCGCGGCGTTGCATCGGATGGAAATTAGCATGGTAAACGCCGGCCGGGCGGCTGACCGCGATTCTCGATTAATCATTAACCTTTGTGCGGGCGATCTCCTGGGCCATTCTGGCACGGTCGCGCGCATTGAGAATGGCCGCGTTGATTTCCGCGCCAAGAATGAAGATCGCCGCAATGATATAGAGAAACACCAGGGCGATCATGATCGAGGCAAGACCGGCATAGGTCGACACATAGGTGGCGAATTCCTTGAGGTAGCTCGCAAACATGAGCGCCCCAGCCATCCAGGCGACAAGCGTGACGCCGATGCCCGGCAGCACGTCGAGCAGCCTGCGCCGGCCCGCGGGCAGCCAGAGATGGGAGAAGATCAGCCCGACTATCAGCACAGCCGCGGCCACAAGGATGCGCCAGTTCTCGACCGTCGATATGATTGTTTCCATCCAGGGTGCAAATTGCCGGGCCAGTTTCATGGCCAAGGGCGCCAGCACGAGAAGAAAGCTGATCACCATGATGATGAGCACCGCGACGACCACGAACGCAAGGCTCTGAGCCCGCGTGACATACCACGACCGCGTCTCGGTCACCCGATAGGCGCGGTTGAGCGAAACCCTCAGCGCTTCCACCCCGTTGGCGGAAAAGAACGCCGCGGCAAGCACCGATAGCGTCAGCAGACCGCCGCGCTCGACGGTCAGCACATTGATCACCTCGCGGGAAATCGGTGCGGCGATGGATTCGGGCCAGGTGTCGAAGATCAGATGCGAGGCTGTATCGGCATAGGCATGGGCGCCAAGAAAACTCGCCAGCGCCGTGCCGAAGATCATGAACGGAAACAGCGCCATCAGGATCGACAAGGCAACATGGCTGGCCATCGCCCAGCCGTCATCATTGTTGAAATGGGTGAATGCATCCATGATCACTGCGTACAAACGTTTCAACGAAAACTCCTGGGTCACTTGTGCTCATGGCAGTCCGGCATTGTCAGACATGACTGATTATGGGAATTGAAACGCGTCAGTACAGGGGTAGGCGGCACAATGACGGGTAATAATCAATCAAAGACAATCCTTGTGTCCGGCTGCTCGAGCGGGATCGGCGCCTATTGCGCCCGTGCGCTCAAGGCCGATGGCTGGCATGTGATCGCCTCGGCCCGCACCGCTGACGCCATCGCCGCGCTCAACGCCGACGGCATCGAAGCCTACCGTCTAGACTACGCCGAACCGTCCAGCATCGCCGATTTCTTCGAGCAGGCGATGGCAGCCACCGGCGGGCGGTGCGATGCTTTGTTCAACAATGGCGGCTACGGTCAGGTCGGTGCCGTCGAAGACCTTCCCGTCGATGCCCTCAGGGCCCAGTTCGAGGCGAATTTCTTCGGCTGGCACGACCTCACCCGCAGGGTCATTCCGGTGATGCGCGCCCAGGGCCACGGCCGCATCGTGCAATGTTCGTCGATCCTCGGACTGGTACCGATGCGGTTCCGCGGCGCCTACAACGCCTCCAAGCACGCGCTCGAAGGTCTGTCGGTCACTCTGGCGCTGGAACTCGAAGGCTCCGGCATTCATGTCAGCCTGATCGAGCCCGGCGCCATATCAAGCCGGTTCAGGGCCAATGCGCTCAGGCAGTTTCATCGCAGCATCGACATCGACGCCTCGGTCCATCGCCGCGATTACCAGGATCAGTTGCGACGTCTGGAAAAGCAGGAAATGTCGGACAGCCGCAAGCTCGGCCCCGAAGCGGTCTACCGGGTTCTGCACCATGCCCTGACCGCGCGCCGGCCGCGCTATCATTACGCCGTGACGCGGGAGGCGAAACTGGGTGTCATCGCGCGCAGGCTTTTGCCGGCGCGCTTGTTCTACCCCTGGCTCGCCAGGCAGACCTGAAGCCCAGCCATGGGCCTCGACAATGGACTTGCCCGCAAAACACACTATGTTCCAAGCCTTAATCACTTCAAGGAAACCGCCCGATGTCGTCCGTAACCTATGTCCTGTCCATCATCGTCATGCTGTCCGTCGCGGCCGTCCTGGTGCGCGGCCTGGTCAACATGGCGCGTGGCGGCTCCGGCAACCTGTCCAACAAGCTGATGCAGGCCCGCGTCGCCCTGCAGTTCGTCGCCGTCGTCCTGATCGTCGCCACCGTGTGGCTGACCGGCGGCGGCCGCTGAGACCGGACGGTATCCCACCGTTCAAATCATTGAAAATCCCAGTCAGAAAGCATGCGCAATGGTCAGACTCAACAAGATCTACACCAGAACCGGAGACGACGGCACGACCGGTCTCGCTTCCGGGGACAGGCGCCCGAAATATGACCTGCGCGTCGAGGCCTATGGCACGGTCGACGAAACCAACGCCGTCATCGGTCTGGCCCGGTTGCACACGGCCGCGATGCCGGCCCTCGACGGCATGCTGATGCGCATCCAGAATGATTGTTTCGATCTCGGCGCCGATCTCGCCACGCCCGACACGGGCGAGGTGCCGGAGTATGAACCTTTGCGCATTGTCGATGCGCAGGTGACCCGGATCGAGGAAGATATCGACACGCTCAACGCCGATCTCGAACCCCTGCGTTCATTTGTCCTGCCTGGCGGAAGCGAAGCGGCGGCGCATCTGCATCTGGCGCGCACTGTCGCGCGCCGCGCCGAGCGGCTGATGGTTGAGCTGTCCGATCGGGAAGGCGAGATTGTCAATCCGGCGGCGATCCGTTTCGTCAACAGGCTGTCGGATTTCTTCTTCGTCGCCGCCCGCTGGGTCAATGACCAGGGCCGGGCCGATGTGCTTTGGGTTCCGGGCAAAAACCGGTAGGTTCAAATCCTGCGGCCGGGGAGCCGCCATGGTCCGAGGGGGTTCCCGCAATGTTCATTCCGCTGCATGATTCCAACGACCTCAAACACATCAAGCTGCAATGGGTGACCTGGTCACTGATCGCCATCAATGTCCTGGTATACGTGGTGACGGGACTGGCCGGGGACGACAGCGAGTTCACAAACGCCGCCTACCTGGGACTGGGTTTCATCCCCTCCGTGGTCAACGACATTGTCGAACTGCCGGACTACCTGATCCTCGTGCCGGAAGATGCGACCTACATCACCTACAGTTTCCTGCATGGAAATCTGCTCCATCTCGGCTCGAACATGATCTTTCTGTGGGTTTTCGGCGACAATGTCGAAGACGCAATGGGTCATATAAAGTTTTTGATCTTCTACTTCCTGTGTGCCGCCGCCGGCGCCTTCGTACACGGGCTGCTCCTGCCGGAGTCCGAAGGCCCCTTGATCGGCGCGTCCGGTGCGGTCGCGGGCGTCATCGCGGCCTATCTCATGCTGCACCCGCGGGTCCGGGTCTGGGTGCTGGTGCTGGGCCGCGTCCCGCTTCCCCTGCCTGCCTTCATCCCGCTGCTGTTCTGGGTCGGGTTCCAGTTCGTCATGGTGGTGACCGATGTCGACGGGGAAATCTCCTGGGGCGCCCATATCGGCGGCATCATCGCAGGCGCGATCCTGGTGCTGTTTCTGCGCCGGTCGGGCGTTCCGCTGTTTGACCGGACCATCCAGACCCCCAAGGCCGTGATCCATGACCAACCGCAACCGGAACCGGCAAAAACGCCCACGCGAACCACGACGACGAAGTGGGGACGCTAGCGCCCGCAAGGTCTGAATTGACGCGGACGTAAACGTCATTTATTCCGCAATGCAAAATCTCCTGCGCAGCAGCGATTGAAATTGAGGAGAAATCGCGTATCCATGTCGCCAATCGGCTATCCGGATGGTGGTTTCGCAGGCAAAATCCGGAACAACAGCCTGCCCCCGGGTCAGTACGGGTCGGCAGGACATGGCCGGACACAGGAAGGCCAAGCTAAAGTGAGGAAGGCAAACCGATGAAAATTCTCGTGCCGGTCAAGCGGGTTGTTGACTACAACGTCAAGATCCGGGTCAAGCCAGATGGCAGCGGCGTCGATCTCGCCAATGTGAAGATGTCGATGAATCCGTTTGATGAAATCGCCATCGAGGAAGCGCTGCGGCTCAAGGAAGCCGGCAAGGCGACCGAAGTGATCGCGGTGTCCGTCGGACCGGCCAAGGCCGAGGAAACCCTGCGCACCGCGCTCGCCATGGGCGCCGACCGGGCCATCCTGGTTGAAGCCGAGGGCTTGGTCGAGCCGCTCGCGGTGGCCAAGATCCTCAAGGGCATCGTCGGCGAGGAAAGTCCGGACCTGGTGATCCTGGGCAAGCAGGCAATCGATGACGACGCCAACCAGACCGGCCAGATGCTCTCGGCGCTCCTGGGCTGGAGCCAGGCCACCTTCGCCTCCAAGGTCGAGATCGGCGATGGCTCGGCCGATGTCACCCGCGAAGTGGATGGCGGGTTGCAGACCATCAAGGTCAAGCTGCCTGCGATCGTGACCACCGATCTTCGGCTCAACGAGCCGCGCTACGCCTCGCTGCCCAACATCATGAAGGCCAAGAAGAAGCCCCTCGACAAGAAAACCGCCGCCGATTACGGCGTCGACATGACGCCGCGGCTTGAGGTGATCAAGACCGAGGAACCGGGCGGCCGCAAGGCGGGCGTCAAGGTCGGCTCCGTGGCCGAACTCGTCGACAAGCTCAAGAACGAAGCAGGCGTGCTGTAAGCGCGGGACAGGGAGATCATATCATGGCCATTCTCATCATAGCCGAACACGACCACGCCTCGCTGTCCGACCAGACCGCCAAGGCCGTCAGCGCCGCAGCCCAGATCGGCGGCGACGTCCACGTTCTGGTCGCGGGCAAGAACGCCAAGGCAGCCGCGGACGCGGCAGCCAGGCTCGACGGCGTGACCAAGGTCCTGCTGGCCGACGGCGACGAATACGCCAACCGGCTTGCCGAACCGCTCGCAGCGCTCGCCGTCTCGCTTGCGGATGATTACGACACGCTGATGGCGCCTGCCACCACATCCGGCAAGAACGTCATGCCGCGGGTGGCAGCGCTTCTCGACGTCATGCAGATTTCCGACATCATCGAGGTCATCGCCACCGACACGTTCAAGCGGCCGATCTATGCCGGCAACGCGCTGCAGACGGTGCGCTCGACCGACGCCAGGCGCGTCATCACGGTGCGCACCGCGTCTTTCCAGGCGGCCGGCGAGGGCGGGTCCGCCGCCGTCGAGACCATTGCATCGGCCGGTGATCCCGGCCTGTCCTCCTTTGTCAAGGATGCGATCGCCACAAGCGACCGCCCGGAACTGACTTCGGCCAAGATCATCATCTCGGGCGGCCGCGCGCTTGGCTCGTCCGAGAAGTTCCAGAGCGTGATCCTGCCGGTTGCCGACAAGCTCGGCGCCGCGGTTGGCGCCTCGCGCGCAGCCGTCGATGCGGGCTACGCCCCCAACGACTGGCAGGTTGGCCAGACCGGCAAGGTGGTGGCGCCCGATCTCTACATCGCTTGCGGCATTTCCGGCGCCATCCAGCATCTGGCCGGCATGAAGGACTCCAAGGTCATCGTCGCCATCAACAAGGACGAGGAGGCGCCGATCTTCCAGGTCGCGGACTACGGGCTGGTCGCAGACCTGTTCGAAGCCCTTCCCGAACTCGAAAAAGCGCTCTGATCGCCCGAATTTTTTCGAGGGCTCCATTGGCCGGGCTGGACGTCTCCATCCCGGCCAATTAGTTTCTTGCGACGGACGTACCGGACCGGTAGACCCGGCGGCATTCCAAAATCAGTCAGGCGGATCAAATGGGCAACCAGATCAAGAGTGTCGGGATTATCGGCGCGGGACAGATGGGCGGCGGGATCGCCCATGTATGCGCCATGGCAGGATACGATGTGCATGTTCACGACGTCTCCGCGGACACGCTGCAGACCATGCTCGCCACCATCAGCGGCAATCTTGCCCGCCAGGTCTCGTCGGGCAAGACCATTGAGGCCGAGCGCGAGGCAGCTCTTTCGCGCATTCACTTTGCCCCCGAGATAAACGGGCTGGCCTCGATGGATCTGGTCATCGAAGCCGCCACCGAGGACGAGACGGTCAAGCGCAAGATCTATCAGAACCTCTGCCCTGTGCTCAATCCCGAGGCGATCCTGGCCACCAACACCTCATCGCTGTCGATCACGCGTCTTGCTTCGGCCACCGACCGGCCCGAACGCTTCATCGGCATCCATTTCATGAATCCAGTCCCCGTCATGAAGCTCGTGGAACTGGTGCGCGGCATCGCCACCGAGGACCTGACCTTCCAGGCAGCGCGCGGCTTCATCGAATCGCTCGACAAGACCATCACCGTGACCGAGGATTTCCCGGCCTTCATCGTCAACCGCATCCTG
>NZ_JAUXOD010000038.1 GCF_030682515.1 Hoeflea sp. | reverse complement strand
TGCGCGTCAGCTTCAGAAGTAAACTGTCCCCGAACTCTGCGCCGAGGTAACAACCACGAACCCTCCGCAGGTCCCCCGGAATGGACCGGGTGAGATCCTTTGCTCAACTCATTGACGACCGTCAATGCGGCCAGGAGCGCGTCGCCGGAAATTTGAACCGGAACGATGAGGAGAGGAAACCGCCATGAAACTGCTCGATCTGCTCGCCAAGCTCGGCATCCTGCGCGTGGGCGCCAAGAAGGCCACCTATACGTCGGCCAAGGACCGTCCGGCCGAATTCATGATGGACGGCGTCTACAATGCCGAGCGCGACCTGGTGACGAAGAAGGATTTCACCAGGACGCCGGAGAAACCCAAGGCGCAGAAGTAAGGCCGACCAGGGCTCCCTGGAGAGGCGGGCAGGGCCTTCCGGGCGGGGGAAGGCAGGGGACAGTTTACTTTTGGATGCTGACGCGCGGCGATTAAGCATCCAAAAGTAAACTGTCCCCGAACTGCTACCGCTTGAGCGGCTTGTACGTCACCCGCTTCGGGTTGACCGAGTCGGCGCCGAGCCGGCGTATCTTGTCCTGCTCGTAATCCTCGAAATTGCCCTCGAACCATTCGACATGGCTGTCGCCCTCGAAGGCGAGGATGTGGGTGGCCAGCCGGTCGAGGAACATGCGGTCATGCGAAATGATGACGGCGCAGCCGGCGAAGTTTTCCAGCGCCTCTTCGAGCGCACCCAGCGTCTCGGTGTCGAGATCGTTGGTCGGCTCGTCGAGCAGCAGCACATTGCCGCCGGATTTCAAGAGCTTGGCCAGATGCACCCGGTTACGCTGGCCGCCCGAGAGCGTGCCCACCTTCTGCTGCTGGTCGCCGCCCTTGAAGTTGAAGGTCGAGCAATAGGCGCGGGAGTTCATCTCGTGCCGGCCCAACTTGACGATGTCGTTGCCGCCGGAGATTTCCTCCCAGACGGTCTTGGAGCCGTCGAGCGAATCGCGGCTCTGGTCGACATAGGAAAGGCGCACGGAATCGCCCACGGTGACCGTTCCGGAATCGGGCTTCTCCTGGCCGGTGATCATCCGGAACAGCGTGGTCTTGCCCGCGCCGTTGGGGCCGATCACGCCGACGATGCCGCCGGGCGGCAGCTTGAACGTCAGATCATCGATCAGCAGCCGGTCGCCATAGGCCTTCGAGATCCCCTCGACATCGATCACCTGGTTGCCGAGCCGCTCGCCGGTCGGAATGATGATCTGGGCTTCGCCCGGACGGCGGTCATTGGCCGACTTGACCAGCTCGTCAAAGGCCCGGATACGCGCCTTGGACTTGGCCTGACGGGCTTTCGGCGACGAAGCAATCCATTCCTGTTCGCGGCTGATCGACTTCTGCCGGGAGGCGTCCTCGCGCCCCTCCTGCTTCATCCGCTTGGCCTTGGCGTCGAGATAGGCGGTGTAGTTGCCCTCGTAGGGAATGCCCTTGCCGCGGTCGAGTTCCAGGATCCAGCCGGTGACATTGTCGAGGAAGTAGCGGTCATGGGTGATCATGATCACGGCGCCGGGGTATTCGCGCAGATGCTTTTCGAGCCAGGCGATGCTTTCGGCGTCCAGATGGTTGGTCGGCTCATCGAGCAGCAGCAGATCGGGCTGCCGGAGAAGCAGCGCGCAGAGCGCCACGCGGCGCTTCTCGCCGCCCGACAGCGCATCGACCGAAGCCTCCGGCGGCGGGCAGCGCAGCGCTTCCATCGCCATCTCCACCTGGCTGTCGAGATCCCACAGGTTCTGCGCGTCGATGATGTCCTGGAGTTTGGCGCCCTCGTCGGCGGTCTCGTCGGAATAGTTCATCATCAGTTCGTTGTAGCGGTCGAGGATCGCCTGCTTGTCGGCCACCCCTTCCATCACGTTGCCGAGCACGTTGAGCGCCTCGTCGAGCTGCGGCTCCTGCGGCAGGTAGCCGAGCGTGGCGCCCTCGGCGAGCCAGGCTTCGCCGGTGAACTCGGTGTCGAGCCCGGCCATGACCTTGAGAACCGTCGACTTGCCGGCGCCGTTCGGGCCCAGGATACCGATCTTGGCGTCCGGGTAGAACGACAGATGGATGTTTTCGAGGATCTTCTTGGCGCCATAGGACTTGTTGAGTCCCGCCATGTGATAGATGAACTGCCGTGCCACGATGCGCTCCAGACAAGAATTGGATGATTGCCCGCTGTCTATGCGAAATGGGCGGGAAGGGCAATGCGCAGCATTCTTCGCGATGCCGGGCGGCTTACTGGAAGTCCTCGACCCGGCGGATCCTGAAGGCGCTCACGCCCTCGACCCGGGCGGGATCGAAATAGTTGGAGAGTTCGATAAAGCCCCGATGCGCCTCGGCCTCCGCCATCTCGACCGGTTCGATGACGTAGCGGCTGGCAATGAAGCTGTCGGGCGCCGCTTCCAGGTTCAACCGGTCGAGAAAATCCGCCTCGAACACGATGGCGCCGTCGAAATCGACCGAGCGCAGATCGGCGCCCTCGAAGTTCGGGGAGAGCAACAACGCGTTGCGGAAGGTGCCGGCCGAAATCACCGCGCCGGTGAAATCGCAGTCGACCATCGCCGCCTCGTCGAAATTGACCGCGAGCCCGGTCGAATGGGCAAAGCTGGTGGCGGCGATCACCGCGCGGCTGAAGTCGGTCCCGGCCAGTTGGGTACGCATGATCTCGGGCGCATTCTCATTGGCAAACGGCGGCTCGAGATCCGCCTTGGCGATGCCGGCAAAATCCGCGCGCTGGATGATGGCGTTGCGGAACCGCGCATGCTCGAGCCAGGCCGCGCCGAACTTCGATTCGACGATCCTGAGCCAGGTGAAATCGGCGAATCTCAACGTGGCATGCCTGAGGCTCATCAGCCCCAGCGTCGGCAGCCGGATTTCGGCGTGGGAGAAATCCGCACCGCGAAAGCTCAGAAGCTCCGTCTGATAAATGCCGGCATTGAACAGCATGGTGACGATCTGCCCGCGCTCCGGGCTGAGCGGCCGGTCGATCAGCGCCGTGGTGTCGGGCGGCGCATCCGACCAGCCCGGCAGCGAACTCAGCCGCGCGGCAAGGTCGGCGCGGCGCGAGAGCGCCGCCACCGTGACCGCGTTGCCATCGCGCGACTCGACCCCGGTGGCGGCAAGATAACGGTAGGGCCGTGCCACATTGGTCGCCGCCACGATGCGGTTGCGCAGCGGCTCGGACAGTTCTTCGAGGAAGAACACCGAGCCCGGACGCCCGTCGCCCGACAACCGCGTGGTCTCCTCGCCGATGAGGCTCGAAATGGTCAGAAGCTCCGGCACGATCGACACGCTGCGCTCGGCTTCCCCGAGCGCGATCTGGGTCCTGAGCAGGCCGGTCTGTTCGTCGATGCGGGTGTTCTGCTCGGCCAGGAGCTCGGACTGCGCCCGAAGCAGCTTGTTCTGCTCGAACAGCAGCGCCGAGCCAGCCAGCGCTGCCATCGCCGCGATCAGCCCGGTGATCGAGGCCACCAGCCAGCGCCGCGTGGTGATCCAGGCATAGCGCGCAAGCACGATCTCGGCGAAATCCCGCGCGGCGCTGGTGGCTTCATCGACCTTCTGGCTGGCGGCGTACCGGGCGACATCGGCCAGCGGACCGGCGAAGCGGGTAACCTCGACCTCGGTGCGCTGGAACACCCAGCGCCACAGGGGCTGCCGAAACACGAAGATCATCGACAGCACGATGGTGACGAAGAAGAACGCCCCGAGCACGATGCCGAGCACCACCGAGCCGTGATCGGTGAGGAAGCCGGGCATGAAGATCGCCACCGGAATGCCGCAGGCCACGCCGATGATGAACACCAGCATCGCCGAGCCGCCGCGATAGCGCCAGTCACGATCGGGCTTGGCCTGCGACGCGGGCGGCGCGCGCGGGTCGTCGCCGAGCGCCGCGTCGAGATCGCTGGCATCCATCGGATCTTCGTGGCTCACCTGGCGCTGTCCCCGTGTCCCCCTCCGGAGGAGCGTGCCTCGCCCGCCGGACCAGCCGACTTTAGCCAATGCAGGACAAAAGGAAACCCTGCCGCCAAGGCGGCTTCTTCCGGGTTCACCGGGTCAGGATCTGGGATCAGGCCGAGAAGCTGACCGTCACGCCCTTCTGGCGGAAATAGGACTGCATGATCTTGCGCCCCTGGCGGTTGGACTGCGCAAGCTTTGAGGGATCGAACACGGCTTCCTTGACGCCTTCGCGCTTCATGACGGCCTTGAGCGCCGCGATATGGGCATCCAGCTCTTCGTTGTCGTTCTTGATCGACAGATAGATATTGTCGATGGCTTCGGTCAGGGTCAGGTCGCTCAAATCCGGCACTCCATGTCTTGTTGGCCTTCACCTAACGATTTTTCGCGCAAGGGCAAGCTGCCGATTGCAGGGGACGGACGCCGGCCTCAGCGGTGACAACCCCAAAACCGCTTGATTTTCGCCCCTCGGCCATGGCCAATGGCGCATGCGCGATTTCTCTCCCTTCACCCTGTCGAGCCCCACCGGCGCCGAACTTGCCGTCCGCCACATGCCGGCAGAGGACCCTGCCCGCGGCGTGGTGCAGATCAATCACGGCCTTGCCGAACATTCCGCCCGCTACGCCCGCTTCGCCGCCGTCCTTGCGGCCCGCGGCTTGCACGTCTACGCCCATGATCACCGCGGCCACGGGGGCACCCGCGCGCCGGATTCGATCCCCGGCGCCTTCGCCGCCAGGGACGGGGCTCAAAAGGTGGTCGCCGATGTCGCCGCCGTCCATGGGCTGATCAGCGAACGCCACCCGGGCCTGCCGGTCGTCACCTTCGGCCATTCCATGGGCGGCCTGATCGCGCTCAATTTCGCCGAGGCCCATCCGGCGGCGAGTGCGGCTTTGGCGGTGTGGAACTCCAATTTCAACGCCGGTGTCGCGGGCCGCGCCGGCCAGGCGATCCTTGCCGTCGAGGCCTTCTTCAAGGGCTCCGACACCCCGAGCGCGATGCTGCCCAGACTCACCTTCCAGGCCTGGGCGAAGGCCATGCCCAACCGCCGCACCGATTTCGACTGGCTGAGCCGCGATGAAGCCGAGGTCGATCTCTACATCGCCGACCCGCTCTGCGGCTGGGACGCCACCGTCGGCATGTGGCGGGACGTGTTCACATTGATCTACGCCGGGGCCACTGCCGAACATCTCGCGAAGCTGCCGAGATCCCTGCCCGTTCACCTGACCGGCGGTGCCGAGGATCCCGCGACCGACAAGGGCAAGGCGGTCGCATGGCTCGAATCCCGGATGCGGGACGCCCGCCTCACCGACGTCACCTTGCAGATCCTGCCCGAGACACGGCACGAGACCCTGAACGAGATCAACCGCGACGCGTCGATGCAGGGATTCGCCGCCTGGCTCGAGGCCCGGCTGCCTGCGATGAAATGAAGCGTGCGGCCGGACGCCTTAGCTCCCCTGTCGCAGCCGTGAGGGCGTGCCACGCTTGCGTCAAAGCTGCTAACACGGTGGCCAAACCGGAGCCCGATAATGCCTGCTGATCTCTTGACGTTCGACATTCTCGCCACCCTGTCCGTCGCGCTGGCGACGCTGGCGGCGGCCGGGATGGTGCTGTCGCAGGCCCGGCAGCAGCGTCTCGCCAGAGCCGCCGCCCGTGGCCGCACCGATGCCTGAGCAGACAGCCATGGAGGCAAGATCCGCGCCCCTGGCCGGCGTCCGGGTGATCGAGCTGGCCCGCATCCTCGCCGGGCCCTGGGCCGGCCAGTTGCTGGCCGATCTTGGTGCCGACGTCATAAAGATCGAGCATCCCGACGGCGGCGACGACACGCGCCGCTGGGGCCCACCCTTCGTCACCGGCGCGGATGGCGAGAACCTGTCGGCCGCCTATTACCATGCTGCCAACCGCGGCAAGCGCTCGATCGCGCTCGACATCGCCAGTCCCGAAGGGGCCGAGACCGCGCGCGAACTGATCGCCACCGCCGATGTGGTGATCGAGAACTTCAAGGTCGGAGGCCTCAGGAAATACGGCCTCGATTACGACAGCCTCAAGGCAGCCAATCCGCGGCTCGTCTACTGCTCGATCACCGGCTTTGGCCAGACCGGCCCCTATGCGCCGCGCGCGGGCTACGATTTCATCATCCAGGCCATGGCCGGCATGATGTCGATCACCGGCGAGCCGGGGCGCGAGCCGCAGAAGGCCGGCGTCGCCATTTCCGACATCTTCACCGGGCTCTATTCGGTTATCGCCATCCAGGCCGCACTCCGTCATGCCGAGAGGACCGGCGAGGGCCAGATGATCGACATGGCGCTGTTTGACACCCAGGCCGGCATCCTCGGCAACCAGAACTTGAATTACCTGGTTTCCGGCGTGGCGCCGGTACAGATGGGCAATGCCCACATGAACATCGCGCCCTACGAGGTGTTCCCGGTCGCCGACGGCCATGTCATCATCGCGGTCGGCAATGACGGCCAGTTCCAGCGCTTCTGCAAGCTCCTGGGCGCGCAAGCGCTGGGAGCCGATCCGGATTTTGCGACCAACCCGTCCCGCGTCGCCAACCGCGAGCGGTTGCGCGCCGAAATCATCGCCGAGATGGCCAAATGGACCAAGGCCGACATGTTGGCCGCCTGCGAGGCCAACGCCGTGCCCGCCGGGCCGATCAACGACATCGCCGAGATGTTCGCCGATCCGCAGATCGTTGCCCGCGACCTCCGGATGGATCTGACCGATCAGGCCGGAACCCGGATCCCCTCGGTGCGCGCGCCGATCCTGCTTCCCGCCTCGCCGCTTCGCTACGACCGGCCCAGCCCGCGGCTGGGCGAGCACACCGACGAGGTGCTCACGGAACTCGCATCCATCAAGACCAGAAGGACTGAATCATGAAAACCGGCGGCCAACTGATTGTCGACTCGCTCAAGGCCAATGGCGTCGAACGCCTGTTCTGCGTGCCCGGCGAAAGCTATCTCGCGGTGCTCGACGCGCTGGTCGATTCCGGTGTCGGCGTCACCGTCTGCCGCCAGGAAGGCGGGGCCGCGATGATGGCCGACGCCTGGGGCCGGCTCACCGGCAAGCCCGGCATCTGCTTCGTCACCCGCGGCCCCGGCGCCACCAATGCCGCGGCCGGCCTCCACATCGCCCGCCAGGATTCGATCCCGATGATCCTTTTCATCGGCCAGGTGCAGCGCGACGCCCGCGAGCGCGAGGCCTTCCAGGAGGTCGAGTACCGACGGGCCTTCACCGAATTCGCCAAATGGGTGGGCGAGATCGACGATCCCGCGCGCATTCCCGAATTCGTCAACCGCGCCTTCTCGGTGGCGCTGTCGGGCCGCCCCGGCCCCGTCGTGCTTTCGCTGCCCGAGGACGTGCTGCGCGAGAGCGTCGCCAAGCCCCCGGTCAGGATCCTGCCCAACCCTGTTCCCGCCAACCGCCCCGGCAGGGCCGAGATGGCGGACCTCGCCGCGCGGATCTCGAAGGCCGAGCGGCCGATCCTCATCCTCGGCGGCACCCGCTGGACCGAAGCGGCCGTGGAGCAGGTGCAGCACTTCGCCGAGCGCGCCCAGATCCCCGTCGGCTGCTCGTTCCGCCGGCAGATGCTGTTCGACCATCTCCACCCCTCATATGCCGGCGATGTCGGCATCGGCATCAATCCCGCTCTCGCCCACGAAATCACGAGCTCGGACCTGGTGATGCTGGTCGGCGGCCGCTTCTCCGAAATGCCGTCCTCGGGCTACACGCTGCTTGACGTGCCCTTCCCGTCCCAGCCGCTGGTGCATGTCCACGCGGACAGTGGCGAACTCGGCCGCGTCTACCGACCGGCGCTCGCCATCAACGCCGACCCGGCCTCCTTCGCCGAGGCGCTGTCCGAACTTGACATCGATGTCACGCCGTCCCGCGCCGGGCGGGTGGCGCGCCTGCATCAGGAATATCTGAGCTGGTCGACGCCGCCCGAGACCGGACCCGGCGATGTCCACATGGGCCCGATCATCACCTGGCTGCGCGACAACCTGCCCGAGGACGCGATCCTCACCAATGGCGCGGGCAATTACGCCACCTGGGTGCACCGCTACATCCGCTTCCGCAAATTCGCCACCCAGGCGGCCCCCGCCTCGGGCTCGATGGGCTACGGCGTGCCCGCCGCGGTGGGCGCCCAGCAGGCGTTTCCCGACCGGCTGGTGGTGGCCTTCGCCGGCGACGGCTGCTTCATGATGCACGGCCAGGAATTTGCCACCGCCATCCAGCACAAGCTGCCGATCATCGTCATCGTCGTCAACAATTCCATGTACGGCACCATCCGCATGCACCAGGAACGCGACTATCCCGGCCGGGTCAGCGCCACCGACCTCGTCAACCCGGATTTCGCGGCCCTTGCCCGAGCCTATGGCGGCCATGGCGAGACGGTGGAAAAGACCGAGGACTTCGTCCCGGCCTTCGAGCGCGCCAGGGCGAGCGGCGTGGCCGCGATCATCGAGATCAAGCTCGATCCCGAAGCCATCACGCCGACCCGGACGCTCACCCAGATCCGCGGCAGCGGGGCGAAGAAATAGGGCCAGCGCCCGCCCTTGTTGTTTTGGCCGGGAGCGCCAGTTTGAGAGCATGAAGCCCGCTCCACCCAATTCGCCCCTGTCCGTCTGGTATGACGGCGAGTGTCCCGTGTGCCGCCAAGAGGTGACGCTCTACCGCCGCATTGACCGTGAGAACCAGATCGACTGGATCGACATCGTCGCGCTCACGGACGCGCAATTGCCCGCGGGCAAGAGCCGCGCGGACCTGCTGGGCCGGTTTCATGCGCGCCAGGACGACGGTCCCTGGCAGGTCGGCGTCGATGCCTTCGCGGCCATCTGGGGCAAGCTGCCCGGACTGAAATGGGGCGCCTTCCTGTTCCGCACGCCGCTCATCCGCCAGGCGGCGCAACTGGCCTATCTCGGGTTTCTCAGATGGCAGCGCCGCCACCGCGCCCGTCGTGCTCAGATCAACGCCGGCGATGCGCAGTCCCACCCATAACTGAAAAAGGCGCGGGACCGGGATCCCGCGCCTTTCGTTTCAACTCACTCGTCTTGCCTTAGCCAACGCGGCGCAGCATCCCGTCGAACTGGACGCGTTCATCGCGATGGGCGCCGCCGGCGGTGGCGGCCCAGTAGGACCCCGCGCCACTGACCAGAAGCGAGGCGGCGATCAGGAAGGCCGAGATGATCCCGACGCGGCGCGCCGTCTCGGCGGCTTCGGCGGCTTCAGCACGGGCTTCGTAGTAGCTGCCGAGCACAGCGTCGACGCGCTGCGTGGCTTCTTCTTCGCCAAGTCCCGTGCGGGCGGCCACGACCGAACCCAGATAGGCCCGGTCGGTTTCGGAGACCTCGCCCGTCCCGGCATTGGCCAGGATGCGCAGAACTTCGCCGGTGACCGGACCGCGATCGTCCGCGCCGGTGGCGCCAGGCGCCGGACGCAGCAGCGAATCGGCGAAATAGCCGTTCTCGTCGAGCAGGTCGCCGGAAGCGACAGCCTGACCCACGGCGCTGGCCGTGGCGCCGGCCGTCGTGCCGATGGCGGTGGTGACCGCGCCAAGGCCGCTTGCGGCGATCAGTGCGCCGATGATGATGGCGCCGCCCCAGACGAGCAGACCATGGGCGCCGTCGCGGACTTCGACTTCATGCGGAGTGCTGTCGTAGAACCGCTTGCGCAGCCGTCCGGTCAGATAGGCGCCGGCCATGAAGCTCGACACCTGAACCCAGATGAACCAGAGGGCCACGCCAACGCCCATCCCGATCGCATAGGCGCCGGGACGTTCGGAAACGGCAGTGAAGGTAAGGCCGAGTGCAGCGCCGAAGCTCAGCAGCACGACAGAAACGCCGGATGCCAGGACGATGCCACCGAAAATGGCCGGCCAGTCGACATAGGAGGCGTGATCCTGCGTGCCGGCGGGCGCGGCAACGCGTGTGGTATCAAGGGTGGCCATGTGGATGCTCCTAGCCCAGTCCGAGGAAAGACAAAATGGCCAGGACGACCACGACCAGTCCCACGAGATAGATAATTCCGTTCATTGTTTCGGCTCCTGTTTGCAGTAAGGGAACGCCCGGATCCCGGAAACCATCACACCCAGCTGGTGAAAAGTGCGAGAATGATGATGATCCAGATGGGAACGCCGAGCAGCCAAAGTCCGATCGCACGCATGTAAGTCCCTTTCGTCACGGTTGTTGGTCCGAGGCATCTCGAAGGACGCCCCGGGAGGCGCGAGGTTAACGTCGCCGCGCCGGAAAGGTTCCGAGGCACTCGTGCAAGCTGAAAGGCCATGGGCGCGCGCGGGGGCGCCGACGGCCGGCGCCGTTCGAGAAGGCAGGCCCGGAATCGCGGAGAAACGTCTCATTGCGGAGTGTGGGAGCCACCACCGCCGAGCGCGATCGAGCCCAGATCGAGGAGATCATGTCGACGCGGAACCATCGCTCCGAGCCTCACGCCTCCAGGATCACGGCGGCATGGGGGAGAACCGGGGAAAATGTCGTCTCGGGGCCTGCAAGACACGCCGGGCCTGGACAAGGCGCGCCCTGGTAAAAATCAGGGCTACGGCATCAATTGGCCGAGTGACGATGTGCCCGGCAGCCCGATCGGGCCGCCGCCACCCTCTTCGAACAGGCACATGCAGCGTCCGTCTTCAAACTGCATGCAGCCATCGGCGCCGTTCGCCAGACAATAGGCGCAACACGCCTCTGGTGTGATATCGTCCGGAAGCCTGGGCCCTTTGGACCCACCACCGCCTCCACCTCTGCGCTTACTGGCGTAGGTGACGTATTCTTCGTTCTGGGTGATCGCAAACCGGACTTTGCCTGCCTTCGCGTCGATCACGAAGAGGGTTTTGAACGGAGACTCCTTGAGGAGTCGCAATCCCTGATTAACGCTCATGTCCGAAGGCACGGCAAGGGGCTGAAACGGGTTGCTCTTGCTTGCGAACTGGCGGGGGACCTCGAATTTCAACAAACGGAACGCCTTGCAATCAATCAGGAAGTATTTCGATATCTTCTTTGCCACGGCGCAGCTCCGTTTCAACCAGAGGAATTTCCCGCTCTGATTGAAACGTGACTCATTTGCATTAGAATGTCAAATATTAGCAATCCATGATTGAATCGCCTGCAATCCCCTCGTATGGCTTCAGCAGCCAGGCGCCTTTCCCGTAGGACCGTTGGCGCCAGGAGAGCGCTCAGCCGCGCAGATGCGCCGTATGCTGGTAGATCGCGGTCGAGCGGGCGCCCGAGCGGCAGTAGCCGAGCATCGGCGTGGGCATTTCCTCGATGGCGTCGACCATCTCGCGCACGGCGTCCGCGGTGACGCCCATCGGGCCCACAGGGATGTGGCGCATCTCGATGCCAAGCGCTGCGGCCGCCTCTCTGATGCTGTCGAAACTAGGCTGGTCCGCCGCCTCGTCATCGGGACGGTGGCAGACGATCGACCGGAAGCCGGCGGCCTTGATGGCGGCCAGATCGCTGGCCTCGATCTGGCCTGTGACGGAATAGGTCGGAGTGACGGAGCGAAGGTCCATGGGTCTGCCTTTGCAGTCGGGCGCAGAGCCGAACGGCGGCGCCGGTGTTGAAGTCCTCGGTGTCTGATTTAGGCATTGGCCGCGATGGCGTCAATCGGCAAGCGGCGCGGCGTCGCCGCAGACCTCCTCCCGCGCGCGGTTCGGGCGCATCCGCACCGTCACCTCGCCGATGATCGCGACGACATCGGGAAAACAGCCGCAGCAGCGGCCGCGCATGCGCATGGCGTGGTAGACGGTGGAGGGCACGATCAGCCGCCAGGGGTCCTGCTCGATGAGTTGTTCCACCGCCCGTTCGATCTCGGCCTTCGACAGGATGTTGCACTGGCAGACAATCATGCTCGCTTCCGGCTGCGTGCGCCTGGTTGACGCTAAAACATGTATGATTTACTCCACAATCCTTGTCCCAGGTGCAGGGCGCTGTCAAATCCCGAAATCAGGGGCAGCCCGAACACCGGGACCAGGCTGCTGCCGGTCCCAGGCGGACCGCGTCGGACACAGGAAGGATGAGCTGCACAGTGGGCGAACGCGCACTCAAGATTGCCGCCTGGATCGTCTCGCTGCTGTGCCTCGCGCCGATCCTGGCGGTGGGGTTCGCGGCGGCGTCGGGCACGCTCGACACCTGGAACAGCCTGATGGCGACGGTGCTGCCGCGCTATGCCTGGACCACGGTCGAGCTGGTGGTGCTGGTGGGCGCGGGGACGGCGGTGGTCGGCACCGCCACCGCCTGGCTGGTGACCACCTGCAGCTTCCCCTTCCGCCGCACCTTCGAGATCGTGCTGGCGCTGCCGATGGCCTTTCCCGCCTATGTGCTGGCCTATGCCTATACCGACCTGCTCGATCATCCCGGCGCGGTGCAGACGGCGCTTCGAACCATCACCGGCTGGGGCCCGCGGGACTACTGGTTTCCCGAGGTCCGGTCGTTGGGCGGCGCCGCAGCCATGCTGATCTTCGTGCTCTACCCTTACGTCTATCTGCTCGCCCGCGCCGCTTTCCTCAAGCAGTCGCCGACCGCCTATTTCGCCGCCCGGACGCTCGGCCACACGCCGTGGTCCGCCTTCTGGCGCGTGAGCCTGCCGATGGCCCGCCCGGCGATCGCCGGAGGCATGATTCTCGCGCTGATGGAAACCATCGCCGATTTCGGCACCGTCGCCCATTTCGGCGTGCAGACCTTCTCCACCGGCATCTATGCGGCCTGGTTCTCGATGGGTGACCGCATGGCCGCCTCGCAGCTGGCGCTCTGCCTGCTCGTGGTGGCGCTCACCTTCGCACTGCTCGAGCGCGCCCAGCGCGGCGCGGCGAAGCGCTTTCCCGCGGGCAATCGCATCGAGGCAATGGAACGCCATCGCCTGCGCGGCTGGCGCGCGGGCCTGGCCTTCGCCGCCTGCGCACTGCCGGTCGCCATCGGCTTTGCCATTCCGCTCGTCGTGCTCACCGACATGGCGATCGGCGCCGGCACGTCTCCTTTCTCGCCGCGCTATCTCGGCTATGTGCAGAACTCGCTGACGCTCGCCGCCATCACCGCTTTCGTCACCGTCGCCTGCGCCGTCATCATCGGCTTTTGCGCCCGGATCGCGCCGAGCCTCGCGGCCCGGTTTTCGGCCGCCGCGGCGGGCATCGGCTACGCGGTACCGGGCGGCGTCATCGCCGTGGGGCTGCTCGTCCCCTTCGCGGCGCTCGACAACATGATCGACGCCTTTGCCCGGTCGAATTTCGACGTCTCCACGGGGCTGTTCTTCACGGGCTCGATCGGGCTTCTGGTGGTGGCCTACATGGTGCGCTTCATCGCCGCCGCCCTCGGCGCCTTCGACACCGGCATTTCGGCGATCAAGCCCAACATCGACGCCGCCGCCCGCACGCTGGGCCGCACCTCCGGGCGGATGCTGTTTGAGGTGCATCTGCCGCTCCTGCGCCCCAGCCTGCTCACCGCGCTGCTCATCGTCTTTGTCGACGTCATGAAGGAACTGCCCGCCACGCTCATCATGCGGCCGTTCAATTTCGACACGCTCGCCGTCCAGGCCTACCGGCTGGCGTCCGATGAACGGCTGCAGCAGGCGGCCCTGCCCTCGCTGATGATCGTCGGCTTCGGGCTGCTGCCGGTGGTCCTGCTCTGCCACACCATCGGCAAATCCGGCCGCCAGAAGGTGATCCAGCCGAAGATCGACGCCTTGGTGCCGTCGGTATAGCCGGCGCGCCTTGGGAAGATCAGCCGTCGGACGCCACCCGCGCGAAGCGGACCGGAGGAATGCCGACCTGGCGCGCAAAGGCGGTGCTGAAGGCGCTGACCGAGCCGTACCCGGTCTCCTCCGCGATTCTCGCAATGCTGGCGTGGCCTGACCGCAGCATGTGTTTTGCCAGCGTCATCCGCCAGTTCATCAGATACCCCATCGGCGCCACCCCGACGACCCGGGTGAACCGGGTGAAGAAAGCCGAACGCGACAGCCCCGCCGCCTCGGCGAGCCGGGGCAAGGTCCAGCTCTGCTCAGGCGCCGCATGCATGGCGCGCAATGCCGGGCCGATGCGCGGATCGACAAGGCCGCGGCACAGGCCCGGCGCGGCATCGGACACGGTGGACGACCGGAACGCCTCGATCAGCAGAACCTGGAGCAGATGCTCGACCACGACATCACGCGCCGGGCGGCTGGCCCGCGCCTCGTCGCGCACCAGCCCGGCCAGTGCGGCCAAGCGCTCCTCGCCGCGCACGACCACCATGTCGGGCAGGAGCGCCAACAGAAGCTCGGCATCGGGACCGGCGAAGCTGCAATGGCCGACCAGCTGCTGCACGTCCGGCGGGGCCGCCGTGGGGCCGATCCGGAAGATGCCATCCTCGCAAAGGACGGGATGGCTGGTGAGCCCGGGCGGCGGCGGCGGATCGAGGCTCGACAGCGTGAAGGAGGACGCGGCCGGAATCAGGACAAAATCGCCTGCAGCCAGTTCCATGGGCGCCTTGCCACCCATTTCCAGGCAGGCGCGCCCAGAGAGCATCATGCAATAGAACACTTCAGTCAGATCGTCGCGACGCACCCGAAAGGGGCCGGCGGCGTGCGCGAGCTTCGACGAGGGCGCCGTGGGCTGCAGAAGCGATATGACTTCGGAGAGCGGGTCAGCCATTTCGTACTCTCGATAAATGAATAGGCATTCCTGATGATAGATAGTTCTGCGATTCCTGTCGATATAGCAAACACCCACCACAAGGAGAGTTTGCCATGACCACCGTGATGATCACAGGATGTTCCTCGGGCTTCGGGCTTGAGACCGCGCGCCATTTTCTGGACCGGGGCTGGTCCGTCGTCGCCACGATGCGCACGCCGGACGAGACGCTGCTGCCCGCCGCCGACCGACTGCGCCTGCTGCAACTGGATGTCACCGACGGCGACAGCATCGCCCGTGCCGTCAAAGCAGCCGGACCGATCGACGCGCTCGTCAACAATGCCGGCATCGGCTGGCTGTCGACCTTCGAGGGCACGCCGGACGAGACGGGCCGGAAGATCTTTGAAACCAACACGTTCGGGACCTTCCAGATGATCCGCGCCGTGCTTCCGCAGATGCGCGCCAGGCGGGCGGGGATCATCGTCAACGTCTCCTCCAGCGTGACACTGAAACCGTTGCCGCTCTTGCAGGTCTACACCGCCAGCAAGGCCGCCTTGAACGCCTTTACCGAATGCCTGGCGCTCGAACTCGCGCCCTTCGGAATCCGGACGCGCCTGGTGCTGCCGGGTCAGGCCCCGTCAACCCGTTTCAGCGCCAATGCCAGGGCGCTGTTGGCCGACGCACCCGAAACGCCTGCGGACTATGCTCCCTTCATGCAAGAGGTGATCGCCGCGCTCATGGCAAACGCCGGCAGGGAGCCGACCCGTTCGGAGGAGGTGGTCAACACCATATGGCGCGCGGTCACCGACCCGAATTGCCCGTTCCATCTTCCGGCGGGCAGCGACGCCGAGGCACTGGCGGCCTGACGGCTTCCGTCCCCGGCGCACGGCGGCGGCAACGCCGCCCTCGGTGCGCCCGCGGCGCCCGCGCCGCGAGTATTGAAAACTCGCGGCAATAGGGTAGGTAGGGTGACGCTACATCCACGCCGGGGAGCGGGTAAGAATGCGCAACGCGACCTACGGAACTGCACTGACCCTGATGATCGGCTGGCTGGTCTGGATCGGCAAGCCCGTGCTGATTCCGGTGATTGCCGCGGCGATCTCTGTCTACGTGCTCTCGACCGCGGCCGAGAGCATGCAGGCGCTGCCGGTCGTCGGCCGCCTTCCGGCCTGGGCGCGGCGCACGCTCATCCTCATCGCCTTCGTCTTCGCGGTGGTGCTGCTGTTCATTCTTGTCATCAACAACCTCGCCCAGGTGGCGGCGATCCTGCCGCGCTACGAGAACAACCTTGAGATCCTGGTGACGCGCGGCGCCAGCCTGCTCGGCATCGAAAACGAGCCGACCTGGGAAAACCTCCGGCGCGTCACGCTCGACCAGATGGACATCCGCTCGTGGATCGCGCCGGCGCTGCTGTCGCTGCGCGGCTTTGGCGCCACCCTATTCCTCGTCGTGCTCTATGCCAGCTTCTTCATGGCCGAGCGCGGGATGATGACCCAGAAACTCTTGATTGCGCTGGGCGGCGAGGAGGCCGGTGGCCGGGCGCTCTCGCTTCTGTCGCGGATCAACGATCGGATCGGCCAGTACCTGTTCGTCAAGACCGTCGTCAACCTGATCCTCGGATCGGTGTCCTTTGTCATCATGCTGCTTCTGGGGATCGAGTTCGCGCTGTTCTGGGCGGTCCTGATCGCCTTCCTGAACTACATTCCCTATATCGGCTCGCTCGTTGGCGTGATCTTTCCGGTGCTGCTCAGCCTCGCCCAATTCGGCACGCTCTGGATGGCGGGAGTCGTGCTTCTGTCCTTGTCCGCAGCGCAGATCTTCGTCGGCGCGGTGCTGGAGCCGCGGATGATGGGTCGCGCCTTCAACCTGAGCCCGCTCGTCGTGCTTCTGGCGCTGGCCTTCTGGAGCACGCTCTGGGGCCTGCCGGGTGCGCTCCTGGCGGTGCCGATGACCGCAAGCCTCATCCTCGTCCTGGCCGAGATCAAGACCACTCGTCCGATCGCGGTGCTGCTCTCGGCGAGCGGCAAGGTCTGAGCGGACCTGCAAGGCACCCACTGTGCCCCGCCGCGCGCCGGAGATGGTCGATTCCCGATCCCTATAACCCCGCAGGGTAATTGCCTCCCCTGATTGCACGCGGCTTACTGTCGCGAGCACCGGAGCATGATGCCGGATCGAAGCAGGGGATCGAGCGATGAAACTGAAAACCGTCGGCCTTTTGGGCGCCCTCACGCTTGTCAGCGCCTGTCAGACCCAGTCCGAGACCACCACGACCGACAGCCCCGCAGCGGCGACGCAGACAGCCGCCGCCGCGCCCGCCGATACGGCGGCGCCGACGGTCACCGCCTTCGCGGCAACGCCGGCCAACCCGGCCGCCTGCGCCATGGCGCTCGCCGGCGGCCCGCCGCCCAAGCCCGACAAGGGCGCCGATTTCGCCAAGAACGCGGTCGGCAAGAACCTGGCCCGAAATGTCGGGCGCAACGTGCTGGGCGGCATGATCGGCGGCGGCGTCATCGGCGCAACGGTGGCAAGCCAGGTCGTGCGCACCGAGCAGGATCTGGGCGGCAAGTGGATGGTGACGGACGGGGCCTCCAATTGCGGCTGCGAGATCCAGATCCGGACCGGCGCCGGCGTCATCGCCCAGGGCTTCGGCACCACCAGCGGCTACAAGCTGAAGGACGCCAAGGGCGGCAACATGTCCAACATCTCCTGCACGAACCCGAATCTCGCCAGCGCCCGGAGATTTGCGCTCGGATACAGCTTCACCGGCTATGACGCCGTTCTCGCCATCGAGGGCGGCAACGGTCAGCCGGCGGCCGAGCTCAAGCGTGACGGCATCAACTATTTCTCCGGCACCCTCGCCGATGGAACGCCCGTGACCATGTGGCGCCGCGGCGGGTGACAGCTGACACGCAGCCCCCGCCGCATCCGAGCTCATCCTTGCAAGGATGATGGGCAGGCGTGCCGCGTTCGAACTGGTCCTCGAACGCGGCACGCTTCAGCCAAACACGGCCTCGGCGATGACCCGATGAAATATGTCGCTGTGCGACAGATGCATGGTGTTGCCGCCGTTCTCGATCAGCTCGACCGGCGCGCCGCCATGGGCTGCGACAAATTCCTCGATGAAATCGGGACGGATGATCGGGTCCCGGGTCCCGTGCAGCCATTTGACCGGGCATGTGAGCTTGAGGAAATCGCTCTCCCAGTCCGCCATGGCGGCCTTGCCGTCATAGATGATCGCCTTCGCCCCCTGCGCGATCATGTGCAGGATCCCCGCCTCGCAGATCGGATAGATGCGCGGGTCCTCGAGATGGACGAGATCCGTGGGCGAGTTTGAGAACAGATGCTCGGCATAGGGCTTGAGCCCTTTGCGCTGCCAGTTGACGATGCCGATATGGATCATCGTCTCCAGAATGCGGGGCGTGTACTTGACGCCCAGTGCCGCAATCCGGGTCTGCACGCCCATATGGGGAAGATGTCTCTTCTCGTCGATCGGGATCCCGGCGCTCACCATCACCATGTTCCTGACCTGGTCCCCCAGCGCATGGGCAATCCGGCAGGCATGGCTGACGCCGCCCTGGTGGGCGATCACGGTCATCTTCCCGCGGGCAATCTCGGGCAACAGCAGCCGCATGTCGTCGACGACGACGGAATTGAATTCGGTCCAGTCCGCCGGGGCATCGGTTTGCCCGAAGCTCGGCCGTGACGGGGCGATGAACCTCAGCCCATCCCGCTTGAACGTCTCGATCATGTCGCTGGGGAAGAACGGCCCATGCACCAGGCCGTGGACGAAAAGCACGGGTTTGCCGGCCGGGTCGCCATAGACGCCGTAGCTGATCTTGCGGCCGTCCGGTCGCTTGAAGATCCGGTCCGGCCGCGCGAAGAGGGGAAACGAGCCGGGAGTGCCGACGGAAGGGATTCGTCCCGGATCGACGAGCAGTCCATAGGTGGTGGCAAGGACCAGGAGATCGGCGATCTTCCGGCATCCCGACTTGCGCAGGATCGCCTTGGATTGCGACTTGATGGTCTCCACGCTGCGGAACCGGGCTTCGGCGATCTCGGGCTGGGACTTGCCGTTGAGCAGCGCCGCCAGAACCTCGGTTTCCGAAACCGACAGGTCGAACATCGTCTGGCAGAACCGGAGCGCCTCGGCGGTCCATTCGAAATGCACGATGGAGACCGCCAGGCCGCGGGCGGTGGCGCCGCTGGTGTATTCGGACTTGACCCATCTGCCGCATTTGGCGAGATGCGCAGCCGCATCGTCCTTTCGCTTGATAAGACAGATGTCGCTGTGAAGCCCATCGGACAGGACCGCGCTTCTGGCCATCTTCAGCAGCTGCGTCCGGGACGATGCGTCCAGGTTGAGCTGCTTGAGGGACACCGGAAAGCCGTGACCGAAGAATTCCCTGGCGCGCCAGTTCCCCTCCACCATTCCGGTCTCGGGATCAATCAGCAGGGTGCTCAGCGCCGGGCTGTTGATCTGGCTGGCATGCGACCGGTTCTCCAGTTCGCGCTCGTTGAGCAGCCGCTCGATCCGGCTGAGATGGCTCGAGATCGTGGCATTGTTCTCGTAGTCGGCCTGCTTGAGCGCATGGGAGGACAGATCATCCGGCTCGGTGAAATAGAAATCATGCGCAGCGGTCATCAGATCATCAAAGCTGTCGGGACGAAAAGGCGCGTCATAGGCCTTGTCGAGCAGGTTCAACAACCGATCCGAATGCGCCAGACTGTCCTGCATCTTGACCAGAGATCCCATGGTCCGCTCCCGCGGACATATCAGCTTCCTCTTTCTGGCCTCAAGCGACCTGATTTTGCAACGGTATTTTCACGCAGGCATCGGCCGGATGATCAGTCGGCGCGCCGCGCCAGGGTCAGCCGCAGCTGCTTTTCCACTTCGATGATCGCAAACAGCAGCACGCCGATGCCGACGATGAGCACGCCGTCCATGAGCGGCACCGCCTCGGTGCCGAACACGAACTGCAGCGGCGGCGCATAGGTGACCGCGAACTGCGCCGCGGTCACGCCGATGACGGTGGTCCAGACAACGCGGGTGGCGCGCACCGCCTCCCAGGTCAGCGACGTGCCGTAGAAGTTGCGGATGAAGAACAGGTAGAAGATCTCCATCACCACCAGCGTGTTCATCGCCATGGTGCGGGAGAGTTCGAGCGAATAGCCGCGGCCGGTCGCATAGGCATAGACACCGAACACGCCGGCGAAGAACAGCACCGAGACCAGCAGGATCTGCCAGGCCAGGCGACCTGTCAGGATCGGCTCGTGCCGCGGCCGCGGCGGGCGGCGCATGGTGTTCTCCTCGGTCGGCTCGAAGGCCAGCGCCAGGCCCAGCGTCACCGCCGTCACCAGGTTGACCCAGAGGATCTGCACCGGCGTGATCGGCAGCGTCATGCCGAACAGCAGCGCGACGATGATGGTCATCGCCTCGCCGGCATTGGTCGGCAGCGTCCAGCTGATGACCTTCTTGATGTTGTCGTAGACCGTTCGCCCCTCGCGCACGGCGGCGACGATGGAGGCGAAATTGTCGTCGGCCAGCACCAGCTCGGCGGCTTCCTTGGCGGCCTCGCTGCCCTTGAGCCCCATGGCGATGCCCGCGTCCGCGCGCTTGAGAGCCGGGGCGTCGTTGACCCCGTCACCGGTCATCGCCACCGTCAGCCCATGGGCCTGGAGAGCCGTGACCAGCCTGAGCTTGTGCTCGGGATTGGTGCGGGCGAAGATGTCAGTGTCGAGCACGGCGGCCGCCAGATGGGCATCGTCCATCTGGTCGATGGCGGTGCCGGTCAACACCTTGTCGGGGTTCTGCAGGCCGATCATCCGGCCGATCGCGGCGGCGGTTCCGGCATGATCGCCGGTGATCATCTTGACCCGGATCCCGGCCACGACGCATGCGGCAACGGCCTTGATCGCTTCCGGCCGCGGCGGATCCATCAGGCCCACGAGACCCAGCAGCACCAGGCCGCCTTCCACATCGGCAAATCCGAGCGATGACTGCTCGGGCTTCGTCCGGCGCGTCGCGATGGCCAGGACGCGCTGCCCCTGGGCCGCCATTTTCTCCGAGGTTTCAATCCAATACGCCTCGTCGAGGGCATCGTCGGAGGAGTCCCCGCGCTGTTGCGCGCACATCTCCAGCACCCGCTCCGGTGCGCCCTTGACGAAAATATCCCCATGGTCGGGATGGTCATGATGCAAGGTCGCCATGAACCGGTGGCGGGCGTCGAACGCGATCGCATCGGTGCGGTTGCGGGCCGAGAGCCCCTGTTGGACGTCGATGCCCACCTTGCCTGCGAGCGCCAGCAGGGCCCCCTCCATCGGATCGCCTTCGACCGCCCATACGCCTTCGCGCAGGTGCAGCGCCGAGTCGTTGCACGCCGCCGCGGCGTGGGCGAGCTCGACGAGGTGGAGCTGCTCATGTCCGTTGACCGTCGCGTCCTGAAGCAGGATGGCGCCATCGGGCGCATAGCCCTCGCCCCTGAGCGAATAGACGTGACGGGACAAGGCGACCGAGGCCACCATCATCTCGTTGCGCGTGAGTGTCCCGGTCTTGTCGGTGCAGATCACCGACACCGATCCCAGCGTCTCGATGGCGGGAAGCCGTCGCACGATGGTGTTGCGCCTGGCCATGGCCTGCACGCCGACCGCCAGGGTGATCGTCAGCACCGCGGGCAGGCCTTCGGGAATGGCGGCGACCGAGAGGCCGACCACCACCATGAACATGTCGGCAAAATCGTAGCGATCGACGAAATAGCCGAACGCGAGAAGCGCGCCGGCCACCAGCAGGATGAGCACGGTGAGCCATTTGGCGAACACGTTCATCTGCAGCACCAGCGGCGTGGTCAGCGTCTCCACCTCCGCGAGCAGTCCGCTGATGCGGCCGATCTCGGACCTGGCCCCGGTCGCGACGACGAGGCCGCGGCCCTGCCCGGCGGTCACCAGGGTGCCGCTGAAGGCCATGCAGGTCCGGTCGCCCAGCGCGGACTTGGCGGCGACCGCTCCGGTGGTCTTGTCGACCGGCACCGATTCGCCCGTCAGGATCGCTTCCTGGATCTGCAGGCCGTGCACCCGGATGAGGCGCAGATCGGCCGGCACCTTGTCGCCCGCCTCCAAGAGCACGATATCGCCGGGCACCAGATCCTCGCCGTCGACAGTGCGCCGCTCGCCATCGCGCAACACCGAGGCATGCGGCGCCAGCATCCGGCGAATGGACTCCATCGCCTTCTCGGCCTTCCCCTCCTGGATGAAGCCGATGATCGCGTTGGCGACCACGACGGCGAGAATGACGGCGGTGTCGACGTAATGCTGCATGAACAGCGTGATGATCGCGGAGCCGATCAGCACATAGATCAGGATGTTGTGAAAATGCCCGAGAAACCGCAGGATCACGCTGCGCCGGGGGGCCTGCGGCAGCCGGTTCGGCCCGTGGATCTGAAGGCGGGCAGCGACTTCGTCCTGGCTGAGGCCGCCGGCGCTCGCCTGCATGGCCTTGAGCGACGCTTCCGTCTCGATCGCGTGGTGGCTGTGTTCCATGTCGTCCATGAATGAACTGCTTTCCGTTGTCTCGATTGCCTTCAGGCAGAGGGGAATCTCGCGACAATCTAGCCCGATTTATTCACCGCAGGCAGCTTTGTGGGTTGGCGGGAGTAGCCTAAGTCATTGTTTTGCTGTAAGAATATGGGTGTCTAATCCGATCTTTCAGCGAGACATAAAATGCCACAAGCCACACCCGCCAAGGACAA
>NZ_JAUXOD010000037.1 GCF_030682515.1 Hoeflea sp. | reverse complement strand
CGACCGCAATTTCGGCACCACCTTCTTCTCCGCCGACGGCGGCGGCGATCCGGTGCTGTTCCAGCATCTGTTCTGGTTCTTCGGCCATCCCGAAGTCTACATCCTGATCCTGCCGGCCTTCGGCATCGTCAGCCACATCGTGTCGACTTTCTCGCGCAAGCCGGTCTTCGGCTATCTCGGCATGGCCTATGCGATGGTCGCCATCGGCGCGGTCGGCTTCATTGTCTGGGCCCACCACATGTACACGGTCGGCCTGTCGCTCAACACGCAGCGTTACTTCGTTTTCGCCACCATGGTGATCGCGGTTCCGACGGGCGTGAAGATCTTCTCCTGGATCGCGACGATGTGGGGCGGGTCGATCACCTTCCGCACGCCGATGCTCTGGGCGATCGGCTTCATCTTCCTGTTCACCGTGGGCGGCGTGACGGGCGTTCAGCTCGCCAATGCCGGTCTCGACCGCGCCATGCACGACACCTACTACGTGGAGGCCCACTTCCACTACGAGCTCTCGCTCGGCGCCGTGTTCGCCATCTTCGCCGGCTGGTACTACTGGTTCCCGAAGATGACCGGGTACATGTACAACCCGCTGATGGCCCGCATCCACTTCTGGGTCACCTTCATCGGCGTCAACCTGGTGTTCTTCCCGCAGCACTTCCTGGGTCTGGCCGGCATGCCGCGCCGCTACATCGACTATCCGGATGCGTTTGCCGGCTGGAACGCCATTTCCTCCTACGGCTCCTACATCTCCGGCGTCGGCGTGCTGATCTTCCTCTATGGCGTCTGGGAAGCCTTCGCCAAGAAGCGCATCGCCGGTGACAATCCGTGGGGCGAGGGTGCGACCACGCTGGAATGGCAGCTGTCTTCGCCGCCGCCCTACCACCAGTGGGAAAAGCTGCCGCGCATCAAGTAACCCCGCGCAGTCGCAATCACGCTCAGGCCGCCGGAACCATCCGGCGGTCTGAGACTTAAACCGGGCAGGTTGTCCGGATCCCGGGTTTCCGGGCCCCCGGTCATCGGGGAGACGAGGGAAAGGCAAGTTGCCCATGGCAATGATCAACGAACACGATGCGCTGACGGCGCCTGGAGCAGCACCGATCCTGGAAGGCGATGCGGGCGATTTTTTCGCTCTGCTCAAGCCGCGCGTCATGTCGCTCGTGGTCTTCACCGCACTCGTCGGGTTGCTGATGGCACCGGGTGACATCCATCCCGTGCTCGGCTTCATCGCAGTGCTGTCGATCGCCGTGGGCGCCGGCGCCTCCGGCGCGCTCAACATGTGGTACGACGCCGACATCGATATCCTGATGGGCCGCACCGCCAAGCGGCCCGTGCCCGCGGGACGGATCTCGGCCGAGACCACGCTGGCCTTCGGCCTGTTCCTGTCGGTGTTCTCGGTGATGACGCTCGGTCTCGTCATCAACTGGCTGTCGGCCGGCCTTCTGGCCTTCACCATCTTCTTCTACGCGGTCGTCTACACGATGTGGCTCAAGCGCTCGACGCCGCACAACATCGTCATCGGCGGCGCCGCCGGCGCTTTCCCGCCGATCATCGGCTGGGCCTGCGTCACCAACTCGATCTCCATCGAGAGCATCGCGCTGTTTGCCATCATCTTCCTCTGGACGCCCGCGCATTTCTGGGCGCTGGCCCTGTTCAAGGCGGAAGATTACGGCCGAGCCGGCGTGCCGATGCTGCCCAATGTTGCTGGCGAGAGGGCAACCAAGACCCAGATCGTGCTCTATTCGGTGCTGACCGCCATCAGCGGTGTCGTGCCGACGCTCATGGGCTTTGCCGGCATCGTCTACGGCGTCGTCGCGGCGCTGCTCGGCGCGGCCTTCATCTGGTACGCCTGGCAGGTCTGGCGCATGGCCGACGGCGACAAGAAGATGATCCCGGCCAAGAAGCTGTTCGGCTATTCGCTGCTCTATCTGTTCGGCATTTTCACGGCGCTGCTGATCGACGCGCTCGTCACCAAGTTCTTCGGCGTGGTGGTCTGAGATGGACCACGTTGAACTCACCGAACAGCAGAAGAAGGCGCGGCGCTCGCGCTCCGTGGCGCTCGGCGTCGTTCTGGCCTGCCTTGTCGTGCTGTTTTATGTTGTGACGATCATCAAGATCGGCCCCGGCATCTTCAACCGGCCGATGTGAGGGAGAAACCATGAGCGCTCCGCAGGACACGACCGACAAGGCCGCAAACCCGGCGAACCGGCGGATCGTCATCGCCTGTTCGGCCTTCGTGATCTCGATGCTCGGCGTCAGCTACGCCGCCGTGCCTCTCTACAAGCTGTTCTGCCAGGTCACGGGCTATGGCGGCACCACCCAGCGCGTCGAGCAGATGTCGGACACGATCCTTGATCGCACCATCAAGGTCCGCTTCGACTCCAATGTGGCCTCGGGCCTGCCCTGGGATTTCAAGCCTGTCGAGCGCGAAGTCGAACTCAGGATCGGCGAGACCATCGAGGTCGCCTACACGGCCGAGAACGTGTCCGACGTTTCGACCTATGGCCAGGCGACGTTCAACGTCACGCCGATGTCGGCGGGCGCCTATTTCAACAAGATCCAGTGTTTCTGTTTCACCGAGACCGAACTGAAGCCCGGCGAAACCATGAACATGCCGGTGGTGTTTTTCGTCGACCCGGCAATCGTTGACGATCCGGACGCCAAGGGCATAACCACAATCACGCTGTCCTACACTTTCTTCCCTCACGCTTCGGAAAAACCCGTTGCGGCGGTGGCGGAGCCGGTGCAAGACAACAACACTTTGTAAGCAACAACGCGCCGGACTTGCTGTCCGGAGCGGGACTGATGACCATGGGGGAAAGCTGACATGGCCGACGCGCATCAAAAGAACCACGACTACCATATCATTGACCCGAGCCCCTGGCCGCTGATCGGATCCATCGGCGCGCTGGTCATGGCGTTTGGCGGCATCGGCTGGATGCAGGGCCTCAAGGGTGCCGATTCGCTGCTCGGCCTGCCGATCACCAATCCGGTGCTGTTCCTGGTCGGCTTCGCCATCGTGCTCTACACCATGTTCGGCTGGTGGGGCGACACCATCAAGGAAGCCCATGAAGGCCACCACACTCGCGTCGTGGGCCTGCATCTGCGCTACGGCATGATCATGTTCATCGCGTCGGAAGTGATGTTCTTCGTCGCCTGGTTCTGGGCCTTCTTCGATGCGAGCCTGTTTCCCAACGAAGCAGCCCAGGTTGCCCGCACGGCCTTCACCGGCGGTCAGTGGCCGCCTGCGGGGATCGAAGTGCTCGATCCGATGCACCTGCCGCTCTACAACACCATCATCCTGCTGTTGTCGGGAACCACGGTGACCTGGGCGCACCATGCGCTGCTGCACGGCGACCGCAAGGGCCTGATCAACGGCCTGACGCTCACCGTCATTCTCGGCCTGATCTTCTCGGGCGTGCAGGTCTATGAATACACGGTTGCCCCGTTCGCCTTCAAGGAATCGATCTACGGCGCGACCTTCTTCATGGCCACCGGCTTTCACGGCTTCCACGTTCTGATCGGCACCATCTTCCTGGTGGTCTGCCTGATCCGGGCGATGCGCGGCCATTTCACCGAAAAGCAGCATTTCGGCTTCGAGGCGGCGGCCTGGTACTGGCACTTCGTCGACGTGGTCTGGCTGTTCCTGTTCTTCTCGATCTATGTCTGGGCCTCCTGGGGCGCCCCGATCTACCATCACTAGATCGAGCCGAACGTCTTTGAGTTTCGGGGCGGCGGGGAGACCTGCCGCCCTGCGCATTTTGGGCCGCCGCCGGTGGCTGACGAACAAGGGACATGACCAATGACCAAGGACGAGGCGCATTACCCTCCTGTCGATCCGGTCAAAGCCGGCCTGCGCGGCCGCTGCCCGCGCTGCGGCGAGGGCGCCCTGATCGAGGGGCTGCTCGGCGTCAAGCCCAGATGCAGCGTCTGCGGGCTGGACAATTCCTTCGCCGATGCCGGCGATGGCCCGGCGGTGTTCGTCATCCTCATCATCGGCTTCATTGTCGTGGGCCTGGCGCTCTGGCTCGAGGTCAATTACAGCCCGGCGCTCTGGGTGCATCTGATGCTGTGGATCCCGCTCTCGACCGTGCTGTCGCTCGCCCTGCTGCGCGCGCTCAAGGGGCTGATGATCGCTCTTCAGTACCGCCACAAGGCGGCGGAAGGACAGATCGACCGTGGCTGAGGCGAAGTCATTGCCCCGGCGCCATGGCGGCCGGTTCTGGATCGCCGCGGTGCTGCTGCCGGTGGCTCTGGCCGTGCTGGTGTCGCTCGGCACCTGGCAGGTCAACCGGCTCATCTGGAAGCAAGACCTGCTCCAGTCCATCGAGGAACGCCGCCAGGCGGAGCCGCTCGACATTGCCGGCCTCGAGGCGGCGCTGGCTCGGGGCGAGCCGGTCGACTACCGGGCAGCGCGCGCATCGGGCACGTTCCTGCATGACAAGGAGCGCCATTTCTTCGCGACCTTCGCGGGCCAGTCGGGATTCTATCTCTACACGCCCATGGAACTCGGCGATGGCCGATTCCTGTTCATCAATCGCGGTTTCGTGCCCTATGACCGCAAGGAAGCCGCGAGCCGACCGGAAAGCCTGGTGGCAGGCCAGCAGGCAGTCACGGGCCTCGCCCGCGCCAGGCTCGATGAAAAGCCGTCCTTCATCGTTCCGGAAAATGACGAGACCGGCAACGTCTTCTACTGGAAGGACATCGACCGCATGGCGGCAAGCGTCGGCCTGCCCGAGGGAGCGGTGCCGCCGTTCTTCCTCGACGCCGATGCCACGCCGGTCCCGGGCGGACTGCCCAGGGGAGGGGTCACGGTGATCGACCTGCCCAACAGCCACCTGCAATACGCGATCACCTGGTACGGCCTGGCGCTGGCGCTCGTGGGCGTCAGCCTGTTTGCCTGGATGAGGCGGAAATCCTGAATGCGTCTGGTGCGGGCACGCACTGCCATGGTAACGGGATGTCAGGCAGATAGTGAATGGAGTGGACGTGGCAGGTCTGGCAATCATCCTGGTGGCGCTCGTGGCTCTCGAACATGTCTATATCCTCGTGCTCGAGATGTTTCTGTGGACCACCCCGCGCGGCTTGAAGGCCTTCGGTCTCAGGCCCGAGCAGGCTGCCCAGACCAGGGTGATGGCCGCCAACCAGGGTGTCTACAACGGTTTTCTCGTCGCAGGCCTGATCTGGTCGCTGATCCATCCGGACGCGGCGGTTGCATTTCAGCTCAAACTGTTTTTCCTTGGCTGCGTTCTCGTCGCGGGCCTCTATGGCGGGGCAACCGCGTCGAAGAAGATTTTCGTGATCCAGGCGCTTCCCGCGGCAATCGCGCTGATTGCCGTGCTGCTGGCGTCGTGATCCTTGTTGGCTGAACCCATGAATGAGCGAATGCAAAAAACTCCCCTGACCATCAGGCTCTGCGGACCGCGCGGATTTTGCGCGGGCGTCGACCGCGCCATCCAGATCGTGGTGCTGGCCCTGAAGAAATACGGCGCGCCGGTCTATGTCCGCCACGAAATCGTGCACAATCGCTATGTGGTGGAAGGGCTCGAGGCGCTGGGCGCCATCTTTGTCGAGGAGATCGACGAGATCCCCACTGAACATCGCGCACAGCCGGTGATCTTCTCGGCCCATGGCGTGCCGAAATCGGTGCCCGCCGACGCCACGGCGCGCAACCTGTTCTTCTTGGACGCCACCTGTCCGCTGGTCTCCAAGGTGCACAAGCAGGCGATGCGGCACGAGCGGCTCGGCCGTCATGTCGTGCTGATCGGCCACAAGGGCCATCCCGAGGTCATCGGCACCATGGGGCAATTGCCGCCGGGCGCGGTGACGCTGGTGGAAACCGAGGCCGACGTCGACGCCTTCGAGCCCGCCGATCCCGCGGCCCTTGGCTTCGTCACCCAGACCACCCTGTCGGTCGACGACACCGCAGGCGTGATCGCAAGGCTGCAGGCGAAGTTCCCCGAGATCACCGCGCCCGCAGCCGAATCGATCTGCTACGCCACCACCAACCGCCAGGAGGCGGTGAAGCAGGCAGCCCCCGGCTGCGATCTCTTCGTGGTGGTGGGCGCGCCCAACTCCTCCAATTCCAGGCGCCTTGTCGAGGTCGCGCTCAAGGCCGGCGCGACAAAGTCGATCCTGCTGCAGCGCGCCCACGAGATCGACTGGGACGCCATCGGCGACATCCGGCTTCTCGGGATCTCGGCGGGCGCCTCGGCGCCCGAAGTCGTGGTCAACGAGATCATCGAGGCGTTCAAGGCGCGCTTCGCAGCCACCATCGAGCTCGCCGAAACCGTGCGCGAGACCGAGAATTTCCTGGTCAACCGCGAACTGCGGGATGTCGACCTGACCGCCGCGGACATGGCCTTTGTCAATGGAGTTGAGTGAGCATGGCGGTCTACACCGACGTCAACGAAGACCAGCTCAGGACTTTCCTGGGCGAATATGACGTGGGCACGCTGCTGTCCTATAAGGGCATTGCCGAGGGTGTGGAGAATTCCAATTTCCTGCTGCGCACCACCCAGGGCACCTTCATCCTCACGCTCTACGAGAAGCGCGTCAACCGCGACGACCTGCCGTTCTTCATTGGCCTGATGGACCATCTGGCGCTCAAGGGCCTGAGCTGCCCACTGCCGATCGAACGGCGCGACGGCGGTCATCTGGGCGAGCTGGCAGGCCGGCCGGCCGCCATGGTCACTTTTCTCGACGGCGCCTGGCTGCGCAAGCCCCAGGCGCTGCATTGCCGCGAAGTCGGCCAGGCGCTGGCCGAGATGCATCTGGCCGGCAGCGGGTTCGGCATCCGCCGCGTCAACGCACTCTCGGTCGCGGGCTGGCGGCCGCTGTGGGAAGGCTCGCGCGGCCGCGCCGACGAGGTCCAGCCTGGGCTCATGGCCGAGATCGACGCCGATCTCGCAGCGCTTGAGGCGGGCTGGCCCGAAAGCCTGCCCGAGGGCGTGATCCATGCCGACCTGTTCCCCGACAACGTGTTCTTCATCGGCGACCGGCTGTCCGGGCTGATCGATTTCTATTTCGCCTGCAATGATTACCTCGCCTATGACGTCGCCATCTGCCTCAACGCCTGGTGTTTCGAGCCCGATGGCGCCTACAACCACACCAAGGGCATGGCGCTGATCGATGGCTACGTGGCGGTGCGGCCGCTGGAGCCCCGGGAGGTGGAGGCCCTGCCGCTGCTCGCCCGCGGCGCGGCGCTCAGGTTCTTTCTCACCCGCCTGCATGACTGGTTGACCACGCCCGAAGGCGCGCTGGTGGTCAAGAAGGACCCGCTTGAGTATCTGCGCAAGCTGAGGTTCCACCGCCAGGTTGCTTCCGCGGCCGAATACGGCCTGCGCGCAAAGGATCTGATCACGTGAAGCATGTCGAGATTTTCACCGACGGCGCCTGCTCCGGCAATCCGGGGCCGGGCGGCTGGGGCGCCATCCTGCGCCATGGCGAGAGCCTGAAGGAGATGTCGGGCGGCGAGGCCGAGACCACCAACAACCGTATGGAGCTCATGGCCGCGATATCGTCCCTGAACGCGCTCAAGAGCGCCTGCGAGGTCGATCTCTACACCGACAGCAAATATGTCATGGACGGCATATCCAAGTGGATCTTCGGCTGGAAGAAGAACGGCTGGAAGACCGCCGACAAGAAGCCGGTGAAGAACGCCGAGCTCTGGCAGGCGCTGGACCAGGCCAACCAGCGCCACAAGGTCAAATGGCACTGGGTCAAGGGCCATGACGGGCACCCCGAAAACGAACGCGCCGACGAGCTCGCGCGCCTGGGCATGGCGCCGTTCAAAACAAAAACGGCGCCCCGCAGGAGCGCCGTCTGAGGAATCCCAGATGTGCGTGGATCAGAGCTGCGCCAGCAGCGCGGCGGCGCCCGAGGTGACGGCCTGTCCCGGCGCATCCTCGATGTTGAGCGACGTCACCTTGCCATCCTCGACAATCATCGAATAGCGCTTCGAGCGCGTGCCGAGCGTGCCGGCGGAAAGATCGGCGTCCATGCCGATCGACTTGGTGAAGCTCGCGTCCCAGTCCGACAGATAGCGCAGCTTGCCGGTTCCGTTGGTGGCCTTCTCCCAGGCGCCCATGACGAAGGCGTCGTTGACCGACAGCACGGCGATTTCATCGACGCCCTTGGCGAGGATGGCGTCCCGGTTCTCGAGATAGCCGGGCAGATGATTGAGGTGGCACGTCGGCGTGAAGGCGCCGGGTACGGCGAACAGCACGACCTTCTTGCCTGAAAACAGGTCGCTGACCTTGATCTCGGCCATGCCGTCAGCGGTCTTCTCCTTGAATGTGGCCTCGGGCAATGTGTCCCCAATTGCAATTGTCACGTCGGCGCTCCTTGTTGCCGTTAAAATCAGACTCGGAATTTAGTGTCGCCTGTAGCAATTGCGAGTGGTGAATTCAACTTATCCCGGCCCGTCTCACTTCCGGGAAAACCCTTTGATCTCAACATTCTGGACAATCGCGCGCTGTCCCAGGGTGATAACGATCTCAAGCGTTTGGCGTGTGTCTGCCGAGGTTGCCGCGGGGATCGCCTCGACCCCCACGGTCCAGCCGGCAGAGCCGCCCGCTGCAGGGGCGGGTTTTGGCTGCGAAAACGCAAATCCGGGCGGTCCCGCGACGAACAGCTGGGGCTCGACGCCGGACGGCCTGAACTGCGGCAACACGGCGGAGATCTCGATCCGGCTTTCCTCCGCGTCAAGAACGGCCGTCTCCACCTTGAAATCCGCGGCGGCGGGCTGAGGCAATTTGCCGAAGGCCTGGGCAACGATCACCTTGGCGTCATCGGCCGCCTCCGTTCCTTCCGGCAGGTTGATCGTGAACTCGGCCTGGAACGGAACGCAGATCTTCTCGCAGATGCCGATGAAGACGAGTGCATGGATGCGGGCGTCGCCGGAGCCGGTGCGCCTGAAGATGAGCGGCAACTGGACCGGCGCGGAGTAGCCCGCCCAGACCGCGTAGCCGTCATCGATGCGCACGGGTGGCGGATAGGCCATTTCCTCGAGCGCGATGCCGTCGCTCCCCGAGACGTCAAGCGTCGGCGGAATGCCGGAGCCGCCTGGGTCGCGCCAGTAGGTCTTCCAGCCGGGATCGAGGTCGATATCGAGAATGCCGGCGATGGTGCCGTCCTCGCGCGGGGTCGGATCAACCACCATCCGCATGCGTCCGCCCTCTGTTTCGGCCCAGCCGCTGTCGAGCGCCGGGGCGGGGGTGAGGCCCAGGCCTAGGACAAGTGCGGCACCCGCGCTCACAAGAAACAGCCTGCGTGGCGGTGATGGGAGATCATGATCGGTCATGGCGCCAGTCTAGAGGACGCGGAGTTTCCAGACCATTCAATCCCGCGTGCCGGGCGCTCATATTTCCGTGACCGCCGCTTTCGGGCGCCACGGACCTTCCAAAGCCTGCGCCGCCCGGCATGCCGCGTTCGGCAGCACGGCAATGGAAACTTTGTTCCGCATGCATTCAAGACGTTACAATCTCGTTTGCCGTCATGTCGAACCCGGGGTGCGGTAAGGCCTTTCCAAAACGCCAGAACTTGGTAGCATTAGGTCATGCTTGGGATAGAGGACCATTTATCCCGGCGGGACCGGGGATGCCTGGACGGGCATTTCCTGGTCGCCATGCCGGGTATGAGCGACGAGCGCTTCGAGCGCACGGTGATCTTCGTCTGCGCCCATTCCGACAATGGCGCCATGGGGTTCATCCTCAACCGGCCGCAGCCGCTGCGGTTCGAGGAGCTTGTCGAGAACCTTGACCTTGACGGCCGCATGCAGCCCCGGGGACGCCCCGCCCGCAAGACCGGGATGAGTGACTGCGCCCGCGATTTTCCGATCCAGTGCGGAGGCCCGGTGGATGCCGGACGAGGCTTCGTGCTGCATTCGGATGACTACATCAGCCAGTCGACCATGCCGGTCAATGACGATCTGTGCCTGACCGCGACCGTCGACATCCTGCGCGCCATCAAGGATGGCTGCGGCCCGCGGCGGGGGATCATGCTGCTGGGCTACGCCGGATGGGCGGCGGGCCAGCTCGAAAGCGAGATATTCGCCAATGTCTGGTTGAGTTGCCCGGCCACCGACGACATCGTCTTTGATCCCGACCATTCCGGCAAATATGACCGGGTGCTGGCGTCCATGGGGATCGCACCGGCCATGCTATCAACCGAGGCCGGCCACGCCTGAGGCGTCCTGCTGTTGTTTGGCGGAAGCGAATGGCTCAGTTCGGCCGGGCGAGGGGAAAGCGTTCCCTGAGAAGCTTCTGCACCGACTCCGTGCCGATCGGCGGACCGAACAGGAAGCTCTGGCCGTAATCGCAGCCCATCTCCGACAGCTTCATCGCGTCGTTCTCCGACGCCACCCCTTCGGCCACCACTCGCATGTCGAGTTGCTTGGCCAGATTGACGATGGAGCGGATCAGGATGTCGCCCTTGTCCGACTGGTCGATCACCAGCGACTTGTCGATCTTCAGCGTCTTGAACGGAAACCGCGTGAGATAGGCGAGCGATGAATGTCCGGTGCCGAAATCGTCGAGAGTCAGGCCGATGCCGGCGTCGGCGAGCCGGGACAGGGTCATCAGCGCCTGCTGCGGATTGTGCATCACCAGCGTCTCGGTCAGTTCCAGCCGGAAGCGGGTGGGGTCGCAGCGTGTGGCCGAGATCACCTTGATCACGTCGTTGCACAGATCGCTCTTGAGCAGTTGCGCGCTCGACAGGTTGACCGACATGAAGACCGGCAATTCGCCGAGCGCCTCCTGCCATTGCGCCAGGTCCTCGGCCGATTGCTTGAGCGAATACATGCCGAGCTCAAGGATCAGATCGGTTGTCTCGGCGACGGGAATGAACTCGGAGGGCGGCACGGTGCCGCGCTTGGGATCTTCCCATCTCAGCAGCGCCTCGAAGCCGGCGATCTCGGCGTCCTTGAGTTCGACGATCGGCTGATAGACGAGCGTGAGCTCGCGCCGTTCGAGCGCCCGCCGCAAGTCGCTCTCAAGCCGTTGCCGGTCCGAACCCACGGTGCGGAAGGCCGGCCGGAAGGGTTCGATCCGGTTGCCACCGAACCGCTTGGCCTGGTACATCGCCAGTTCGGCGTCCTTCATCAGGTCGTCGGGCACGGCGTTGTTCTCGACCCAGGTCACCAGACCGATGGAGGCGGTGAGCCGGATTTCCTGCCCGGCAAAATCGATCGGCGCGGAAATCGCCTTCGAGATTGCCTCGGCGAGGGCGGCCACCTTGACCGCGTCCTGCTCGGACACCAGCACCAGGCCGAACTGGTCGCCCGAGATCCGGGCCAGCGTGTCCTGCGGCTTGAGGAGCCGCTTCAGCCGCCGGGTCAGCGCCAGCAGGATGGTGTCGCCGACCGACATGCCGAGCTTGTCGTTGACCTGCTTGAACCGGTCGAGATCGATCATGAACACGCTCGGCCGGACGTCCGGAATGCGCTCGGCCATGCTGATCATGGTCTGCAGCCGGTCGAGGAACAGCTGCCGGTTGGGAAGCCCGGTCAGATTGTCATGCACGGCGTCGTGCAGCAGCCGGTCCTCGGAATTCTTCTGCTCGGTCACGTCGATGATGGTTCCGACGCAGCGGATGACTTCGCCGTTGGAGCCCAGCACCGGCCGCGCCCTGAGCGAGACCCAGTGATAATGGCCATCCTCGGCGCGCATCCGGTACTGGTGGTTGAGCCGGCCCCTGCGGTGCTCGAGCATGACGTCAAGCGCGGTGCGGAACCTGTCGCGGTCATCGGCGTGGATGCGCGGCAGCCAGTTGCGGGCAGGCCCCGAGAGTGCGCCCGGAGACAGGCCGAGCTGCGGCGCAAGGTCGGGCGAGGTGACGACGCGGTCGCGGGAGACGTCCCAGTCCCAGACGGTGTCGCCAGAACCCGCCAGCGCCATGGCCTGGCGTTCCATGTCGGAAAAAAGGCCCTGATGGTAGGCGCCGCCGGCAAAGGCGTGCTGCATCACCGTGAACCCCATCAGCAGCACGATCAGCACCAGGCCGCCGCCCAGCGCCGGCTGGACGATGTCGTTGACCAGTTGCCCTGTCACGGTCACCCAGGCGCCGAACAGCCAGCACAGGATGAGCGCCCAGGTCGGGATCAGCATCACCGCCCGGTCATAGCGGTTGAAGCCCAGATAGGCGATCAGCGCCACGCCCGCCACGGCGGTCGCCGCAAACGACATGCGGGCAATGCCCGACGCCACCGGCGGATCATAGATCGCCACTGCGAACAGCCCGCCCAGGCCCAGGATCCAGGCCACGGTGACGTAGGACAGGTTGGTGTGCCAGCGATTGAGGTTGAGATAGGTGAACAGGAACACCACGAGCCCGGTCGCCAGCAGGACTTCGGTGCCCGAGCGCCAGATCCTCTCGTCGCCGGGCGTGACGCTGATCAGCTTGGACAGGAAGCCGAAATCCACCGACACATAGGCGAGCACCGCCCAGGCCAGCGCGGCGGTGGCGGGAAGCATCGACGTGCCCTTGACGACGAACAGGATGGTCAGGAACACCGCAAGCAGGCCGGCGATGCCGAGCACAATGCCGCGGTAGAGCGTGTAGGCGTTGACCGTGTCCTTGTAGGCCTCGGGCTCCCACAGATAGATCTGCGGCAGCTCTGGCGCGGCAAGCTCGGCCACGAAGGTGATGACCGTCCCTGGATTGAGCGTGATGCGGAAGACATCGTCCTCGCTGCTGGCAACCTGGTCGAGCGCGAAGCCCTCGCTGGGCGTGATGGAGAGAATCCGCGTCGATCCCAGGTCCGGCCACAGGATACCCGATCCGACCAGCCGGAAATGCGGCGCCACGATCAGCCGGTCGATCTGCTCGTCGGTGACATTGGCGAGTGCGAACACCGCCCAGTCTCCGGAATGCAGGGGCGAACTGGCGCGGACCTCGATGCGCCGCACGATCCCGTCGGAGCCGGCAGCCGTGGACACCTGGAACGCTTCCCCGCGCCGATTGTAGATTTCCGTCGTGGCTGTGAGGTCGAGCGCGGTGTCGTCCCTTGTGATCTTGACCGGCTCGATCGCCTGGGCAGGCGGCGCCCATCCGACCATCAGGGCGAGCATCATCAGGCAGAACGCCGCCGACATGCCCCTGGCCGCCCGGGCGTCCAGGGGCGCGGCGGCCCGGAAAGGCCGGACAGCAAGGAAACGGAAAATGCAGGTCATCCGCCGGTACCGGATCCTTTCGCGCGCATGGCTTGCCAGTCTTCGGCAACCAGTGCGAAAAGCAGGTGATCGCGCCATGCGCCATTGATTTTCAGGTAGCCGTTCAAATATCCCTCTTGCCGAAACCCGGCCTTTTCAAGGAGGCGTTGGCTTCTTTGATTGTCGGGAATACAGGCCGCCTCTATCCGGTGCAACCGCATCCTGTCAAAAGCATGGGGAATGAGGCATTTAAGCGCGTCGGTCATCACGCCCTTGCCGGCATGCTGCTCGCCCATCCAGTAGCCCAGCGTGCAGCATTCCGCCGCACCCCGCCGGATCGCGCCGAGCGTCACGCCGCCGACGAGCCGTCCGGTCGACTTCTGGCAGATGAACAGGGGCAGCGCCAATCCGGCCTCGCGGTCGGCGTCATAGCGCCGGATGCGATATCTGAAGGCCGGGCGGCTGAGGTCGTCCTCGGCCCAGCGCGGCTCCCAGGGTTCGAGGAACGCCCGGCTCGCCGCCCTGAGCTTGCTCCACTCGGCATGGTCGGCTTGCACCGGATGGCGCAGATAGACCCGGTCTCCCTCCAGCCGGAATTCTTCCTGGGCCCGGCTGCGGAAACGAAACACCGGAGGCGCCATGGTGGGGATGTTCCTTAGAGACCTACTCGGCCGCGGCGGTTCGCCCGCCATTCCGGCCAAGTGTGTGGACCATGTCCGGGATCGACAGCAGATTGTCGACGGGCCCGATTGCCGAGACGGTCACCGGCGTGTCGAAGAACAGCCGTCCGGCCAGATCGGACAGGCGCTTGGGCGTGAGGTTGGCGAGCCGCTCCATCAATTCCGCATTGCTGACGGGGCGGCCGAACAGCAGCATCTGCCGGGCGATCTGGCTGGCGCGTGCAGCGGGGCTTTCCTGCGCCATCAACAGGCCGGACCGGACCTGCGCCCGGGAGCGGTTGATTTCCTGCTCCTCGACGCCATCGGCGGCCTTGGCCAGTTCGGACAGGATGACCGGGATCAGTTCGGCGAGATCCTCGGCGCCGGTGGCGGCATGGACGCCAAACAGGCCCGAATCCGAAAAACCCCAGTGGAAGGCATAGACCGAATAGCAAAGCCCGCGCTTTTCCCGCACTTCCTGGAACAGCCGCGAGGACATGCCGCCGCCCAGGATATTGGCGAGCAGTTGCGAGCAGTAGAAATCGCGCACCTGGTAGGCCCGGCCCTCGAAGCCGATCAGCACCTGGGCGTCCATCAGGTCGCGGCTCTCGCGATAGTCGCCACCGGTGTAGATGGCCGTGGGAATGGCCCGAAGCAGGGTGCCCGTCGGCTTGATCGTCTGGCCGAAGCGGTCGTCGACGAGCTTGACGAAGGTATCGTGCTCGACCGCGCCCGCGGCAACCACCACGATCCGGTCGCCGGTATAGTGGCGGGCGAGATAGGACCGGATCTGCGCCGGGGTGAAGGATTCAACGGTCTCGGGCGTGCCCAGGATCGGCCGGCCGATGGTCTGGTCGCGAAACGCGGCTTCGGTGAACTTGTCGTAGACCACGTCGTCTGGCGTGTCGTTGGCGGCGCCGATCTCCTGCAGGATGACGTGTTTCTCGCGCGTCAGCTCCTCTTCGTCGAAGACGGAATCTGTGAGGATGTCATGCAGGATGTCGATGGCGAGCTCCACATTATCCTTGAGCACGCGGGCATAGTAGGATGTGGTTTCCGTCGAGGTCGCGGCGTTGAGCTCGCCGCCGACATTCTCGATCTCCTCGGCGATCTGGCGGGCGCTGCGCCGGCTCGTGCCCTTGAACGCCATGTGCTCGAGCAGGTGGGCGATGCCGTGCTCCGACGGGGTCTCGTCGCGCGAGCCGGATTTCACCCAGACGCCGAGAGCAACGCTCTCGAGATGAGGCATTGTCTCGGTCACGACGGTGACGCCGTTGGCGAGAGTGGTTGTCTTGACTTTCATTCTGTCACTTTCCCCGGATCATCGCGACGCCCGCGTCAGGGACAGGATATGGGCTTCCACCTTGTCCTGTTCATTGGGCAATACGCTGAACCGTTCCTCCCGTTGCATGAGGTCAGAGAGCCACGACGGGAGCGCGGGGTCAATACCACAGGCTTTTTTTACGGCATCGGGGAATTTCGCCGGATGCGCGGTCGCCAGCGTGATCATCGGAGCTGACGGTTTTTCAAACCTGTTTGCGACATGAACCGCCACGGCGGTGTGGGGGTCGAACACATAGCCGGTCTCGGCCTGGGTCTCGCGGATCACCGCCCTGACCTGGCTTTCGCTGGCCCGCCCGGCGCGAAACTCCTTGCGGATCGCTTTCAGCGCGCCTTCGTCGATGTCGAAGGCGCCGGACTGCTTGAGACTCGACATCGACCGGCGCACGGCGCCCGCATCGCGCCCGTAGGCGTCGTACAGCAGCCGCTCGAAGTTCGACGAGATCTGGATGTCCATCGAGGGCGAGGTGGTGGGGCGGACGCCGCGCATCTCGTAGCGGCCGGTCTTCATCGTCCGCGCCAGGATGTCGTTCTCGTTGGTGGCGATCACCAGGCGGTCGATCGGCAGTCCCATCCGCTTGGCGCAGTAGCCGGCGAAGACATCGCCGAAATTGCCGGTGGGCACCGTGAACGAGACCTTGCGGTCCGGACTGCCGAGCGACACGCCGGCGGTGAAGTAATAGACGATCTGGGCCATGATCCGCGCCCAGTTGATCGAGTTGATGCCCGAAAGGCGCACCCGGTCGCGGAACGGGCCGTGGTTGAACATGGCTTTGACCAGGTCCTGGCAATCGTCGAAATTGCCCTTGAGCGCCATGGCGTGGACATTGGCGGCTTTCGAGGTGGTCATCTGCCGCTGCTGCACCGGCGAGACCCGGCCTTCGGGAAACAGGATGAAGATATCGGTCCGGTCGCGCCCGGCGAAGGCATCGACTGCGGCGCCGCCTGTGTCGCCGGATGTGGCGCCGACAATGGTCGCACGCTCGCCGCGGCTCGCCAGCACATGGTCCATCAGGCGGGCGATCAGCTGCATCGCCACGTCCTTGAAGGCGAGCGTGGGGCCGTGAAACAGCTCCAGCACGAAGGCGTTCGCGCCACTTTGGACGAGCGGCACGACCGCGGGATGCCGGAAGGTGGCATAGGCCTCGTCGATCATGCCGCGCAGCGCATCGACCTCGATTTCACCTTGCGTGAACGGCTCGATGACGCGGAACGCGATCTCCTGATAGCTCTGGCCGCGCATGGCGCGGATGTCCTTGCGGCTGAAGACGGGCCACGCGCTGGGGACGTAGAGTCCGCCGTCGCGGGCGAGGCCTGCCAGCAGCGCATCGCTGAAACCCAAGGAGGGCGCTTCGCCCCGTGTCGAAATATAGTCCACAGACATGTTCCCCGGTGGTGGACGCGGATCGCGCAAGATGAGATAACGCCGGTCGAATTTTGGGCGCGCGGCTGATATAGACCATGGGCGGTCGTCATGCAAAGGCCACACTCCGGACGAAGGGTTTTCCCTTCGGTCACGGACGAATGAAGGTAGGTGTATCGTGTCAGACAGATTGTTGCGTTTCGTTCCTGTTCTCATGGGCGCAGCCCTGATTGCCGGCTGCACGTCGGCCGATCCGCGCGCTGTCCTCAGTCCGGGCGCCGGAGCGCAGCAGGCGGCGATCGACCCGGTGACCAACTCGGAAGTCATCCAGGGCACTTGCCCGCAGATTACCCTGCGCGAGGGGACTGCCTATTACAGCCAGTTCGCCAAGGGCGGCGACGGCGACCCGACGAAGATCATGCACCAGGCCTCGATTTCCGACACGACGCGGCAGTGCCGGATCAGCGGCGACCAGATGATCATCACGGTGGCGGCGTCGGGCCGGGTGGTGGCTGGACCCGCGGGCAAGGCCGGTCAGGTGGAATTGCCGGTTCGCGTCGCGGTTCTCGAAGGCGAGAAAGTTCTCTATTCCGAACTGCAGAAGCACCCCGTCACCCTCCTCGAGGGGATGCCGGCCGAGCGGTTCATCTACACCAACACGAGCGTCACCTTTCCGGCCGCCTCCGCCCGCGCCGTCAAACTCTATGTCGGCTTCGACCCGGGCCCCTACAACACCCCCTGATAAGGTCTTTTCCTGACGCTCAGAGAAGGTCCGTAAAGCCGGCCAGCGCTTCCACGGTGGCGGGCAGGTCGCTCATGCGGCGGATGACGGTCTCTGCGCCGGCTTCCGTGAGCTTGTCGGCATGACCGGGATAGCTGTGCGACGCGCCGGTGAAGCCCACCACGCGCATGCCCGCGGCCCTGGCCGCATGGATTCCGTGCACCGAATCCTCGATCACCAGCACGCCTGACGGCCTGACGCCCAATTGACTGGCGCCATGCAGGAACACGTCCGGCGCGGGCTTGGTGCGGCCTTCGCCCAGATCCTTGGCGGAATAGACATGATCGCCAAACAGCCGGTCGATGCCGACAAGCTTGAGCATGGCCCTGAGCCGCGGCAGCGATGAGTTCGAGCAGATGCAGCGCGGGCCGGGAATGCGCTGGATGGCGTCCAGCGCGCCGTCGATCGCCTGCACCTCGGACGCGAGCTTGATGTCGAGCAGCCGTTCGGATTCGTCGAGCAGCCGCGCCGAAAACGGAATGCTCGACTCGCGCTCGACGGTCAGCAGGATGTCCTTCCAGGTCAGGCCCGCGAAGCGCTCGGCCATCTCTTCCGTGCTGATGGGAAAGCCCGCTTCGGTCAGCAGCTTGGATTCCACCTCCGCGGCGATGATCTCGCTGTCGACCAGAACGCCGTCGCAATCATAGATGATGAGGTCGAAACCGGGCATGGAGCTGTTCCTGCAAGGGGTAGTCGTATGGGATGGGAAATCGCCACCGGACCTATAGCAAGCGCTCGCCTCAGGCAAGCGACCGGTCGGGGTTAATTCCCCGCCGATTGCGCCGTTGGATCAGCCCGCCGTCAGTCCGTCTGGCTTGCAGGGATACTTTCTCAAGGCCCAGGGTCCCGAAAATGCACGGTCCGGGCGACCGTTCACCGGATGTTTACCCTGTTCGGTAACCATGCGGCTCAGTTGTTGTTGCGTATGCGTAATGTGAGTATCCCATGGCCCAGTCAGTATCTCTTGCCGAAATCCGTTCCGTCACCGCCACACGCCAGTCCTGGCTCGACACCATCATCAAGGGGGATTGCGTGGCGGCGCTCGAGGCGCTTCCCGCCAATTCCATCGACGTCATCTTCGCCGACCCGCCCTACAATCTCCAGCTTGGCGGCGATCTCGCCCGACCCGACCAGTCCATGGTCGACGCGGTCAATGATCACTGGGACCAGTTCGAGAGCTTCGAGGCCTACGACGCCTTCACCCGCGCCTGGCTGATGGCCTGCCGCCGGGTCCTGAAGCCCAACGGCACCATCTGGGTGATCGGCTCCTACCACAATATCTTCCGCGTCGGCACGCAGCTCCAGGACATCGGCTTCTGGCTCTTGAACGACATCGTCTGGCGCAAGACCAATCCGATGCCGAACTTCCGCGGCCGCCGCTTCCAGAACGCCCACGAGACCATGATCTGGGCCTCGCGCGACCAGAACGCCAAGAGCTACACCTTCAACTACGAAGCCATGAAGGCCGCCAATGACGACGTGCAGATGCGCTCGGACTGGCTGTTTCCGATCTGCACCGGGGGCGAGCGCCTGAAGGGCGAGGACGGCAGGAAGGTGCATCCGACCCAGAAGCCGGAGGCGCTGCTGGCGCGCGTGCTGATGGCCTCGTCCAAGCCCGGCGACGTGGTGCTCGATCCGTTCTTCGGCTCCGGCACCACCGGCGCCGTGGCCCGCAGGCTCGGCCGCCACTTCGTCGGCATCGAGCGCGAGCAGGACTACATCGACGCGGCGCGCGCCCGCATCGACGCGGTCGAGCCGCTCGGCAAGAACGAACTCACGGTGATGACCGGAAAGCGCGCCGAACCGCGCGTCGCCTTCAACGTGCTGATCGAGGCCGGCCACGTCAAACCCGGCGACGTGCTGTTTGACGCCAAGCGCAAGCATCAGGCCATCATCCGCGCCGACGGCACGCTGGCCGCCAACGGCACCGCCGGCTCCATCCACAAGATCGGCGCCGTGGTGCAGGGCTTCGACGCCTGCAACGGCTGGACCTTCTGGCATGTGGAGACGCCCGACGGCCTCAAGTTGATCGATGATTACCGCACCGCCATCAGGGTGGAGATGGCGCGCGCCGGCTAGGACCGGTCATGAGATCCGGCGGGTTCAAGTACCTTCAGTCCCCGCCGGGCATAGAGCGCCCGGGATGTGTCGCGCATCCCGGGCGTCTCGTTTTCCGGGGACGGCAAGGCACGCAGAAGCCCGCCCGAAAAATTCCTGCGCTTTCGGCGAAATTCGATTGAACCAGGATCAATGTCGGGCGTTAGTGCAGGCAAGCATCAGCTTGCATGGCCAGCGCCGCATTTAGAGCGGCCTACAGGAGGTTTGGCATGGGCAAGATGATCGATAAGACGAAGGCCGCCGGCAACAAGGCTGCCGGCGCGGTCAAGGACACGGTTGGCAAGGCCACCGACAACAAGAAACTCCAGGCTGAAGGCAAGGTGCAAAAGGCAAAGGGCGCCGTGCAGGACGTCACCGGTTCAGTCAAAGGCGCTTTGGGCAATAAGGTTTGAAGTTCAGACCTGATTTCCTGCCAATTGGCCGCACCCCATGTCGGGCGCGGCCTTTTTACCTTTTTGGTTGAGGTTCAACATGGATTTGCCGGCGCCTCTCCCCAATCCGGACCAGACGACGATCAAACGGGTCCTGATCGGCATCTTCATCGTATTGGTTGCCCAGGTCTTGTTCGTCGCCCAGGATGTGGTGATGCCAATGGTCCTGGGGCTCCTGATTGCCCAGACTTTGAGGCCCGTGGTGCGGTTCGCCGAAAAACGCGGGCTTCCCTCGGGGATCTCCGCCTTTTTGATTGTTGTATCCCTCGCCGGAGCCCTCGGGTTTGGTGCCTATTCTCTTGCGGGACCCATTTCGGATCTGGTTTCATCAGCGCCTGAAACGGGCGTGAAGATCCGCGAGAAATTCGCCGAGTACCGCGACCAGATCGCGGCGGTGAAGGAGGCAAGCGAGCAGGTCGAGGAACTGGCCCAGGGTGCGACTGCCTCTGAAGTCCAAAGGGTTGTCGTCCAGCAGCCGGCGCTGCTCAGCGCCGCCGCGTCCAACGCTTTTGTCGGCCTCACCACAGTCGTGGTCGCCTTGATCCTTGCAATGTTCCTGCTTTCGACAGGCACCCTGTTCTACGAAAAAATCGTCGGCATCATGCCCTTGCTGAGCGAGAAGAAACGGGCTTTGCGTGTGATCTATGACGTTGAGCGTCAGGTGTCGCGCTATCTGTTCACCATCACCCTCATCAATGTGGGCCTGGGCGTGGCGATTGGCACCGGTCTATGGCTCTATGGCATGCCAAATCCGGTCATGTGGGGCTGCATTGCAGCGGTCCTGAATTTCCTCCCGTTTATCGGCGCATGGGCTGGCGCCCTGGCTTTGGCCGCCACAGCGATGGTGGTCTATCCAACCCTTGGAGGCGCCTTGATCGCGCCAGCCATATATCTGGGGTTCACCATCCTTGAAGGCAATTTCCTGACGCCGCTGATTGTCGGGCGCAGGCTCGAACTCAACATCGTCGCTGTGTTCTTGACCGTGACCGTGTGGGGGTGGCTGTGGGGCCTGCTTGGAGCGCTGATGGCCGTGCCGATCCTGGTGGTCATCAAGGTGTTGTGCGACAACTTTGACTCGATGGCCGCCTTTGGCCAGTTCCTTTCGGGACGACCGGCCGCCGAGGAGGACGTTGAGGAAGAGGGCAGGACGGGTTGACCGGAAACAGACGACCCACGGCCGGCGCGACTTCGTTCAATCCGTCTTCAAGTCTCGACGGGCGCCGGATCAGAGAGCAATAAAACGCGCCAGGTCTCCCCTGAGCGTCTGTGCGTCCGTGAACAGCACCGCCTGCCAGCCCGCGGCGATCGCGCCCTCGACGTTCTTCTGGCTGTCGTCGATGAACAGGCAGGCCGAAGGCTCCAGATCGAAGCTTGCCGCGTGGGTGTCGTAGATCTCCCGGTCGGGCTTGATCAGCCCGATTTCGCCCGACACGGTGACGCCGCGGGGGACCTTGAGGAAGGGAAACATCTCGCGCGCCTCCTTGAACGTGTCGGCGGCGAAATTGGTCAGCATCGTCACGTCGCGACCCTGCTGGATCAGGTCGAGCATGATGTCGACACTGTCATCATAGGCGTGGCTCACCATCTCGTGCCAATGCTGCCGGAAAGCGCGGATCAGCTCCGCCTTGTCGGGAAACCGGTCGATCAAGAGCGACTCGGCCTCGGTCCAGCCGCGGCCGCGGTCCTGCTCCAGGTTCCAGTCATGGGTACACACCGTGTCGAAGAACGCCGCGCGTTCCGTGGCATCCGGGATCAGCCGGCTGTAGGGAATGTTCGGATCGTAATGGATCAGCACCTTGCCGATATCGAACACGATATGCCGGACGGGTTGGGCTGCGGGCGGGTGGGTCTCGCTCATGTCTTGCCTTTTCTGAACAGCGCCGGGAATGCGGCTCCGAGCGCCTTCTTCATCACGGTGGGCAGCGCTTCGCCGGGCAGCGAATCGCTGTCGCTCCACCAGCCCTCATGATCGGGGGCGCCGGTGACAACCGCATGAAACACTTCGAGCCGCAATTCAAAATGTGTAAACACATGTGTAATCACCCCCTTGCTCAGCCAGTCGGCGGCGAAAGGGGCCGATTTGGCCCCGGTCGCGCCATCCGCCCGCACTGTCCAGTTGGTGGTGGGCACCCCGGTCATGCCGCCCAAAAGGCCCGTGTCGGGGCGCTTGACCAGCAGCACCGCGCCGTCTGGGCGTTCGGCCACGAAGGCCGCGCCCAGCCGCACCGGCTTCTCCTTTTTCGAAAGCTTGACCGGAAACTGCTCCTGCCGCCCGGACCTGCGGGCCAGACAGGACCCGTTGAGCGGACACAGCACGCAGGCCGGTCGCTTCGGCGTGCAGATCGTGGCGCCGAGATCCATCAGCGCCTGGGCGAAGTCGCCGGGTCGCCCGTCGGGCGTGACCGCATCGACGGCTTCGCGGATTTCGCTCTTGGCGGACGGCAGCGGTGTGGCGATCTCATGGAGCCGGGTGAACACCCGCTCGATATTGCCGTCGACCACCGCCGCCCTTCGGTCGAACGCGATCGCCGCGATCGCCGCCGCGGTGTAGGGGCCGATGCCGGGCAGGGCGCGCAGTCCTTCCTCGGTGTCGGGAAACCGGCCACCATGCTCGGCCGCCACCACATCGGCGCAGCGCTTGAGATTGCGGGCGCGGGAATAGTAGCCCAGTCCCGCCCAGGCCTTCATAACGTCCTCGGTCTCGGCCGCGGCGAGATCGGTGATTGTGGGCCAGCGCATCGCGAAGCTCGCGAAATAGGGTTTTACCGCCTGCACCGTGGTCTGCTGCAGCATGATCTCGGACAACCAGACCCGGTAGGGATCGTTGACAACGCCCTGCGCCCGCTCGGACGGGCTCACCCGCCAGGGCAGGGCGCGGGCGTGCCGGTCGTACCAGGCAAGCAGCACGGACGCCAGATCCGGATCAGGCGCGGTCTTTGAGGGCTTTGCGGATGCCATGGAGTCCTTGGCGGTCGGAACGAACGGTGACCCGGATGTAGGTCGACCGTGAGCGAACACAAGTTGCACAGACACGGCGATCATGTCTTGCCGTTCACCCCGGCGCAATCCGCCCGCAGGGTTTTCCCGTCATCATGATCCGCGATCGGCCTTGCCGGATCCTGTGCTCCAGTCCCTTGCAGGGCCGTCATCCGGGCACAGCGAAAACGGCCGACCGGCATCCCGCCTGGGACACTGATCGGCCGTCATGGGCGCTCCTGTCGGATGGGCGCATCCAGATGCCTGGACTGCTAGCCCGATTTATTCACCGCAGGCAGCTTTGTGGGTTGGCGGGAGTAGCCTAAGTCATTGTTTTGCTGTAAGAATATGGGTGTCTAATCCGATCTTTCAGCGAGACATAAAATGCCACAAGCCACACCCGCCAAGGACAA
>NZ_JAUXOD010000033.1 GCF_030682515.1 Hoeflea sp. | reverse complement strand
CTGTCGATGGGCATGTCGGAGGATTTCGAGACGGCGATCGGCCTTGGCGCGACCGAGGTCCGGGTCGGATCGGCAATTTTTGGCGCGCGCGCGCCGGGCTGATCTGGCGGGACGACCGGAACAGATGCTAGCATCGGTCCGGACAAATTGCCCCACTAGTCCAAGGTCTAGTTTCCCGAGTGGGTGGCGCGCCCTAGGGTGCGCCATTCGGGGCATTGCAGCATGGGCGCTTGATCGCCGGCGCGGCGGTGCGGGGGCTTCAGGGAGGATATCATCATGTCGAGCAGCTATGCCGAGGTCTACAACAGATGGCGGCAGGACCCGGAAGGGTTCTGGATGGATCAGGCGTCGGCGATCGACTGGTTCGAAAAACCCAGGAGAGCCTTCGATCCGGACCAGGGTGCCTATGGACGGTGGTTCCCGGACGGGGTGACCAACACATGCCACAACTGCCTCGACCGCCACGTGGCGGCGGGCCGCGGCGACCAGGCGGCGATCATCTATGACAGCCCGATCACCGGCGCCAAGCGCACGATCAGCTATGCGGCCATGCTGGCGGAAGTCGAGGCCCTTGCCTCAGCGCTCGCCGACATGGGCATCGGCAAGGGTGACCGGATCATCCTTTACATGCCGATGGTGCCTGAAGCGATTGTCGCGATGCTCGCCTGTGCGCGGCTGGGCGCCGTCCATTCGGTGGTGTTCGGCGGTTTTGCCGCTGCCGAGCTTGCCACCCGCATCGAGGACAGCCAGGCGAAACTCATCGTGACCGCCTCCTGCGGCATCGAACCGGGACGCATCGTTGCCTACAAGCCGCTGCTCGAGGCGGCGATCGCGCAGTCGCGGCACAAGCCCGAGGCCACCATCGTGCTGCAGCGCGAGCAGCACCGCTGCGAACTGGTTGAAGGCCGCGATTTCGACTATGCGGATCTGATTGCAGCCCATGAAGGCCGCAGGATCGCCTGCACGCCGGTCGCGGCCACCGATCCGCTCTACATTCTCTACACCTCCGGCACCACCGGCCAGCCAAAGGGCGTGGTGCGCGACACGGGCGGCCATATGGCCGCGCTCGAATGGTCGATGCATGCGATCTACGGGCTCAAGCCGGGCGAGGTGTTCTGGGCGGCCTCCGATATCGGCTGGGTGGTGGGCCATTCCTATATAGTTTACGCCCCGCTCCTGCATGGCAACACCTCGATCGTGTTCGAGGGCAAGCCGGTGGGAACGCCCGATGCCGGCACGTTCTGGCGGGTGATCGCCGAGCACAACGTCGCGGTTCTGTTCACCGCGCCGACCGCGTTCCGCGCCATCCGCAAGGAAGACCCGCAAGGCAGCCTGATCGGCAAGTACGATCTGTCGGGCTTCCGGGCGCTGTTCCTGGCGGGCGAAAGGGCCGATCCAGACACGATCCACTGGGCCGAACGGGTGCTCGGGGTTCCCGTCATCGACCACTGGTGGCAGACCGAAACCGGCTGGACCATCGCCGGCAACCCGATGGGGCTTGGCCTGCTGCCGGTCAAATACGGCTCGCCCGCCGTGCCGATGCCCGGCTATGATGTCCAGGTGATCGACGATGCCGGCCATCCGGTGGCTGCCGGCACGCTCGGCAATGTCGTGGTCAAGCTGCCGCTGCCGCCCGGCTGCCTGCCGACGCTGTGGAATGCCGAAGAGCGGTTCCACAATTCCTATCTCGCGGAGTTCCCGGGCTACTACAAGACCGCGGATGCGGGCTTTGTCGACGAGGACGGCTATCTGTTCATCATGGCGCGCACCGACGACATCATCAATGTCGCCGGCCACCGCCTGTCGACGGGGGGCATGGAGGAGGCGGTGTCCGGCCATCCCGATGTCGCCGAATGCGCGGTGATCGGCATCGCCGACAGCATGAAGGGACAGATCCCCGCGGGCTTCATCGTGATCAATTCCGGCGTCGACAAGAGCGACGACGAGATCGAGAAGGAAGTGGTCAAGCTGGTACGCGACCGGATCGGACCAGTGGCGGCGTTCAAGACGGTCATGGTGGTCAAGCGCCTTCCCAAGACAAGGTCGGGCAAGATCCTGCGCGCGACCATGCAGAAGATCGCCGACGGCGAAGCCTGGAAGATGCCTGCCACGATCGATGATCCGGGCATTCTGGACGAGATCGCCGAAGTCATGGCAAGGCACGGGATCGCCAGAAAGGGCGATTGACCTTGCGGGCCAGCCGGGCGAGTGTCCCGGCCGTGCAGGGTCCGCGGAACGGACATGATGGTCGGTTTCCCGAAGGCTCGGCGAAGTGTATCACTGCGTTCAAGCGGCTGTCGCGCCTCCAAGGCTGCGCAGGGCGCCCGTATGGAAGGATAATGGCATGAGACTGGATGGAAGAACCGCTATCGTGACTGGTGGCGCCAAGGGAATCGGGCTTGCGATCGTGCGGCGCCTGGCGGCCGAGGGCGCCCGGGTGATGATCGCCGATATCGACGAGGCGGCCGGTGCCGCCGCGGTGGAGGCGGTATCAGGCGATGGCGACGTGCGGTTTACGGCCACCGATGTGTCCCAGCGGCTCGATATCCACAATCTGGTGGCAAAGACGATCGATGCCTTCGGGTCGATCAATGCGCTGGTCAACAATGCCGGCATTGTCCACGCCGCCGATTTTCTCGACCTCAAGGAAGAGGATTTCGACCGGGTGCTCTCGGTCAATCTCAAGAGCGTGTTCCTGTGTGGCCAGGCCGTGGCGCGGCACATGGTTGACCAGATCGGCAAGGGGGAGGAACCCGGCTCGATCGTCAACATGTCCTCGATCAACGACACTTTCGCGATCGCCAACCAGGTTCCCTATTCGGTCTCCAAGGGCGGCGTGAGCCAGATGACCAAGGTCATGGCGCTGTCGCTCGCGCCCCACGGCATCCGCGTCAATGCGGTCGGCCCCGGCTCGATCATGACCGACATGCTGGCCTCGGTGGCCGACAATCCGGAGGTCAAGACCAGGATCCTGTCGCGCACGCCGCTGGGCCGCATCGGCGAACCCTCCGAGATCGCCTCGGTCGCAGCGTTCCTCTTGTCCTCGGACGCGAGCTATGTCACCGGCCAGACGATCTACGCCGACGGCGGCCGCATGCCGCTCAATTACACGGTTCCGGTCAAGGAATAGCGGTCGCCGATGCCGCGGAAGCGGACGGACGGCCCGCAACGGGCAAAACGGATCTTCGCCTCGTACCCAATCGGCGCGGCGGGGATCCCTGCGAAGAGCCGCACGCCGAAGCGCGCGGGACCAGGCTCCCATTCAGTTTCAGCGGACTCAGCCGCAGATCGGCGGCGTGCGCTTGCCGCCGTCATAGGGCCTTGCCAGTCCGCTCGCGAGCAGGGCCGTGGCAACATCCTGCGTGCCGGCCCTGAGATCGGCGAGAACCCGCCCGTAATATTTGCCGCCCGAGACATTTCTCAGTTCTACCGTCGCAAACCCCGAGACCAGCCGCTCCAGCTCGCTTGAGGCCCGGTCCGCCGCAAGCCGTTCGCCGGCGCATGGCGACCGGCGCTCCGGCGTGTCGATGCCGCGAAGTCTCACCGAAACCCTGACGGCGTGACCCGGCCAGGGATGGGCGTCGACCAGCAGCGTGTCCCCGTCAATGATCCTGACGATCCGCGCCGCCACCGGGCCGACGATGCTGCGCCAGGGGTTTTCGGCGGCAAACGAATGAGACACCAGCGCCAGGACCGGAGCCTGGGCGAGGACAATGACAGAAAGGAGGGATCGGCCGATTCGCATGACAAAGGAATATATTCCTTTGTGACGCGCGGATCAACTGCGGGGATCCCTAAAAATCGATGGCGCGGCCGTTGATTTCCCAGTCGCCGAATCGTGCCGGATCGGCGCCGCCCCGGCCGCCGATCTCCCGCTCGGCGCGCTGAGCCTCGTCCTTCCGGGCCTGGCGGCGGGCTTCGGCTTCGGCGAGTGCGCGTCTGGCCGCGGGGCTGAGCGGGCGCGCGGCCATCGGGATCGTGTCGTCGTGCGCCGCTTCGACAGGTGTGCCGGTGCCGGATGCAGTCTCGACGCTCGTGCCGGGCTCGGGTTTGGTGGTCATGGGTTTGCTCCGCCGGATTGGCTGTCACATTGAAGAATAGCTTGAACCACCCCATGTTTAGCGCCACAAGCGACAAAAACCAAATCCCTGTCGACGGACACTTGGTCGCTGGAAAGGATGACGGGCATGAATCTTGTTCGCACTGCGATGTTGATTGCACTGATGACCGCCCTGTTCATGGGCGTGGGTTACCTGATCGGCGGCGCCGGCGGGATGATGATCGCGTTCCTCATTGCCGCGGCGATGAACCTGTTTTCCTACTGGAACTCCGACAAGATGGTGCTCAAGATGCATCATGCGGTCGAGGTGGACGAGCGCACCGCGCCCGAATTCTACCGGATCGTCGCGGATCTCGCCCAAAATGCCCGCCTGCCGATGCCGAAGGTCTATGTCATCCGCAACGCCCAGCCCAATGCGTTTGCCACCGGCCGCAACCCTGAGAACGCCGCGGTGGCGGCCTCAACGGGGCTTCTGGAAGCCTTGAGCGACGAGGAAGTGGCCGCGGTGATGGCGCACGAGCTGGCGCATGTGGAAAACCGCGACACGCTGATCATGACGATCACCGCGACGCTGGCCGGCGCGATCTCCATGCTGGGCAATTTCGCCTTCTTCTTCGGCGGCAACCGCAACAACAACAATCCCCTCGGCATGATCGGCGTGCTGGTGGCGGTGCTTGTCGCCCCGTTCGCCGCCATGCTGGTGCAGATGACCATCAGCCGCACCCGCGAATATGCTGCCGACCGGCGCGGCGCGGAGATCTGCGGCAATCCGCTGTGGCTGGCCTCGGCCCTGCGCAAGATCGCCCTTGGCGCCGGCCGCGTCGTCAACGAGGACGCCGAGCGCAATCCGGCCACAGCGCACATGTTCATCATCAATCCCCTGAATGGCCAGCGCATGGACAGCCTGTTTTCCACCCATCCGGCCACCGAGAACCGCATCGCCGCGCTTGAGGCTATGGTGGCGGAATTCGCGTCGGCGCAGCCTGCACGGTCCGCACCCGCACCCTGGGGCCGTGACGGCGCGACGCCCAAGGGACCCTGGTCTTGAGCGGTCCCCGCTCCGCCAGGGCGCGCACAAGATCCCATAGCCAAGCCAGAAGCACCGGCCCCACGGATTTGAAACCCGGCCTCGCGGCCCGGCAGGCGGCCGCGCGGCTGCTGTCGGCGGTGACCGAGAGCCGGGCCTCGCTCGACGGGCTTCTCGACCCGGCGGGCGGAAATCCCGCCTTTACCGATCTGGGCGATCAGGACCGGTTGCTGGTGCGGGCAATTCTCCTGTCGGCGCTCCGCCATCTCAGGGTGATCGACGCCTTCATCGACAGCCTGGTCGACAACCCGTTGCCCGAGGGCGCCCGGGCGCTCAGGCAGGTGCTGCGGGTGGCCGCCGCCCAGATCCTCTATCTCGACGTGCCCGACCGCGCCGCGGTGGACCTGGCGGTGACCCAGGCCGATTCGGACCCCAGAAACCGGCGCTTCGCCGGGCTGGTCAATGCGCTGCTGCGGCGCATGGCGCGGGAGAAGGACGAGTTGCTGCCGGTCATCGCGGCCCAGACGCCGGATTTCCCGGACTGGTTCGAGGACCGGTTGAGGACATGCTATGCGGCCGACGCCGAATCGATCCTGAAAATCCTGTCGGAACCGCCGGCGATCGATCTGACGGTCAAGTCGGATGCCGCAGGCTGGGCCGAGCGGCTGGGCGGCCTGGTGCTGCCCACAGGGTCCGTCCGCATCGGGCGGCCTGAGGGGCCGGTGTCGGGACTGGCAGGCTATGAAGACGGTCAATGGTGGGTCCAGGATGCTGCCGCCAGCATTCCGGCGCAGCTGTTTTCAAAACTCGACGGGTTCGAGATTGTCGATCTGTGTGCGGCGCCGGGCGGCAAGACCGCGCAATTGGCGCTCGCCGGGGCGCGGGTGACGGCCTGCGACCAGTCCGCCAACCGGCTCGAGCGGCTGAGCACCAATCTCGCCAGGCTCGGCCTGGACGTGACCACAAGGCTGACCCGGGCCCAGGACCTGGTGGCGCCGGAGGGGTTCGACGGCGTGCTTCTCGATGCGCCCTGCTCGTCGACCGGGACTGTCCGGCGCCATCCCGACATTCCCTACACCAAGACACCCGAGGACATTGTGCGCCTGGCGCAGGTGCAGCGGGACCTGCTCGATCACGCGGCAAGCCTGGTGCGACCCTCGGGCGAGCTGGTGTTTTCCAATTGCTCGCTCGATCCGCTCGAGGGCGAGGAGATGGTCAAGGGCTTCCTGGCCGATCATCCCTCCTGGACCATCCGGCCTGTCGATCCCGGGCGCTGGCCGGGGCTCGAAACGGCGATCACCGCCTTGGGCGAAATTCGCACCCATCCGGCGATGCTCGGCCACGACGATGCCCGGCTTGCCGGTCTCGACGGGTTCTATGCCGTGGTCCTGACCCGGCGGTAAACCCGGGCTCTCCGTCACGCGGCGCGCCGGCCCAGGCAGCAGGGACCTGCCTCGTTCCGTTCTATGAGCAGCTGTTGAACTATTAACCTTTTGTGCTAGGATTCCGGTCCGGTGGAGGGCCGGGGTCCGGTTTCAGGAATTCCCGTTTGGCAATATTGGCACTTGAATCGCAACGCTCGGTGTATTTCTACGGGGCGGAGATATGGCGGCGGTTTGCCCGCCGCATGGCCCTGGGACGGATCAACGCCATGCGGTTCGCCGGCGGGACGCCGGACCGGCTCATTGTTGCGCCAATCGATCTCAGGATCGCCGATTCCCACATTGCCGAAGAGATCTACTCCGGACGCTTCGCCATGGGTGGCACCATGGTCGATACCGGCGGCGGCAGTCCGTTCCAGCTGGAAGCGCCAACCCCTTCCTTCGCGCGCAGCCTGCATGCCTTTGGCTGGCTCAGGCACATGCGGGCGGCGGATCATGACCTGGCCTGCGCCAATGCGCGCGCGCTGGTCGATGACTGGATCACGGTCGAAGGACGCCAACTCAACGGGCTGTCGTTCGAGCCTGACGTGCTCTCCAGCCGGCTCATCGCCTGGTTTTCCCATTCGCCGATCGTGCTGCGCGGCGCCGATCACGGGTTCTACCGGCGGTTTCTCAAGAGCATCGCCCTGCAGACGCGCTATCTCAGGCATGTCACGGCGGCGATGCCAGCCGATGCGGTGCGCTTCCGCGTGCGGATTGCGCTGGCCATGGCAAGCCTGTGCCTTCCTGCCAGCGTGGGCACAATCCGCTCGGCCTCGCGCCATCTCGATGCCGAGTTCGATCAGCAGATTCTCCCCGATGGCGGGCATGCCTCGCGCAATCCGATGGTGCTGATCGATCTGCTGACGGATCTGCTGCCGCTCCGGCAGACCTATGTCAATCTCGGCCAGAAGCCGCCGGCCAGAATGGCCGCGGGCATGGACCGGATGTTTTCGGCGCTCCGGTTCTTCCGCCACGCCAATGGCGAACTCGCCTTGTTCAACGGCGCCTCCGCGGTGTCCGCGGACCGCATGCTCGGGGTGTTGCGCTATGACGAGACCTCGGGGACGGCCTATCGCGAGATGCCGCATTCCCATTACCAGCGGTTGACAGCGGGCAATGCGGTGCTGATCGCCGACACCGGCGCACCGCCGAAAGGCCGGATGTCGGCCACAGCGCATGCCGGGTGTCTCTCCTTCGAGCTGTCCTCCGGCTTCAATCGCTTCATCGTCAATGCCGGTGCGCCGGCGTCCTATCATCCCCAGCATGCCGAATTCGCCCGGCTGACGGCGGCCCACAGCACGGTGACGCTCAACGACAGCTCGTCGCTCAAGATCTCGCATTCCTCGTTCCTGGGCCCGATCGTGACCGGCGGCGTGCGGCGGGTGACGGTGGCCTCGCTCGACGAGGAGGCAAAGCAGTCGGGCTTTGCCGCCAGCCATGACGGGTATGCCGGCGGTCTCAAGCTGCTGCACCGCCGCAAGATCCGGCTGCTTGCCTCCGGCCATGAAGTGCAGGGCCGCGACGAGATTCTCAAGCTGGATGAGAGCCCGCCGGCTCCTGAAGACCGGACCCTTGGCGTGGCGCGGTTCCACGTCCATCCGAAGATCGCGGTGTCCCAGGATGAGGACGGCACGGTTCACCTGACGGCGGGCGACGGCGAATGCTGGGCCTTTGTGGCGCGGGACCTGGTGCCTCGGATCGAGGACGACGTGCATTTCGCCGACCTGGCCGGGGCGCGGACCAGCAAGCAGATCGTGCTCGAATTCACCGTCGGGGAAACCCCGCGGATCGACTGGAAGCTGATCCGCACCACATTGCCGCGCGCCTGAACCTGACCGCCTGCCGGCGCACTATCCAAATCCCCATCCGTTCTGGCGCGCGCATCCACAGACGCGCCGATTTAGCGTGTTTTCCAGCGCGCCGGCCTGTGCTAACCCATGCCGGCGCCGCCTGGCAGTTGCGGCCCATACCCCAGGGGGATCTCCATGGCCGTTGCTTCCAAGAACCATCCCGTGCCGGACCTGGTGCGCATCCGCCGCGCCCTGCTGTCGGTGTCCGACAAGTCCGGCCTGGTCGATTTCGCCCGCGGGCTGGCCGCCGCCGGGGTCGAGCTGGTGTCGACCGGCGGCACAAGGACCGCGCTCGAATTGGCGGGCCTGGCGGTCCGCGATGTCTCCGAGCTGACCGCGTTTCCCGAAATCATGGACGGACGGGTCAAGACCCTGCATCCGGGCGTGCATGGCGGATTGCTCGCCATTCGCGACGATTCCGAGCACCGCGCGGCAATGGAGGCGCATGACATCGCCGAGATCGATCTGGCGGTCGTCAATCTCTACCCGTTCGAACAGACCGTTGCCGGCGGCGCCGAACCTGCAACCATCATCGAGAACATCGACATCGGTGGCCCGGCGATGATCCGCGCCGCGGCCAAGAACCACGCCTACGTGACCGTGCTGACCGATCCGGAGGATTACGGCCGCGTGCTTGCCGCACTCGAGAGCCATGGCGGCGCCATTCCGGTGGCGCTCAGGCGCGAACTGGCGGCGCTGGCATTCGCCCGGACCGCGGCCTACGACGCGGCGGTGTCTGGATGGTTCGCCGGCGACCTCGGGCTTGAAGCGCCCCGCCACCGGGCCTTTGGCGGCCGGCTCATCGAGGTGATGCGCTACGGCGAGAACCCGCACCAGGCGGCGGCCTTCTACGCGACCGGCGAGCGCCGCCCGGGCGTGGCCTCCGCCACCTTGCTGCAGGGCAAGCACCTGTCCTACAACAACATCAACGACACCGACGCGGCCTTCGAGCTGGTCAGCGAATTTGATCCGTCGGTGGCGGCCTGCGCCATCATCAAGCATGCCAATCCCTGCGGCGTGGCGGTGGGCGACAGCCTGGCCGACGCCTACCGGCGGGCGCTCGAATGCGACCAGACTTCGGCCTTTGGCGGCATTATCGCGCTCAACCGGCCGCTCGACGCCGAGACGGCAGGCGAGATCGTCAAGATCTTCACCGAAGTCATCATCGCGCCAGACGCAAGCGAGGATGCGCGCCAGATCCTGTCGGCCAAGAAGAACCTGCGGCTGATGACAACCGGCGCGCTCGCCGATCCGCGCCAGCCCGGTCTCACCGTCAAGACGGTTGCCGGCGGATTGCTGGTGCAGGGCCGGGACAACGGCATCGTGCTGCCCGAGGACTTCAAGGTGGTGACCAGGCGGGCGCCGGATGCGCGCGAGCTCGGGGACCTGGCCTTCGCCTTCCGCGTCGCCAAGCATGTCAAGTCCAACGCCATCGTCTATGTGCTCAACGGCGCCACCGTGGGCATCGGCGCGGGCCCGATGAGCCGGGTCGATTCGGCCCGGATCGCGGCGCGCAAGGCCGTCGACGCGGCGGAAGTCCTGGGGCTCGACGCGCCGCTGACCCGGGGCAGCGTGGTCGCCTCCGACGCGTTCTTCCCCTTCGCCGACGGACTGCTGTCGGCCATCGAGGCAGGCGCCACCGCGGTGATCCAGCCCGGCGGGTCGATGCGCGACCAGGACGTGATCGATGCCGCCGATGCGGCGGGCGTGGCCATGGTGTTCACCGGCATGCGGCATTTCCGGCACTGATCTGGAGCAACTGGCGATTCGTCAGGACTGTTCCGTACCGCACAATACTCCGGGTATGGTGGGGTACATACTCGGAGTATGGATCCTGGCCGGCGCGGCTGCCCGCCGGTTGATCACACGACGGCAGGCTTTCCGCGCGGCTGGTCGGCCGGGTAGGGCGTTGTCCACAGCACCGCCAGGCCGACGGCAAAGAAGATGATGATAGTGGCCATGCCGAGCCGGGGAGACCCCGACAGCGCGGTGACGGTGGCGACCAGGAAAGGCGCCAGGAAGCTGGTGGCGCGGCCGGCGAGCGCATAGATGCCGAAATAGCGGCCCGCCTCGTCCTCGGTGACGCTGCGCGCCATATAGGCGCGCGAGGAGGCCTGGACGGGGCCGAAGGCAATTCCGATCAGCAGCCCGAAGGCGATATAGGCCTTTTCCGCAGGCGTTCCGAACAGACCGCCGGAGTCGGCATCCCCCAGCATCAGGCCGCCGAAGAAGGTGAACCCCGGCCCGGTCGAGACGATGCCGATGGTGGCGATCAGCAAGAGCAGGATCGAGATCAGCACCACCGATTTAGACCCGAGCTGGGTGTCGAGTCGGCTGGCGTAGAGGCAGGAGAAGATCGCCACGACATTGAGCAGGATGCCGTAGATGCCGATCTCGGTGATCGACCAGCCGAACATGGCCGCGGCAAAGCCGCCACCCAGCGCCAGCAGCGCGTTGACGCCGTCCTGGTAGATCATCCGGGCGATGAGGAAGCGGAAGATGCCGGCCCGCTGGCGCACCTCGCCAAGCGTCGATTTCAATTCGCTGAGACCGTCGCGGATCGCCACGCCCATGGCGCGGCGTCCGCCGGCGTCGGGCGTGAACAGGAACATCGGCAGGATGAAGACGGCGTACCAGAGCGCCGAGATCGGGCCCGAGGCGCGGGCGTCTTCGCCCTGAAGCGGATCCAGCCCGAACAGCGGGTCGATGCCGATGATGGTCTTGCCTGTTTCGGGCGAGGCCGCAAGGCAGGCGATGATGAAGATCAGCACGATCATGCCGCCAAGATAGCCGAGCCCCCACGCCAAATTTGACACCCTGCCGATCTGCGCCTTGGGCACCAACCTCAGCAGCATCGAATCGTTGAACACGATCGAGAATTCGGCGGCGATCGAGGCCAGCGTGAACAGGGCAACAACGGCGACCAGGTTGGAGCCGGGTGCCGCAAACCACAATCCGCACAGCGCCAGGATCTTGATGACCGCGAATGTCGCGATCCAGGGCTTGCGCGGCCCGGTCTGGTCGGCGATCGAGCCGAGCACCGGCGACAGGATGGCGATGATGAAACCGGAGGCGGCGATGCCATAGCCCCAGGCCGCCTGTCCGGTGGCGGGATCGCTTGCCATCCGGCTGATGAAGTAGGGTCCGAAGATGAAGGTGGTGACGACGGTGAAGAACGGCTGAGCCGCCCAGTCGAACATCATCCAGCCGAAAACGCCGCGGCGGCGAACAGTCGCGGCGGGCGGCAAAGCGAGTGCGTCAGACATTCCCGTAGTCCCCCGTCAGACCTGACCGCGGTGATCCTGTCATGGGCGCAGGGATCGGGCAAGATCGCTCAGCATTCCCGACGCCACCGTCAGCTTGGCGACCGACAATTCGCCGGTGTCCGTGAGTGTCAGGATCTGGCCGCGGACATGGGCAATCCGGCCCTTGTTGGCGCTGAGCCACTCGCCGGCCGGATCGGCGCCGGTGGGATGGCTGTCGAGCGCCGTGGTGGCGATGATCCGCCGGGCCTCGGAAATCTCATCCAGGCTGCGCGCCAGCGCCAGGCTCTCGAAGTGGTCGGACACCGGGATCCGGTCCACCGCGGCAACGATCCTGCCAAGCCGGAAGGCGTCGGTGACGGCGAAGAATGCCTGGGTCGCCCGCGTCAGATCGGTCTTTGAGAAAGCGGCGACACGGCAGATGTCGGGCGCCAGCGTCAGGCTGGTCAATCGGGCGATCTGGATGGCGAGGCCTTCCGGCACAGCCTGTGACACCAGTTCCGCCCTTTTCGTTTCCGCCTCCTCGCGCATGAAATCGGGCAGCGCCGGGGTCAGCTTGCCCTCGAGCCTGGCCACGCCGTCACGCATCGACGAGACGGCGGCTTCAAGATCGCCCTGGGCCGCGCCTGTCTTGAGTGCCCAGCCGGTCACGGCCTTGAGCGTGTTGCCGATCTCCGCGTAGAGCCGGTTCTGCACCGCGCCGGAAATCTTCGTGTCGAGTTCATCCACCTGGGCGTAGAGCTGACCCAGCGACAGCCCGTCGCGCGCCAGAACGAAGGCCTTGACGATGTCGCCTGCGGTGGCGCCGGACTTGTCGCCGAGGCCGATGACGAAGGCCGGACCGCCGCGATTGATCGCGTCATTGCCGAGCAGGGTGGAAATGATCTCGCGGCGCAGTCGATGGCCGGCGATGTCGGACGCATGCGGCTTCTGCATCTTCTTCGGGAAGTAGGACCGTAGCGTCTGGTCAAAATAGGGATCGTCGGGCAGGGAGCTCGCGACGATCTCGTCGAACAGCACCAGCTTTGCATAGGACAGCAGAACCCCGATCTCGGGGCGCGTCAGCGCCTGGCCTCCGGCGACGCGTTCGGCGATGGCCGCATCCTCGGGCAGATCCTCGACCTTGCGGTTGAGCAACCCGCGGGATTCGAGACTGCCCATCACCCGGTTGAGTTCGCCGACACCCGAGACACCCTCGGCCTGGACGACGGAGATGGCCAGCGTCTGCAGATAATTGTTGCGCAGCACCAGTTCGGCCACCTCATCGGTCATGGAGGCCAGCAGGACATTGCGCTTGGGCCGGGTGAGGCGGTTCTCGCGCATCGCATTGGCCAGCGCGATCTTGATGTTGACCTCGACGTCCGAGGAGTTGACCCCGGCGGAATTGTCGATGGCGTCGGAGTTGCAGCGGCCGCCCGAGAGCGCATAGGCAATGCGGCCCTTCTGGGTCATGCCGAGATTGGCGCCCTCGCCGATCACCCTGGCGCGCACCTGACGGGCGGTGACGCGGATGGCGTCATTGGCACGGTCGCCGACATCCGCGTCGTTCTCGCTTGCGTCCTTGATGTAGGTGCCGATGCCGCCAAACCACAACAGGTCCGTCTGCATCGACAGGATCGCGGTCATGATGTCCTGGGGGGTCGCCCTGAGGTGGTCAAGCCCGATCGCGGCCGCCGCCTCGGGCGTCAGGTCGACCGATTTCAGCGATCTCGGAATGATCATCCCGCCCTGCGACAGCTTCGCCTTGTCATAGTCCTGCCAGCTCGACCTGCCGAGATCGAACAGCCGGCTTCGTTCCGCAAAACTCGCCGCGCAATCCGGATCGGGATCGATGAAGATGTCGCGGTGGTCGAAGGCCGCAAGCAGCCGGATCTTCTCGGACAGCAGCATGCCGTTGCCGAAGACGTCGCCCGACATGTCGCCGACGCCCGCGACGGAAAACGGCGTCGTCTGGATGTCGATGTCCATTTCGCGGAAATGCCGCTTGACCGCCTCCCATGCGCCGCGCGCGGTGATGCCCATCTTCTTGTGGTCGTAGCCGGCGGATCCGCCGGAAGCGAAGGCGTCGTCGAGCCAGAAATCCTGCTCCTGGCTGAGCGCGTTGGCGGTGTCGGAGAAGGTGGCGGTGCCCTTGTCGGCGGCCACCACGAAATAGGGATCATCGACATCATGGCGGATGGTGTCGGCTGGCGGCACGATGGCATCTTCGACGATGTTGTCGGTCACCGACAGCAGCGTGCGGATGAACAGCTTGTAGGCCTCGCGGCCGGCCTCGAACACCGCGTCGCGCCCGCCATCGACCGGCAGCTTCTTGGGATAGAAGCCCCCCTTGGCGCCCACCGGCACGATCACCGCGTTCTTGACCTGCTGCGCCTTGACCAGGCCCAAGACCTCGGTGCGGTAATCCTGCGCCCGGTCGGACCAGCGCAGACCGCCGCGGGCCACCGGGCCGAAACGCAGGTGGACGCCCTCGACCTCGGACCCGTAGACAAAGATCTCGCGGAAGGGCCGTGGCTGCGGCAATCCCTCGAGCGCCTTGGAATCGAGCTTGAAGGCCATCGCCGGGCGCGGAGCGCCCTGATCGCCGGTCTGGAAATAGTTGGTCCTGAGCGTCGCTCCGATCGCATTGACGTAGCGCCTGAGGATCTTGTCGTCATCAATGCTGGGAACCGCCGCGAGCGCCGATTCGATCTCTTCCATCAGCCTTGTCGAGGAGTCCGCCCGCTTGCCGTCATCAAGGTGGATATCGAACCGGACCCGGAACAGTTCCTGCAGCTTGGCCGCAATATTCGCATGGCGGTTGAGACTGAGCGCGATATATTCCTGCGAATAGGCAATGCCCGCCTGCCGCAGGTAGCGGGCATAGGCGCGCAGCACCGTTGCCTCGCGAACCGTGAGGCCGGCATTGGTGACCAGCCGGTTGTAGCTGTCATTGTCGGTCTCGCCGCGCCAGACCGACAGGAAGGCTTCCTCCAGACGCGCTCCGTCCGAGGCCAGATCGATGCTGCGCCCGTCCTCATGGACGATTTCCATGTCGTGAACGAACACGGTGCTCGAAGCGCCCGCCTGCCCGTCCAGGAACATTTCATGGGTCTGTTCGCTGATCACGTTGAAGCCGAGGTTTTCCAAAAGCGGCACCCGGCGCGACAGGGACACCGGCTCGCCGGCATGAAAGATCTTCAGCGCCAGCTTGTCGTCGGGCGTATCCTGGTTGCGGTAAAATGCGATCCGGATCGCGCCCGGCGCCTTGCAGGCCAGGATATTGCCGAGATCGGCCAGCGCCTCCTCGGGACGGAACCGTTCCTTGTAGGACGGGCTCACGCTCATCCGCGCCGCGCTGGCGCCGCCGAGCGCGCGGAACTGGTCTTCCCAGCGCGTGACGATGGAGCGGATGTCGCGTTCCAGCTGATCCTGCGGCACCTGCGGCGTCTTGCCCTCGGAGCGGCCGATGATGAAATGCACGCGCGCCACGCCACCCTCCGGGAAGGCGGGATAATAAGCCGACACACGACCGTTGTAGACGGTCTTGAAATAGGCGCCGATCCGCTCCCGAGCGATCGAATCATACTGGTCGCGGGGCACATAGACGATCAGCGAGACAAACCGGTCGAACCGGTCGATCCGCGGCAGCACCCGGACCCGAGGGCGATCGGAGAGTTCATTGATCTGGTTGCAGAACCGCGCAAGCAGAGGGGTGTCGATCTGGAACAGGTCGTCGCGCGGATAGGCCTCGAGCGTGTTGAGCAGCAATTTGCCCGAGTGGCTCTGCGGATCGTAGCCGAACTCCGCGACAACCGCCTGCACCTTGGAGCGCAGCAGGGGAATCCGGGTGACAGAGCTCGTGTAGGCGGTGGAGGTGAAAAGACCCACCACCCGCAATTCGCCGATCACCTTGCCTTTGGAATTGAACCGCTTGATGCCGATATAGTCCATATAGGCGCGGCGATGGACCACCGAGCGGGCATTGGCCTTGGTGATGATCAGAAAATCCGGGCCCTGCAGGAAATCGAGGATCTCGGGCGTCGTGGTGACCTGGTCCTTGCCCTGCCTGAGCACCAGCACGTCGGGGTCGGCGAGGATGCCCAGGCCCTCGGTGGAGGCCCGGCTCAGCGTCGCCGCCTCGCCCTCCCCGGAATAGACATAGTCGCGCATGCCGAGAAACGTGAAATTGTTGTCGCGGAGCCAGGCGATGAAGGCAAGCGCTTCCTGACGGGCCGGCTCGGTCTGCTTGTCGACGTCCAGAGCCACCAGATCGGCGGCGCTGTGATCGATCTTGGCGAGCATGGCCTTCCAGTCGCTGACCGCGGCCTGCACCTGGTCAAGGACATAGCGCACGCGCATCGTCAGATTTTCGGCGGCGGCCTGGCCAAGGCGCGGCATGTGGATCTGGATATGGCTGACGCGCTGGGAAGCTTCGCTGCCATCGTCGTGGGAGTAGAGAACCACCGGCGCATTGCCTGACACCACCAGGATCGGGTGCAGCGCCATGATGATGTCGCGGACCCCCGCGGTCACCTCGCCCATCACCGAATCATAGAGAAACGGCTTGTTGAGCGTGGTGATGGCCAGAATCGAGATATCCTGGCCGTCGATGGTGGCCCGGTCGACATGGACCAGGCTCAACCGTGACGTCTTGCCGTCCCAGGCGCGGATCTCGGCTTCGGCCAGCGCGGCTGATTCGGCAAGGCTTTCGGCAGGAAAATGTCCCAGGTCATCCATGCTCACGCGCGAGAAGAGGACATGCGGCTCGACATGCGGCTTCTTGCTCTTCGAAGCAATCGTTGCGGCCTCGGCCAGCAAGGATTCCGCGCCACGGGTGTTCCTGAACCCCATTCCAGTGCCTCCCAGACTTGATCTTGGCCGAAACCTATCAGAAGTATCGTGCAAAGCGACCTGATTTCGTGAACAAAGGCCACCCTGAGGAGGAAATAGCATGGAAAATCCGCCGGAAGCCGTCACAGCATTGTCATGTGAGAAGGAAACCTCGCTGAGCGCGGCGATGCAGGCCTATTTCGCCAAATGCGATGAGAAACTGGGCATGGTGCCCAATGTGCTCAAGGCCTATGCGTTCAACACCGAAAAGCTGGAGGCCTTCGTCGCGTTCTACAATGACCTGATGCTCGGCGCCTCCAATCTGAGCAAGCTCGACCGCGAACTGATCGCCGTGGCGGTGTCCTCCGTCAACCGCTGCTACTACTGCCTGACCGCCCATGGGGCGGCGGTGCGGCAGCTGTCGGGCGATCCGGCGCTGGGCGAACAGATGGTGATGAACTACCGGGCCGCCGCGCTCGAGCCGGCGCAGCGCGCTATGATCGATTTCGCCGTGCTGGTGACCGAGGATCCGGCGCGGATCGTCGAGGCCGACAGGCAGCGGTTGCGCGATTGTGGCTTCAGCGACCGCGATATCTGGGACATTGCCGCCGTCGCGGCCTTCTTCAACATGACCAACCGGATGGCGTCGGCCACCGACATGCGGCCAAATCCCGAGTATCACAGCCTTGCCCGTTAACTCCTGCGGGTCGGCTGCCGCAGCCCGGGCCGCAGTGCCGCGGCGGGCGGATAGAGGCTGTCCTTGGACCGGCGGGATGCTATGCTGCGGCAGATTCGAGCGGGACCGGGAGCCCAGCGCATGAAAGACGACGAAACCGTTCGCCAGGCCAAACGCGCCCTCGACCGTCTGGGCGAGGAAGGCGCGTTGTCGTCGACACCGGTGATGAAATCGGCGGCCAATGGCGTGCGCGATCACTTTGCCGCCAGGGACGCGGACACATCCGACAGGATCGAGGTCTGGGGAACGCGGATCGCGCGGGGTCTCGCGCTTGTTGCCCTCATCGGGCTGGTGATCTGGCTGGTCGGGCAGATTTCGTGATGACGGCCGACAGTCAGCGCAATCCCGATATCCGGTCCTCGGTTATTGTGATCTCCAGCCATGTCGTGCGCGGCTCGGTCGGCAACCGTGCGGCGGTCTTCGCGCTTGAAACGCTCGGCTTTCCGGTCTGGGCGGTGCCGACGGTCATCCTGCCCTGGCATCCCGGCCATTCGCGGGCGACCCGGATCGTGCCGGCGCACGCGGACTTCACGTCGCTGATGAACGATCTCGCCGCCGCACCCTGGCTCGGCGAGGTCGGCGCGGTTCTGAGCGGCTACCTCGGCGACGCCCGCCAGGCCGACGATGTCGCACGGCTTGTTGCCGCCGTGCGCAGCGCAAATCCGAAGGCGATCTATATGTGCGATCCGGTGATCGGCGACACCGGCGGGCTCTATGTGCCCGAATCGGTGGCCTCGGCGATCGGCACCAGACTGATCCCGATCGCCGACATCGCCACCCCCAACCTGCACGAGCTCGCCTGGCTGTCGGGGGCGCCGATGACCGATGCCGGATCGGTGATGGCGGCCGCGGAGACGCTTGGCCCGGCCCGGGTGCTGGTGACGTCGGCGCCGGCGATGATGAGCGGCAGCACCGGCAACCTGCTGCTCAGCGGCGGCCAGGCCTTGATGGCGGAACACCGGCTTATCCCCAAGGCCCCGAACGGGCTGGGGGATCTGATGTCGGCAACTTTTCTCGCCCGGCTGCTGGAAGGCGTACCGGAGGAAAAGGCGCTGCAGATGGCGACCGGAGCGGTCTTCGAGATCCTTGCCCGGACGGCGCGGCGCGGCGCGGATGAATTGACGCTGGAAACCGATTCCCAAAGCCTGCGCACGCCGATGGCGATGGTCAACATGCGTCGCGTCCGGTCGATGGCGGACCGCAAGAAGACGTGAGCGCGGGGCCGCCGCCGGGACGGGTGATTGCCGGGGTCGACGGCTGCCGGGCCGGATGGATCGCGCTGGCGATGGGCCCGGGCGACAGCCGGCCGCGGCTGCTCCTGCGGCCGCAATTCGCCGATCTGATGGACGAACTCGGCCCGGGCGCGATGGTCGCCGTCGACATGCCGATAGGCCTGCCCGAGCGGATCACGGGTTCGGGCCGGGGTCCGGAACAGGCCATCCGGCCCTATCTCGGCGCGCGGCAGTCGAGCGTGTTCTCGATTCCGTCGCGCACGGCGGTGGAGGCACCGACCTATCGTGAGGCCTGCGAACTGGCCGCCGCGACGTCCGATCCGCCAAGAAAGGTGTCCAAGCAGGCGTTTTTCCTGTTCGGCCGGATTCTCGAGATCGACCGGATGCTGCAGGCGGAGCCGGGTTTGCGCGACCGCATCTTCGAATGTCATCCCGAATTCGCCTTTTGCCGGCTCAACGCCATGGTTGCGATGGCGACGCCCAAGAAGATCCGTGGCCTGGTCAATCCGGCGGGCGTGGCCGAGCGCACCGCGCTGCTCGTCCGGCATGGGATGGATCCGGAGATCCTCGCACAGGGCCCGCCCCGCGGCGCGGCGATGGACGACCTTCTGGATGCCGCGGTCAATCTGGTCATCGCCGGGCGCCACGCAAGCGGCCTGACGACGCCGTTTCCCGCAAATCCGGCCCGCGACCGACACGGGATCCTGATCGCCATCCACGGATGACGCTGCAGCTCGACGGATTCGGGCATTGATACACCTTCATCCGGGCATGGCAGCAAAAGGTTGATTGATCTTGGCCTCGCGCCCGTTTATGTGCGAAGCATGTCGACTTTTCCCAACCGCCTTCTGGAAGGCTACCAGACCTTCATGGACGGCCGCTACACGGCCGAGCGCCAGCGTTACCGGGACCTGGCAGAGACCGGCCAGGAGCCGCACACGCTGGTGATCGCCTGCTGCGATTCCCGAGCCGCGCCCGAGACCATCTTCGATTGCGGCCCGGGGGAACTGTTCGTGGTCCGCAACGTGGCCAATCTGGTGCCGCCCTATGCGCCCGACAGCAATTATCACGCCACCTCCGCGGCGCTCGAGTTCGCGGTCCAGTCGCTCAAGATCCGGCAGATCGTGGTGATGGGCCATGGCCGCTGCGGCGGCATCAAGGCGGCGCTCGATCCGAATGCCGCCCCCTTGTCTCCGGGCGACTTCATCGGCCAGTGGATGGGCCTGCTCAAGCCGGCAGCGCAGCAGATTCAGGACAGCCAGCTGATGACCGGCGGCGAACGCCAGGTCGCGCTGGAGCGGATCTCGATCCGCAACTCGCTCGCCAATCTCAGGACATTTCCCTGCGTCAAGATCCTCGAGGACCGCGGCAGGATGGCGTTGCACGGCGCATGGTTTGACATTTCCACCGGCGAATTGTGGGTCATGGACCCGAAGACCGGAGATTTCTTCAGGCCCGAACCCGGGTTTGCTTGACAGCTGCCCCCTCTCTCCGCTTCCATGGCTTGAGCAGTGCTGCGCGCGCCCTTGACTGCGCCATGTTCGGGAGCCCACGATGCGTGCAATCTTCCCCCTGATCCCAATCGTCGCCCTTGCGGCGTGGATATCACCGGCTGGTGCGCAAACCAACCTTCTCGACCGCTGGTACACGGCGATGTTCGACGTCAATCGCGCCGCGATTGCCGATCTCCTGGCCGATGACGCGGTCATCAAGCTCGAGGATCTCGGCGTCACCAAGACCAAGGCCGAATTCATCGCGGCGCTGGACGAGTGGGAAGAGATCGTCAAGACAGCCAATCTCGCCTGGCAACTGGAAGAGGGCGCCGTGGCGGACGAATCGAGCTCCACGGTGCTTGTCTGCTATCAGTTCCCCGACAAGGAGGTGATGATCCGCGAGGTCTTCGGCTTTGGAGACGGCAAGATCGCCAGCAGTGTCCAGTCCACCGCCAGCGACAATTGCGAGGATTTCTGAAATCCTCGCAGTGGTTGGAATCAGCCGTCGATCTGGGCGCCGATCACCGCGATGGCCTTCTGATAGACGCCCGCGGCGTTCCAGCCCTGGATCGCGCCGAAATTGGCCTGTCCCGGCTGATAGCCGCCGCCCCGGCTCCAGCCGTGTCCGCGCAGGAAATTCGCGGTTGACGCCAGCGCGTCGGCGGTCGTGGCGAGATTGACGCTGCCGTTGCGGTCACCGTCCACGCCAAAGCGCACGACATTGGCCGGCAGGAACTGGGTCTGGCCGATTTCGCCATGGGCCGCGCCCTTGAAGTCCGGGCTCAGCCAGCCCTTTTGGATCAGTTGCAGCAGTCCGTAGAGCTGTTCGGTGAAGAAGGCTGACCGCCGGCAATCATAGGCCAGCGTGGCGACCGCCGAAACGGTGTGCTGATTGCCGGAGAAGGCGCCGAATCCCGATTCCATGCCCCAGATCGCAATCAGCGGGCCGGGCGGCACGCCATATTGCTGCTCGATGGCCGCGAGCAGTCCGGCATGCTGCTGCTTGAGCCGCTTGCCCTTGGAAACGATGGAGGCGGCGCCGCGTTTCTGCATGAACTGCTCAAACGACAGCTTGAAGCTTTTCTGGTTGCGATCGGCCGAAATGGTCTTGGTCGCATAGCTCACATTCTTGAAGGCGCGGTCCAGGGTGCGCTGGGAAATGCCTGCCCTGGCGGCTTCCTGCTTGAAATTCTGCACCCAGGCCGGGAAGCCGCTTGCGTCGTTGCCGCATGGCGCGGCTTGTGCGGTTGCGCCGGGGCCGAGGGTGAGGAGCGCCGCAACACCGAGTGCTGCCAGTCGTCGACGATTGCCATTCATGCGTTCAAACCCTTTGCCACGTGAAACCGGTCCAGATCGGACTTTGCCAGCGATTCGCCCAAAAGTCACGATCCCGCGCTGGACCAAAAGCCCCGCCATTGCTGCGCAATGGCGGGTTTGGGCGGGGATTGCGCCGGAAATCAGGCAGCCAGGCGCGGCTTGATCAGGCGTCGGTTGAGCAGCAGCTCGGCGATCTGGATGGCGTTGAGTGCCGCGCCCTTGCGCAGATTGTCCGCGACCACCCAGATGTTGAGGCCGTTCTCCACGGTGGCGTCCTCGCGGATGCGGGAGATGAAGGTGGCGTCCTCGCCGGCGCATTCATAGGGCGTGATGTAGCCGCCGTCCTCGTGCTTGTCGATCACCTGGCATCCCGGCGCGTCGCGCAGGATGTCGCGGGCCGTCTCGGCGCTGATCTCGCCTTCAAACTCGATATTGACCGATTCCGAATGGCCGATGAACACCGGCACGCGCACCGCGGTGCAGGTGACACGGATCTTCGGATCGAGGATCTTCTTGGTCTCGGCCAGGACCTTCCATTCCTCCTTGGTGTAGCCATCCTCCATGAAGCTGTCGATGTGGGGAATGACATTGAAGGCGATGCGCTTGGTGAACTTCTTGTTGCTGACGGGATCGGCCACGAACACGGCACGGGTCTGGTTGAACAGCTCGTCCATGCCGTCCTTGCCGGCGCCCGACACCGACTGGTAGGTCGAGATCACCAGGCGCTTGATCGTCGCATGGTCATGCAGCGGCTTGAGGGCCACGACCAGCTGCGCAGTCGAGCAGTTCGGGTTGGCGATGATGTTGCGGCGGGTGTACATCGCAATTGCGTCGGGATTGACCTCCGGCACGATCAGCGGCACGTCGGCGTCGTAGCGCCAGGCGGACGAATTGTCGATGACGATGCAGCCCTGCGCGCCGATCCTGGGCGACCAGGTCTTGGAGACCGCGCCACCGGCCGACATCAGGCAGATGTCGGTGTCGGAAAAATCATAGGTTTCGAGGTTCTTGACCTTGAGCGTCTTGTCGCCGAAGGAGACTTCGGTGCCGACCGAACGGCTCGAAGCCAGCGCCACGACTTCGCTCACTGGAAAGGCGCGCTCAGACAGGATGTTGAGCATTTCGCGGCCGACATTGCCCGTCGCCCCGGCGATTGCGATTTTGAAACCCATGGTTCCCGTGCTCCTCTCTCCCCCTTGTTAGCGGTCAAGCGCCACTCTTCCCGCCCCGGGGAGAGTGGGGGGCGGAACGGGTCACATCGCGGTTTTGGTCTTGATCGTGGTGCGCATGGTGGCGGTGTTTTGATGGAACTGCGAAGAAATGTCAATCGGCCTGCAAACCGGACCGCGAGCGCGGGGACAGGAACCTGCGGAGCGGATCAGGCCCGCCGGGATTTCAGGATCAGCCTGATATATTTGGAGGCCGAGCGGTAGTGGCTGGGCCCCGCGGCTTCCGCCCAGCGTCCGGGTGTCCAGTCATTATGGGGGCCCCGCATCGGTCCGCCGTAGAGCTCGGCATCGTCGTGGCGGGCGATAAAGGCGAGCAGGCGCGCGTGAGCCTCCGACAGGAGGCTCCTCGCCTCGGTCCAGCTCAGGTGGGACTGGGCTTCGCGCAGCTTCGCATTGTAGGCCTTGAGCTGGTTCCATTTGTAGCCTGACGCCGGAAAGACCACTTCCCTTCCGGCGAGGCCCTCTTCATGCCAGCCGAGAAACAGGCCGATCCAGTGGGCGCGATGGCCGACGACGTCCTTGATCGAGGTGTCATCCTGATCCTTGGCGGCGGCCTCGGCGTCGGACAGATGCGCGATCAGGGCATCCAGCTTGCCATATTCCTCAAGCGTTGCCGCCAGAAGCGCGTCCTTGGTCTTCGCGGGCATGTCTCATTCTCCTGACCGGATCATGAATGCCGCAAGGCGTCCTCGCCTTGACGGAGATCAACGCCAGGCACTGTCGCCGTGGCATGGCGGTCACGGTATCCTGCGGGTGGCGCCGGAGATCCGGACGGAGCTGCCCTTCTCATCGGTGAACTCAGCCTCGATCAGCGATCTCGATCCCATGTCCTCGCCCTGGACAATGCGGATGCGGTTGCCGTGCGGCCAGTCCAGATCGCGCAGATAGCCGGCAAAGGCCGCTGCCGCCGCTCCGGTCGCGGGATCTTCCAGCACGCCGCCGGAGGCGAAGGCGTTACGCGCGTCGAATCCGGTGTCGCTGGTGATATGCACCAGCATGATGGTGACAAGACCATGCTCGCGCATGAGCGCGCGGCCGGCGTCGAGGTCATAGGCCATGGCGGCCAGATCGCGGCGATCCTTGAGCGCCAGCACCAGGTGATCGGCGCCGGCATGGATTTCGGCCGGCGGGATCCTCGGGTCGAGCTGCGCCCTGCTGTAGCCGAAGAGGGCGAGCGCCTCGCTGACCAGATCCTGCCGGGCAGGCGCGCTGCGGGTGGGCGGTGATTGCAGCGCGGCGCGGTAACCGCCGGGGGTGGTTTCCGCCTCGACGCTGATCTCGGCGGTGGCAAGCCGGAGGACGAACCGTCCCTCTCCGGCGTGTCCGGCCAGGGCCGCGCCGAGCGCAATCGTCGCATGGCCGCAAAACGGCACTTCGGACTCGGGCGAGAAGTAGCGCACCCGCCACCGCTCCGGCCCGCCATCCGGCATAGCGAAGGCGGTCTCCGAATAGCCGACCTCGGCGGCGATCCGGCGCATGTCGGCCTCGTCGGGGAACTGGTCGGCAAGGACGACGCCGGCCGGATTTCCGCCCCGGCCCTCATCGGCAAAGGCGGCGATGCGTTGAACGGTCATTTCGGGCTCCTTCGTTCTCGGATGGGGTCTCAAGGATAGGCAATTCCGGCAGTCCTGGCCTTGAAAAATCCAAGGCACTTTGCAGTAATGTCCTTTGTTCTCAAACTCCAACGACAGGACGGGCTCGAAAAATGAATCTGGACGAGAAGGACCGCCTGATTCTCAGGCTGCTCAGTGGCAATGCCCGGATGCCGGTGACCGAGCTTGCCGGACAGGTCGGCCTGTCGGGCCCCTCAACCAGCGAGCGGATCCGCCGGCTCGAGACCAACGGGATCATCGCCCGGTTTACCGTCGAGCTTGACCTGGCGAGCCTTGGCTATCCGCTGCAGGCGATCGTCCGGATCAAGCCGCGGCCGGGAAACATGCACATCGTCGAGGAGATGATCCTGAGCGAGCCACGATTTCTCGACTGCGACAAGGTGACGGGCGATGACTGCTTCGTCGCAAGGCTGGCGCTCGGCTCGATCGCCGATCTCGATCCGGTCCTGCTGCCGTTCCACGACAGGGCGGAGACAAATACCGCGATCATCAAATCCTCGCCGGTGCGGGGTCGGGTACCCGTCTGACCGGCCAGGAAACCCGATCCGGCGCAGGCCGGACCGGGTCTGGAGAGCTCAACTGATGGCGCTCTGCCTCAGCCGGCATAGGCGGCGAGGATCGCGTCGCCCATTTCAGCCGTCGTGATCTGCCGGCAACCGTCCGACATGATGTCGCCGGTGCGCAGGCCCTGATCGAGCACCGTGGCGATGGCTGCTTCCAGCCGGTCGGCTTGCGCCACCATGTTGAAGGAATAGCGCAGGCACATGGCAAAGGACGCGATCATGGCGATCGGGTTGGCGATGCCCTGGCCGGCGATGTCCGGCGCCGAGCCGTGGACCGGCTCGTAGAGCGCCTTGCGCTTGCCGGTTTTCGGGTCGGGCGCGCCGAGCGAGGCGGACGGCAGCATGCCGAGCGAGCCGGTCAGCATGGCGGCCACGTCGGAGAGCATGTCGCCGAACAGGTTGTCGGTGACGATGACGTCGAACTGCTTGGGCCAGCGCACCAGCTGCATGCCGCCGGCGTCGGCCAGCATGTGGCTGAGCTTCACATCGGGGAAACGCGCCTTGTGGGTGGCGGTCACCACCTCGTTCCACAGCACGCCGGATTTCATGACGTTGCGCTTTTCCATCGAGCAGACTTCGTTGCGGCGGGTGCGCGCCAGCTCGAAGGCGACAGCTGCGATGCGCTCGATCTCGTAGGTGTCGTAGACCTGGGTGTCGATGCCGCGCTTCTGGCCGTTGCCGAGATCGATGATCTCCTTGGGCTCGCCGAAATAGACGCCGCCGGTCAACTCGCGCACGATCAGGATGTCGAGGCCCTCGACCACCTCCTGCTTGAGCGAGGAGGAGCCGGCGAGCGCCGGATAGCAGATCGCCGGCCGCAGGTTGGCGAACAGCTCCATGTCCTTGCGGAGCCTGAGCAGGCCGGCCTCGGGGCGCACCTCATAGGGCACATCGTCCCACTTGGGTCCGCCGACCGCGCCAAACAGCACGGCATCCGCCGCCATCGCCTTGTCCATGTCGGCGTCCGAGATGGCCTGGCCATGGGCGTCATAGGCGGAGCCGCCGACAAGGCCCTCGTCGGTGACGAAGCCGGCGGCTTCCTTCTCGTTCATCAGCGCAATGATCTTGCGGACCTCGGTCATGGCTTCCGGGCCGATGCCGTCGCCTGGGAGAAGGAAAAGGGAACGAGACGTCATGGATCAATGCCTTTCGAAGTTGAAATCCGCCGCGCGGGCGGGGCAAGCAATAAGATCGGCCCGGATGAGAATCAAGCGGTCCTGGGATTTGTGTCCGGGCCTATGGCGCGGCGCCCTCGGCGGGCGTGGCAGGGAACGCCCGTGCCCCTCGATCGAATGTGCGGACGCAACCGCTCAAACCAGCCGCTCTGGACCGGCGGTGCATCAGATCTTCCTGATCGCGACCACGGCATTGGTGCCGCCGAAGGCGAAGGCGTTGGACATGGCGATGTCGACCTTCCTCTCCCGCGCCACGTTTGGCGTCACGTCGAGATCGCACAGGGGGTCGGGGGTCGTGTAATTGATGGTCGGCGGGATCACGCCTTCGCGGACCGCCTGGACGCAGGCGATCAGCTCGATGGCGCTGGACGCGCCCAGGCAATGGCCATGCATGGACTTGGTGGAAGAGACAGATACGCTGTCGGCCGCGGACCCGAAGACCTGCCGGATCGCCCGGGTTTCGGTCTGGTCATTGGCCTGGGTGGCAGTGCCGTGGGCATTGATGTAGTCGACCTGGTCGGCCGAAATGCCCGCGTCCTCGAGGCAGTTGCGCATGGCGGCCGACGGGCCTTCGACCGTCGGGTTGACGATGTCGGAGGCGTCGGCCGAGAGGCCGACCCCGACGATCTCGGCCAGCATATTGGCGCCGCGCGCCCTGGCGTGCTCGTAGGATTCCAGAACTGCGATCGCGGCGCCGTCACCCAGCACCAGCCCGTCGCGATCGGCCGAGAACGGCCTGCAGACTGAACGGGCCAGGACCCTGAGCGATTCCCAGGCCTTGAGCGGACCATAGACCAGCGCCAGTTCGGCGCCGCCCGCCAGCATCACGTCGGCGCGGCCGAGCCGGATCTGGTCGACCGCGGAGATGAAGGCATGGTTTCCCGAGGCGCAAGCCGAGGTCACGCCGAACACCGGACCCTGGAGCCCCATGGCAATGGAGACGTGACCGGAGGGTCCGCTCGGCATCACCCGCGGGACGGTGAAGATGTGGGTGCGTTTCTTCTGTTCCAGGAACACATCGACATAGCTCTGGTCGACGGCGTCGGTGCCGAAGATGCCGACGCCCACCACGGCGCCCGATCGCCTTGGATCGAAACCGCCCTTTTCCAGGCCTGCCTGGCGCATCGCCTCGCGCGCAGCAATGACCGAGATGCGGCTGATGCCGCTCATGGTCAGGCCCTGACGCTTGTCGATGCCGTCCTCTTCGGGATAGCCGTCAATGCCGCAGCCGACGCCGATCTTGAGATCCCGCGTGATGATCGACAACGGCCTGCAGCCGTCGCGGCCTTCCTTCATGCTGGTCCAGATTGTGGAGGAATCACCCCCCAGCGCGCAGATTCCACCGATGCCGGTAATGACGACGCGCCGATGGCCCATGGTCAGCGCTGCGCCGCGGCGAGCGCCTTGACCATGTCGATCATGTCGCCGACGGTCTTGAGCGATTCCCAGGCCTCGGCCGTGTTGAGGTCGATCTCGATATCGTGCTGGTCCTCGATCTCCATGACGATCTCGGTCAAGGCCAGCGAATCGATCTCGAGTTCCGCCAGTTCGGTGTCCCGCGTGATCTTGCCGGCGTCGATCTCGCCCGCTTTGGCGATCAGGGCGATTGTCGAGGTCTCGATATCGTTGGGCATTGATCTTTCCTTCAACTCACGTCCAGGCATCACTGTGCCCAGAGGTCCCGGATGCAGCCTAGCTGCGCAGTGCTGTCAAAGCCAAGGCCGGGTGTCCGACGCCTTGGCTTCATACATATCGATGGCGCTAGCCTTTTCGAGAGTCAATCCAATGTCGTCAAGACCGTTGAGCATGCAGTGCTTTTTGAAGGGATCAATGTCGAATGTGATCACGCCGCCATCGGGTCCGCGGATCTCCTGGGCTTCGAGGTCGATCGACACGGTGGCGTTGGCGCCGCGGCGGGCGTCGTCCATCAGCTTGTCGAGATCTTCCTGGCTCACAACAATCGGCAGAATGCCGTTCTTGAAGCAGTTATTGTAGAAAATATCGGCGAAACTTGTGGAAATGACGCAGCGAATGCCGAAATCGAGCAGCGCCCAGGGGGCGTGTTCGCGCGAGGAGCCGCAGCCGAAATTATCGCCCGCCACCAGGATCGAGGCCTTGCGCCAGGCCGGCTGGTTGAGCACGAACTCCGGATTTTCCGAACCGTCCTCGTGATAGCGGGCTTCGGCGAACAGGCCCTTGCCCAGACCGGTGCGCTTGATGGTCTTGAGATAATCCTTGGGGATAATCATGTCGGTGTCGATATTGACAACCGGAAGGGGCGCAGCAACGCCGGTGAGGCGGTTGAATTTTTCCATTGTCTGAAGGTCCTGTCTGTCTGTGCCGGAGCATGTAACAAACATGGAGCCGAAAAAGAAGAGGCAGGGCTGCGTTTCGCGACAACTCGGCCGATTCACGCGATATTGCGCGTCAATCCGGCCATGATCTCGCCGCCAAAGCCTTGGCGGGAGACTGCTACATGTCGATGATGGTGCCGCGTCCGTCGTTCCAGACCCGGTACTGGCGGGGCGTGCCGCTACCGCCGCGCCCATCTTCCCTGGCGGTCCGGACCATCGCCGGCTGAAGCCGGCCCGTCATCCGCGCCACGGCGACGATGCTGGCGGTCAGGACACCCAAGACCACGGCGAGCGCCAGGCCGGCAAAGGCGGCGGCAACCAGGCCAAGGCCCAATAGGACTGCAACAGGTTTTCTCATGACGGCATGTTCCTCATTTGCTTTACCGATATCTGGGGAGCATCGGGCTGGCCTTCAAGTGGATGTGCCCGCAGCGGTGGCGATACGGAGCGGGGCACGGGTCACATCCGCGTGACCCGCCAAGCCCGCTTTGATGGCGGCCCCCTTGCAAGCCGGGCTTGGCGAAGGCAATAAGGCGGGATGGAACATTCCCTCCCCTCCAGGCCCGTTCGCCCGCGCCGCTCGGTGCTGTATCTGCCCGCGGGCAATGAAAGGGCACTTGCCAAACTGCCGGATCTCGGATGCGACAGCGTGATCTTCGATCTCGAGGATTCGGTGGCGCCGGAGGCCAAGGCCGAGGCGCGCGAGAGCCTGCGGACTTTCTTTGCCGACGGCCGCGCCGGGGCGCTGCCCGCGGGCATGGAAAAGATCATCCGCATCAATGCGCTGTCATCGCCCTGGGGCGGGGAGGACCTGCTCGCGGCGCGCGGCTGCAGGCCCGACGCCATCCTGATCCCGAAGGTCGATGCGCCCGATGACATTGCCGCGGTCGAAGACGCGCTCGAGCAGACCGATGCGCCGGCGGCCCTGCGGCTCTGGGCGATGATCGAGACGCCGCGCGGGGTGATGAATTCAGGCCAGATCGCCAGAATGGGGCGCACCGATGGCGCGCGGCTGGATTGTTTCGTCACCGGCGCCAATGATCTGATCAAGGAAACCGGCGTCGCGGCGCTTCCGGGCCGGCCGTTTCTGTCGTCCTGGCTGATGCAGATCGTTCTGGCGGCCCGCGCCTATGGGCTCGACGCGCTCGACGGGGTGTACAGTGATTTCAAGGACGAGGCCGGGCTGGTCGCGGAATGCCGCGATGGTCATGCCATGGGATTTGACGGCAAGACGCTGATCCACCCGTCCCAGATTGCGGCCGCCAACAGGGCTTTCGGCGTCGATCCGTCCCGGCTGGCGGACGCGCAAGCCATCGTCGCCGCGTTTGCCCTGCCGGAAAATGCGGGACGCGGCGTCATCAGCCTCGAAGGCCGCATGGTCGAGCGGCTGCATCTGGAGATGGCCCAGAGGCTCATCGACAAGGCCGCGCGGATTGCCGCGCGGGATCAGGGAGATCACACGCCATGAAACTCTACCGTTTTATCACAGGGCCCGACGATGCAGCCTTCTGCCACAGGGTCAGCCTGGCGCTGTCCAGGGGCTGGCAGCTGCACGGGTCTCCGGCCTATGCCTTCAACGCCTATGGGGGCGTGATGCAGTGCGGTCAGGCCGTCACCAAGGAAGTTGAGGGCGTCGACTATGATCCGGACATGAAGCTGGGCGAGCAGTGAGCATGCAGTCCCTCTCCTATGACGCGGCGCGCACGCCCGAGCTGGTGGCGCTCCGGCGGGAGCTGCACCAGATGCCCGAAGTCTCCGGCGACGAGGCAGCGACGGCCCTCCGCGTCGCCGAATTCGTGGCAACGCTCGGTCCCGACCGACTGGTCACCGGGCTCGGCGGTCACGGCGTGGCGGCGGTGTTTGACGGCGCGGAGCCCGGTCCCTCGGTCCTGTTCCGCTGCGAACTCGACGGCCTGCCGATCCGGGAGATTTCAGAGGTCGCCTGGCGCTCGCGGATCGAGGGCCGCGGCCATCTGTGCGGCCATGACGGGCACACGGCCATCGTCGCCGGCCTCGCCACGGCGCTGGCCCTGCGCCGGCCGGCGCGCGGCCGCGTGATCGTGCTGTTCCAGCCGGCCGAGGAGACCGGCGCGGGAGCCGCCGCCGTGATCGCCGATCCGGCGTTCGGCAGCCTTCGTCCCGATTACTCCTTTGCCTTGCACAATCTTCCCGGCCTGCCGCTGGGGGCTGCGGGCATTCGTCCGGGTCCCTTCAATTTCGCCTCCGAAGGGCTCTGGATCCGGCTTGAGGGCAAGACCTCGCACGCCTCGCAGCCGGAAAACGGGGTGAGCCCCGCGGCGGCGCTGTGCGCGCTCGTCTCGGGCCTGCCGGAGCTGCCGGCCCGGCTCGGGCTTGCATCCGGCGAGGCCCTGGTCACGCTGGTGCATGCGCGGCTGGGCGAGGCCGCCTTCGGGATTGCGCCCGGGGAAGCCGATGTCTGGGCGACGCTGCGCAGCGTCAATGATGATCTGCAGTCGCGCCTGATGCAGGCGGCACGAGACATGGCGCTGGAGACGGCCAGGACCCACGGGCTTGCCGTGGAGATGGGCACGCAGGATCGCTTCGCCGCCTGTCACAATGATGCGGACGCCACCCTTTGCGCCGAGCGCGCCTTTGCCGCTGAAAATGTTGCCGTCGCGACGATCGATCCGCCGTTCCGCTGGTCTGAGGATTTCGGGCTGTTCGGCTCGGTGTCGAAATCCGCGCTGTTCGTGCTGGGCGCCGGTGTCGATGCGCCGAAGCTGCACAATCCCGACTATGATTTTCCCGACGCGCTGATTCCGATCGGCGCGCGGTTGTTCGAAAGCATCGCACGGGACATTTGCGGCTGAGATCGCCGACCCGCTAGGGAACGCTGGCTTCGATCCGCTCCATGTCGTCATCGGAGAGGCCGAAATGATGGCCGATCTCGTGGATCAGCACGTGGGCGATGATGTCGCCGAGCGTCTCGTCGTTTTCGGCCCAGTAGTCGAGGATCGGCCGCCGGTAGAGCAGGATCCGGTTGGAGAGTTCTCCGGTCTCGATGGTGAAGCGCTCGCCCAGGCCCTTGCCTTCGAACAGTCCCAGCAGGTCGAACGGGGTTTCGAGACCCATGTCCTCGAACACGTCGTCCTCGGGGAAATCGGCGATGACGATGCTCACGTCGCCTGTCAGCGAGTGAAATTTCTGCGGCAGTTGGCCATAGGCCTCGATCGCAAGCGATTCGAACTCAGCCAGAGAAGGCGCGTGCCGGTCCCGCCAGTCGCCTGTCTGATCACTTCGCGCCATGAAACATCCTTTGCCTGCGTCGACCCGGCATGGTCATGATTTTCAATATAGGAGAAGTCACCGGCAGTTTCGAGGGTTTGGTCCAAGCCATTGTTGGACAGGTGCGATCGGCATGCAATCAGGCGGATCGCCCGACCGGCCCTGACGCATCAGCTGGCCTCGCTACGGCCGGGGAAAACACCGGTTTCCCGGCTCGTCCCCGTCTTTGAAAGCCAGTTT
>NZ_JAUXOD010000028.1 GCF_030682515.1 Hoeflea sp. | reverse complement strand
TTGTCGGGATTGGCAATCGCCACCTCGATCGGAAACGTCCGTGTGCCGCTTGTCGCCTCGAGGCTGACATGCCGGACGGTGCCCGAGACGATGTCGCCGCTGATCAGCCGCACGTCAGCCGGGCTGCCGATTTTGACATGGACGATCTCGCGCTCGCTGACCTCGCCCAGCGCCACCACCGGATCGAGCTGAAGCAGCACGGCCACCGCCTCGCCGGACGGAAGCCAGCTTCCCTCCTCGACCATGACCTGGTCGATCACGCCCGAAAACGGGGCCACCACCGTCAGCCGGTCGATGTCGGCCTGGGCCGCCTCGAGCTGCGAGCGGGCCGAGGCCAGCGCCGAGCGGGCGCTGTCGATCTGGGTGGTGGGGGTGATGCCCTCCTTGACCAGACGGTCAACATTGTCGGCTTCCTTCTGGCGTTGATCCAGCAGCGCTCGGGCGGTCTCCACCATGGATTGCTTTTCCGCGCCATCCAGCACCAGAACCACATCGCCCACCTGGACCCTGTCGCCCTTCTTGACCCGGAGTTCGCCGAGAATCCCCGCGCTGCGGGTGGCGAGCGTCGTGCGTTTGTCCGGCGCCGTCACGCCGGATATGCGGATGATGCGGTTGTGCTCGATGAAATCGGGCTCTGTCACCGCGACCGTGCGCAATGTCTTCTTCGGTTCCCTGGCAGCCTGCTCTGTAACGGCGGCGCCCTCCGCCTGATCCGGCGCGGCGCTGCCGATCGACGAGAACTCGCCCGTCAGCACCCAGGCGGCCGAAACAGCCAGCACGACAAACGCTGCGACGGTGTGAAACCTTGGCCTAGCCATGAAAAACCTGCTCTCAATATTTTCTGCGCAGAGACCCGACAAACCAATTATCCAGCGCCTGGAACCGCGCATGCCATGGACCGCTCGCCTGCGGTCAGGAGTCTCGCATCGGGCGGTATATAGTCGCACGACTAAGGTCTACAAAGCACATGCTGTGAGATTTTTTCCGTGCCAGCGTTCGTAGGCCGCGCAGGGTGACTTCGCGGCAACAGATAGGACAGTTTTTATATACCCTGAAATAGCTCTGGTTTTTGCGCCCGACCCACCGATTAAACCCTTGAAACAAGGCATTTTCTGGACTCCGTTTTGCAAGCGAGGAAAGAACTCGCGGGCCTGCTCCCCGCCCTTCCCGGGAAAGCTCCCGACCCCGATATGTGCAGGTTTCCTATCCCGGGCGATTTGATAGGATCGCAATCCCGCCGCCCGGGCGAGGGCCGCTTGAGAGGACCTTAGATGAGCGACGCGCACAAAATTGGCATCATCGGCGGCTCGGGCATGCTCGGCCGGGCCATTGCGCATGCGCTCCTGGACCGGATGGCGCTGCCGCCTTCCGATCTCTGGATCGCCAACCGAAGCGGCAGCAGGGCCGGTTTCGAGCAGTTCCCCGGGGTCCATGTGACGACGGACAACGCCCTTCTGTGCGACGCCTGCGACACCCTCATCCTCTCGGTCCCGCCGGCGCTCGCGTCGGACATCGGCATCCGGATCCCCGGAAAGCTGGTGATGTCGGTGATGGCCGGCGTCACACTGGGGGAGCTCCAGGCCCTGACCGGCTCGGACCGCGTTGTGCGCGCCATGAGCAGCCCCGCGGCAGAATTGGGACTTGCCTACAGCCCGTGGGTCGCATCCCCCGGCGTGGACGCCACGAACCGCGACCATGTCACGAGCATCCTGTCGGCCTGCGGCATCACCGACGAGATCGGCAACGAAAGCCACTTGGATCATTTCACCGCAATGACCGGTCCGGTGCCGGGCTTCGTCGCCTTCTATGCTGAGTGCATGATCGATTACGCCGTCAGCGCCGGCATTGCGCCCGCGATCGCCGACCGGGCCATAAGGCAATTGTTCTTCGCCGCCGGAGCCATGCTGGCCCACGGCCAGGCCTCGCCCGCCGATCATGTGCAGCAGATGATCGATTACGCCGGCACCACCGCGGCGGGCCTCACTTCGATGAAGAACGCGGGGGTCTCCGCAGCGATTGCCGAGGGACTGGACGCCGCCGTCGAGAAGGCGCGCACCCTGCGTTAGCCCATCTCACCCCGTCCGCATCGTCTCGACCAGCTCGACATCGCAGTCGCGGCAGATCTTGCGGATCCGGTCGTCGGGACATTGGTCGGTGACAAAGGTGTCGACCTGGTCGAGGTGGCCGATGCGGACCGGCGCGGTGCGCTCGAACTTGGTCGAATCAGCCACCAGGATGACATGGCGGGCATTGGCGATGATCGCCTGGGACACCTTGACCTCGCGGAAATCGTAGTCGAGCAGCGCGCCGTCGGGATCGATCGCCGAGGCGCCGATGACAGCATAATCGACCTTGAACTGGCGGATGAAGTCCACCGCCGCCTCGCCGACGATGCCGCCGTCAGACGCGCGCACCACGCCGCCCGCGATCACCACCTCGAACTGGCCGAAGGGCCGCATCCGGTTGGCGACATTGATGTTGTTGGTGATGATCATCAGCCGCCCGTGCCTGAGCAGGGCCTGGCTCACAGCCTCAGTGGTGGTGCCGATATTGATGAACAGCGACGCATTGTCGGGGATCAGCGCAGCGGCCGCCTCCCCGATGGCGCTCTTCTCCTCCGCCGCGATCTTGCCGCGCTGGGCGTATTCCATGTTCTGCGTGCCGGAGGGAACGATGGCCCCGCCGTGAATGCGCATCAGCAACTGCCGGTCGCACAGATCGTTGAGATCCTTGCGGATGGTCTGCGGCGTGACCGCGAACCGGGCCGCCAGATCGTCGACCAGCACACGGCCCTCGGTCCGGGCGAGTTCGATGATCTCGGAATGGCGGGGTGCAAGGTACATGGACGGGAGAAGCCTACCCTTGGATGGTTCGCTTTCAGTCTAAAGCGAAAGAAGCGAAAACAGCAAGCGGTTCGTCCGGCGTCAGAACCGGTCCGGCCGGACCACCGACACATCGGAAATGGTGATCACGCCCATCTGCGGACTGACCACGTCGAAGATGTCGGCGAGCACCCGGTCGAGATCGGCCGCGTCCAGCACCACCAGCACCATCACCATCTGGCCGACATCGCCGACCATGCCCTCGCGGTCCCACTCGCCTTCCGAGCCCAGGCCCGACAGCGCCGGCAGAACGGTGAAACCCTTGACGCCGTTGCTGGCAAGATGCCGCTGGATGCGCTTGAGGATCGGCCGCTCGCAAATGATCTGGATCTGTTTCTTGGCAAAGGTCTGCATGGACATGTTCCGAGTCTAGGCCGCCATCTGTGCCAGCGCAATATAGGCCGGGATGCCGATGGTCAGGTTCATGGGGAATGTGATGCCGAGCGACAGGGTCAGGTAGATCGACGGCCGGGCCTGCGGCAGCGCAAGCCGGAGCGCCGCCGGAACGGCGATGTAGGAGGCCGAGGCGCCGAGCACCATCATGAGCGCCACGCCGCCGGTCGACAGCCCGATGGCGAGGCCCGCGCCCAGCGCCAGGGCGGCGCCGACATAGGGCATGATCAGGCCGAACGCCACCAGTCCCGGGCTCATGTGCTTCCAGCCCGCCCTTATGCCCCGGCCCGCCACCGCGCCCATGTCGAGCAGGAACAGGCACAGCACGCCCTTGAACGGATCGACGATGAACGGCCCGATATCGGCAAGCCCCTTGGGGCCCGAGAGATAGCCGATCACGAAGGAGCCCGTCAGGACGACGACCGAGGAATTGAGCATGACCTCAGACATCAGGCTGTCGCCGCCGGATCCGGCCTTGCCGGACGCGCCTGACGGGCTGCCGCCGGAATGGGCAAGGTACAGCGCCACCAGGATCGCCGGTGTCTCCATCACCGCCGCCACGGCCACCAGATAGCCCTCGAAACTCAAGCCGGCGAGACGCAGCGCCTCGCTGCCGGCGACGAAGGTGACGATCGAGATCGACCCGTAATGGGCAGCGACCGCAGCCCGGTCGACGCGATCGAGCCGGGCCATGACGGTCAGAAGCCCGAAGGCCACCAGCGGGATAGAGGCGGACAGCACCGCGCCCGCGATCAGCGCAAGCGCAATGTCGATCCCGAGCCCGTGCTCGGCCACCGCGACGCCGCCCTTGAAGCCGATCGCCAGCATCAGATAGATCGACAACGTCTTGGCCACCGCTTCGGGCAGCGTCAGCTGCGATCCGGCCATCGTGCCCAGGAACCCCAGGGCGAAGAACAGCACGGCCGGTGAAAGAAGGTTCGCCGTCGCGAGCGCCAGAACGTCCTGCATGGTTTTGCCCGTTTCCCCTGCTTTTTCCTGCGGCGATGTAGGCACATTGTGCGGCCTGCACCAGTGGCCGCGGCGCCAATGTGGACATTAATCTGGTTATATTCAGTTTTTTGCGGTCCGCCTTCTCAGGATGTCGGCAAAGAACACCGCCGCGTCATGCGGCCGGTCGGCGTCGCGCGTGATCAGGCCGACCGCGCCCATGGTCGAGCTGGTGTCGATCGGCAGTTCGACGAATTCGCCCGAGGCGATCTCGGCCGCGACAACGCCGCGCGAGATGATCCAGATCGCGTCGCTCGCGCGCAGGAACGCCCGCCCGAAACTGTCCGACACCGTCTCGATGGGTTTGGCCGGCCGCGCCATGCCCTGCTCCAGCATCAGCCGCTCGACGAAGGGATGAATGATCGAGCCTTCAGGCGGGGTCAGCACCGGATGGCGGGCCAGGATGTCGGCCTTCACCTGGCGCTGGCCCGCGAGCGGATGGGCCTTGGCGACGACGAAGACCACCCGGTCCCGGTAGAGCGGCTCGAACCTGAGGCTCGCCATGTTTTCGGGCGCGGGCATCCGCCCCATCACCAAGTCGAGATCGCCCTTGCGCAACTGGTCGAGCAGCACGCGGTTCTCGCCCGTCGTCACCCGGAGCGGGCTCTTGAGCCCCGAGGCGAGGAATTCGGCGACCGCACCCGGCATGATGGTGGCCGAAACCGTCGGAAGCGCGCCGATGCGCACCGGCGGCCCGGCAGTCGTCGCCACATTGGTGAGCGCCGCGATCCCGTCGCGCACGGCGGCCAGGCCCGATCCGGCGTGCGACAGGAACACCTCGCCCTGGTGCGACAGCCGGATGCCGCGGCCGTCCCGCTCGATCAGCGCCGCGCCGACGATCTGCTCGAGTTCGCGGATTGTCCGTGTCACCGCCGGCTGGGTCAGTGACAGGGTGATCGCTGCCCGGCCGACGCTTTTCTGCCGCGCCACTTCGACAAAGGCCTCGAGATGCCGGATCTTTATACGTCGGGATATATCCATAGCGAGACCGGGATGGTTCGAGCGTCAAAAAATCATTATTCATTTCCATTCCACTATGTAAAGTGACTTCAGGGAAGAGTTCTTCGGGAGGATCTGATGGCCGGCACGACATCCGATGGCGAGCGCACGCGCCGCTCAGTCCTGGGCGACGCCCATGTCGATGCGGCAATCGCCCGGACCACCGAGTTCGACGCGCCGTTCCAGGATCTGATCACGGCGAGCGCCTGGGAACGGGTCTGGGCGCGGCCCGACTGGAGCCACCGCGAGCGCTCGATGGTGACCATCGCGCTGCTGGCCGCGCTCGGCCACGAGGAAGAACTCGCCATGCACATCCGCGCCACCGCCCGCACCGGCGCGAGCGAGGCCGACATCCGCGAGGCGCTGCTGCATGTGGCGGTCTATGCCGGGGTGCCCGCCGCCAACACCGCCATCCGCATCGCCAGGCAGACGCTTTCGGAGATGAAGGCCGCGCAGGAAGGAGCCGCGTCATGACCTCCAACCGCGCGCCCATAGCCAATTTCTTCCCGCGCGACCGCTCCTGGCATCCCAAGGCATTGACGCCCGACTACAAGACCTCGGTGCTGCGCTCGCCCTCGCGGCCGCTGGTGGCCTTCGGCAACTCGCTGTCGGAAACCACCGGCCCGGCTTTCGGTCACGACCTCCTCGGCCCGCTCGACAACGACCTGGTGCTGAACTTCGCTCAGGCCGGCATGAGCGCCATCGGCGAGCGCATCATCGTCGAGGGCCGGGTGCTCGACGAGCGCGGCCAGCCGGTTTCAGGCGTGCTGGTCGAATTCTGGCAGGCCAATGCGGGAGGACGCTACCGCCACAAGAAGGACGGCTATCTCGCGCCGCTCGACCCCAATTTCGGCGGCTGCGGCCGCACCATCTCCGGCGAGGACGGCGCCTACGCCTTCCGCACCATCCGTCCCGGCCCCTACCCCTGGCCGAACGGCCCGAACGACTGGCGTCCGGCCCATATCCATTTCTCGGTCTTCGGCCACGGCTTCGCCCAGCGGTTGATCACCCAGATGTATTTCGAGGGCGACCCGCTGATCCCCCGCTGCCCGATCGTGCGCACCATCAACGACCCGAGGGCCATCGACCAGTTGACCGCCCGTCTCGACATGAACGCCAGCGCGCCGATGGATGCGCTCGCCTACCGCTTCGACATCGTCCTGCGCGGCAGCCGCTCGACGCTGTTCGAGAACCGGATGGAGGGAAACTGAGATGACCGGAGTTCTCTACCCCCTGAAGGAATCCCCGTCCCAGACCGCGGGCCCTTACGTCCATATCGGGCTTACGCCCAATTTCTGCGGCATCGAGGGCGTCTATGAGACCGACCTTGGCACAGCCATGGTGAGCGACAAGACCAAGGGCGAGCGCATCACGCTCGAAGGCCGGGTCTTCGATGGCGGCGGAAATCTCGTCAAGGACGCGCTCGTGGAAATCTGGCAGGCCGATGCGGACGGGATCTACCACGCCAAGGCCACGCCCGAGTTCTCCGGCTGGGGCCGCGCCCCCGCCGATGCTGAGACCGGCCTGTTCCGCTTCGACACCGTCAAGCCCGGCCGCGTGCCCTTCCCCGACAGCCGGCTGCAGGCGCCGCACCTCAATCTCTGGATCGTCGCACGCGGCATCAATCTGGGGCTCAACACGCGGATCTATTTCGAGGACGAGGCCGAGGCCAATACCGCCGATCCGGTGCTCGCCCGCATCGAGCATCGCGACCGGGTGGCGACCTTGATCGCCAAGGGCGGGGGCGGCCGCTACAGCCACGACATCTACCTGCAGGGTGCGCAGGAAACCATATTCTTCGACATCTGAGGACAGACAATGGCTCACTTCATGACGCTGCCGGAAGCGGTGGCGCAGAATCTCAACTCCGGCGACACCGCCGCCTTCGAGGGCTTCACCCACCTGATCCCCCATGCGGCCGCCCACGAGGCGCTGCGCCAGCGCATCAAGGACCTGACGCTTGTGCGGATGACGCCCGATCTCGTTTACGACCAGATGATCGGCATGGGCGCGGTCAGGAAGCTGATTTTCTCCTATGCCGGCAATCCCGGCGTCGGCCTGCTGCGGCGCCTGCGCGATTCGGTCGAGAACGGCTGGCCGCACAGGGTCGAGATCGAGGAACATTCCCACGCCGCCATGGCCAACGCCTACGAGGCGGGCGCGGCCGGCCTGCCGTTTGCCGTGCTGCGCGGCTACAAGGGCGCGGAATTGGCCAGGGTCAATCCCAACATCAAGTCCGTGACCTGCCCCTTCACCGGCGAGGTGCTGGCGGCGGTTCCGGCGATCCGCCCGGACGTCACCTTCATCCACGCCCAGAAGGCCGACCGCAAGGGCAATGTGCTGATCGAGGGCATCGTCGGCGTGCAGAAGGAAGCGGTGCTGGCGGCGAAGCGCGCGGTGGTGACCGTCGAGGAGATCGTCGACGACCTTTCCGCCCACCCCAATGCCTGCGTCCTTCCCGGCTGGACCGTCAGCGCCATCTGCCTGGTCCCGGGCGGCGCGCATCCCTCCTACGCCCACGGCTACTACCCGCGCGACAATGCGAGCTACATCGCCTGGGACAGGATCGCGGCCGACCGCGACACGTTCCTCGCCTGGATGAAGGACAATGTCCTTGACGCCAGGCCCGAGGATTTCGCGGGCCGGATCAGCCATTTGAGGAGCGCGGCATGAGCGACTTCACCCCCACGGAAATGATGACCATTGCCGCCGCCCGCGCGCTCAAGAACACCGATGTCTGCTTCGTCGGCATCGGCGCGCCTTCGTCCGCCTGCAACATCGCCCGCCTGACGCATGCGCCGGATGTGACCTTGATCTATGAAAGCGGCACCATCGGCACCGCGCCTTCCGTGCTGCCGCTGTCGATCGGCGATGGCGAACTCTGCGACACCGCCGTCACCACCGTCTCGGTGCCCGAGATGTTCCGCTACTGGCTGCAGGGCGGTCGCGTCACCGTGGGCTTCCTGGGCGCCGCCCAGATCGATCGCTTCGGCAACATCAACACCACCGTCATCGGCGACTACGACCACCCGAAGACCCGCCTGCCCGGTGGCGGCGGCGCGCCCGAGATCGCCTCGTCCTGCGGCGAGATCTTCATCACATTGAAGCAGTCCAGACGCGCCATGGTCGACAAGATCGACTTCTTCACCAGCTTCGGCCATGGCGAGGGCGGCGACCACCGCGCAAGACTCGGGATTGCCACCAAGGGACCGACCCTGATGGTGACCGACCTTGCGGTCTGGCGCACCGATCCTGTAACACATGAATTCACGGTGGTCCTGTTGCACCCCGGCGTCACCCGCGAGATGGTGCAGGCCGAATGCGGCTGGACCGTCCGCTTCGCCGACGAGGTGGGCGAGACCCCGACCCCGACCGAGCTTGAACTGACAACGCTGCGCGATCTCAACGCCCGCACCAAAGCCGCCCATTCGGGCACAAACACCGGAGACGCTGCCTGATGGCCGAAGCATTCATCTGCGATTACATCCGCACCCCGATCGGCCGTTTCGGCGGCGCGCTCTCGGGCGTCCGCGCCGACGACCTCGGCGCCATCCCGCTCCGCGCATTGATGGCCCGCAACGCCCAGGTCGACTGGGCTGAGATCGACGAAGTCTATTACGGCTGCGCCAACCAGGCCGGCGAGGACAACCGCAACGTCGCCCGCATGTCATCGCTGCTCGCGGGCCTTCCGGTCTGGGTGCCCGGCACCACGTTGAACCGCCTCTGTGGCTCGGGCATGGACGCGGTGCTGGCCGCCGCCCGGATGATCCGCTCAGGCGAGGCCGGCATCGTCATAGCCGGCGGCGTGGAAAGCATGTCGCGCGCACCCTTCGTCATGCCCAAGGCCGACACGGCGTTCTCGCGCAATGCCGAGATCCACGACACCACCATCGGCTGGCGCTTCGTCAATCCGCTGATGAAGGCCCAGTATGGCATCGATTCGATGCCCGAAACCGGCGAGAACGTGGCCGAACAGTTTGGCGTCAGCCGCGCCGCCCAGGACGCGTTTGCGCTCCGCAGCCAGACCCGCGCCGGCGCCGCCCAGGCCTCCGGCCGGTTTGACAAGGAGATCACCCCGGTGGAGATCCCGCGCCGCAAGGGCGACCCGATCGTCGTCGATACCGACGAGCATCCCCGTCCCGACACCACGATCGAACAACTGGCCAAGCTCGGAACCCCGTTCCGCGCAGGCGGCAGCGTCACGGCCGGCAATGCGTCGGGCGTCAATGACGGCGCGGCGGCGCTGATCGTCGCCAGCGAATCGGCAGCGAGGAAGCACGGACTCACCCCCATCGCCCGCATTCTCGGCGGCGCCACCGCCGGCGTCGAGCCCAGGATCATGGGCATCGGTCCTGCACCGGCAACGCTGAAACTCTGCGCCCGGCTGGGCCTCAAGCCATCGGATTTCGGCGTGATCGAATTGAACGAAGCCTTCGCCAGCCAGGGCATCGCCGTGCTCAGGGAACTGGGCCTTCAGGAGGATGCCGAGCACATCAACCCCAATGGCGGCGCCATCGCACTCGGCCATCCGCTCGGCATGTCCGGCGCCCGCATCACCGGCACGGCGGCCTTGGAGCTTGCCATCCGCAACGAGCGGCTGGCGCTCGCCACCATGTGCATCGGCGTGGGCCAAGGCATCGCCATCGCTCTGGAACGGGTCTGACATGGCGGCCGGCGCACAGGGCTGGATGGAGGAACTGTTCGGCGATCGCGAGATCGCCGACCTGTTCACCGCCTCGGCCCTGTTCGCCAGCTTCGCCCGCTTCGAACAGGCGCTGATCAAGGGGCTGGCCCAGGCGAAACTGGTCGAGGCAACCGACGCGGTACGCCTGATCGACCAGATCGCCGCGTTCAACCCCGATCCCGCAGCCATCGCCGACGCCACGCTGCGGGATGGCGTGCCCGCGCCCGATTATCTCCGACAACTGCGCGCCAGCGTGGTCGGTCCAGGCAGCGAACTGATCCACCACGGCGCCACCAGCCAGGACCTCGTGGACACCGCCATGATCGAGGCCTTGGGGAAAGCCGGCCTGATCCTGTCCAAGCGGCTCGACGACCTGATTGCGCGGCTTGCGGCCCTCGCCGCCCGTGATGGCGGCAACCGGCTGCAGGCCGTCACACGCATGCAGGAGGCGTTGCCCTTCGCCGCTTCCGACAGGATCGCCGCCTGGCAGACGCCGCTCGAGGAGCTCCGCGCCCGCCTGACCAGACTCAAGGAACAGACCCGGATCCTCCAGTTCGGAGGCCCGGTGGGCGATTTGCGGGCGCTGGGCGATCAGGCCGCGCTTGTCGCCGAAACGCTCGCCCGCGACCTGGACCTGCGCTGGCCCGGGCACAGCTGGCACGCGGCGCGCGGCCCCATGATCGCCTGGGCCGGCTTCCTGTCCGAACTCACCGGCGCGCTCGGCAAGATCGGCCAGGATTTGGGCCTGATGGCGCTGCGCGGCGAACAGGACATCGCGTTTTCGGGCGGCGGAGCCTCGTCCGCCATGCCCCACAAGCAGAACCCGGTCGCAGCCGAACGCCTGGTGGCGCTGGCGCGGCTCAACGCCACGCTTGTCTCCGGCATGCACCAGGCCCAGATCCACGAGATGGAGCGCTCTGGCGCGGCGTGGATGCTCGAGTGGGCGACCCTGCCGCAGATGTGCGAGGCCACTTCTGCTGCACTGTCGACGGCTGCGGGGCTGGTGGGCTCCATTGATCGCATCGGTCAGTTCACGGGAGATCAGCAATGAAGGTCCTGACCACGCAGGTCTGCATCATCGGCGCCGGCCCCTCGGGCCTGCTGCTCGGCCAGTTGCTGCACGACATCGGCGTCGAGACGCTGATCCTCGAACGCGCGAGCCTCGATCACGTGCTCTCGCGGGTGCGCGCCGGGGTTCTCGAACAGGGCACCATGCGCATGCTGGTGACCGCCGGGATCGGCGGGCGGATGCATGCCCAGGGCCTGGTGCATGAAGGCTTCGCCATCACCCGCGACGACGACATCCACCGCATCGATTTGACCGGTCTGACCGGCGGCAAGTGGGTCACCGTCTATGGCCAGACCGAAGTGACGCGGGACCTGGTCGACCGCCGCGCGGAAACCGGCGGCGTCACCCATTACGAGGCCGATGGCGTCGCGCTGCATGAGTTCGACAGCGTCAAGCCCTATGTCACCTGCCGCATCGGCGGCGAAGAGGTGCGGATCGACTGCCGCTTCATTGCCGGTTGCGACGGTTTCCATGGCGCGAGCCGCCGCTCGGTGCCCGAGGATGCGATCCGCACCTTCGAGAAGGTCTACCCTTTCGGCTGGCTCGGCATCCTCAGCGATGTCCCCCCGGTCAGCCACGAGCTGATCTATGCCAGCCATTCGCGCGGCTTTGCGCTCTGTTCGATGCGCTCGCGCAGTCGCAGCCGCTACTACATCCAGTGCAATGCCGGCGACAGCATCGACGCCTGGTCCGACGACCGGTTCTGGACCGAACTGCGCCGCCGCCTGCCGCCCGGGATCGCCGAAAGCATGGTCACCGGACCCTCGTTCGAAAAGTCCATCGCGCCCTTGAGATCCTTCGTCGCCGAGCCGATGCGCTTCGGCAATCTGTTCCTTGTGGGCGACGCCGCCCACATCGTCCCGCCGACCGGCGCCAAGGGGCTCAACCTCGCCGCCTCCGACGTGCACTACCTGTTCGAGGGGCTGCGCGGCCATTTCCTCGAGCGCGACAATCATCTGCTGGACACCTATTCGAGCCGCGCGCTCGACCGGGTTTGGAAGGCGGTGCGGTTTTCCTGGTGGATGACCACCATGCTGCACCGGTTTCCCGACCAGTCGCCGTTCGAGGCGCGGATCATGGAATCCGAACTCGCCTACACGCTCGGCTCCGAGGCGGCCCAGACCGCGCTTGCGGAAAACTATGTCGGCCTGCCTTACTAGAGCCAGGTTTTCGAAGTTTGTTCAGCCTCCGTTCAGCTTAATCGGGCATTATGTCCACTGTACTGTTCCACGAGCCTCAGGTTGACCGCATGATCAAGACCGCCCGCTTCCATTTCGCCGCAGCCCTTCTCGCCCTGACCGTCCTGTCTGCGCCCCAGGCTCTCGCCGATCCCAACGGCATGGTGCTGGTGACAGTCGACGGCCAGCTGATGCGGAATGTTCCGGAAGCAGGCTCGGTGCGCGTCGTGTTCGACACACAGGGCCGCCGCCTCGTGATCAACCGGTGGAACGAGGTGATCGGCTTCGAGGTCCCGGCCTGGCAATACCGGCAGCAGCATGGCAATCCGCGGCCCGGCTATGGCAACCAGATCGAGTCGGCTTTCCCGGTAGCGCCGCCGCCGCCTGAAGACGACTTTTACCGCAACGACTACCGTCGCGGCGGTATTGCCGCAGCCCCTCCTGCTCCACGCATCGAGCGCCGCGATCTCAATCCGACGACCGGCACCGTGCCCGACCCTGCCGATGCGCCCAACGTCATCCAGGCGCCGCGATTCGTTGAGCCTGCAATTCCGCGCGCAGAGCAGCCGGCAACGGGGCCAAAGCTGACCAAGGCGCAAGTGGCGGCCCTGCAGGTCTATCTTGACCGCAACGGCATCTCGCCGGGCGTCATCGACGGCCGCATGGGCTCCAACGTCAACAAGGCGCTCGACGCCTACTTCGAAAAGACCGGCGAGCGGATCAATCCCGCCGACACCGACCTGATCATGAGCCGCCTGGCATCGAGCGGCGGACTGGCGTTCACAACCTACACCATCACCGCCGAAGACGCCGCCGGTCCCTTCATCGCCTCGGTTCCCGTCGATTACGCCGAGAAGGCGCGGCTGGAACGCCTCGCTTACACTTCGACGCTCGAGATGCTGGCCGAACGCTTCCACATGGACGAGGCCTATCTCCAGTCGCTCAATCCCGATGTCGACTTCACCCGCCCCGGCGTCCAGATCAAGATCGCCAACCCGGCCCAGAAGATCACCGGCAAGGTCACCCGCATCATTGCCGACAAGGGCCGCAAGCAGGTCCGCGGCTATGACGCGAACGGCAAGCTTCTGGTGGCCTACCCGGCCACGATCGGCTCCACCAGCACGCCATCTCCCTCGGGCGAGGTCACCATCGAGCGGGTGGCGCGCAACCCGGGCTACACCTACAATCCCAAGATCAATTTCAAGCAGGGTGACAATGACAAGATCCTGCAGGTTCCGCCCGGCCCGAACGGCCCGGTCGGCACGATCTGGATCGCGCTCTCCAAGCCCACCTATGGAATTCACGGCACGCCTGAGCCGTCCAAGATCGGCAAGACCGAGAGCAATGGCTGCGTGCGCCTGACCAACTGGGACGCCGAGGAACTGGCGGGCCTGGTGACACCCGGCGTGACCGTGAGCTTTGTCGAGTAGGTCCGTCGAGCTGTCCTGAGACCCGGCGCGACTGATCGCAGGGGGATAGGAGACAGGCCGCGACCGGTCTGCCTGTCGGTCAGTGCGGCCGCTTGCGATACTGCGACGGCGTGACGCCATAGCGCTCCCGGAAGGCGCGGCTGATGTGCGACGCGTTCGAGAACCCGCTGGCAAACCCGATCTGGGTGATGCTGGCGCCGTCAAAGGCCGGATCCGACAGGGCGTGACGCAGCGCCTCGAGCCGCCTGCGCAGGATCCGCGCGCCGGCGGTCTCCCCGGCCTCTTCGAGCACGCCATGCAGGTGGCGGACCGATATCCCCGCTGCGGCCGCGACCGCTCCGGGATCAAGTTCGGGTTCGGCGAAATTCAGATCGATGATTCGGTTGATCCGGTGCAGCAGCAGGGTGCGGGGCGGGATCGCCGACGGGCGGAGCGTGCCTTCGACGGCATGGGTCAGGTCGAGCAGCAGGCCCTGGCTGAGCCGCACCTGATCCCGCTTGTCGAAATCCCCGATCACCTTGTCCCAGGCCGCTGGCGCGTCTGTGCAGGAGCGCGCCAAAGCCCCGCGCGCTGTCGACCAGTCCGACCGGCAGGCCCGGCAGTCCGGTTTCGCGCTTGAGAAACGCGCGCGAGACCAGCAGGGTGCATTTTTCCAAGGGTTCGAGCACGGCAAAGGAAATCGGCCGGCTGGCATCCCAGATCAGCGTCGATCCCGCCGCAAGCTCGAAGGCCTGGTCGCCCTGCTCGACCCGTTCCCGGCCCTTGCGCACCATCAGCACGCCGTACCAGCCATCGTCCCCGCGGCGGATGTCGGACCTGTCGCGATGGCCCTCGCAGGGATCGCAAACGCAATCGACGATCCTCATGCCGTCCATCTCGAGCGCCCGAAGGCTGGCCGAGAACCCGTCCGGGGTGGCCCGCCCCAGGGTCCATGGCAGATGGGTCGCGTCGAGGGCATGGCGCCATGCCTCGAACCGCTCCCGTGACGGCAGCGCTGCGCTCGCCCACTCCATCCTCGTTCCTCCCGAAACGCCAATCGTCCGACACGGCCGCCATGCCTCCGCCGGCCGGGATCGCTTGCGCTCAATGGTGTCGAATGGCGCGCTCGCGGTCAAGCGCAAGCCGCCTGCCGCGGCTAGCTTCGGGACGTCTTACATGCACGGGAGGATACCGCATGAAACACGACATCACATTCCACACAGAAGACGGCACAGAACTGGCCGGCTGGTTCTTCGCCGCCTCGAGCGATGGCGCACCCGCCCCGGCCATCGTCATGTGCCACGGGTTTTCGGCAACCAAGGAAATGCATCTCGAAGGCTTTGCCCGCACGTTCCGGCAGGCGGGCATGAACGTCCTCGTCTACGACAACCGCAATCTCGGTGACAGCGCCGGCACGCCCAGGGGCGAGATCGACCCGATCCAGCAGATCCGCGATTTCCGCGACGCCATCACCTATGTCCAGGGCCGCGACGACGTCGATGCCGAGCGCATCGGCATCTGGGGATCGAGCTACAGCGGCGGCCACGTGCTGGTGGTCGCGGCTATGGACCGCCGGGTCAAGTGCGTTGTCTCGCAGGTGCCGCTGGTGGCGGGCCTCGCCAATGCCCAGCGGCTGGTGCGCAGCGACCATTGGGCCGGCCTGCGCGCCGGCTTTGCCGCCGACCGCGCCGCACGGCTTGCGGGCGAAGCGCCCATCAGGCTGCCGGTCATCTCTCAGGAGCGCGGTCCCTGCGCCTTGCCGACCGAGGACAGCCTGACCTTCTTCACCACCCTGCCGCCCGAGAACCTCGGCAGGTGGCAGAACGAAATCACGCTGCGTTCCATGGAGATGTTCACTGAGTACGAGCCGGGCGAATCCATCGCCCGCATCGCGCCCACGCCGCTGATGATCGTGATCGGCGACAAGGACCATCTTACGCCGGCGGACCTCACGCTCAAAGCTTATGAGGAGGCGCTGGAGCCCAAGAAGCTGCTGATTCTCAACTGCGGGCACTTCGACGCCTATGTCGGCGACGCCTTCGCAATCTCCGCGCCCGCGCAATGCGACTGGTTCACCCGCCACCTGATGTGAGCGGCAAGACCACGGGGCGGCGGTTGAGCCGCCGCTCCGGAAAGCCTCTTCCGGCAGCAGCCTGTTTGGCGATCAGTGGGCGCTCAGCGTCCGCCGCACCGCGTCGCGCCAGCCCTTGAGCTTGGCTGAACGGGTCTTGGCGTCCATCTTCGGCTTGAACTGGGTGTCGCGCGACCAGGCCTTGGCGAAGGCCTTCTGCTTGGGCCAGACGCCGGCGCGTTGACCGGCGAGCCAGGCAGCGCCCAGCGCCGTGGTCTCGAGGATCGTCGGCCGGTCGACTGGCGCGTCGAGAATGTCCGACAGCCGCTGCATGGTCCAGTCCGACGCCACCATGCCGCCATCGACGCGCAGCACCGTGTCGGCGCCCGCGCTCTTCCAGTCCTTGTGCATGGCGTCGAGCAGGTCGCGGGTCTGGAAGCAGACCGCCTCGAGCGCCGCGCGGGCGAACTCGGCCGGGCCGGTGTTGCGGGTCATGCCGTAGATCGCCCCGCGGGCCTCCGCGTCCCAGTGCGGCGCGCCAAGCCCGGTGAAGGCGGGCACCAGATAGACATCCTGCGAGGGATCCGCCTGGGCCGCCAGATCGCCGCTGTGCTCGGCCTTCTTGATCACCTTGATGCCGTCGCGCAGCCACTGCACGGCAGCACCCGCGATGAAGATCGAGCCTTCCAGCGCGTAGGTGGTCTTGCCGTCGAGCCGGTAGGCGATGGTGGTGAGCAGCCGGTTCTTCGAGCGCACCATGTCCGTGCCGGTGTTCAAGAGCGCAAAGCAGCCCGTGCCATAGGTGGATTTCAGCATGCCGGGTTCGAAGCAGGCCTGGCCGATGGTCGCCGCTTGCTGATCGCCGGCCACGCCCAGGATCGGGATCTCGGCGCCGAACAGCGATTTCTCGGTCACGCCGAAATCCGCCGCGCAGTCTTTCACTTCCGGCAGCATGCCGGCGGGGATCCTGAGGATCTTCAAGAGCTCCTCGTCCCATTCCTGCGTCGCGATGTTGAACATCAGCGTGCGCGAAGCGTTGGTGGCGTCGGTGACGAAGGATTTTCCACCGGTCAGCCGCCAGATCAGGAAACTGTCGATGGTGCCGAAGCAGAGTTCGCCGCGAGCCGCCCGCGCCCGCGCGCCCTTCACATTGGCGAGCATCCACGACAGCTTCGTGCCGGAAAAATAGGGATCGAGCAGCAGCCCGGTCTTGGTCGTGAAGGTCTTTTCGAGATCCTGGCGCTTGAGCTTCTCGCAATAGGAGGCGGTGCGGCGGTCCTGCCAGACGATGGCGTTGTGGATCGCCTTGCCGCTGTCACGCTCCCAGACCACCACCGTCTCGCGCTGGTTGGTGATGCCGATCGCGGTGATCTCGGACGCGTCCACGCCCGCCTTCTTGAGCGCCTGTTTCACGGCCCACAGCACGGTCTTCCAGATTTCCTCGGGATCGTGCTCCACCCAGCCCGATTGCGGGTAGATCTGCGTGAATTCCTTCTGGCCGACGCCGGCGATGCGCATCTCGCCGTCGAACACGATGGCGCGGCTCGAGGTGGTGCCCTGATCGATCGCCAGAATATATCCGCTCATGCTGTCCTCCCTGACCGGCCCCATAGGAACCGGATTCGTCTCTCGCGGAAAGCCTGCGGCCGTCCGCATTCCTAGGCGGCGTGATGCACCGCCATGTAGGCCTCGAGCGTCTCCACCTGGTCGCGGCTCAGCCGCAGTCCGCGCTTGGTGCGCCGCCAGATCACGTCCGCGGCCTCCACCGCCCATTCATGCGCCATCAGGTAGTCGACCTCGCGGGCGAACAGTCCGTGGCCGAACTCCTGACCGAGATCCGCGCGCGACTTGGCATTGCCGAGCAGGATCCACGCCCGGGTGCCGTAATGGCGGACATAGCGCCGCGCCTGCGCCGGTTCGAGGAACGGGTAGTCGGCCTGAAGCCGCGCCACTTCGGCGTCAAAACCGTCGGCCGGAAAATCGCCGCCCGGCAGCGCCGCCCTGTGGGTCCAGGGCGCTGATTTCTTCCCCAGCCGCGCCTCGATCAGCTCCAGCATCGATTCGGCAAGCTTGCGGTAGGTGGTGATCTTGCCGCCGAAGATGTTGAGGAGCGGCGCGCCCTCGCCCGGGTCGGCCTT
>NZ_JAUXOD010000017.1 GCF_030682515.1 Hoeflea sp. | reverse complement strand
AAATGTCGGCTTGCCGCCCTTCCAGATCGACTGGTGGACGTGCATGCCTGAACCGTTGTCGCCGAAGACGGGCTTGGGCATGAAGGTTGCGGTCTTGCCATAGGCGTGGGCCACCTGGTGGACGCCGTACTTGTAGATCTGGGTCTTGTCGGCCATGCGGGTCAGCGTGTCGAAGACCATGCACAGCTCGTGCTGGGAAGAGGCCACCTCGTGGTGATGCTTCTCGACGGTCAGGCCCATCTCGGCCAGAACCGTAAGCATTTCCGAGCGCATGTCCTGGGCGCTGTCGATCGGAGGCAGCGGGAAGTAGCCGCCCTTGACGCGCGGGCGATGGCCCATGTTGCCGGTTTCATAGTCGGTGTCGTCGTTGGACGGCAGTTCGGTCGAATCGAGCTTGAAGCCGGTGTTGTAGGGATCGGCCTTGTACTTGACGTCGTCGAAGACGAAGAATTCCGGCTCCGGGCCGACATAGATCGTGTCACCAAGGCCCGACGCCTGCAGATAGGCCTCGGCCTTCTTGGCGGTGGTGCGCGGGTCGCGGCTGTAGGCCTCGCCGGTGATCGGATCGAGAACGTCGCAGAAGATGGCCATGGTCGACTGGGCGAAGAACGGATCCATGTGACCGGTCGTGGTGTCGGGCATCAGCACCATGTCGGACTCGTTGATGGCCTTCCAGCCGGCGATCGAGGAGCCGTCGAACATGACGCCGTCGGCGAACATGTCTTCGTCGACGCAGGAGACATCCATCGTCACATGCTGCATCTTGCCCTTCGGGTCGGTGAAGCGCAGATCGACAAACTTGACGTCGTTGTCCTTGATTTGCTTGAGAATTTCAGTGGCAGTCGTCATGTTCGATATTCCCTGTTAGTAAACACGATGGGCGCGCGGCGGTCCGCCGCACACAGTGGTCAGATGGCGTCGTTGCCTGTTTCACCGGTACGAATGCGGATGACTTCCTCGATGTTGGAGACGAAGATCTTGCCATCGCCGATGCGCCCGGTCTGGGCCGCATTGCGGATCGCTTCGATCGCGGCTTCCGCCGTTTCGTCCGCCAGCACTATCTCGACCTTCACCTTGGGGAGAAAATCGACTACATATTCCGCGCCGCGATACAGTTCGGTATGGCCTTTCTGGCGACCGAATCCCTTGGCCTCGGTGACAGTGATGCCCTGCAGACCAACTTCTTGAAGGGCTTCCTTCACTTCATCAAGCTTGAAGGGTTTGATGATCGCTTCGATCTTTTTCATGAGAACCAATTCTCCGCTCTGTCCTGTGAAAGCAGGTGCCGAGGCAAACGCCAAAAACCCACTCGCGTGTATCAAAGCACACACCGTGCCACTTTGTTCAAAATTCATGGCATCGGGGCGAAAAATTTCGTTTCGCCACCGAAATCCGGAGAAATCCGGCTGCCAATCGTCGGGCTTTGGACGCAGCGCCTGTTTTTCTGCCAAATGCCTGTCCAGTGCCTTGACGCCCGCAGTGTAGGTGATGAATTTTTATGCGCCAAGAGCTGCACTCAAATTCATCACTATGCCTATTATACGATCATATTGCCGCGTCCGGCTGTCGGCGCGGTCCGCACCGCGACAGCCCGCTTGACCGCTGCGGCGGGGCCATGCCACCAATCCGCATGGCCATCAACGAGACCCTTCTTGTCGCCCCCGCCGCCATGGGCGCCATCGACGCCGCCGCCATTTCCAGCGGGCTTGACGGCTACGGCCTGATGCAGGCCGCCGGCGCCCATGTGGCGGCAGTCTTTCTTCGCCACTATCCGCAGGCGCTGCGCGCCGTCATCCTGTGCGGACCGGGCAACAATGGCGGCGACGGCCATGTTTGCGCACGCCTGTTGAGCGAAAGCGGCGTCGATGTCGTCCGCCACGGATCCGAGCCCAGGCCCGGCGGCGATGCGGCGCGCGCTCGCGCCGACTGCCCGGGACCGGTCCTGGCCTTGGCCGAATGGCACCCCCGCGCCGGCGACGTGATCATCGACGCGCTGTTTGGCGCGGGCCTCGACCGGCCGGTGGGCGCGGAGTGTGCCGCGGTTATCGACCGGGCGCGGGCGGCGGATGTCCCGGTGATCGCCGTCGATCTTCCCTCCGGCCTGTCGGGCCGCACCGGGGTTCCGACGGGGGCCTGCTTTTCGGCCGCGCACACGGTCACCTTCGCAGCCCTCAAGCCCGGCCATCTGCTGATGCCGGGCAGGGCGCTGTGCGGACACATGCATCTGTGCGACATCGGCATTCCGACCCGGCTGATCGCGAGCGCCGATCCGATCTGGCGCAACCATCCGGGTCTCTACCGGGATCATCTGCCCCGAAGTGACGTGTCGCAGCACAAGTACAGCCGCGGGCATCTCGGCGTCTTTTCCGGCCCGCTGATCTCGGGCGGAGCGGCGCGGCTCGCGGCCATGACCGGGCTCAGGGCCGGGGCGGGGCTGGTGACCATCGCCTCGCCGCCGGGCGCGGTGATGGCGCAGGCCGCCCATCTCACCGCCATCATGCAGCGCTCCATCGCCGACGAGACCGCGCTTGCGGACTGGCTCGCGGACCGGCGGCTGTCGGGCTTCGTCATCGGCCCCGGCTTCGGCGATCTCGAAAAGGCGCGCGGATTCACCGCGCAGCTGGCGGCGACCGGCCGTCCGGTCGTGCTCGATGCCGATGGCCTCACTGCCTTTGCCGGCAACAGCACCGAGCTTTCGGGACTGTTCCTGGGTCCCACGCGGCTGGTGATAACGCCGCATGAGGGCGAGTTCCGGCGGCTGTTTCCACTCTTGGCGGAAGATGCGGAGATGTCCAAGATCGACCGGGCGCGCCTGGCTGCGGCCGCGCTCAACGCGGTTGTCGTCTACAAGGGCGCCGACACCGTCATCGCGAGCCCCGACGGCCGCTCGGCGGTCAATGCCGATGCGCCGCCCTGGCTTGCCACTGCGGGATCGGGCGACGTGCTGTCGGGGATCGTCGGCGGGCTTCTGGCGCAGGGCATGGCGCCGTTCGAGGCAGCCTGCGCCGGCGTCGCGATGCACGGCGCGGCGGCGCTGAGCGCAGGCGAGGGCATGACGGCAGAAGACCTTGTGACTTGCGTCAGGATCGAGGCTTGAGCCTGGGTCTTACCCCGGCGCCTGGTTGCGCAGATAGGTCTTGGGCGGCGTGCCCATCATCCGGCGGAACATGGTGGTGAAGGCCGGCACGCTGTCATAGCCGAGATCCAGCGCCACGGCTGTGACGGCTTCGCCGGCCGACAGCCGCGGCAGCGCCGCCAACAGGCAGGCCTGCTGGCGCCAGGTCGACAGGCTCAATCCGGTCTCGCGGCGGAAGATCCGGGTGAAGCTGCGCCGGCTCAGGCCCGCCGCATCGGCCCATTGGTCTATGCCCAGATGCGCCGAGGGCCTCGCCATGAACTCCCGGCACAGCTCCGCCAGCCGCCGCTCGGAGGGAAACGGCAGGCCCAGCGGCCGTTCCGGCAGTTCCAGGATCTCGTGCAGCAGGGCGCCCAGGAGAAAGCGGGCGCGCGGCGTTTCGGCCTCGTCGCGCAGGCCGATCGCCTCGATGATGAGACTGCGCATCAGCGTTGTCATCCCAGTGACATGCAGATGCCGCGGCAGCCCGTCGATGGCGTCGGGACGGACATAGACCGAATGCATTTCCACGCGGCCGAAGGTGTCGACGGCGTGCATGATGCCCGCCGGGATCCATAGCGCATGGCCGGGCGGCACCATCCAGCGGCCCGCCCCGGTGGTCACCGTCACCACGCCCACCGAGGGATGCAGCAGTTGCGCCCGCGAGTGCTTGTGCTCGGGGACATGCTCGTCATCGTCATAGTAATGGGAGAACGCCACCGCCGGGCCGGTCGCGGCCTCGACATGGGCGAGACGCGCGGCGCGGTCGTCGGCGGTTTCAATCTGCCGGTCGGCGGCCCTCGCGGGCTGTGGGAAAGCGGTCATGTCATTGGCCCGGATGCGTAAGAAATAGACCACAGCACGTAAGCGGGTCGGCATCAAGGGGTGTATCACAGGCCCGCAGACTGAACCGGGCTTCGTGCAGGGAAGAGACAGATGGATGTGATGCCTGGCAATTCCGGCGCGGCGCCGTCGCCTGCCACAGCGCCGGCGGCGCCAGCGACGGGCTCGCTCGCCACGCCGGCGGCGTTCTCCATCGTCGTGGCGCTCAGCATCTGTCACCTGCTCAACGACACGATGCAATCGGTGCTGGCGGCGATCTATCCGATCCTCAAGGAGAATTACGCCCTGAGCTTCGCCCAGATCGGCATGCTGACATTTGCCTTCCAGGTCACCGCGTCGCTGCTGCAGCCGGCCATCGGCGCCTATACCGACAAGCGGCCGATCGGCTTCGCGCTGCCGGTGGGGATGGGGTTCTCGCTTCTGGGCCTGCTGCTGCTGGCGTCTGCCGGCAATTACCCCCTGCTGCTCGCCGCCTCGGCGCTGGTCGGGCTCGGCTCGGCGGTGTTTCACCCCGAATCCTCGCGCATTGCCCGGCTTGCCTCGGGCGGCCGGCACGGCACGGCGCAATCGGTGTTCCAAGTCGGCGGCAATGTCGGCACCGCCGCAGGCCCGCTGCTGGCCGCCTTCATCATCGTGCCCAACGGCCAGGCCTCGGTCGCCTGGTTCGGTCTTGCAGCCCTTTGCGGCATGATCATCCTCACCTGGGTCAGCCGCTGGTACGGCAGCTACCGTCGCGCCGCCGCCGGGCGTCCCGCAGCGTCAAGGATTCTCGCGCACAGCCGCGGCCGGGTGATCGCCGCGCTCGTGGTGCTGGCGCTGCTGGTGTTCACCAAGAATGTCTACACGGCGAGCTTCACCAGCTTCTACACCTTCTACGTCATCGAACGCTTCGGCGTCTCCGTGCAGGATGCGCAACTGCTTTTGTTTGTCTTCCTGGGCGCGATGGCCGCGGGCACGCTGATCGGCGGACCGGTCGGCGACCGGATCGGGGCGAGGGCGGTGATCTGGGTGTCGATCCTGGGCGTGCTGCCGTTCACGCTGATGCTGCCCTATGCCGATCTGTTCTGGACCGCGATCCTGACCATCATCATTGGTGTCGTGCTGGCCTCGGCGTTTCCGGCCATCGTGGTGTTTGCCCAGGAGCTTGTGCCGGGAAGGGTGGGGCTGATCGCCGGCGTGTTCTTCGGCTTTGCCTTCGGCATGGGCGGCATTTCTGCCGCCATCCTGGGACAGGTCGCCGACGCCAAGGGCATCGTCTATGTCTATGCCATCTGCTCGTTCCTGCCGTTCCTCGGGTTGCTGACCGTCTTCCTGCCAAGGGAGCGGCGCGCGGCCGGATGAGGCCGGCATTCCGGGGTCCCTTCGGCCCGGAGGGAGCGCCTGGCGCGCCACGTGACTGGCCGGCCGGAACAACAGGGCAATTGGTTCCGGCCGGTCATCCCCGCCAGCCTCCTGGGAAGGGTGGCGGAACCCTGGATCAGCCGCCGATCCTGATCTTGCGTTCGCCCGACTGCTGGCCGGGCTTCTTGGTCAGGGTGACAGAGAGGACGCCCTTGTCGAATTTCGCGTCAATGGCGTCCTTCCGTCGGCGAAGCTCACCGAAGGGGTCTTGTCCCGGAGGTAAATGTCGGCGCCGGTCACCGGCGCGCGCGCGGATTCCTGGACGCTGGCCGTATTGGCGTCGGCCGCAAGCCCTATTGGGCGACGAAACCGCCGTCGACCGGGATGATCGCGCCCAGCATGAACGAGGCTTCGGGCGAGGACAGCCAGACGATCAGGTTCGCCACTTCCTCAGGCGTTCCGATGCGGCCGAGCGGATGCAGCGGGTCCATCATCTCGCGGCTGGAATGGGCGCCGGCGGTGGCCTGGTCGGCAAGCGAATCGAGCATCCTGGTGTCGATGCCGCCCGGACAGACGGCGTTGACGCGGATACCGGCCTTGCCATATTCCAGCGCCGCATTCTTGGTCATGCCGATGACGGCGTGCTTGGAGGCGACATAGGGCGACAGGCCCGGAAAGCCGATCAGGCCAGCGACCGAGGAAATGTTGACGATGGTGCCGCCGCCCGATTTCAGCATGTGCCGGATCTCGGCCTGCAGGCACAGAAAGGTGCCCTTGGCGTTGACCTTCATGATGGTGTCGTAATTGCTCTCCGGCTGATCGGTGAAGGGTGCGATCGTGCCTTCGATGCCGGCATTGTTGACGGCGCAGTCGAGCTGGCCATAGCGGTCCACCGCGCCCGCCACCAGGGCCGCGACGTCTTCTGTCTTGGACACATCGGCGCGCTGGAACATGGCCGTGCCGCCGGCCTTGTGAATGAGCGAAACGGTCTCCTCGCCGGCGCCGACGTGGATGTCGGACACCACCACATTGGCGCCCTCGGCCGCGAACTTGATCGCCGTCGCGCGGCCTATGCCCGCGCCGGATCCCGTGACCAGTGCAGTCTTTCCATCAAACATTGCCATTTTGCTCTCCCGTGACTGTGCAGTTGCCGAATACAATCATGGGGGGAATGGCCGGGCGGCGCTTTGATGGATATCAAGGGGTCCAGGAAATCGGCACCGCCCGACGTCTTTTCACAAGCCTGGCGTGTAGAACCGAATTGCGAGCAGGAGCGCGCGCGCCAACGAGTTGGTGCGTTCATCTTGGCAGGCCGGCGGGTCTTCTCGCCGCCTCCTATCCGATTGCGAGCAGTCCTGAGACCGGTGATCCTCAGACCAGCTGCTGCAGTTCCATCGCGCCGCGCGGCGCGTTGACCTTTCCGCCGGTGATGAAGAAGGCATAGACGTCGCGGCGTGACTTGGCCGCCTTCCGTTTCGGCGCAATCACCGGCAGGTCGCCCGGTGTTCCGCCGCCGGCATAGGTCTTGAAGCGCTCGGCCCAAAGGCTGATGTCCTCGGGCGGATAGCAGGTCGCAATGTCGTCGGACCCGCGCTGTAGCCTTGCATAGATGAAATCGTCGGTCGCATCGGCGAACATCGGATAGTCCGCATGGTCGGCCACCACCGCGGCGACCTCGTATTTGGCCAGCAGGTCGATGAACTCCGGAACCTGGAACGAGGCATGGCGCGGCTCGACCACATGCCGGAGCGCGATCCCGTCCTGGCGCTTCGGCAACAGCTTGAGAAACGCCTCGAAATCCTCGGGCTCGAATTTCTTGGTCGCCATGAACTGCCACAGGATCGGCCCGAGATGGGGCCCCAACTCGGTGATGCCCTGGGTCAGGAATTTCTCGATCGACGGACCCGCCTCGGCCAGCACCTTGCGGTTGGTGCAGTAGCGGCTGGCCTTCAGCGAAAAGACGAAGCCCTCGGGCACCTCGGAGGCCCATTTGGCGAAAGTCGCGGGCTTCTGGCTCGAATAATAGGTGCCGTTGACCTCGATCGCCCTCAACTCGCGGGACGCATGCTGCAACTGTTTCGTTTTGGGCAGTTTCGGCGGATAGAAGCTCTCGTCCCAAGGCTCGAAGGTCCAGCCGCCAATGCCGGCGCGGATGGTTCCGGGTGTGGTCATGCTCAATTCTCCTCGCATTCGTCTCGCCCGAAGGCATCAGGCTCGGGGGCACTGCGGCCGCCGATGCCTCGGCACCTTCCGCACACGGTCAGGTTCGCAACATGGTCCGGGCAAGCCTCGGCGCCGACGATTTCATCGAACGGTACCGGAAGGCAACCCGATTTCTGTCAGCAGAGGCGCGCATGCCGCTACTCCCCGGCCAGCAGCAGGGCGGCGATCTTGCGGCCCTGGCCGTCGGCGACGATGACGAATCCGATGCTGGTGAGTGATCCGCCCTTAAGGATCGCGCGGGACCGTCGTTTGTCGGTCCAGGAGTCGAGGAAGAAATGGACATCGGAATTGGTGGGTTCAGCGCCGCAACCGCCGCATTCGCCATAGAGCACCTGATAGTTGAGCCAGGGAAAATCCGCCGGCAGACCGCTGAGCAGGTCGATCGTGGAGAGCGTGACACGCGCGAGCCCCTCCGCAGGCAGGCGGGCCTCGATATGGCGGCGCAGGCGCTCGTCGGGCTCGACGGGGGCGGCGCCTGACCGCAGCCCGTTGATGATCCCGGCCGCGAGCCGCGTCTGGGCCTCGGGCCCCATCGCCGTGACCGGACCGTCCGGCACCTCGCCGCGCGGCGCGCCGGGACCCGCGAAGGTTTGCACGCCGTAGCGATTGCCTTGGCTGTCCTGCACCACGGCGAAGCCGAAATCGGTGAGACCCTCGGCCAGGATATTGGCGCGGTGGCCGGGACTGGCCATCCAGCCTTCGTGCATGTCCTCGACCGCGGACAGATCCGGCTGGCTGCGGCATCCCTGGCAGCGCGACAGGTTTTCCCGCACGACGCGGCTAACATGGCCGCCCGCGTCCCGGTAGCGATCGAGCACGGTGCCGCCCCCGGGTGCCGTGTGGGCAAAGTAATTCCGCGCGAGCATGTCGCGCGCATGGGCGAGGGCAGCTTCGGTCAACTCGTACTCCAGTTCAAGCGGTCTCAACCCTTCGGCGCTCCGCGCCTGATTGACGAGCGCCAGGCTGCGTTCGCCGAGGGCCTCGAGGTTTTCGGGGACCTGGGCCCATGCATGGGCCGGCAGGAGCATCACGGTGAGGGCGAAGAAGAGTCTCATAGGTGCGATCATGCAGACTGAACCGTCGAAAGCCGCAGTGGTTCCTGGCGAAATGCGGGGCCGTCGCATTTGCCCATTTTCAAATACCGTTGCCTGCCTCCAACAACGTCGTCAACCGGCGTCCAAGAACTCCAAAGGCTCCGCCGTTTTCCTCGCCCTGGCCGTGCTCATCCTCGCTGCACTAGCCCGCCGCCGTCCTCGCCCCCCGCCGCCGTCATCCTCGCCCCTGTGGCGAGGATCTACCGGCGTCTGCTCCGACAGCGGTCTGGCCGATCTGCGGAAAAGGACCCGCCGCGAGAGCGTCCTGAACGCTGGTCCAGCAGATGCTCTCGGACGTCGCTTCGCTTGTCCTGGGCAGGCCCGAGCATGACGAGCCGAGAGGGAGTGGCGCGCGACAAATCCGCTTCTCTCGCCATCGCTCCAGTCGTCCTCGGAGGACGGCGCCGGTGGCGCTGAGGCCGGCTCTGGTGGCCCTGCCTTGGCTTGCGTGTTACGCGGAAACCGGCGTCAGTTGGAAGACCTTTGCCTCGCGCGACGCGGCGGCGATATCGCCCTTTTCCAAGGCTTCCTGAACGCGCTCGAGCTTCAGGGCGTCATCCATCGAAAGATAGGGTCCCCAATTCGTCGGATCGTCGGTTTCGTAGATCAGCGTGACGGGAACCTTGGCGATATAGCCGCCTTCTTCAACGAGCCGGATCACTTGATCAGTCCTTGCGTCTGACTGTGAACTGCTCATCCCACCTCTCCTTGTCAGGTTGACAATTGTTATTGCTCCACTGATCGAACACTTAGCCGCCGATGCCGGCAAAAAAGCGCCGGAAATAGCAAAAACAGTTTCTTAGAGTTCAGGAGGCAAATTTAAACCCTCGGATTCTCAAAATATCTTCGTTGACGGATTTAACTTCTGCCAATGTTTGCACCATATCATCCCGAACCAGTTTCGCGTTCGCTCTCCATACGTGTTTCGCTTCGTCAAAAGAGTTATTAAAAATGAACCAAATGTCTGAGTGTCCAGTAATTGCTGCTATTTCCATATATGAAAGTTCACTAAAAGGATCTATGATCTTGGGCCCCGCATGGACCAAGTAGTTTCTATACGCCATTATATGTTTAAAGCGCGTCTTAAATGTTTTCAATCTCTTAGATATTATGCTGTCTAAAAGATAGGTTGATTCAATCCCGTTACAGAGCGACTTGGCTGAATTCAGATATAACTTGAGTCTCTCAGTATAATTATAGGTTTCATGAGCCAGATTCCCACACGGTCTTATCAATCGTTCCGATGCTCTCCAAGAATCTGGCTTCGGCTGCGTTCTGGATATCTTCTTATAAAGCGAATCTGCCTCCAGGACTGGAGATATTAAATCGAACATTGCCTTTAGGAAAACCTGCTCATCAGTAAGTTCTGTGGGGTTCTCGTTTGTCCAAAGATATTTCGCGTAGTGAGGGGAATGTTTCACATGATATCCAATTAGATACTCGGCATCATAGACCACTTCAAAATGGTCGTTCATGATTTTCTGAACATGGACCTGAAAATCGACTACCTTGTCTATGAGCACTGTCTACTCCGCTACCTCCACCTTTACCAATGACCCGAGACCCTGAACCTGCCGCTCGCGATACGCTGGCTTAGCTGGTCGGCAAGGTGGCCCATCCCTCACTCCGCCGCTTCCACCCGCTTCCCCGGCCGCCGTTCCAGCAGTTCCTTGAGGAAGTGGCCGGTGTAGCTGCGCTCGACCTTGACGATGTCCTCGGGCGTGCCTTCGGCGACGATCTCGCCGCCGCCGTCGCCGCCTTCGGGGCCGAGATCGATCACCCAGTCGGCGGTCTTGATGACCTCGAGATTGTGCTCGATAACGACGACCGAATTGCCCTGGTCGACCAGTTCGTGCAACACTTCCAGCAGTTTGGCGACATCGTGGAAATGCAGGCCCGTGGTCGGCTCATCCAGGATATAGAGCGTGCGGCCGGTGGAGCGCTTGGACAGTTCCTTGGCGAGCTTGACGCGCTGGGCCTCGCCGCCCGAGAGCGTGGTCGCCTGCTGGCCGACCTTGATGTAGCCGAGCCCCACGCCCTGCAGCGCCTGCAGCTTGTCGCGGACGGCGGGGACGGCGGCGAAGAACTCGACGCCTTCCTCCACCGTCATGTCGAGCACGTCGGCGATGGACTTGTGCTTGAAGGTCACGTCCAGCGTCTCGCGGTTGTAGCGCTTGCCGTGGCAGACGTCGCAGGTGACATAGACGTCGGGCAAAAAGTGCATCTCGATCTTGATCACGCCATCGCCCTGGCAGGCCT
>NZ_JAUXOD010000014.1 GCF_030682515.1 Hoeflea sp. | reverse complement strand
CCGGTCATATTGCTCCCGAGTGATTTCAGTCCAGGCCATCCTATCCTCCGTCGTCTTCGCAAACCACAGAGAATCACAAGCCGCTGAAATCACACAATATAATTTTCGGTTGGGCTCTGAAAGCCTTCCAGTCCCGCGGCTATCTTCTGCGCGCATATTATTACACGGCGCTGATCGAGGATCAGGAGTATTCGTCGATCCGGCCGCTGATCGACTGGCTCGATTACAATGGCTACAAGGTGGTGACCAAGCCGGCCAAGGAGTTCACGGACTCCATGGGGCGCCGCAAGGTCAAGGGCAACATGGACATCGAGCTCGCCATCGACGCCATGGAGCAGTCCGAAGTGGTAGACCATCTGGTGATTTTCTCGGGCGACGGCGACTTCACCACCCTGGTCGAGGCGTTGCAGCGCAAGGGCCGCAAGGTCACCGTGGTCTCCTCGCTGGCCTCCCAGCCCCCGATGATCGCCGACGACCTGCGCCGCAAGGCCGATTATTTCATCGACCTGACGAGCCTCAAGGCCGAAATCGGCAGGGATCCGTCCGAACGCCCCCTGCGCCCGGCGCCTGCCGGGGATTTTGAGGCGGACGATTTCGAGGATTGATCACGCCCGGGCGCGGCTGATCCGGGCGCTGCCCCTTTGGCGTCCCGGCCGCGAAACCTGAAGCCGCGAAGCGGAAGAGACGGACGCGGGCCTGTTCCCGGCCCGGCCGGCGCGCAGCGAAAAGGCAGCCAGGCGGACGCATGAGAGAACCGGATCGCGACTGCAGCCTGTGCCCGCGGCTGCGCGGCTTCATCCTCGCCAATCGCCGCCAGCACCCTGACTGGCACAATGGGCCGGTCGCCACCTGGCACCCGCCCGAGGGGCCAACCGCGGTCCGCCTGCTGATCGTCGGCCTCGCCCCGGGCCTGCGCGGCGCCAACCGCACCGGACGTCCCTTCACCGGCGATGACGCGGGCGCCCTGCTTTTTGAAACCCTGGGCAAATACGGATTGGCCACCGGCGATCTCGACGCCAGCGCCGGTGACAGCCTGCGCCTCAAGGCCACGGCCATCACCAACGCCGTACGCTGCGTACCGCCCGCAAACAGGCCGGTGGGCGCGGAAGTCAATACCTGCCGCAGCTTCCTGGAGGCGACGATCGCCGGGCTGCCTCGGCTGGAGATCATCGTCACCCTGGGAAAGATCGCCCATGACAGCACTGTCCGCGCATTGGGCGGCAGGATCGCGGAGCATCCGTTCGGCCATGCGGCGCAGACCGGACTGGGCGGCAGGCGGATCGTCTCGAGCTATCATTGCTCGCGCTACAACACCCACACCGGCCGCCTGACGCCGGCCATGTTCGAGGCGGTGTTCGCCAGGGTGACGGGTGAGCTGTCGGCTCCCTGAACTCCGTCATCGACCAACCAAGCCGTCCGGTCGCGCGGGGCGCGCGCCGCCCCCTACCCTCGGTCGCGCAGCAGCCGCGACTTGTCCCGGTTCCAGTCGCGTTCCTTCTGGGTCTCGCGCTTGTCGTGCAGCTTCTTGCCCTTGGCGAGCGCCAGCTGCAGCTTGGCGGTGCCCTTGTCGTTGAAATAGATCTTGAGCGGCACCAGCGTCATGCCGTCGCGCTGCACCGCCTGGCCCAGCCGCGCGATTTCCTTGAGCTTGACCAGGATCTTGCGCCGCCGCCGGGGCTCGTGGTTGAACTGGTTGGCCTGCAGATATTCGGGCACATAGGAATTGATCAGCCACATCTCCCCGCCCTCCTCGTTGGCGTAGGAATCGGCGATGTTGGCCTTGCCTTCCCGAAGCGACTTCACCTCGGTGCCGGTCAGCACCAGACCTGTCTCGAACGTGTCGATGATCTCGTAGTTGAAACGCGCCTTGCGGTTTTCCGCGACGACCTTGCCATATTGCGACTTGTCTTCTTTCTTGGGTGCCATATCAGCCGATCACGCCCGCATGCGCCATGGCCTTGTCGAGCAGGGCGGCGGTGCCGGATTCGACCGTGGTCAGCGGCGAGCGCACCACGTTCTGGATCAGGCCCATCTTCGAGAGGCAGTACTTGGTTCCGGCGACGCCGGGCTCGGTGAAAATCGCCTTGTGCAGCGGCATCAGCCGGTCGAGCATCGTCAACGCCGCGGCGTAGTCGCCCCTGAGCGTCGCTTCCTGGAACAGGGCGCATTCGCGCGGCGCCACATTGGCGGTCACCGAGATGCAGCCGACGCCGCCATGGGCGTTGTAGCCGAGCGCCGTCGGATCCTCGCCCGACAGCTGCACGAAATCGGGGCCGCACGCCATCCGCTGCTCGGGCACCCGGGCAAGATTGCCGGTGGCATCCTTGACGCCGATGATGTTGGAGAAGTCGCGGTTGAGCGCCGCCATCGTCTCCACCGACATGTCCACAACCGACCGCGGCGGAATGTTGTAGATGATGATCGGCAGGCTGATGGCTTCGGCCACGGCCTTGAAATGCTGATAGAGCCCGCGCTGCGTCGGCCTGTTGTAATAGGGCGTCACCACCAGCACCGCATCGGCGCCCGCCTTTTCGGCATGGACGGCAAGCTCGATCGATTCAGCCGTGTTGTTGGATCCGGCGCCGGCGATCACCGGTACCCGGCCGGCCGCGACCTCGACGCACAGTTCCACCACCCGCTTGTGTTCGGCATGGGTGAGCGTCGGGGATTCCCCCGTCGTGCCGACCGGCACCAGGCCGTGGCTGCCGGCCTTGATCATCCGCTCGACATGGCTTGCAAAGCCATCCTCGTCCACCGCGCCATTTTCGGTGAATGGGGTGATGAGCGCCGGAATGGAACCCTTGAACATGCTGATCTCCAAAACACTTACCCTGCGCCGCAAGGGCACTGTCATTCCTCTGTCACGCAGCCGATACAGGAAATCGGTGGTGTGGAAAAGCCTTGCAAGGGCTCGCCGCGCGCTTTTGCGGCAAATCGCGGCTTTGAATGTCGATACGCGCCCTGCGCCGCACATTGCCCGCAATTGTGCAGGACCATTGCATTTGAATGAAGCCCCTAAGCATTTGTTAAGGTCTGCTTCACCAGCGATTGGTAGTTTTGCAGCAGGGATCCGCCCGCAGTCGCAATCGTTTCGAACGGATGATGAAGATGTCAAAAACCGCTCTTGCCACGCTGTTTGCTGTTTCAACGGTGCTCGCGACCATCAGCGCAGCAGCGCCGCTGCCCAGTGGCGCCGTACCCCTGCCCGCGCCGCGGCCTGCGGTCAGTGGCGAAACCACCGCAGCGGTTCCGAGGTCAAGCCCGGTGTCGAGCCCCTCCGTGCCGGCGAGCCGCGAGCTCAAGGCGGGCCTGGAAGCGCTCGGCAAGGGCAACGCCTCGGCCGCCAGGAGCGTCCGCGACAGCATGCGCCGCGACACGCTCGATCACCATATCCTGACCTGGGCGATCGCCGTTTCGGGGCTGGAAGGTGTGCCGTCGGCCGAAATCGCACGGGCTGCGACCGAACTTGCGGGCTGGCCGGGTCTCAAATCCCTCAGGCAATTGTCCGAACGCGCGATGTTCTTCGAAAATCCCCCGCCCGCGCAGGTGCTCGCGGCCTTTGGCGACACCCGGCCCGAGACCGCCAGGGGCGCCATCCTCCTGATCCGGGCGCTGGTGGCGACGGGCGACACCAAACGCGCCCGTGGGCTGGCGTCGAGCTTCTGGCGCAGCGTCATCATGGAGGACCGGGACGCCCGGGTGTTCCTCACCGAGTTTGACAGGCTCCTCGACAAGAAGGACCATTTCCGGCGCATGGAGATGCTGCTTTACCGCGACCGCGCCAACGACGCCAAGCCGCTGGCGGAGAAGGCCGAAGCGCAGTCGCTCTACCGTGCCTGGTCCGCAATCATCAGCAGCCCGGCCAAGGCGGCCGGCGCCATCGCGGCGGTGCACCCATCCTGGCACTCCGAGCCGTCCTATCTCTACCTGCGCATCCGCAACCTGCGCGAGCTCGATCGCACCAAGGAGGCGGCGGAACTGCTGTCCCGGATGCCGCGCGATCCCGACCAGCTCGTCGATCCGGACAAATGGTGGGTCGAGGCGCGGGTGGTGAGCCGCGGTCTCTATGAGAAGGGCGACGCCAAGGCCGCCTACCGGCTGGCTGCCGCCCATCTGGCGAAGAGCCCGGCGGAGTTCGCGGAAGCGGAATTCCACGCCGGCTGGTACGCGCTGCGCGGGCTCAAGGACGCGCGCAGCGCGCAGAAACATTTCTCCTCCATCCTGAGCGTCGCCGACGGCCAGATCTCCAAGGCCCGCGCCCATTACTGGCTGGGGCGCGCCGCCGAAGCCGGCGGCGGGGGCAAATCGGCCGAGTACTACGCGCTCGCCGCCCAGTTCCCCTCGACCTTCTACGGCCAGCTTGCCAGCGCCAGGCTCGGGCGGAAATCCCTCAATATCGCCTATCCCTCGCCGTCTGAGGCCGACCGCGTGCGGTTTGCGGAGCGGGAGGCGGTGCGGGCGATCCGCAAGCTCGAGGACGCCGGCTTCGACCGGCGCGCCGAAATTCTCTACCGCGCCCTTGCCGCCGAACTCGACAGTCCCGGCGAGGTGGCAATCCTCGCCGCCATGGCCGAACGGCGCGGCGACCACCGCATGTCGCTCCAGGTGGGCAGGATCGCCTGGGGTCGCGGGCTCGATGTGGCGGCGCTCGCCTATCCGCTTGGCGCGGTTCCCGACAGCGCCAACATTTCCGGCGCGGGCAAGGCGCTTGCCTATTCGATCGCCCGGCAGGAAAGCGCCTTTGACAAGGCGGCTGTCTCGCCGGCCAATGCGCGGGGCCTGCTGCAGATCCTGCCGGGAACCGCCAAGGGCGTGGCCGCCCGCCATGGCCTGCCCTACTCCCACGACCGCCTGACCACCGATGCCGGGTACAACGCGACACTCGGCGCTCATTACCTGGGAGAGCAGATCAACGACTTCGGCGGCTCCTACATCCTCACCTTCATCGCCTACAATGCCGGGCCTCGCCGTGTGCCGCAATGGATCGAGCGTTTTGGCGATCCGCGCGGCCGACCGATCGACGAGGTGGTCGACTGGATCGAGATGATCCCGTTCACCGAAACCCGCCACTACGTGCAGCGGGTGATGGAGAACTACCAGGTCTACAAGGCGCGGCTCGGCCAGCCGGCCGGCATCGAGCAGGATCTGCGCTTCGGCCGCCGATGAGGCCTGTCGCAGCGCACCGAAAATGCGCTATAGGCAGGGGACGGAGCATTTTGACAGGATCTGACCATGGCGGACAACAATCCCGGCGCAGCCCCACGGCCCGCGCCCGGCCAGCATGAGGACGTGTATTTTTCGGCCAGCGACGGGCTGAAGCTGCACGCCGCCGATTATGGTCGCCACGATCCCGCCACACGCGGGCGTCTTCCGGTGGTCTGCCTGCCGGGTTTGACCCGCAACACCCGCGACTTTCATGATCTGGCGCTCATCCTGTCGCGCGACGACAAGGCGCCCCGCCGCGTGGTCAGCTTCGATTACCGCGGCCGCGGCCGCTCGGGCTGGGACAAGGATCCGTCGCGCTACACCATCCTGGTCGAGGCCGAGGATGTTCTCAGCGGCATGGCGGCGCTTGGTCTCGAGCACGCGATCTTCATCGGCACCTCGCGTGGCGGCCTGATCATGCATGTGCTGGCGGCCTCGCGCCCGGGCGTCATGGCGGCAGGCGTGCTCAATGACATCGGGCCGGTGATCGAAGGCGCGGGGCTCGCCCAGATCAAGGCGTATCTGTCGCGCACGCCCAGGCCCAAGGGCTGGGACGACGCGGCGCAGATCCTCGCCGAGGCCCACTCCAGGAGTTTCCCGGCGCTTTCAGACGCTGACTGGGCCGATTTCGCCCGCGCCGTCTATGTCGAAAAATCGGGCAAGCTGGTCCCCGACTATGACCCGGCGCTGCTCGACGGTCTCAAGGGCGTCGATCTCAACACGCCGCTGCCGACCCTGTGGCCGCAATTCGAGGGCCTGGGCGGCATGCCGCTTATGGCGCTCAGGGGCGAGCACTCGGCGCTGCTCTCCAACCAGACCCTCATCGACATGCAGGCGCGCGTTCCCTCCCTCAAGGCCGTCACCATACAAGGTCACGGACACGCGCCGATCCTGCATCTGTCGGGCATCCCGCAGATCCTTGGCCAGTTCTTCGCCTCGGTCGACAAGCAGCGCCGTCACTAAGCCAAGGCCCGGGCGGCGGCCGCTGACGGTCGCGCGCCCAGGGACATGGCCAGTGGGCTAAGGGGCTACCTCCTGCCGCCGGGTTTCGGCTTGCCGCCCGAACTCTCGACCTCGCCCCTGGCCACGCGCTTGGCGAACTCGGTGGATTCGCCCTTGGCCAGGATCTTGGCCTGGGTCACCCACTGCTCCCGCTCGATTCTCCCCGCAAAGGACAGCTGCTCGCCGAACTCGGCCTGATCCTTCTTCGTCCAGGCCGCGATCTGGGCGAAGCTGTTGATCCCGGCGGCGTTCAGCTTGCCCTCGATCTGCGGCCCCACGCCCTTGATCTGCTTGAGATTGTCGGGGACGGTCGCGGCCTGCGGCTTAGCCTTCGGGGCCTTGGCCGGCGCGGCCTTGGCTGGTGCGGCTTTCAATGCTGCAGGTTTTTCGGCTGGCGGCTTGGAGGGCTTCGCGGCGACCGGCGGTGCACCGGCTTTCGCCCCGGCGGTCTTTGCCACAGCCGGCTTGGCCGCAGCGGATGTCGCCGCCGCCGGCTTGCGCGCGGCGGTTCGGGCTGCTTTCGGCTTTGCTACGGCCTTGGCCGGGACAATCGGCGCGACAGCCGCGGGCGCGACGGCTCCGGCTTCAGGCGCTACCACAGGCTTGGGCGCGGCGACCGGACCGGGCGGCAGGTCGGCCACCCGTTGCGGTGTCGAGGCCGGCTCGTAATGCGGCCTTGGCGCGGCGAGTTCCCCGGCCGTCGAGGTCCGGGCCGCACCTGCATGGGTGATCGCCCCTGCCGCACCCGAGCGATGGCGCGGGCGGCCGAACCGGCCCTTGAGCCAGCATCCGCACAGGCACCCCAGCCCGAAGGCAACCGCAACCAGAAACAGCGTCTGCAAAAAGAACATTGTCATTTCTCCCCTCCAGGCATGCCGGACATCAGGTCCGCTTGCCGCCACATGTCTTCCACCCCACCAGCGCTCCCAGCAGGAATGCGCAGACCACCCAGAGCCAAAGATGTGAAACCATATACCACATGAAGATCTCCCCTGTTCTTGTCGTTCAGTCCAGGACGCGGAACTCGATCCGGCGGTTGGCCGCCTTGCCCGCATCGGTGTCATTGCTGGCCACCGGACGGCTTTCGCCATACCCGGTCGCATCCATGCGCTCCGCCGGAACTCCGGCGGCGATCATGAAGTCGAGGACCGCCTCGGCGCGGCGTTGCGACAAGGCCAGATTGTCGGCCTCCGAGCCGTCGGAATCGGTGTGTCCTGAAATCTCCAGCCGCGCTTGCCCGCATTGCCGCGCGGCAAAGGCGATCCGGTCGAGAAATCCGTAGGAATGGTCGCGGATCGACGCCGCGCCGGTCTCGAACAGCACCGTGTTTTGAACCGCCAGCCGGTCGAGTTCCGCCTGACAGGCCTCCGCCGCAAGCACGCCGTCCGGAACCGCCGCCACTTCGATCTCGGGCTCGGCGGAAAATCCCTCGGGCAATCCCTGGCTGAGAAGCCGCGCCACGTCCTGCGCCGCGGCAGCACTGAGCGCGCTGCCTTGCACATGGACCGTCCGGCCCGCGATCCGTGCCTGGCCGTCATCGAGCCGGCTGAGCGCCTGCAGCGCCGCCAGCGCCGCCGCCTCGAACCCTTCCGGCGCGCCCGCGGCAACCTCCTGAGTGTCCTCGATCTCGAGGTGTCCGAACTTCAGGCCGGCACTCTCGAGAAGCCTCGCCCGAAACGCCTCGCCGGACACGCCGCCGGTGAGCACAAGCGCGTCTGCTCCGCGCCTGGCCGTCCATTCGAAGGCAGGCCTTTCAGCCACGCCGATATCGGCGGTGCCCAGAACCAGACCGCTCTTCAACCCGGCGGAGAGGGTCGCCTGGACCCGCTGGAAGGCGTCGCCGTCCACGGCCTGACCGGTCAGATCGAGCACCCTGCCGCGCACCACTGCCGTTCCCTCGCTGAGTTCCGGCACGATCGACAGCGCCTCTTCCGCCTGGGCCTGCCAGTCCACGCCCTCGGGAACGCCCGAGGCGAACCGCATCCGGTCCTCGACGGCGAGGCCGGGCGCGATCGCCCGCGCTCGGTCGGCAATCGCCGCGCGCGTGGCGGCATCGGGCGCATAGCCCTCGAGCATGAGCCCCTCCGGTCCGATCGAGGCCGACCAGGTGTAGTCGCCCGAGGCCGTCGCGGGGCTTATGGCGACCGAACTTACCTCGCCTGCGGACCAAGGGATCGCCGCCACCGCCGCGAGCGCGATCTCGTGATCCTCGGGGTTGAGCGCCTGGCCGCGGATGGTGATCGTGCGATCTGTAATCTCCACCGCGCCGGTGGAAAAACGCGGGAATGCCGAAAGCCCGTAGCCCGCCAGCACCAGCAGATCGGCGGGCGCGCCGCGCGCCAGTCGCATCTGGTCGCTGAGCGCGATTCCGGGAAGCATCCCGGTGAGCAGGGCGACGAGATTGGCCCGCGCCGCCTCATTCGGCACGAATCCCGTGAGCAGCACCCCTTCGGCGGTCTTCTCGATGGTCAGGCGATAGGGTTTTTCTTCTGGCAGCAGGGTCGACTTGTCGACGGCGACGCGGACACCATAGGTCTGGCGGGCAATGCCCAGCGCACTGATCCGGCTTGATTCATCCGGCGCCACCCCGGTCAGGGTCAGGTCCCGGCCGTTGAGCGACACCTTGGCCCAGGGATGGGCCTGCCGCAGCGTCTCCGTGGCCCGCAGGCGCAGGTCCGTCTCGACGCTCGCCGCTTCAAACCAGATCACCAGCGCCGTGAGGCATCCCACAGCCGCCAGGCCCGGCCCTATCCAGTACGTCCAGATGCGCATGAAGTCTCCGCCTCGGTCTCGCAGGCGCAAACCTAGCATCCCGGATCGCAACTGGCCAAGCTAAAAGCGGATCCCGGCGGTCCTGCGGACAGGGTCGCGCGCGGCGCAAGGCGTGGGTGCCTCCTGGCCCCTGGGCCGATCCCGGATTGGCCGCGCGGGCATCAGGATCTTCCGTCCGAATTCGGGCAGCTGGCGCCCGGGCGCCGAAACCGCACACGAAAAAACCCGGCAGCCTGAGCTGCCGGGTTCTGTCTGGTCAAACCGAGGTTTGATTAGAACGAGCGCTGGACGCGGAAGTAGCCGCCGAAGGCGCCATCGGTGCCAGCAACGCCGGAGTCTGCATACACGAGTTCCGGAGTGACCACGAGGCCGGGAACAACGGTGTAGTTCAGGTTACCGACAACCGACCAGGCGTCGGAGTTGGCAGCAATGTTGCTGTCAATCCACTGGACCTGAGCGTTGAAGTTCAGGCGATCGCTGGCCTTGAACGTTGCGCCGCCGATGACCGAGAGGGTTTCGTCGGTGACCGGGCCGTTTGCCCATGTCGTGTAGGCCGACTCGTTTTCACCGTACATGACCATCGCGAAGGCCGAGAAGGCATCGTTGAAGGTTACGTCAGCGCGGACCTTGGCAGACCAGCCGCCACGGAGCACGAGGCCGAGGTTGTCACGGGTGTCGTAGCCGACGACTGCGCTCAGGTCGAACATGCCGGCATTGTAGCCAACACCACCGACAACATGCGGCATGTAGTCGTCGATGCCCCAGGCGCCGGCGATACCGTTGTTGTTGCCCTGCTCGAGAGCAAGACCGGCGCGGAAGGCGCCGCCGTTATAGGTGTAGCTGACCAGGTTGGTGTCGAACGGGCCGTAGTTGCCGTCGTTGATGACTGCGCCTGCATAGCCGGTCCAGGTGGTGAAGAACGACTCGTCCTTACCGATGCGGAGGCCGCCGAGCTGGATCCAGGCAAAGTTGAGCGAGAACTCGCTCACAGTGGTGTAGCCCGGAACGGTGTCGTTGGTGTCATACTGCCAGCGGGTTTCGACGTAGGTGCGCAGGGTGCCCATTTCGGTTTCCGAAGCGGTGGAAACGCGGAACGAAGCGCGGGCGCGCTTGAAGTAGGTCTCGTCGCCGCTGTCGGCGGTCACTGCGAAGAGTTCGCCGGCGCCGATGTCGTAACGGACATAACCGTGAATGCGCAGGCAGGTTTCGGTGCCCGGGATGTAGAAGTAGCCGGTGCCGAAAGCGTCGCAAACGCGAACGTATTCAACGGGCTCAGGTTCTGCTGCGATGATGGCGTCTGCGGCGCGGGCGCCGGAAACAGCGACGAGAGCCGCTGCGGAGCCGAGGAGAAGGCTCTTAATGTTCATGTTCTGACCTCCAGTCAAAAGTTAGATGGTCTGGGTTGTCGCTGAAGGACAGTGTTTCCTGTCCCATCCCCACAATGGAAGAAGACAGACGAACTTCGTCTTGGCTTCGAGAGTGAACATACTCGCCGCCGCGGCCCGCGCAACGCAGATCGCTCTGCTCGGAGGCTCTGCGCCACGCCTTCATATCGCCCTGTTGCACAAATGACACGAAATCCGCGCCGGGCCGGCGATTTGTTTACCCCTCGTTAGGAATTGGCGGCCCAACCGCCTGATAACTCAGGGCGTGACGCAAGGGAATCCGCTCCCCGACCGGGGAATCGCTTGGAAATCCGCTGCAGGACCGAGAATCAGCCGATCGTCCGCATCTGCTTTCCCGGCCAGTCGGAGCGACCGCAGGGGCAGCTGCCGATGGCTGCCAATCGGCGGGTCCGATGCGAATGGTCGGATACTGGCGCACGGACCGGAGCCGGTGGGCCTGGACAGTACTGGATGAGGCCCTGGCCCGTTCCCTCCATGCGCGCTCCGGAGGGGCAGAAGGCGGGCCGGAGATGCGTGATCGCACCCCGGGATCGGAGGCCCGGCCCTGGAAACAAGGAACCGCCTGGCCGGATCGGTTGCCCAGAACTCAAGCCGGCGGCGGAAGGATTTATCTTATAATCAAAGGGATAACCTTCTGAAGACAGGCCCGGTTTGTCTTTTGACTGGAGGTCAGAACATGTACATTAAGAGCCTTCTCCTCGGCTCCGCAGCGGCTCTCGTCGCTGTTTCCGGCGCCCGCGCCGCAGACGCCATCATCGCAGCAGAGCCTGAGCCCGTTGAATACGTCCGCGTGTGCGACGCTTTCGGCACCGGCTTCTTCTACATCCCGGGCACCGAAACCTGCCTGCGCATCCACGGCTATGTCCGTTATGACATTGCTGGCGGCGAACTTTTCGCTCATACCTCTGACAAGAACGCTGGCACGGCCGAAACCTACCGTAAGCTTGCTCGTTTCTCGTTCCGCGTTTCCACCGCTTCGGAAACCGAAATGGGCACCCTGCGCACCTACGTCGAAACCCGCTTCAACTGGGGCCAGACCGACACTCCTGCTGGCTACACCAACGCTTCCGCCAACTCGCTGAACTTCGCCTGGATCCAGCTCGGCGGTCTCCGCATCGGTAAGGACGAGTCGTTCTTCACCACCTGGACCGGTTATGCTGGCTCGGTCATCAACGACGGCAACTACGGCCCGTTCGACACCAACCTGATCAGCTACACCTACAACGGCGGCGCCTTCCGCGCCGGTATCGCTCTTGAGCAGGGCGACGATAACGGTATCGCCGGCGCATGGGGCATCGACGACTACATGCCGCATGTTGTTGCAGGTGTTGGCTACAATGCCGGCATGTTCGACCTCAGCGCAGTGCTCGGCTACGACACCCGTGACAACCTTCCGGGCGTCATCCGTGGCGGCTGGACCGGCAAGATTCGCGCCAATGTCACCTTCAACGATGCCTTCTCGGCCTTCGCGATGCTCATGTATGGTGAAAACGAATCCGCCTACACGACCTGGGCAAACGGCGCAGTCACCGACGAAACCTTCTCGGTCATCGCCGGCGCTTCGTACAAGGCTACCGACAAGGTCACCCTCAACGCTCAGGTTCAGTGGATCGACAGCAACATTGCTGGTCGTTCCGACGCCTGGTCGGTTGTCGGTAACATGAACTACACAGTGGTTCCCGGCCTCGTGGTCACTCCCGAACTCGTGTGGAACGACACCGGTGCGGCCAATGGCGACCAGTTCGGTGCCATGCTTCGGGTCCAGCGCTCGTTCTAATCAAACCTCGGTTTGATCTCGTGAGTGTGACCGGCGGCTTCGGCCGCCGGTCTATCGGTTTCGGGGGGGCTCCTGGAACAATCTATGCCCAACACAAAAAGAAATTTGGATTTCTCCACAGAACTCAAATATTCCGGGTGCATGGGGCCGGAACACTCAAGTCTAGATACTGATACCACCTATTCTCGTGCAGCCGGGAGGGGCGCGAGTTCTTCAACGCCATCACCAGCCGAACTTTGGCGCCAGCATGCTGGTTCGCTGTGGGAAAACGGGCGTCACAAGGACAATTGCCACGCCTTCATTCACGAAATCGACGAGTTCATGCGGTTGCGCAATCTGGCAACCTATGACGACCCACTAATTGACGGACTGGTCGACCACTTCCGCGGTCTTGGAAACCGGAACTCGACCATCAATCGCAAGCTTTCCGCGCTCTATCGCCTGATGCGGAAGGCGGAGAGGAGCGGCCAGATCACACGGCTTCCAACATATGTGCGATTGCGCGAGCGCAACTCCCGTGTGCGGTTCCTGACCGCCGAGGAAGAGGCCATGATGTTCTCCGCCGTAGGACATCACAACGCCCATCACGAGCTCCTGTGCCGGTTCCTTGTCGACACCGGCGACCGCGTCGGCGAGGCGCTGGCGCTCAAATGGGGCGATGTCCACAATGGCGTCGCCACGTTCTGGATCACCAAATCCGGCAAGAGCCGCTCCGTACCCTTGACGGACCGCGCGACACGCGCGCTTGAACTCGCCCGCGCCTTTGGCGGCAGCGGCCCGTTCTCGACGATCGCCTATCCGAATTTCAAGTACAACTGGAACCGGGCGCGCAAGGAGAACCGGTTCAACGACGACCCGCACGTGGTGCCCCACATCCTGCGCCACACCTGTGCCTCGCGCCTGGTCCAGGCCGGCATCGACCTGAGGCGCGTGCAGACGTTTCTGGGCCACCAGACCATCCAGATGACGCTGCGCTACGCCCATCTCGCCACCAACGACCTTGACCAGTGCGCCATGGCGCTCAACGCCGCCAATCTGGCTGCTGCAAACAAGGCCAGGGCCTCCGCCCAGTCTCCGGTCACGCCGCTTGCCCAGGTCAGAACAGGCAAGAAACCGGTCCGCAGGACAGCCGCCGGAACCCTCAAGACCGGCAGGGCAATGCACGCGTCGGAAGGCTGACGCACGACCTCCCGGCGCCGGTCTGGCGCCGCTCTGGGACGGCGATGAAGTCTTGCCTGAATTCCGGTTGATTACCCGGCCACGCTAAGGTAACAGACGCACAACGGAGAGGTGGCCGAGTGGTCGAAGGCGCTCCCCTGCTAAGGGAGTATACCTCAAAAGGGTATCGTGGGTTCGAATCCCATCCTCTCCGCCAGCCCCTCCTAGAAGCACCTAACCCGCTGTTATTGCTGATTAAGTGTGCTATGGTGAGGCCCGGCTCTGCCCCAATGTTCTGCCCCAAAAAAGCTTTCTGAACCACGCGCTTTTTCGGCTACAATTCGGCAATTGGCCGACCGGCTGCCCGTTAAGCCCCGAATTGTTCAAGTGTCCGCCCTACGCCCTAGCCATTACCCTCTTTACCTGCATGGCGGTCCATTTGCCACCTCTTGATGTCGCCACCTGCATGGTATCTAGCGCTTCCGCAATCGCCGCTAGGGTCTCGCCGCTGTCGCGCATGGGCTTGATGATTTTCAGCACCTTTGCCGCTTCGCCGTTGGCCTTTTCCTGTATCGCCTTGTTGCGTTGCAGGGTCTTGTCCCTAAGCCCCCCCAGCCTCTGCCCACGGGCCTTGGCTGCCTGTAGCGCGTCTTTGGTGCGGCGGGAGATGAAATCCCGCTCCTGCTCCGCTAGGGCCGCATATATGTGAAGCTGGAACTTGTCAGCCATTGGCATTTGGGCCACCCGGAGACGCACTTTGGGGTCATCCATCAGGCTCGACACAAAGGAGACCTTGCGGCTTAGGCGGTCTAGCTTCGCCACCAGCAGCTCCGCCCCGGTGCGCTTTACCTGCTCCAGCGCTTCTCGCAGGGCGGGCCGGTCATCATCTCCGCCCGACTGAACGTCCCTGAAGCGGCCAATGACTTCCCACGGCTCCTCTGAGAAGTGCTCAAGGAAGAGGTTGATATCCCGCTCCTGGGCTTCCAATCCCAAGCCGCTCCTCCCCTGTTCCTTCGTGCTGACTCGCGTATAGACCACATACTGTTTCATGATCTGACCTCCTGAGGCTTTCCAGCATCAAGATAATGGCTGAAATATCTAATGTCAACGTACGTTGTGCTTGATATGAATTAGCATAGGGTGCCTGTAGAATGCCGGAATATCCGCTTTCCGCCTCGGGGAGAATGCAAGATGATTTGTGCGACTTTGCCACCCCCAGAGGGGGGAAGCGCCGCCGCCGCCACGTTTATTGGAGACCTCGCGTAACCGACCACGCGCAGCCGTCCGGTGCTCCTTTGGGGGCTCCGTGTTGTACGGCCTTCGGCCTGAGACCCAGTCGAGTGGGGGAGAGGATCACCCCACACACTCCGCACATGGAGTCTGCCCCGTGGCCTTCTTGACGGGCCGGGTCGAGGAAGACCTCTTGTCAGCAGGCGGCATGTGCTTCAGGTGATCGCCGGGAGGTCTCTCAAGTCATTCCTCCAGGTAGGGGGAGATGGTGCGGGAGCATTCCTCCCCTCCTAGACCTCAAGCCCCCCCCCTCTGCCCAAACCTGAGGCTCACCGCAAGCTCCCCTGGCAATGGGGTGGGAACATGAAGACGAGCCTTCGGAGTGCTTCAAAGGGCCTGGGTGGGGCTAAACGGGCTGTGCTGGGAAGGACCGGGTCCAATCGCTTAGCCGGTACCATACCGGTCACTTCCAACACGGAAGCTTGGGGTCTTCCCGCGCGGCCCTTCCAGAAGTTAACACTGATAGGATACTTCATGCTGACGTTACGTAAGTTGTGACGGTGCTCTCCGGGTAGCAGAGACCCCCTAGGGCTCAAGGGGAGGGGATACTGTGGCGGCTGCACTTCGGGGGGGGGCTTGAGGCGCACCTTGGGGGCCATGCGGTGCCGTTGGCCGCTCGATCCCTCAATTGTCTCCGGGGGGACTTTAGGCGTTACCAAAAGTTGAGAGGGGATGAAGATCATCTCCCCCCTCTCAATCTCTTGAAGTCTCTACCTAGAGGACCAGCCTAATGTTTATACGGAGGGTAATTCCCCCAGCCTCCACCTAGAGGACCAGCCGTACGTATATACGGAGCCTAATTCCCCTTCATAACGCTTCCGTAACGATTAGCGCCGTCTGGCCGATCCCTGGCGCAGTTTCCCGCGCAGTCTCGGCCCGGAATTGCCCCTCGCGCCCGCCCTCACTCAGTATCCCATGGACTTCAGTAGCTCCCCCACATTTCCGGTCCGCTCTCCTGCCTTTGCCTTGCGGTTGGCGGACACTTCGGACTTTATCTGAAGCTGCCTCTGGTGAATCTTCTGGCGAAACTCCGGATACTTCTTGAGCATAAGCTTGAAGGCAAACTCCCGGTACTTGCTGACCACCCCGGCGAGGGCTCCAAGCTTCGTGCCTTTCACGTCCGATGGTCCGTCTACAAGGGTCTGGTATGGGTCTGACTGGATAAGCCTGGCGAGTGCCTCCTTGAGCGGCTTTCCGGTGCCGGGGCTTCCCGTTAGTTCCTGATACAGGTCGTAGGCGTTCCGGCCATCCGATAGCGTGACCTCCCGGAGGTCCACGCCGTTACGTTTGGCCGCTGGTGGTCGAATGCCGTAGCCGGTCTCAAGGACAATCCGGTTATGTTCCGCCTCTACCAGATCGGCGTCCCCTGTAGTGACAAGGCCAATATGCGCCCATAGAGGCTCCCCGAAGCTGTCCCGCTTGGGCGGCAACGTTTCGGAGAAGCCGGGAAGGCCCTTCATGATCTGATCCACAAAGCCCCTTGCCTCCCGGATATGGGGGTCCGGATTGGTGCCCCGGAGGAGCGATGAGAGCGGTATGGTGTTGGCGGCTGTTTGACCGGCCACCCTTCCCAAGTGGGTCTCTGGCTCTGAGGCCGCCCGGAGCACCTGATTGAGGCTCAAGAGGAAGGACTTTTCCGTAAAGTTCGCAGCTAGGGCCATTAGCAGCCCGGCCCGGCCCTTCTCCACGTCCCGGCTGCCGGGGTGCAGCCTCTCCGCGTCCACAAGGTCGGCAATGATCCCCATAGGCAGGCCTACCGGGTCGAAGCGTCCAAGGGGGAAATAGTGGCGCTTGCCGTCCTCATCCTCCCAGGCAATTGAATGTGGCTGCCAGCCGGTAGCCCTCAAGCCTGACCTCAAGGCCGGGTCCTTAGGCCCTGAGCCGGTGATACGCCCTTCAAGTGCCAGCGCGGCGGCAAGCCCCATGAAGGTGGCCCCGAGAGCCATTTGGCCGATAGCCTGAGCCTGCGCCTCCGGTCCTAGCGCCCCCTTGATCATCTGCCGATATTCCGTCTGAATGAGGTTAAGGCCCGGCGTCATCTTCCATGAGTACCGGAAGACGTTCACCGGGGTTTTCACGAATGGCAGGATGAAGCCCAGCGCGGGGTGGTTCGTGCGGGTGTGCAGGATGGTGGCTCCGATGGTCTTCGGGAGAAGCTCCTGCTGGAACGTGGCTACCTGAGCCTCCTGCACGGCGGCCCTGTCCAGCCCCCGCCCCTGAGCATCGAAGGCTTCCGCCAAGCGGCGTTCCACATGGTTCCGGAAGGCGCTGCCCTGTAGCCCCTGAGCGTTCGCCTCTGTCGCCGCCTTTGCCTGTATGACAGCCCGGTAGCGAAGGGTCTTCATAAACTCGTCCACCGCTCCCAGCGCCCTTGTAGGCAGGCCCACGATATTGCGGTAGTTCAACGCCCGCCATCCGTTCTCCACAAGGTCGCCCGCGCCTTGGACCGGCTTGAGCTTTAGGGCGGCGTGGTGGGTTGTGAAATACTCTTCCCCGTGTGGGCTCAACGCGCTGTCCCCACGCTTGAAGGCCTCCACCATGGCGGACCAGCCATCGCCAAGGGCGGCAATCGTTCCGGAGTATTCCTTTAGCGCCTGCTGGCGGATCGCACTGCCTTTGCTCCCCATGGCAAGGGACCCCAAGAGCTTCTCGGTGGGCCGGGCGGCAAGCATATAGGCGTTGGTTGTCAGGTTGACTACGTGGGTTGGGTAAAGCCACAAGAGGGAGTTGGTGAGGGAGAAGACCCCCTCATTGACGGCCCGCTGCAAGAGGTTCGGATTGGCTGCTTCCACAAGGGTCTTGGGGTCGCCCCCGGTGCTGTAAAGCAGGTCGGCCAGCTTCGTGGCGTCCATGGTCTCGATCCTCGCCAAGTCCTCCGGCGTAATCCGGAAGTCTGACCTCATGCGGCGCATCGTCCGCCCCGCTGCGGACCTCATGGACATTGCGGACCCCAGCACTTCGGAGGCTGCCGCCATACGCCGCTTCAGCTCTGAGCCGGCCTTGGCTGCATCCCCGCCCCATTCGTCAAGCATCCCGTTGCGCATCCGGAAGGCCACCTCATAGGCGTCTGAAAGCATCCGGTTTGACAGGAGGAAGCTCGCCTCCATATCGGCGGCCATGGTCTTGGCGCTCTCCCCGGCTGTAGCCAACTGTCCCAGAAGGTCGGCAGGGTCCTCGCCAAAGAGGCGGGAACGCTCATTGACCATCTCCCGTACCTTGAGGTCTGAGAGCACCTCCCCGCCCTTGATAGTATCCAGCCGGGCTTTTGATGCGGCGGCGGTGTTTGCCATGAAGGTGCGGACCTCTGTGGAGCCGGTGAGCTTCTGCCATGGGAGTGAGTCTCTGGTGAAGCGGTAGCCGCTCGCTATAGCATCCTCCCGGCTGCCGTGCTCCCGGATTGCTGCGAGGTCGGCCTCGGTTTGCTTGAGAATGGTGGCAGTATCCATTTCGGCGGGCTGCCCCACAACGGCCTTAGGCGAGTCGCTGAGAGGCGCTGCGGGGCCGGAAGGGAATTGCCCATCCCCAGTGCTCAACGCGCCTTGTCGGGCTCCTGGGGGCGTTGGCGGAGTCTCAGGGCCGGTTGCTTTCGGTGCGGCGGATTTGGGCGGGGCGGATGCGCCATCCAACTCGGTAAGTGCGGCCTCAAGCCCCGCCTGGTCCCCCGCTTTCGCTAGCCGGAACGCCTTAGCCGCAACAGCAAAGACCCCGACCACTGCTAGGTCAAGGCCGATACCCTCCAGCGCGTTCTTAAAGCGTCCTTCGGCTGCGCTGTCCTCGGGGGATGCGGCAAGGTAGCGGGTGACGGGGTTTTCTAAAGCCGGGAATTGCTCAATGAGGTTGGACAGGCGCTCCTCATGGGGGTCAATGACGACCGCGCCGACCGCTGCGCCTCGCGCTATCTCATAGGCGGCGGCCCCGGCCTTGCCCGATTGCCTAAGTTTCTGGACGGCCTTAACCGGCGCTGCGAGCTTCCCGGCCCCAAGCATGCCCGTGGCGAACTGGGCGACTCCGGAGGCAAGGGCGTTGGCGGGACTCTTGGCAGAGAGGGCGGTGCTCCTCGCCTCCACCTCCTTCCTCAAGCTTGACTTCTCGCTCTCCTCGGGCCCCCCCAGGAGAAAGTCCTTGGTCTCAAAGCCTGCCTTCGCGATGCCCCCGCCAACGGACTGCCACAAGTCCTTGGCCCCAGACAGGGAGGTCTCAACGGCCTTCAAGAGGGGGTCTGTTTCCGCCTCGGGTTCCGGCTCCGGGGGAGGTGTGAAGCCCCGCTCGGCGTCCACTAGGCGGAGCGCATCGCCCATCATGTCGCGGCTTCCGGTGCGGACGGTGGGTAGTTCATTGGGGTCCAGCCCCAGGCGGTTCGCCTCGGCAATTAGGCGGCTCCGATAGGCCTCTTCGTCTAGCCCTGGGGTGGTGGTGGTGGTGGTGGTTGATTGAGGTGTGCTGGTCATCTTCTGATCTCTCCGGGCAACAGGTTGTAAGAGTCCCGCCGCACGGGCCTTAAGGGGATAGCCCCGGCCCGCACGGCAGGCTCCTAGTGGTTAGGCAGCGTCTGCGGGGCTCTGAGGCTCCGGGTAGATGGCGGCCAGCAATGCGCGGAGGTTGTCCACATAGGCCTCCACTGAGAAGCCCTCGGGAAGGGTACCCCCGGCCTCACGTTCCTGCGCCAGGCGCTTGCAGTGGAAGAGGACTTTGGACGCAGCGAACTTTGTGGGCTTCCCCGCGCCTGCCTTGTGGAGATTCTCCGGCCGAAGGTCTGAGAGGATGTCAATCGTTGACACAGCCTCATTAGGACCGGCCTCTATGAAGATGCGGGAGAGGGGCATGTTGTCGTGGGGCGCATCCCGGAAAGAGACTTTCGCGTAAACTGCCGGGTTCGGCCCCTTCCCGTTGGTGTTGGTCACAACGCTATGGCCTAGCCGGGTAAGCTCAAGCAGGAAGGCGAACTGAGGCGCTGAGAAGCCGTAGGCCCTTTTGTGTTTCCGGCCCAGTACCGTGGCAAGCGGAACATCATGGCCCTCCTGGCGGAGGCTCTCGGGGTCCTCGCAGGACCAAGCCCAGTTACTGGCCCAGGGCGGGACAATAGCGAACGCCTCGGCGGGGTCTCGGCGTATGCGCTCCGGTGTGATCAGGGGCGTTGCGATGAAGGCGGGGGAATTCTTGCTGTTCATTTTGAGGTCTCCATGTTGTCCGCTCCACACCTGCTAGGGCACGAATCAGCAAGGCCCGCTAACGAGGTCAGCAGGCTTGGTCAGACGGCACGGGATTGTGGTGGGGAGGGCTATTCGGCGGGACTGCCGGGGGATGAGCGGACGGCGTTGTTACTTCAGTGCGCTATATAGCTGGTGGTTTGCGAGTGGGGCTCCTTTCTTCATAACGAAGGGCAATTCCTTCTTCATATACGGAGCCTATCTCTTC
>NZ_JAUXOD010000138.1 GCF_030682515.1 Hoeflea sp. | reverse complement strand
TCATCGGACTATAGAAAATCGCACCTGCCAAACTGGACCCACATGTACAATTGGCATCGTCCGCACGGCAGTCTAAACTCAAAACCACCCATCAGTCGCCTCGGCCTGACCGAGGACAACCTGTTGAGGTTCCACATCTAGTCCCAGCCATTGGCCCGTTCGGGCAGCGCCTTGAGATAGGCGGCGATCGCCTCGCGGTCGGCGCTGGTGAGCTCGGCCATGTTCTTCTGCACCGCCACCATCGATCCGCCGACGCTGTCGAAATCGGGCGTGAAGCCGCTTTCGAGATAATAGGCGATGTCACTGGCACTCCAGCCGCTGATCGACTTGCCGCCCGGGGTGAGATTGGGGATCACCCCTTCGCCTTCCGGGTTCTGCGCGCCTGCAAGCCACGAATCGCCCACGAAGCCGCCCACCAGGTTGCGCGGCGTGTGGCATTCGCCGCAATGGCCCGGTCCCTCGACCAGATATTGCCCGCGCGCGATCTGCGGATCGTCGCTTATGGGGACATGCGGCGCGTCCGAGAAGAACAGCATCTTCCAGCCGCCGAGCGAGCGGCGGATGTTGAACGGAAAGCCGATCTCGTGCGGCAGCGACGCCACGTCGCTTGAAGGCAGCGTCTTGAGGAAGGCGAACAGGTCGGCGATATCCTTGTCGCTCATCCGCCCATAGGAGCCATAGGGGAAGGCCGGATAGTAATGCCCGCCCTCGGGCGAAACGCCCGCGAGCATGGCATTGGCGAAGTCGCTGACCGACCAGCCGCCGATGCCTTCTTGCGGATCGGGGGAAATATTGGGGCCGATGAAGGTGCCGAAATCGCTGGTGAGCCGCACCCCGCCCGACAGCATCAACCGGGCCTCGCCGCTCGCGCCGGGGACCGCATGGCAGGAGGCACAGCCGCCCGCCCAGAACAGCGTCTCGCCGGCGGCGGCGTCACCCTCGAGCGCCGCAATCGCCTTGAGCCGCTCGGCCGCCACGGGCCTGGGCGCGGTCAGCACGAAGGCTGCGGCGGCGCCTGCCGCCACAGCCACGCCGAGACCAAGCGCCAGCCGCTTCACGGCCGGCGCCCGGTGTCTGCTGCGCACTCGGTGAGTTGCATCAGCTGCTCTTCAGGCGGTAGGTCTCATGGCAGGCGCCGCAATTCTGCGTCAAAGGTCCGAACACGGCCTTGAGCGCGTCGAGATCGGCGGGAGCGGCCGCCACGGCCGCGTCGGCGGAGGCCTTGAAATCGGCGAGCTTGGCGTCAAAGCCCGCCCGGTCGGTCCAGATCGCCGGCGCTGCCTCGGTCTCGAAGCCGGTGTCCGATCCTTCGGGGAACTGTTCGCCATAGCCCGCCGCCACTTCGGCGATGGTGGTGAGCGCGGCAAGCGCAGCCGCGGCGTCGAAATCGCTTTCGCCCTTGACCATCTTGGCCATCGCGCCGGTGGCGCCGCCCACCTTCTTCATCATCTCCTGGCGAACCACCTGGGGCTCGTCGGCGGCGATCGCGGGTGCGAACGAGGCAGCGCCGATGACCGCTGCGGCAAACAGTGTCCGAAATTTCATGAAGTCTCTCCTGTGGATGATGCGTTGACCGGGATGCCCCTTGGCGCATGGTTACATGCGCCCAATGACAAGCAAGTCAAGTTTTGGTGATCGCTGTGTGACTGCGCGGATCCCGCGCCCATGAAAAAACCCGGCGCTTCAGCAGCGCCGGGTCTTGAGCTTGTCAGCCCTGCAAGCAACGCGTGTTAGCGCGCCGCCTCGTACATCTCGGCGACATGATCCCAGTTGATGAGATTGTCGACGAAGGCCTCGAGATATTTCGGCCGGGCGTTGCGGTAGTCGATGTAGTAGCTGTGCTCCCACACGTCGCAGCCCAGAATCGGCGATGCGCCATGCATCAGCGGGTTCTCGCCATTGGGGGTCTTCATGATCTCGAGCTTGCCGCCCTTGACCGCGAGCCAGGCCCAGCCCGAGCCGAACTGGGTGGTGCCGGCATTGATGAAATCGGCGCGGAACTTGTCGTAGCCGCCCAGATCGCTGTCGACCGCCTTGGCGAGCGCGCCCGGCAGAGAGGTGCCGCCGCCACCCTTCTTCATCCACTTCCAGAAATGCAGGTGGTTGTAGTGCTGGCCAACATTGTTGATAAGCGCCGCGTTCTTCTCGGCATAGGCTGCCTTGCAGATCTCTTCGAGCGACTTGCCTTCGAGGGGTGAGCCTTCGAGCGCCTTGTTGCCGTTTGTGACATAGGCCTGGTGGTGCTTGTCGTGGTGGAATTCGAGCGTCTCGCGCGACATGTAGGGCGCAAGCGCGTCATAATCATAGGGCAGGGCTGGCAGTTCGAGGGCCATGGGTCTCTCCTCATTTCAGATTGATCGCGGAGCTTATCTGCCCCGTCATGCAACGCAACATAGGCTTGCGTTCTCCAGTAGGCAACGGGGCAGCGCCAAAAAGGTTCCGCCCGCCTGCCGAAATCGGGGCGCGCCGGAGGCCGCTTCGCCGCCTCCGCCTCTGGCTCAGCGGGTTCGTCGGCCGAAGCCGCCGGGCCGGGCGGCCCCACCCTGGAACGGCGTCTGCGGCGCAGCACCGCCTGGGCGCGGTCCACTGAGCGGGGCCGGATCCGGCCGCGCCGAGCCCGCGTCCCGGGCCTCCGGCGCGATCACCTGCTGGCGCGCCCTGCCGGTGGCGATCCGCTCTCCGGTGAAGCGCACGCCGCAGTCGCTGCCCTTGTGCCACACCCGCGCGCATTCGATCTTGTAGCCGTCGATGTCGACATGCAGCATGAACCGGTCGGGCACGAACCAGCCGCCCTCGAAGATCAGCCGCGCGCCGGTGTCGCTGATGTTGCGGATCTGGCAGGGAATGGCGCTGAATTCCTGGTTGAAGGCGGCGTGCGCGCCCTTGAGCACGCGCGTCCGCGCCGTCCGCGCGCCAGGCCCTGCGCCCGGCGCCGCGCCCGCGACGACAGGCTCTGCGGCGTCAGTGGGGACGTTGGGATCGGCGGGATCTTGCGGCATGGCTGAGCACTCTTGAGTTCCTTTCCCCACGGGATGGGACATCCAGGCCACATTAGGCCGCGCGAGTTTCTGGCCCGTTAACGGCGACCCGCAATCCCTTCCGTTGCCGCCCGTTTCAGCGCCCGGCGAGCGCCAGCCGCACGCCCATCAGCGCGAACGCCGAGGCGAAGGAGCGCTTGACCAATCGCAGCACCTTCGGGCGCGAGATCACATGGTCGCGGGCCTGCGCTGCCATCAGGCCGTAGAGCACGAACACGAGGAAGGTGAGCGCCATGAACACGCCGGCAAGCCCCAGCATCTCGGTGGTGGCGCCCGCAGCATCAGGATCGACAAATTGCGGCATGAAGGCAAAGAAGAACAGCGTGAGCTTGGGATTGAGCAGGTTGACGAGGATCCCTGCGCCGGCGATCCGCATCGGCTGGAGCGGGGCTATGGCTCCGGCCTCGGGGGCGGCGATGGCGAGCCCGCCCGTGTCGCGCCACATCTGCCAGGCCATGTAGAACAGATAGATCACGCCCAGATACTTAAGGGTCTGGAACGCCAGCGCGCTGGTGTGCAGAAGCGCAGCCAGCCCTGCCACCGACGCTGCCGCATGCGGCACGATCCCGAGCGTGCACCCGAACGCCGCCGCCACCGACGCCCGCGCGCCGCGGGTCAGCCCCGCCGCCAGCGTGTAGAGCACCCCGGTCCCGGGCAAGGCCACCACGATCAGCGTGGTGATCAGGAATTCGATGGACATGACGGTGGCCTCCGGTGGATGAGGCCATGAGATTTGCCGAACGGGTCAGGCGCTGTCAATCGGGGAGGGCGGCGCTTTTTTTCCCGCGTCCGGGGCCGGCTTCAGAATAAGCGTCGCTCCCTACCTTCTCCCGGCGGGAGAAGGTAGGGCCGTCGGGGGCCTCACTCCGTTGTCAGCTTCTCGAGCTCCGTGACACCCACCGGCGGGGTGGTGCGGTAGCCGAGCAGGTAGGTGCGTCGGGCCAAGTCCGATCGCACCCGGTCGATCTGGGCGCGCTCGCCCTTGAGCCGCGAGGCGAGCAGCGGGTCGCGGGTCCCGCTCGCCGCCATGCTCTTGTTGATGACCCAGCCATAGGGCTCGATGCCGGCGCGGCGCAGGTCGTCCTGCAGCGCGCCCGCTTCCGACACCGGCGTGGTTTCGGGCAGCGCCACCAGGATGACGCGCGTGTAGTCCGCGTCCTGCAGCCGCATCAGCGGCGTGACGATGCGGCCCGGCGCACCGGGCTCGAAATGCCGCGTCATCTGCCGGTGATAGGCGCCGGTGGCGTCGAGCAGCAGCAGCGTGTGTCCGGTCGGCGCGGTGTCGATCACCACGAAGGCGCTGCGCGCCTCGGCCACCACCCGCGAGAAGGCGTGGAACACCGCCACTTCCTCGGTGCAGGGCGAGGCCAGGTCCTCGAGCAGCAGCGCCTTTCCCTCGTCGTCGAGATCGCGGCCGCGCGAGGCCATGATCTTGTCGATGTAGCGCTGGGTTTCGGCAGCCGGATCGATCCGGTCGACCGAGAGCCCGGGCATGACGCCGTCGACCACGAAGCTCACATGCGCGGCCGGGTCGGTGGTGGTCAGGTGCACCGCGTGGCCGCGGGCGGCGAGCCCCACGGCGATGGCGGCGGCGATGGTGGTCTTGCCGACGCCGCCCTTGCCCATGACCATGACGAGGCCGCGCGCGCCCGAGGCGATCTCGTCCACCAGCTGGGAGAGGCCGGGAAGGTCGAGCGGCTCCTCCGCCGTGACAACGGCAGCCCGATGCGGTGTCTCGGGCGCCATCAGCGCGCGGAGCGCGGGCAGTCCCACCATGTCGAAGCCGAGCAGCGGAAACTCGGCGCGCGGCAGCCCTGCGAGCGGCAGGGGCATCGCGGCCAGCGTCTCCTCCTGCTCGCGCGCCATGGCCGAGGCCACCGCGTCCGCATCCCCCGCCGCGCGAAACCGCCCGTTGACGGCGAGCAACTGGTTGGACAGCCCCAGCGCACTCAGTTCGTCCGAAGTCCGCGCCGCCTCGCGGATCGCGCCGCGGTCGGGCCGCGTGACCAGCACGATGGTGGTCCGCGCCGGATCGCCCAGGCACTCAAGCGCCGCGCGGAACCGGTCCTCCTGCATCTTCAGGCCCGAATGCGGCCCCAGGCAGGAGGCGCCGCGTTCATTTGTTTCCAGAAACCCGGTCCACGCCTTGGGCAGGCTCAACAGCCGCAATGTGTGGCCGGTCGGCGCCGTGTCGAAGATGATGTGGTCGAACTCCGGCGCGCCGCCCGCCAGCAGCCCGACAAATTCATCAAACGCGGCGATTTCGGTGGTGCAGGCGCCCGAGAGCTGCTCCCGGACGGTCGATCGCTCCGCCGCGTCGGCCTCGGGGCCGAGCTGCTCGATCACGCGGGTCCGGTAGTCCTCGGCCGCCGCCTCCGGATCGATGTTCATCGCCGACAGCCCGGCGATCCCGGGCACCGCCGTTGGCGCATCGGTGAGCGCCACGCCCAGCATCTCGTCGAGATTGGAGGCCGGATCGGTGCTGACCAGCAGCACCTTGAGGCCCCGGTCGGCGAGCGCAATGGCGCTGGCGCAGCTGAGCGACGTCTTTCCGACCCCGCCCTTGCCGGTGAAGAACAGATAGGGGGTGGGATCGGTGAGGGCGCTGAACCGGGTCATGACGGGCTTTCTGTGCAGGGGGCGATGCCGCCAGCATAGAGCACATCCGCGCCTGCCCGATTGATCTGGGGCAAATTGCGAGCTGCTGCTGGCCGCCGGGCCTCCCTTCGCCCCTCGGGGAGAAGGTGCCGGCGAAGCCGGCGGATGAGGGGCGCCCCGGTCTCGTTGCAGCGATCAGGCGATGATGTCGACCATTGTTTCCGGTCCCGCAGCGCCATTGGTGAACACCATGGTCACTCTGGCCTTTTCAGCGTCCGACATGCGGTTGAACAGCCGGTCGCAGGCGTTGCCGGGGTGGTCGGCAAGATAGAACTGCGTGGTCAGCAGTTCGCGCTCGCCGTCGATCAGCTTGACGTGGATATGCGGGGTCCGGCCCGGATAGACCGTGGGCTTGATCGTGCGGAAGCTGTAGCTGCCGTCGGCGCCGGTGATGTCGTGGCCAAAGCCCTGGAAGCCGGTGTCGTACTCCACGTCGCGGCGGTCGCCGGGATGCATGTATTTGCCGTTGACGTCGCATTGCCAGATTTCTACCCTGAGCCCTGCACGGGGCGCGCCGGCGGCGTCGAGCACCCGGCCCTTGAGCGCGATCACCTCGCCGCCGGCCTCCTCGATGAGCCCCATCACCTTGACCAGATCGTTGTCGACATCGGCCATCCGCATGGAGGGTGCGGGGTAGAACGGGCCCTCGGTGGCCGATGGGGTCGCAGTCGCGGCGGCGGCGGGGCTGCCCAGGAGCCCGCTGCGCAAGGCCGCGAAGCCGCCGGCGCTCGCAAACGCGCCAAGCCCCAAAAGAGAAAGCGCCCGGCCTATCAGCCCGCGGCGTGTCGTTGCTGAGTCTGTCATGCTGCCGGCCTCCCGCGTGTTTCGATGACCGGCAGGTAAGGCGCGGATGCAGCAAAACAAGGGCGGCCGGTCGTCAGACAACCCCTCACGCCACCACGTTGCGATCGAGCGTCAGGTGCCGGAACTTGCCCGCGCCGTCGCGCGCCAGGTCGCCGGTCACCACCTCGGTCCAGCGGCAGCCGAGGATGGCGCCGCCGGGCACCGCGTCGAACAGGTTCGATGCAATCAGCGCCGAGCCCGCGCCTTCGACCACCGAGACGGCGATGCCCGCGCCGCATTGGCGGATGGTGTTGGAGGAGAAATTGACTGCGCGCAGGAACGGCCCCCAGCCCATCAGCACGCCCCATTGCGGCGCGCCCTCGATGACGTTGCCGCTGACCGCCGCGTCGGCCTCGATCGCCATGCCGATGCCGAAGCCCGCATATTCGGCCGGGTACGGGCCCTGGATTGTCAGGTTGCGGATGACGTTGCCGGTGACCGCGGCGAGCCTTCCGCCCTCGTTGAAATTGGCGACCGAGATCCCCACCGTGCCGCCGTCGATCAGGTTCGACGCGATCACCGCGCCCTCGAACGAGAACTCGGCATAGATCGCCGTCTCACCCGAGCGGATCGCCTGGTTGGAGACGATCTGGATGTTGCTCGCCGAATTGGCGCGGATCGCCGAGAAGGCGCAGTCCGACACATGGTTGTTCGTCACCATCACGTTGCCCGCGCGAAACACATTGATGCCGTTGCCGTTCTGGCCGGTGCCGCCGGCGCGCGCGGAGATCCGCATCACCCGGTTGCCGTCGATCAGCGTGGCGTCCTCGCCCGGGCTCCAGCGGTGCACCAGGATGCCGCCATTGGCGCAGTCGCGGACAGTGTTGCGGGTGATCGCCAATCCGCGGCTCTCGACCGCATAGATCCCCGCCAGCCGCGCGCCAAAAATCTCGCAGCCGCTGATCCGGCCGCCGCAGGCCTCGAGCGTCACGCCGTGGCCGTCGGCGCCGGCAATGGTCACGTCGTCGATCACGGCCTCGGCGACGCCGCTCAGATGCACCAGCCCCGAGACATGGGCGCCGAGCCGCTGGTTGGCGCCGTCGAGCACCAGGCCCGCAAGCTCGATCCGCCGCGCGCCCTCCGACAGCAGGAAATGGCCGCGCCCGCCATAGATGAGCCGCGTCGCGCCCGCCACGCCCGCAATCCGCGCCCCGTCCGGCAGGTCGATGTTGGAGATGACGAAGCTGCCCGGCGGCAGCCGCAGCACCCGGTCCTCGGCCGCCGCCGCGTCGATGGCGCGCTGGAACAGCCGGCTCTGGTCGTCGATCGCATCGGGCAGCAGGCCCCTGAGATCCGCGTCATGGCCGCCGCGCAGGTCGACCTGCGCGAACAATTGGTCCGCGCCGGAGGGACGGGCCAGAAATCCGGATGCCGCCGCACCGGTTAGCAGCGCCAGAAGCCGGCGACGGTTCAGAACGGGATGGATCGTGCTCATGGGCGTGGATGTGCAGGAACCGTGCCAGCCGCACCTGTGCCATTCCGGGACAGGGGAATGGCGACTGGCCAGGGCGCGCGCGCCGCTAAAAAAGCGCCAGCATGGCAAAGATTTCGCAGTTCACTTGAGCCAGATCAAGTCCTTCGCGCAGCCCCGGGTCTAGGTTGTTTTCCGAAGGCAGAGCGCCGAGGCGCGAAGCAGGTAATCTGGGGGCATTCATGCTAAAGCTTGTAGCCATCGTCTATATCATGGTCGGCAGTATGCTGGCCGGCAGTTTCATAGTCGCAGCACTCACCATGGACCGCATGGACGCTGTCTCGATCTCCATCGCGGCCGTTGCCGGCGCACTGGTGGCCATTCCGATCTCCTGGTTTGTCGCCGCCAAACTGAACTCCGCCATCCGTCCCGCCCGAGCTTCCTAGCCAGGCAAGGACGGTTGAGGAGCGCGGGGCCGGCCTGGGGGCGGGTTCGGTCCCGCTGCTCCTCACCATCATTTCACCGCAGGCGGAAGAGCGGGAACGCCCCATAGGCAAGCTGTCCCATCAATCCCAGCAGAACCGGCGCCGTCCGGTAGAGCGCGACATGGTCGCCAAGGCCGCGCCCGGCAATCAGCACCGAGACCAGCAGCTCCGCGCCCAACAGCAGGGCGAAGGCCGTGCAGCCCATGGCCAGCCGGGATCCGATATCCGACGGGACGGCAAAGCGCCGCAGCGCCCAGCCGCAGGCGATCCAGGAGGCCCCGACCATCAGCGGCAGTTCCAGCGCCACCGCCACGAGTTCGCCGGTCCGGGGCACGATCAGCAACGTGCGGATGACCCCGAGCAGGAACCCGAGCGCGAAGGCCACGCCGAAATAGGCGGCCCCCGCTGTGATGCCCGTTGCCCAACCGCTGCGCCGGCCGGCGCCGCCCGGTCTCACGCCGCCACGATTACGTCGCCGAGCGGCCGCCGGAGCGAACGCGGCATCGGATCGGCGTAGCCGAAGCGGACGACGAGATCGGGCCTCCTGTCGCCGGTCCCGAGCAGCTTTGCCAGCTCCGGGCGAAAGCGGGCGACCTCGACCGGCTGGTTGAGGAACGCGTGCCTTATGCCCAGCGCCGTGGCCGTTAGCGCGAAACGCTGGTAGCTGCGCCCGGCCTGCACCCAGTGCGCCGCGTCGTTGCGGTCGGTGAAAAACACCGCAAATCCAGCCGAGGAGCGCACCTGGTCGACGCATTTGGCGTTCTCGGCGTCCGCGGTGAAGACGAGTCCGAACGCCAGGTCGGCGATCCAGCCCGGCAGGCTCGGATTGCCCGAGCAGGCTGAATAGAGCCCGTCGCGATGGCTCACGGCCTGGCCCGCATTGAAACGCAGCCAGTGCTTGAGTTCGCTGACGAAGGCCGGATCATGGATCTGGGCCGTGTTGGCGGCGACGATCAGCTCGAGAACCTGCTCCATCAGCGGCTTGTCCGTGATCAGCATCAGCGAACAGCCCGGCACCTGCGCGGCCTGGGTGATGAGGTCGAGGCCCTCGGCCGGCACCTGGCGTCCGTCATAGATCGAGCGGGTGCATTGCCGCTCGACGATGGCGTCAAACAGCGGGTCCGTGGCGGCGCCCGTGGCCCCGAGATCGATCCGCACCACGTCCTGATCGGCGAGGAATGCGATGTCGCTCGTGCGGCCCGCGGCGGATGCGGCGAGGCTGAGGTTCTCGGCGGCCGCGCCCAGGCTTGCAAACAGATGGTGATTGTCCGGGTCGACCGCGGGCGTGGCGCGGGTGAAATCCGGGTGGATCGTGACCGCATCGGCGCCGCCCGAAAACATCCAGGGCTGGGTATTGTGGCTGTTGGCGGCCAGCGTGGCGTGATGGACGAGAAAGTCGAATTCGCCCATGCTTTGTCGCGCCCGCGGCGCCCAGATCTCCGCCGCCGCTGCCTCATAGGATCGTCCGCGCGTGATGGAGTGGGCAGTGAGCCCGAGTGCGGCGATCGCGCCGCCGCCCAGCAACAGGTTTCGCCGTTTCATCGCCGTGCATCCTCATCTGTCAGGTTTGGCGCGATCATGGCGTGCCACCGCCGTCCCCGCCTTGATGGACATCAATCCGGACCGGCCCCAGACCCTTCGGCACGATAAAAAACCCCGGCGGTGGGGACCGCCGGGGTGATGAGGACAGACGAAGGCGCCTGGGCTCAGACGAACTGCGACAGGCCGGGGATCGAGGCGACGATCTCGTCGATGGCGTCGCCGGCGCCGTTCTCGCGGGCAAAGCCCATGGTCTGCTTGGCCACGCCCGAAATCTCGCCCATGCCGAGGCCGAGGCCCATCAGCTTCTGGCCGAGCCCCATGACGCCGCCCATCGACAGCATGCCGCCCGCGGGCGCCTGCGCGATCAGCGCCTCCGATCCCGGCACCGAGGCCAGCATTTCATTGACCTTGTCGGCCGGACCTTCAGACTGCAGGAAGGCGAGAATGGCGCCGACGGCCTTCATGGCGGTGTCGGCGTCGATGCCGACATTGGTGGTGATGCGGTTGATCAGTTCGTCCATGGGGAATCCTCCGAATGTATGACGTTAACGTAAGCGTAAACGGGCATTTTGCCCATTGCAAGCAGGCAGGCGCCGTTTTCGCCGGGCTTTCCACCGGATCTGCGGCGTGGGGCCTGGCTCTTGGGAACGGACGGGACAGATCCGGTCCGGCCCGGCCGCTCGCCTGCGCCCCCGCGCAGCTTTACCCTCGATGTGCCACGCGCCGATGACGGAGCCCGATCGTCAGCTGAGGTGTTCCCTGAAGAACGCCACAGTGCGCGACCAGGCGAGATCCGCAGCTGCTTTGTCGTAGCGTGCCGCCGACGTGTCGTTGTTGAAGGCATGGTTGACGCCCTCATACATGTGCAGCTCGAACGTCTTTCCGGCAGCTTCCAGCGCCGCGCGATAGGCGTCGATGCCGGCATTGATGCGCTCGTCGAGACCGGCGTAATGCAGCATCAGCGGCGCCGTGATCCCAGGTACGTCGGCGGCGTCCGCCTGGCGTCCGTAATAGGCGACGCCCGCGCCGAGCGCCGCATCCTTGACCGCCATCTGGTTGACGAGCCCGCCGCCCCAGCAGAAGCCGACCGCGCCGACATTGCCGTTGGTCTTCTCGTGGCTCGCCAGAAAGGTCCGGGCAATGATGGCATTGCTCGTGGTCTGGGTTGCGTCGAGCTGGCCGATCATCTCGCGCGCGGTGTCCTCGTTGTCGGGCGTGCCGCCGAGCGGCGACAGGAAATCCACGGCCAGCGCCACGAATCCGTCGAGCGCCAACCGCCGCGCCACGTCCCGCGTGTGGTCGTTGAGGCCGCGGTTCTCATGGATCACCACCACTGCCGGCAGGGCTTCGGAGGCATCCGCGGGCATGACCAGATAGCCCGTCAAATCTCCGCTGGCGCCGGGGAAGGTGATGTCCGACGCGGCGATCCTGGCGTCGTCTGCGGGCACGATGGCCGCCCGCGCGCTGTTGGCGGCCAGCAGCGGCGCGATCGCCGCGGCCGCCGCGCCGGTGCCCGCGAGCTTCGTCAGCTTCTCCATGAAGCCGCGCCGGTCGAGCGTCAGATGCGTGTAGTCGTCATAGGCCTTGATCATGGCCTGGGTGATCCTGGGCTTGCCTTGCTCTGTCATGCTTCTTCTCCCGATGTGTCCATGGTCTTGCCCCTCGGGTTCATGTAGGCCGCAGTCGGCGGAGGGAAAGGGCAGGGGCCTGGCAAGCCTGATCCGGGCCGTGATGCCGCGTCGCCAAGCCCGGACCGCCATGCTAGGCTTGGACGACAGGAATCATGCGGATCCGACCACACCTGTCCATGCCACACGATTTTCTGGAGTTCACGCCGTGACCACGACAATGCCTTCCGCAGATCTCGAATCCGATGCCCGCGTCAAGGCGGTGTTCGATGACATCCGCGCGACTCGCAAGACCGACTTCATCAACAACATGTGGCGCTGGCTCGCCTTCGACCCGGCCCTGCTCGAACGCACCTGGACCGAGGTCAAGGAGGTGGTGGGCAAGCCCTCGTCGATCGATCCGCTGACCAAGGAGATGATCTACATCGCCGTCTCGGTCGCCAACAACTGCACCTACTGCGTCCATTCCCACACCGCCGCCGCGCGCGCCAAAGGCATGACCGGGGAGCAGTATGGCGAATTGCTGGCGATCATCGGTCTCGCCGGCAAGACCAACCAGTTGGCCACCGCCCTGCAGGTGCCGGTCGACGCCGTCTTCGACGCCAGCCAGGCCGGCTGACCGGCATGATCCGTCTTTACGATTGCCGGGGCATCCCGCTCGAGACCCCGAAGTCCACCGGGGAGCCGCTGCCCGCGGCCGCTTGCTGGATCGACATGCTGCATCCCGTCGCCGAAGAAGAGGCGCAGGTCGAGCTCCTGATCGGCGTCGAGGTGCCGAGCCGGGACGAATTGCGCGACATCGAGCCCTCGAGCCGGCTCTACATCGAGAACGGCGCCGCCTATCTGACGGCAAGCGTGGTCTGGAAGGCCGACAGCGATTTTGCCGAAATCGCCGATATCGGCTTCGTGCTTGCGGGCGAGCGGCTCGTCACCATCCGCTACGGCGAACCCAAGGCGTTTTCGGTCTTCGCCGCAAACGCCCACCGGGAACTCGCAGGGCTTGGCGGCCATGACGTGCTCTCCCGGCTGATCGAGGCCATGGTCGACCGCAGCGCCGAGGTGCTGGAGGGCCGCTCGCGCCATATCGACCTGTTGTCGGGCCGCATCTTTGCCACCGGAAAACAGGACAATTCGGAAGCAGTCACGCGCGATCTTGAAGCCATGCTCGGCATCATTGCCGGCCACCAGCGCACCATCGCCAAGGTCCGCGAAAGCCTGATGTCGCTGTCGCGGCTGGCGGGCTTCCTGCAGACCCTGCCGGCGATTTCCGACGACAAGACGATCCGCCAGCGCTGCCGCTCGCTGTCGCGCGACATCCAGTCGCTGTCCGAACACGCCGACTTCATCGCGGAGAACATCACTTTCCTGCTCGACGCCTCGCTCGGGCTGATCTCGGTGCAGCAGAACCAGGTGATGAAGGTGGTTTCGGTCGCGGCCATCGTCTTCCTGCCCCCCACCTTCATCGGCTCTCTCTACGGCATGAACTTCGAGCACATGCCCGAATTGAGCCTGCCCTGGGCCTACCCGGCAGCGCTCGCGGTGATGGCGATCTCGGCAGTCGGGCCGTACCTGTGGTTCAAGAAGAAGGGGTGGCTGTGACAGCCGCCGGCCCCATTGCTCAGGCATGGCCGGCCATGGGGCCGTGACAAGACAAACTGATTCTTGAGGCGGCGAAAACCGCCTAAGGGCCGATGGCCGACAGGCAATCGTTCCTGGGCCGCGATCGGGCCGGCGACCGCGACGGCAACTCGCCCTTTGCCGCCTTAAATCGCCTGGGGAGTGAGACGGCGACGCCTTCTGGACATTGGCCGAGCCTGGCCCTGTCGCGGGCGCGCGTCAACCCTCGGTTAACCATAATCAGCGAAAGTCCGGCTCAGTCATCGTCATGAGTTGAGTGGGCCATGGTTTCGCGTCTTGTCTTTGTGTGTGTGCTTGCGTGCCTTGCCCTGGCCGGCTGTGCGTCCAGGCCGCCATCCGATCTTCAGGCGGTCAAGACCGCCTATGGGCCGATGGTGGACAAGCAATCGATCCTGGGCCGCGATCAGGCTGGCGACCGCGACGGCGACTCGCCCTTTGCAGCCCTCCCCAATGCGCCGGGCCGCAGGAGTTTCGGCGCGCTCGCCGGACGCACCCTGACAGTCTCGTCGATCTCTGAGATCAGATTGGCCGACAAGGAGGTCATCCTGACTTTTGACGACGGCCCGATACCGGGCAAGACCGACATGGTGCTGGCGACGCTGCGGGAGTTTGGCGTCAAGGCCACCTTCCTGATGGTGGGCCAGATGGCCGCCAATTATCCGGCGATCGCCAAAAGGGTTGTCGCGCAGGGCCATTCCATCGGCGGGCACACCTACAACCATGCCAACCTGGCAAATACGGCCTTTTCACAGGCCCTCACCGACATCGCCAATGGAAATGCGGCGGTCGCGAGGGTGACCGGCGTCCCGGTCGGCTTTTTCCGCTTCCCCTATTTGGCCGATACCGGAGCGCTGCGCCAGGCCGCCGCCGCGCGCGACCTGGTCATTCTCGATGCCGACATCGATTCCAAGGACTATTTCAAGCTGAGCCCGGAGACGCTTGCCACAAACACCATGGCCAAGGTCCGCGCCAAGCGCAAAGGCATCATCCTGATGCACGACATCCACGGCCGCACCGCCGCGATGCTGCCGCTGCTCTTGTCGCAACTCAGGGCCGGCGGCTACAAGGTCGTGGCCCTTCAGCACCGCCGCTCGCGCATGCCCGAAGCCATGGTGTCTGCCGGCGCCGCCGAGACCGGCGTCCGCCGGTTGTAAAGCTGCGGGCTGGCGCGCCGCATCGGATCGCCTATGATCGCGTGCACGCCATCGCCAGCCAGGCCGGATCCTGCCATGACCCCATGCCCCTGCGGTTCAGACCTTGACTATGCCGCCTGCTGCGGCCGCTTTCACGCGGGCGATGCGGCGCCGACGGCCGAGGCGCTGATGCGGTCGCGCTATGCGGCCTATGCGCTCGGGCGGTTCGACTATCTGGAGGCTACCTGCGCCGGGCCGGCTTCGCTTGATTTCAGCCGCGCGGAAGCCGAAGCGCTGCAGCTTGGCACACGCTGGCTCGGGCTCGAGATCAGGCGCGTGAAGAAGGGCGGCCCGTCGGACACGGCGGGAACGGTCGGCTTCATTGCCCGGTTTTCCCGCAATGGCGAGCCCGGCGCGCTCACCGAGACCTCCGAGTTCCGGAAGATCGACGGCGCCTGGGTCTACTGGGACCGGGAGAAGCTCGCGGCCGATGCCGCAGGCGTCTTCCGGGCGCCTTCCGTGGGCCGCAACGACCCGTGCCCCTGCGGCTCGGGCAAGAAATTCAAGAAGTGCTGCGGCTAGGTCGGGGACAGTTTACTTTTTCGCGCAAGGATTGATCAATTCTATTTCGCAATCTATCCGCGAAAAAGTAAACTGTCACCGAACTACATCTCCGGCGCGTATCGCGCGTGGAATCGCGCATAGCCCGTTTCCGTGACCTTGAGATGCGCCGCCGCCAGCCGGTGCAGCTCCGGCAGCCTGTGGAACGGCACGGTCGGATAGCTGTGATGTTCGGCGTGGTAGGGCATGTTCCAGGCGAGCCGGCGGACAAGTGCATTGGTGAGGGTCGTGCGCGAATTTTCGAGCATGTCGGCGACATGCGGGCAGCGACCGTGCTCCGCCAGCAGGTAGAGCCTGAGGAACGGCTGGCCGAGCATCATCGGGATCAGCCAGACAAAGAGCAGCACCGGCGTGGCGAGCGCGAGGCTTCCCGCAAGCAGCACCAGATAGAGGCCGAGCATCACCTGCGCCTCACGACGCACCGCGCCCCGCCTGGCCGCCGGCACATACGCGTCCTCGCAGCGCCCGGCGGCGTTGCGGATCAGCGTGCGGACATGGCTCGCCCACACCGGGCCGCCCGACACATGGACGAGATACTGGCCCCAGGTCTCGGGCTTGGGCGCGTCGAGCTCCGGATCCTTGCCCGGCACCTGCGTGAAGCGGTGATGGGCGAAATGGAAATAGCGGAACCAGCGCGGCGGCAGCCCGATCACGAACCCGCTCAGATGCGCGGCGGCCGCGTTGAGCCAGCGCGAGCGGAAGGGCGTGGCGTGGCTCGCCTCGTGCAGCAGCGTGAACAGGAAGACGAGCAGGATCCCCTGCGGCAGCATCAGCACCGGCCAGAACGGCACGCGCGCCACCATCAGCCCGCCCAAAAGCCCGATCGCGCCCAGATGGACCGCGAGCTGCGCCAGCCCGCGCGCATCCGACGTCTCGGTCAGCGCCCGGCACTGCGCGGGCGAAAGGCTTGCGAGAAAGCCGCGGTGATCCATTCGGTCTCCCCAAATCGCTGAGTGATCGCTGAGTGATCGCTGGGTACTGTACCCAGATCCGCAGGCGATCGGAAGGCGCCGGTTGCGCGTGAGCCGCGCCGCCGGTTTCCTCGTCAAGCGGCCGGTCTTGTGGAGTGCCCGCGGCGCGCGTAGAAATTTTCCCGGAAACCAACGACCGTAGCTCCAGTGGGCGGAATGCGCGCCCGTCGGGTTATTGGAGGCAAGGAGCGGACGGATGACCGGGAGCAGGAAAGTGGTTGTCGCAAGCTTGCTCGTGGTGGCGGGCCTCGGCCTGGCCTGGTTCGGCTTCAACCTGAAGGCAGGAGGCTCCTTTGCGATGACGGGCGGCTCGATCGAATGGTGGCCATCCGAGACCGCCCCGGTGGACCGGCCGGTCTATCTCGTGGCCGGCAATTTCATCCTGCCCGACGGCAGCGCCATCCCCATTCCGGGCCAGCGCGTCGCGAGGGCCGGGTGGGGAAAACTGGGCTCCACCCATATCATCGACCCGGAGCGCAAGCCCTTGCCGGTGGCGGTGGAGGCGACCTGGTATGCGCTTGCGGAGGGCACGGCCTACAAGGGACGGGCGGACCTGCCGGTGGAAACGATCGCCACACTTTTTGCGACAGATGTGCCGAACCCGCTGGGCGGAAGCTCCGAAAAACCGGACCGCCTGGTGCTGGGCATGGGGCCGGGCGGCGACATGGCGGTCTGGGTGGTCGGCGTCAACGGCAGCGTGCTCATCGGCATGTATCCGGCCGAAAGGATCGACCTGGACGTCAAACAGGCGTTCGAACTGATGGAGGAAGCCGAGCCGGAGGCCGTGCTGGAGATGCTGCTGGAGGAATCCCTGTCGCCTGAAGCGCGCGCCGGGCTGCAGCGGACCGGCCCGCTGCCCGGGTTCTGGAGGGAACTGGACCGGCGCTTTTCATGGACGCCTTCCATCGCCAACAAGCAAGCCTCCGCCTACCAGCTCAAGGCACTCAACGGCGAGGTTGAATGGATGGGCGCAGCCCCATCGGACGCGGCCCGCGCGGCCCCCGACGCGATGGATGTCTACTGGCGGGACGGCGACAGGGACCTCGTGACGGAGATCGTTTTCGACAGACAGGAAACGCGCGACCTGTTCGCCGCCTTCCCGAAAGGCAGCTCCCTGCAAATGATCTTCGAGTTGGCCCAGTCTCCGCCGTCCGCCCGGATCGTCCTGACCGACGGCATCGACCGTCGCCCCTTCACGCAGACTACGGCGTCCCTCTACTCGGCCCGTTGACGAAGCCGGAACTGTCCCCGACGTCATTCCGAGACCGGACCAAACCGCGAACGCTGGTCTTTCGTCCCCGAATCACTACATTGCCGGGGTATGAGCACTCCAGACGACGACATTCCGTTTTTCGGCGACGACGAGCCGGCACCGCGCATGCCGGCTCCCGGCCAGGGCGGCATCGCCGCCCGCGCCATGGCTGCGCGCAACGCGGCGCGGCCAACGCCCAACTATCTCGCGGGCCTGAACCCCGAACAGGCCGATGCGGTGGAATCGATCGATGGCCCTGTGCTGGTGCTCGCCGGCGCCGGCACCGGCAAGACGCGGGTGCTGACCACCCGCATCGCCCATATCCTCAATCTGGGGCTCGCCTATCCCTCGCAGATCCTCTCCGTCACCTTCACCAACAAGGCCGCGCGCGAGATGAAGGAGCGCGTCGGCGTGCTGGTCGGCGGCGCGGTCGAGGGCATGCCCTGGATGGGCACCTTCCACTCGATCGGCGTCAAGCTGCTGCGCCGCCATGCCGAGCTCGCGGGGCTGAGATCCGATTTCACGATTCTCGACACCGACGACGTCATCCGGCTCTGCAAGCAGCTGATCCAGGCCGAAGGCATCGACGACAAGCGCTGGCCGGCGCGCCAGTTCGCCCAGATGATCGACGGCTGGAAGAACAAGGGGCTTGGCCCCGCCGAGATCCCCGAGGGCGACAGCCGCGGCTTTGCCAATGGCAAGGGCAGGGCGCTCTACACCGCCTACCAGAACCGGCTGCAGACCCTGAACGCCGCCGATTTCGGCGATCTTCTCTGCCTTCCCATCCGCATGTTCCGCGCCAATCCGGACGTGCTCAAGGACTACCAGCAGAAATTCCGCTTCATCCTGGTCGACGAGTACCAGGACACCAACACCGCGCAATACATGTGGCTGCGGCTCTTGGCCCAGCGCCCGGCGGGCGAACGGCCCAACATCTGCTGCGTCGGCGACGACGACCAGTCGATCTATGGCTGGCGCGGCGCGGAAGTGGAAAACATCCTGCGCTTCGAGAAGGATTTTCCCGGCGCGAAAGTCATCCGGCTCGAGCGCAACTACCGCTCGACCGAACATATCCTGGGCGCCGCCGGCCATCTGATCGCCCACAATGAAGGTCGGCTCGGCAAGACCCTGTTCACCGAACAATCCGACCCCGAGCACGAGCGCGTCAAGGTCCACGCCGCCTGGGATTCGGAGGAAGAGGCCCGCGCCGTGGGCGAGGAGATCGAGCAGGCGCAGTTGAAGGGCCGGGCCTTGAACGACATGGCGATCCTGGTCCGCGCCTCGTTCCAGATGCGCGAGTTCGAGGAGCGCTTCGTCACGCTCGGGCTCAACTACCGTGTCATCGGCGGCCCGCGCTTCTACGAGCGCCAGGAAATCCGCGACGCCATGGCGTTCTTCCGGGTCGTCAGCCAACCCGCCGACGATCTCGCCTTCGAGCGCATCGTCAATGTCCCCAAGCGCGGCCTGGGCGAAGCCGCCATCCGCCAGATCCATGATGTCGCCCGCAGCCGCGGCGTGCCGATGCTGGCCGCCGCCCGCGACCTGGTGCTGACCGACGAGCTGAAGCCCAAGCCGCGCAAGGCGCTCTCCGACGTGGTCGAGATGTTTGCCCGCTGGCAGGGCCTGATGGAAACCACGCCCGGCCATGAGCTCGCCGAGACCATCCTCGAGGAATCCGGCTACACCGAGATGTGGCAGAACGACCGCGCCGCCGACGCGCCGACCCGGCTCGAGAACCTCAAGGAACTGGTCGAGACCATCTCCGGCTTTGAATCGCTGCGCGCCTTCCTGGAACATGTCGCGCTGGTGATGGACACCGACAACAACCCCGATCTCGACGCCGTCTCGATCATGACGCTGCATTCGGCCAAGGGGCTCGAATTCGAGACCGTGTTCCTGCCCGGTTGGGAGGAGGGCCTGTTCCCGCACCAGCGCGCGCTGGACGAGGGCGGCAGATCCGGGCTCGAGGAAGAGCGGCGGCTGGCCTATGTCGGCCTCACCCGCGCAAAACTCTACTGCCACATCTGGTTCGTCTCCAACCGCCGCATCCACGGCCTGTGGCAATCCACGCTGCCCTCGCGCTTCCTGGACGAGTTGCCCGAGGCCCATGTCGAGGTGGCCGAGATGGACACGGGCTATGGCGGCTACGGCCGCTCGGGCCGCTTTGGCGCGTCAGGTGGCCATTCCGGCGGCCCCTACGGCGCCTCGCGCTTCGACAAGGCCGAGCCCTTTGCCGGCAACTACAACACGCCCGGCTGGAAACGCGCCCAGGCCAACAAGACCGACGCCGCCCGCGACAACTGGGGCACCCGCTCCGGCCCCACGGTCGAACGCATCGCCTACGGCGAGAGCGGCCCCCGCGGCGCCACCATCGAAGGCGAACTCGTCGCCCGCTCCACCGGAACCACCTCCGCCTACACCATCGGCGACCGCGTCTTCCACCTCAAATTCGGCAACGGCAACATTGCGTCGATCGATGGCAACAAGCTGACGATCGACTTCGACAAGGCGGGGCAAAAAAGGGTGCTGGACGGGTTTGTGGAGCGGGTGGGGTAGGGTTATTTCGGCTCTGGGACTCTTATGAAGTCCAACTTTTCTAGCCGTTCATCCCGCGAGGGATCAGCCATAGAAACCAATTCTATCGATCATCCCCATGAACGCCCGATGAACCCGCCATTCAACACCGGTTCAATTGCGCTGCGGCAAAACGTCTGTATCGTTCAACGTCGCACACAGGAACCGGACCCATGAAAACTCTGATCCGCAGCCTTCTCGCTCTTGGTCTTCTCGTCGCCAGCCAGGCGGTCGCCAAGGCCGAGGAAATTCTTCTGCAGTCGGTCGAGTCGGGCATGTATGTGACCGTCGTCAACGGCATGCTCGCCGCAGCTTCCGCCGATGCGCGCCGCGCGAGCCGGTTCGACACCGTGCGGCTCGAGGGCGACAGGATGGCGTTGCGTGACCTGCGCTCGGGCGGCTTCGTCCGCGCCGGCGTCGGGCAGGGCACCTATCTCGCTCCCGGCAGCCGGCATATCCGCGGCTGGGAGACGTTCGAGCTGGTCCGGATCCGCGGCGACCGGGTGGCGCTGCGCTCGGCCCAGAACGGCAAATATGTCCGCGCCGGCGTCGGTCGCGCCGCTCTGCTCGCCGCCGTCTCGCCCCGCGTCGGGGGTTGGGAGCAGTTCCGCCTCGTCAACCCGCGCGACGCCGGCCGCGGCAACCAGGGCAACGCCCAGGGCGGCAACCAGGGCGGCAACCAGGGCCAACGTCCGGTCGCGGCCAATCTCTTCGGCAATTATGTGATCACCCACATCGCCGCCGACAACGGCTTTCTCGTCCCCGTCGGCGGCCAGATGGCGGCCCGGGCGCAGCTGTCGGTGGATGAGAACGGCACCGTGCGCGCCTCCGTGGGCTGCAATTCGATGTCGGCCCGGTTGTCGATCCGCAACGACCTCGTCCGCGCCGAAGGCGGCGTCATGACCACCAAGATGATGTGCTCTGGCCAGGGCGAGAACGCTGCCGAGCGCGGCATCTCCCGCGCGCTCACGACCAGCCGCTCGCTTCACCGCCACGGCCGCGCCGTCACCTTCAGGGACGCGAACGGCGCCGACCTGATGACGATCGAACGCCGGTAAGCCCGGCTCCGGGCGCGACGCCGGAATTCTGAGCCGCCGGGAGACAATCCCGGCGGTTTTCGCAGGTTGGCTGGCGTCACCCGCGCCCTCGGTCAAGGGGGTCGCGGGTGACGCCGGAGGGGTCGGATGCGGCCACGCACATCCCGCTTTTCAAATCCCGCTTCAGCCTGTACGGACATCTCCATGATGAGGGCGTTTCGAGACCGCGAGATACGCAGACTGATGGCGGCGCTGCTGTTCGCGCCGCTCGTCATCTATGCGTTCTTTTCGGCCCACACGATGCCGCGGTTCACGGACCAGGGCGTCGAGATCGTCATCTGCACCGCCGACGGCTTCGACCTCGGCCTCTCCGACAGCGACACCGATCCTCAGCCCACGCCCTGCAACTGGTCGATGCAGATCCACGCCGCGGCGCTGCCCGCGCCCGGCCCGGCTCTCGACGCCGCGCCGCTCGCCCGCGTGCAAGCCGCAGCCTTAGAAACCTCCCTCCTGCGCTCGGGCCGCATCGAGTCCGCCAACCAGGCCCGCGCGCCGCCACTCCTTCTCTGAACCCGAAAATTTCCATCAAAACCGGTTCAAGAGAGGAGAGACCGATGGTCTCAATCGATTCCCGTGACGTGCAGGGCGAAGCGCCCGTGCGCACCAACAAGCTCTATCTCGCGGCGTGGCGCTGGCATTTCTATGCCGGGCTCTATGTCATCCCCTTCTTCATGATGCTGGCCATCACCGGCATGGCCATGGCCTGGATCGCCCATGTCGAGGGGCGCGACGGCGAGCGCACCCCGGTGGTGGCGCAGGCTTCGGTCCTGCCGGTCTCCGCCCAGGCCGAGGCGGCCGTGGCGGCGGTGCCGGGCGGCACGCTCGTGCAATATGTCGCTCCGCGCACGGCCGATGTCGCCGCCATCTTCCGCGTCGATGCGGGCGAGGTGGCGACCATGGTCGTGGTCGATCCCTACACGAGCGAGGTGCTGGAACAATTCCCGCGCCGCAGCGGCTGGTATGATTTCATGGACCAGCTCCATGGCGATCTGATGCTAGGCGTCACCGGCGACCGGATGATCGAGATCGCAGGCTCCCTCGGCATGGTGCTGATCGCAACCGGGCTCTACATGTGGTGGCCCCGGGACGCCGGCTGGCGCGCGGTGCTGGTCCCGCAACTCGGCCGCGGCGGCAGGGCCATGTGGCGCTCGCTCCACGGCGTCGTGGGCTTCTGGCTGTCGCTGTTTCTCGTCTTCTTCCTCATCTCCGGCCTGTCCTGGGCGGGGATCTGGGGCGAGAAGATGGTCCAGGCCTGGAGCCAGTTCCCGGCGGAGAAATGGGACAATGTGCCGCTCTCGGGCGACATCCACGCCTCGATGAACCACGGCCCCAAGGAGGTGCCCTGGGCGCTCGAACTCACGCCGATGCCGGCCTCGGGCAGCGATGCCGGCAGCGCGGGGCTTGCGGCGGGGACCGCGATCACGATCGACAGCATGGACGCTCTCGCCCGCGAGATCGGCTTTGACGGCCGCTACCAGATGAACCTGCCGTCGGGCGCCACCGGCGTGTTCACCTTCAGCCGCGATTCCATGAGCACCGACTCCACCGACCCGATGTCGGACCGCACCGTCCATGTCGACCGCTTCACCGGCAACATCCTGGCCGATGTCCGCTATGAGGATTATTCGTGGGCGGGCAAGGCCATGGCGGTCGGCATCGCGCTGCACATGGGCACCATGGGCCTGTGGAGCGTGCTCGCCAACACGCTGGTCTGCCTGTCGGTGCTGTTCCTGTGCGTGAGCAGCGTGGTGATGTGGTGGAAGCGGCGTCCGGCGGGAACGATGCGGCTCGCCGCGCCGCCGATGCCGAAGGACATGCCGTTGTGGCAGGGCGCCATGCTGGTGGCGCTCGTCGTTTCGCTGGCCTTCCCGATGGCCGGCCTCACGCTCATCGTCGTGCTGGCGCTCGACCAGCTGGTCCTCAGCCGCATTCCCGCCGTCAAGCGCGCACTGTCCTGAGGGACGGAACTTAAATCCGGGGGCCGCGTTGTTGCACAGCGCGGTCCCTGCCTTGCCGGGCACTTGGTCCTTGACCCGGTCTCCGGCCGGTGCTCTGGTCTTTCGCCAACCCTAGGAATTGCCATGTTTCATCCTGCCCGGTCTGTTCGTTTCCCCACTCTTTCCGGACTCGCCGGAGCGGCCGTGCTGGCCATCGCGGCGGTGGTGCTGAGCGGCTGCGAGGCGAGCGGCGACAATTACAATTCCGGCCCGATCTGCCCGATGATCTACGATCCGGTCTGCGCCGTGAGCCGTGGTCAGGAGCGTACTTTCCCCAATGCCTGCGAAGCCCGGGCGCAGGGCTGGCGCGTGGTCGCCTCCGGCCAGTGCCGCTCCGGCAATTACCGCGATGACCGCGGCCGGGACTACCGCGGCCGGGACTATCGCGACAGCGGCTGGGATCGCAACGACCGGCGCGACTTCGAGCGGCCCCGGTTCGACAACCGGCCGGGCCGCAATGCCCCGGTCCAGCCGCCGGTCCGCCCGCAGCCGCCGGTCTATCAGCCGCCGGTCCAGCCCAACGCGCCGATCCGGCCGATCGACCCGGTGCGGCCGGTCGCGCCCGGCGGGGCCTGCCCGCAGGTCATCGAACAGGTGTGCGGTCAGTTGGGCGACACCACGCAGATGTTCATGAACCGCTGCGAATTGCAGCGCGCCGGCGCAACCGAGGTCGCCGCCGGCCAGTGCATGGGCGGCAACCGCTAGGGCAGGATCACTCCGCAAGCTGCTGATCCGGCAGCGTGCATGGCCCCCATGGGCCGGAGCCATCGGTCACGGTCGCAGCGTCAGGCCTGAGCCGGGCGCCTGGCCGGGCGGGAAGCGGCGTGTTCAGCATTTCTTAGAACGGATTGGATAGTGTTTTCACGCGGCCGGGGTGGCCTTGCCGCGGCGGGAGCAAGCACAATGCGAATCGAGAAACTGTTCGAAATCCGGACCATGCGCCAGGTCTACAGGCTGGCGGCAATCATCACGCTGTTTGCGGTGCTGGTGCCGGTCTCGACCTTCGCGATCCCCTTCACCTTTCTCGGCGCGCACTATGCCGGGTTTTTCGCGATCGCCGCCTTTCCGGCGGCCTTGATCCCGCTGCTGATCACCCCGCCCCTTGCCATCATCGTCCTCAACCTGTTCCGCGTGCAGACCCTCACCATCGACAAGGTCGACCACTATGTCCGCTACGACACGCTCACCGGCGTGCTCACCCGCGCCTATCTCTTGGGCAAGACCAGGGAAGCCTTGACGCGCGGCGGCGCCTTCCTGATGATCGACGCCGACCACTTCAAGGCGATCAATGACACCCACGGCCATGATGTCGGCGACGAGGCGCTCAAGCGGATCGCCGAGGTTCTTCGCAAGGCGCTGGACACCGACGCGCTGATCGGCCGCCTGGGCGGCGAGGAGTTCGGGATCTTCCTGCCGGGCGCGTCCGACGTCCAGGCCGTCGCCGCCGCCGAGACGCTCTGCGCCCTGATGCGCAAGGAGGGCAAAATCATCGCCGGCAAGGAGCTCAACCTGACGGTCAGCATCGGCTGCGCCCTGCATCGCGGCGAGAACTCGCTGGAAACGACCATCAAGCTCGCCGACTCGGCGCTCTATCATGCCAAGCGCGGCGGCCGCGACCGCTACTTCCTGGCTGAGGCCACCGACACCATGCCGGCGCTGATCCTCAAGGACCGCATGGCGGGGTGATCCCCCGGCCCTGAAGCGGTGGCGGGAGGCTTTTCCGCCGAACCCGATGATACCTTGCCCCTGCTAACACGGCGGTTTTCCAAAGCCACCGCTGAAAATCCTGTCCACCGGCCAGCTAGTCAGTTGTCCTGGACATAGAACACGATGTCGAGATCCGAGCTGGGGACAAAATCTTCCGCCACCCAACTCGTTCCGTCACCGGCAGGCTTCAAGCCTTCGGGAACGCAGAAGCTGAACAGCGATCCATGTCCGTCGGACACTGTCAGGCGAAATTCGCCGATCGGGCCATGCCAGTTGGTCGCCGTCTGGAGAATATATCCGACCGTGAACGGCACCGGGGAGCTGATCTGCTCCCGTCTTGCCCGCGCCAGCCGATCCCTGATCTCGCCTTCAAGGCAATAGAGCGGGGCGCCTGCTCCGTCCTCATAATAGGAGTGGGAGTCGTAGCTGGTTCCGAAGAGCGGCCTGTAGGCGATCTCGACTATAGTCTTTCCCGGCGCGAAGGTCTGCGTCCATTCGTAGACCGACTGATAGTCCCACAGCGGAATAACCCAGCCGTCTTCGCGTGACTCCTTCACTACCAGCTTCTGCCGCGTCAGTTCGCCGATCGTGTTTTCGGGCAGCTTGGCGAGTTTCCCATATGTACCGATATCGCCGGCGAAAAGGGGAACGCCCAGGGCGAGAAGCTTGCCGGTGACGTTGGTGTCGCCTGACCAGGCATATTCATGAAGCGCGGGCACAAGGGGTTTGCCGTTCACGGCGACTTCGAAAGCCATGTAGTTGTGCGGGTCGTCGCCGCTCTCCGCACGGGTCGTGTTTCCGATGTTGTCGGGTCCGTCCGCCAGCGACACTCTCGCCATCGGGAAGCCGATCGTTCGTTGCAAAGGCTCGGATGCGGAAGACATGAACACATAGCGGACGCGGATGAGGTCCCACCCGATCTCCAGGTCTTCACTGGCGATCGAAATGTCCTTCTCGGGCTTGAAGACGATCCCTCCGGCCGGAAACTCGGAAACGGCCCCGTTCGCCATCGCCGCAGCCGCCGAACCCAGGATGGCCAGCACTGTCAAGGCCGGGATCATCTTGTGTTGCATGCGTGGACCCTCCGGCGCCCGTCATTGCCGGTCGCCATTGACAAGGCGAAGAGTACCAAGCGCCGGAGTCGCGCGCAACATCCCGGCTAAGGGCCATCCTTCGGGTCAGGCAGCGGCATCCCTCCAGTCCGGGAAAGACGATAGGTCACCGGAGTCCGCAATCGAATACCGATGAGAGCGCCGATATGACATGCCTTGTTCCAGGGTCTTGAGCCGCCTTCACCCGTCCGGACGGAGAAATGACTTACCCTGCCATCGCCATCAGCCCGTGCGCCAGGATGCCGAGCAGCAGCACCAGCTGGGCCAGGAACGACAGGCCGAAGCCTCCGCCGCGCTGCCAGCGGGGCGCGTCTTCCTGGATGAAATGCCAGGCGTGCAGCCCGCGTCCGATGGTGAAGACCAGACCCAGCACATGGGCTGCCATCACCGGCATGCCGATCAGGGCGGCGACCAGCATCAGCACGAAGAACATCGGCATGTTTTCCACCGCATTGGCGTGGCCGCGCATGATGCGGACCAGGTGCTTGACCCCGCCATCGCCGATGGAGACCTTGTACCTGCCGCGCAGGCGCCCGGTCTCGATCGAGATCCAGATCAGGATCGCCATGTTCACTGCCGCGTAGAGTCCCACGGCCGAAAGGGCAGGCTTCAGAGCTTCCATCATCATCTCCACAAACGGCGCGATCCGGATCGCCGCGCGATGGATCGGTTATAGCGCCGGTGGTGCGGCCGACAAGCGGTTTCGTTGAGGGGCAGGGAGGGGCAAGCGCGCCCGCGCCGGCGCGCGGTGCGGCGCCGCCGCGTCCAGTCCGCGGCGCCGCGCATCGACCGTCGGGCGCGCGCGTCACGGCCCGGCTAAAATGGACTTGCAGCCTCGCGCGCACTGGACAAGCGCGCCTCAGTTTGCACATTACCCCATCACGCCGGTGCAGCAGGCTCAGGGCGGATTCGCGGCAAACGCGGCGGAGAGGAGAAAACCACATGGATCTCAAGAGCGCCGGCGCGGGTCCGCGCAACGACGAAGGCATATCGGCCGTCATAGGCGTGTTGCGGCAGCGCTTTGGCGAGCAGCTCCAGACCGGAGAGGCTCTGCGCGCCCAGCATGCCCACACCACCACCTATATTCCGGGCCAGTTGCCCGACGCGGTGATTTTCCCGAATTCCGCCGATGAGATCAAGCTGATCGTGCGCGCCTGCGCCGACCATCACGTCCCGATCATCCCCTATGGCACCGGCACCTCGCTCGAGGGCCATGTCAACGCGCCCCATGGCGGCATTTCCATCGACATGGCGCGGCTAAATAAGGTCCTCGAGGTCAATGCCGAGGATCTCGACTGCACGGTCGAGCCCGGTGTGACGCGCGAGCAGCTGAACACGCATCTGCGCGACACCGGCCTGTTCTTCCCCATCGATCCCGGCGCCAACGCCTCGATCGGCGGCATGACCGCCACCCGCGCCTCCGGCACCAATGCGGTGCGCTACGGCACCATGCGCGACAACGTCATCGCGGTGACCGCCGTCACCGCCTCGGGCGAGGAAATCCGCACCGCGCGCCGCGCCCGCAAATCCTCGGCCGGTTACGATCTGACGCGGCTGTTCGTCGGCTCGGAAGGCACGCTTGGCGTCATCACCTCGGTCACGCTCAGGCTGCAGGGCATCCCGCAGGCGATCTCCGGCGGCGTCTGCCCGTTCCCCAGCGTCGAGGCTGCCTGCAACGCCGTCATCATGACCATCCAGATGGGCATTCCGGTGGCCCGCATCGAACTCCTGGATGCGCTGCAGATGAAGGCCTGCAATGCCTACTCGAAACTGTCCAATCCCGAGGTCCCGTCGCTGTTCGTCGAGTTCCACGGCACCGAGGCGGGCGTGGCCGAGCAGGCGGCGATGTTCGCCGAAATCGCCGCGGACTGTGGCGGCGGCGACTTCCTCTGGACCACCGAACCCGAACGACGCACCGAATTGTGGAAAGCCCGCCACAACGCCTACTGGGCCTCGCTCCAGCTTCGCCCGGGCGCCAAGGGCATCTCGACCGATGTCTGCGTGCCGATCTCCCGGCTTGCCGACTGCGTCGCCCAGACCCAGGACGACATCGCCGCCTCCGGCCTGATCGCGCCGATCGTCGGCCATGCGGGCGATGGCAATTTTCACGTGCTGGTGCTGCTCGATACCGCTGTTCCCGCTGAAATAGAGGCGGCGGAGGCCTTTGTCGGGCGACTGAACGCACGCGCGCTGGCGATGGATGGCACCTGCACCGGCGAACATGGTATAGGTCAGGGCAAGCGTCCCTATCTCTCCCAGGAAATGGGGGAAGGCGTTGCGGTGATGCGGCAGATCAAGCGGGCGCTTGATCCGTCGAACATCATGAACCCGGGCAAGATCTTTTCATTCGATGGCTGAGGCGCAAGCAGGTGGTCATTCCGGCCGCAAGGAGGATTGAAAACTGATCCGTGTATTCGTCGCCATCGGTGGTCTGCTGGTCCTGGCGTTGTTTTCAGCGCTGATCGCGCCCTATTTCATCGACTGGAGCAGCTACCGCACCGCCTTCGAGGCGGAGGCAAGCCGGATCATCGGCCAGCCGGTCAGGGTGCACGGCGACGCCGATGCGCGACTGCTGCCGTTTCCCTCGGTGACGTTCAGCGATGTGACCGTCGGCGACGAGGCCCAGCCGGCGATGACCATCGCCAGGTTCTCGATGGATGCCGAACTGGCGCCGTTCCTGAGCGGCGAGGTGCTGATCTTCGACATGCGCGTCGAGGCCCCCAAGGCGGTGGTGCGCATTCTCGACGATGGCCGGCTCGACTGGGCGCTCAAGCGCAGGCCGACGCCGTCGGGGGACCTGGTCGTGCTCGAGAAGGTCACCATCCAGGATGCCGACATCACCATCATCGACGAACAGAACGGCCGCACCCACCAGATCCGCGACATCAACGCGCTGGTTTCGGCCAAATCGCTGTCGGGTCCCTGGACCATCGACGCCGATGGCGAGATCGCCGGCCATCGCGGCGGCGTGTCGATCTCGACGGGCCTTGCCCAGAACGACGGCTCGATCCGCATGCGGATGCGGGCGGTGCCGGATTCCTGGCCGGTGCTGCTGGAAACCGAGGGCCTGGCCCGGATCGACAACAACAAGCCGCTCTATGACGGGCTGTTCACCTTCATGGGGATGTCGCGAACCGGGACGGATGACAAGGCGCCCGAACGGCCGCTGATTGTCGCCAAGGGCGATTTCGCCGCCACCAACGAACGGCTGTCGATCGCCGAGTGGCGCGCCGAGATCGGCCTGTCGGACGACCCCTACGTGGTCACCGGCCAGGCCACCATCGACACCGGACCCGAGCCCGAATTCCTGCTGGTGGCCGACGGCCAGCAGATCGACATGGACCGGATCGGCGGTGAGGAGACGGCCCCCGAGGACGCTGCCGCGCTGTCGCTGGAGCAGCGACTGGCCGTCGTCAACCAGTTCATCGACCGGCTGCCGCCGCCGCCGCTGCCGGGCCGCGTTTCGCTTAACCTGCCCGCCATCATCGCCGGCGACACCACGCTGCGCCAGATCTCGCTCGAGGCCCGGCCCGATGGCGACGCCTGGCTGATCGACGCCTTCTCCGCCAATCTGCCCGGACGCACCACGGTCGAGGCCCGCGGCCGGCTGGCTTCGGGCGCGGCCGCGGGCTTCAACGGCCTGCTCACCATCGCCTCGACCCAGCCGTCGGGGCTGGCCAACTGGCTTGTCGGCGACGTCGATCCGGTGATCCGGCAGCTCGGCGCCGCGGGCTTTTCGGCCCAGGTCAGCCTGTC
>NZ_JAUXOD010000102.1 GCF_030682515.1 Hoeflea sp. | reverse complement strand
GCCGATCGGCGCCTGCAGATAGGGGCGGTCGAGCGCCTCGCACAGCAATCTGCCGAACTCGCGATAGAGGCAGACATTGACCTCGGCATCGGCCAGCTGGGGCACGTCGGCAAGGTGGCTGCCGAGCGGAAAGGTCATGTTGACCTCGGCGCCGATGCCTTCGATCAGGCGGCGGATCTCGGCGAGATCCGACGGCAGGTTGAAGGTGCCGTAGATCGGGCCGATGATGTTGACCTTGGGCTTTGCGCCGTCCTTGCGCGCCTTGGGCGGACGCGCCTTGCCCTTCTTCGGGCCATATTCCATCCACAGCCACTTCATCGCCCGGTCGGCGGACTGCCACTGGTCCTCGTCGATGGTGCGCGGCAGGAAGCGCTGGATGTTGGAACCCTCCGGCGTCACCCCGCCGCCGATCATCTCGGCGATGGAGCCGGTGACGACGACCGCGGGCAGATCGGGATCGAGAACGGCGCGGGCGCGTTTCATCGCGGCTTCGGTGCCGTGCTGGCCCAGCTCTTCCTCGCCGAGGCCAGTGACGACGATCGGCAGCTCATGCGGCGGCAGCGCGTCGGTGTAGTGCAGCACCGAGGTCACCGGCAGGTTCTCGCAGCCGACCGGGCCGTCGATGATCACCTGCATGCCCTTGATGGCGGTGAAGACATAGACCGAGCCCCAGTAGCCCCCTGCCCTGTCATGGTCGATGATCAGCGTCATGAGCCAATCGCCTCCCCGGAATCGACCGCGTTCTTCGATGCGGCCGCCTTGGCGGCGAACTTCTTGCGGAAAGCCTGGTTGTGAACCGGCGTGTTTTCCCAGACGCCGGCATTGTCGCCCTTGCCGACCTCGCCAAAGAACTCGCGCATGCGGTCGAAGCGCGGCTTGTTGGCGATGGCCGCGTTGACCACGGCGGCGAGCGAGCCGGCGCCGGCGGGGCCCATCAAGGGGCGCGCCGAAATCAGGTTGGTGAAATAGAGCGACGGCGTGCCGTTCTCCTTGGCCTTCTGCACCACGGGCGTGGTGCCGATGGCGAGGTCGGGCCTGAATTCGGCCATGGCCGCCAGATCCTGCTCGAGCGAGGCGCGGTAGTTGACCCTGACGCCATGGGCCTCGAGCCATTCGGCGTCGAGCACGGAGAACTCGGTCTTCGGGCAGGCGGTGCCGACATATCTCAGATCCGCGCCGCTTTCGACCAGCAGGCGCGCCACGATCAGCTCCGAGCCCTCATAGCCCGACAGCGTGATGCGGCCGATGATGCGGTTGGCGGCCAAGGCGCCGCGGATCGCACCGCCGAAGGCGTTGCGGGCGGCGTCGATCCGCGCCTGCGGCACGTTGCAGCCGTCGCCGATCGCCTGCAGCCAGGCGTCGGTGCCTTCAAAGCCCACCGGCGCCGAGCCGATGACCTTGCGTCCGGCAGCGCGGAAGGCGCGCACGGAGGCCGTGTAGAACGGATGGATCGCGGCGACGGCGGCGCAATCGAGCGCGGCATAGAGCTCGCGCCATTCGCGCACCGGCACCACCGGTCCCGCGGCCAGGCCCATCGGCTCGAGCATGGCGGCGATCATCATCGGATCGGCGGGGAACATCTCGCCCAGCAGGGTGACCGACGGCCGCTCTTCGATACCACCGCGCGGCGCCTGCACCGGCCCGCTTTCGGCCTCGCCATGGGCATAGTTGAGCATGGCGGCAGACAGCACGTCCTTGGCCTCGGCATGGGTCGGAACGCCAAAGCCCGGCACGTCGATGCCGACGATGCGGACACCGTTGATTTCCTTGGGCAGCATCTGCAAGGGCACACCCGAAGCGGTGGGGACGCAGAGGCTGGTGACGACGATGGCATCATAGGCGGCCGGATCGGCCATCTCGTGGACCGCGTCGCGGATGTCCTCGTAGAGCTTGCCGGTGACCAGCGATTCCGAATTGAACGGGACGTAACCCACCGAGCGCTTGGCGCCGTAGAAATGCGAAGTGAAGGTCAGTCCGTAGACGCAGCAGGCCGAGCCCGACAGGATGGTGCCGACACGGCGCATGCGAAGCCCGACCCGGAGCGAGCCGAAGGCTGGGCACATCGACTGCGGCTGGTCATGCGGGCCCTTGGGGTAATCCGCCTCGAACTGCGCCATCACCTCGGACTTGCCCGAGGCCATGGCCTGCGCCTTCATCTTCTCGGCGCCCGAGGCGCAGGACATGCCTTCGACGGCCACGCTGTCGGCGGGCGTTGCGGCAAGCTCTTCGCGAGTGGGGGAGAAATCATCCATGATCACACCGTGTCGTAGACGACTTCGAGGGACGGACGCGCCAGGGCTGCGGCCGGGCACATGTCTTCCGGCTGCGCCGGCACCAGCACGTAGTCGCCGCCGGTGTCGGAGGAATCGAACAGGTTGATCAGCCCGTCCTGATCGAGCGGCTCGGGCAGGACCGGCGGCGCGAGACCCAGATTGGTGGCGAGCGTCTGGAACAGCGGACCCCAGCGGTTGTCCGGGTGGCCGATGATCTGGTAGTTGGCGCTCTTCTTGCGGATGTCGTCATCCTGCGGGATGGCGGCGAGCACCGGAATGCCCACGGCCTTGGCGAAGGCAGCCGCCTCGCCGGATCCGTCATCCTTGTTGATGACCATGCCGGCGACGCCGACATTGCCGCCGAGCTTGCGGAAATATTGCACCGCCGAGCAGACATTGTTGGCGACATAGAGCGACTGGAGATCGTTGGAGCCGACGACCACCACCTTCTGGCACATGTCGCGGGCGATCGGCAGGCCGAAGCCGCCGCAGACCACGTCGCCCAGGAAGTCGAGCAGCACGTAATCGAAATCCCAGTCGTGGAAGCCGAGTTTCTCGAGCGTCTCGAAGCCGTGGATGATGCCGCGTCCGCCGCAGCCGCGGCCGACTTCGGGCCCGCCCAGCTCCATGGCGAAGACGCCGTCGCGCTTGAAGCAGACATCGGAAATCTTCAGTTCCGCGCCGGCTGCCTTCATCTTGGACGAGGTCTCGATGATGGTCGGGCAGGCGCGGCCGCCGAACAGCAGCGACGTGGTGTCGCTCTTCGGATCGCAGCCGATCAGCAGCACCTTCTTGCCGAGCTGCGCCATCATGCAGGAGAGGTTCGCCAGCGTGAAGGACTTGCCGATGCCGCCCTTGCCGTAGATGGCGATGATCTGGGTGTCCTTCTTGACCGGCCCGGTGTGGACCTGATCCGGCTCGATCGCGGCCTCCTCCCGCAGGAGGTCGTGAATCCGGTCCGTGGCGTTTCCGCTGTAGCCCTCAGTCATTGCAGTTCCCTCCAGTCAAGTATCATTTTCAGGCAGTCCGGGTCGCCGAAGGCCGTACGGTAGGCGGCTTCCGCGTTGATGGGACTGGCCGAATGGGTAATCAGTCCGTCGAGCGACAGACGCCCGGACGCCAGGAGATCGAGCACCGCATGCACATCGGCGGGCTTGAACTCGGCGGCGATGCGGAAATGCGCCTCGCGCATGAAGGCGGGCGTGAAGCGGAAACTCATGATTTCGCTGTAGAAGCCGGCCAGGGTGATTTCCCCGCCGCGCGCGAGCACGGCAATGGCCTTGTCGAGAATGTCGGGGTCGCCGCTGGCATCGAGCACGGAGGACCATTTGCGGTTTCCGCAGGCCTCGGCGGTGGTGACCTCGTAGCCCTCGGCACCGTGGCTGCGGGCAGGATTGATCTCCCACACATGCGGCGCCGGGTTGCCCATGGCGATGATCAGCCGCGCCGTGAGCCGGCCGACAATGCCGTGGCCGATAACGAGGTCCGGCGGCGCCATGCCCGGAAGCGTGAGCGCATGATAGGCGGTGGCGGCGAGCGACAGCAGGGTGCCGTTGCGGGCGAGATCGTCGCCGATCGGAATCACCCGTTCGCCTGACGTGACCAGCCGCGAGGCTGATGCGCCGAACAGGGCCGCGGCATCCTGGTAGCCGCGCGCGCCGGGGACAAAGACCAGACGGCCTTCGATGCCGCCGGGGCAATCGCGGCCGGCCAAAACCACCCGTCCGACAGATTCGTAGCCGGGCACAAGCGGGTAGCCCATGCCGGGAAACTGGGGCATGCGACCTTCAAACAGCAGCTTCTCAGTGCCGGCGCTGATGCCGCTCCAGATCGTCTCGACAACCACGTCGCCATGGCCGGGAGCAGCGACGTCGAGCTCCCTGAGTCCGATGCGGTGTGGTTGTTCAAAGACGACTGCGCTTGTCTGCATGATGTTTGATCCAGCCTGACTCAGGCAAGATGCTGCCTCCAGTCTGTAATATTATTTTTACGCCCTTACATGTCAACTTTTATTTACACTCGTCCCGGAGAAATATCAGGGTCGGGCGATCACCAGCGTCGCCATCAGCGCCGACCGGCAGGGGCGGATGTCGAAGCGCGAGAAGCCGGCGGCGGTCGCCAGCGCGATGATTTCGGCGGGGGTGCGGCAGCGTCCGGACCCCATCGCCAGAACGTAGATGCCGAAATAGGCGGTCGACAGACGCTGGCCGCGCGAGCTCGCCCCTGCCATCGGTTCGGCGATGACCAGCATGTGTCCCGGCTTCATGGCGGCGCGGACATTGCGCAGGAGCCTGAGGACCACCGCGTCCTCGTGATCGAACAGCACCCGGACCAGGGTGATGCAATCATTGTCTCGCGGCAGCGGATCGTCGAGAAAACTGCCGCCATGGCAGTGCGGACACTGGTCCAGAGGCTTGCCGGCAAAGCGCTGCCGCGCCCGCTCGGCGACCGGCGGCAGGTCGAACAGCGACAGCGTGAGCGCCGGATGGCGGGCGCTCACGGCGGTGATGAAGGCGCCCTCGCCGCCGCCGACGTCGAGCAGTTTCCTGTGGCGGCCGAAATCATAGGCATCGAGGATCTCGTCGGCCAGCATCGACTGGCTCGCCGCCATCAGCGCCGAATAGGCGGCGGCGTCGCCAGGCTTGACCGATGATTCGCGGCCGGACCCCGCATACGACCACAGCCGCCTGAGTTCGGTCTCGGTGTTGGATCCATTGAACAGCGCGACCGGATCGCTGAGGTCGCGGTACAGGAGCGCGTGATGGCCGATCATCGCCTGGATGCCCGGATCGCTCTGGATGACGGCACCATGATCGGCGAGCGTGGCGAAGCCGTCGCCGCCCACCGACACCAGCCTGATCGCCTGGGCCGCCTGCAGCAGCCGCCTGACCCGATCCTCGGCGAGGCCCGTGGCGCGGGCGAGATCGGACACCGTGACCGGCCCTGCCTCGAGCGCCTTGAGCAGGCCGGTCTCGACCGCCGCGAACAGGATCTGGCTCTGGACAAAACCGGTAACCATCGAAAACAAATCAGCTTCCTGGTCGCGGGAATAGCCCCGCGAGAGCGGCAGCCATTGCACGAACCTGCGGAATTCAGGCCGCGCCACCTGGCGCGCGCGCCAGGCCTGCAGCCGCGACCGCCAGTTCGGTCCCGGCGTGACGGGCCTGCGCGAACCGGAGGCGGACATTTCTGAGACCATGGTTTCAGGCCGCGACCGTGGCCAGGTTCTTGGGCACCAGCCGCTTGGCCTCGTCCAGGATCAACTGCTTGAGCATGTCCGATCCGCGGCAGTCGGGGATCGACGCAGCCGCCTCGCCGACCAGGTCCTGCAGAAGCTGTATGGCGCCGCCGAGGCCCAGTTCGCGCACCGCGTTGGGGCGGTCATGGGCCGCATCCTGGCCGCAGGGCTTGCCGATCTCGTCAGGGTCGGCGGCGCAGTCGCGCAGATCGTCGGCCACCTGGAACGCGTCGCCCAGCGCCTCGCCCAGCCGGTACCAGTTCTGCGGGTCGACGCCCGCGGCAATGGCGCCGGCGGTGGTCGAGCCGATAAACAGCGAGGAGGTCTTGGCGCGGTGATAGACCTTGAGATCGATTTTCGGCTCGCTCTCCCAGGCCTGGCCGGCGATGATGCCATGGGGCATACCCACGGCGCGGGAAATCACGGAAATCAGCGGCGCGATCCGGTCGGGGGTCTCGAGGCATTCGCGCGCCAGCGTCTCGTAGGCGAGCACGATCAGGGCGTCGCCGGCCAGCACCGCGGTGGTCTCGCCGAAGGCAGCGTGCAGGCTCGGCTTGCCGCGGCGGAACGTCGCGTCGTCGAAGCAGGGCAGATCGTCATGCACCAGCGAGGCGCAGTGCAGAAGCTCGATAGCGGTGGCGGCTGCGTCCGAGGCGTTGGGCGCGGCGTCGCCCGCTGCCAGCGCCACGGCAAGGCAGAGCCGCGGCCGAATCCGCGCGCCGCCGGGGAACACCGCGTAGCGCAGTGCGTCGCACATCAGCGAGGGATTGCCGCCCGCCGTGGCGTAGGTGACGGCACGCTCAAGGTTGCGTTCAATGCGTTTTTGCAGATCCATCTCACGTGCCCCTCTGACAACCTCACGGCTTGTCACTTTAAAATGACATCTATATGTGTCAAGTTATCCTGACATAGTTGCCTGGATTGTCAACTTCGTTAGAAGATGGCGTGACGCAAGGATGAAGACTGGATGCAGCAGGCTGAAAACGTGGTCGTGGTGGGCGCCGGCGCCGGCGGCCTTGCCGCCGCGATTTCGGCGGCGGCCTCGGGGTTGAGCGTCACCGTGTTGGAACGCGGACCCGCGCCCGGCGGCAAGATGCGCAGGCTCAGCGTCGGCGGCCGGGACATCGACGCCGGCCCCACGGTGCTGACGATGCGCTGGGTGTTCGAGCGGCTGTTTGCGATGGCGGGCGCAGATCTCGGCTCCCGCATCGGCCTGCGCAAGGCGGGACTGATCGCCCGGCACGGATGGCGCGACGGCGCGCGGCTCGACCTGTTTTCAGACGTCGAGGAAAGCGCGCGGGCCATCGCCGCGTTCTCCAACCGGGACAACGCCGATGGCTACCGGCGGTTTGCCGCCCAGAGTGCGGCGATGTTCGCGACGCTGAAGCCCAGCTACATCGACGCCCAGCGGCCGGGGCCGCTCACACTGATGGCGCGGATCGGGCTTCTCAACCTGGGCGAACAGCTGGCGCTCAAGCCGCTGTCGTCGATGTGGTCGGCGCTCGGTGAGTGCTTTTCCGATCCGCGGTTGCGGCAGCTGTTCGGGCGCTACGCCACTTATTGCGGCTCGTCGCCGTTCCTGGCGCCGGCCACGCTGATGCTGGTGGCCCATGTCGAGCAGGACGGCGTCTGGCTCTGCGACGGCGGCATGCACGGGTTGGCGCGCGGGATGGAGCAGCTTGCCCGCGACCTCGGCGTCACGTTCCGGTATGGGGCCGAGGTCACCGCGATCGAGGCGGGCCGCGACGGCGTGACCGGCCTGACGCTCGAGGGCGGCGAGCGGCTTGCGGCAGGAAGCATCATCTTCAACGGCGACGCCTCGGCGCTTGCCGGCCTGACTGCGGGAGCAGGAAGCAGCGGCGTGGCGCCGACGCCCCGGGCCGACCGGTCGCTCTCGGCCGTGACCTTCGCCATGACCGCCCGCACATCCGGTTTCCCGCTGACCCATCACAGCGTGTTCTTTTCCGATGACTATGCCGCCGAATTCGACGATCTGACCCGGGGACGGACTATGCCCGCGATTCCCACCACCTATATCTGCGCCCAGGACCGTGACGACCAGGGGCAGTTGCCCGCCGGCGTCGACCGGGAACGGATGCTGTTCATCCTGAACGCGCCGGCTGACGGCGACACAAAGAGTTTTTCGACCAAGGAGACCGGGCAATGCCTCGATCAAGCCCTGACCCATCTTTCGGCCTGCGGACTGGAGGTGGACCGGACCGGGATGGAGGTGACGCCCACCACGCCGGACCGGTTTCACGCCCTGTTTCCGGGAACGGGGGGAGCGCTTTACGGCCGCGCGACCCACGGCTGGACGGCCTCGTTCCGGCGACCGGGAGCGCGGACACGGATCCCGGGCCTCTATCTGGCGGGGGGCAGCGCGCATCCGGGACCGGGCGTGCCGATGGCGACGCTTTCCGGCATGCTGGCGGCGGAGAGCCTGGCCGCGGACCGCGCTTCGACACGGCGGTCCCGCCCGGCGGCTATCTCTGGTGGTATGTCGACGGCCTGAGCGATTGCGAGCGCTACGGCCTGTCGGTCATCGCCTTTGTCGGCTCGGTGTTCTCGCCCTATTACCACTGGGCCGGACGGCGCGAACCGGACAATCATGTCTGCATCAACGTGGCGCTCTATGCGCCAACGGGAAACCGCTGGACCATGACCGAGCGCGGCCGCCGCGAGACAGTGCGGGACGCACTGTCGTTTGAGGTCGGCCCCAGCCGCATCCGCCGCGACGGCCAGGACATCCTGATCGAGTTCGACGAGGTCTCGGTGCCGCGCCCGCCCGCGCAATGGCTGCCGCGGCGCGTCAAGGGCGTGATCCGGTTTTCCCCCGACGCGGTCACCTCGCAGGTGTTCGACATCGACGCCCATGGCAACCACCGCTGGTGGCCGGTGTCACCCACCGGACGGATCAGCGTGACCTTCGAGGCAGGCGGCGACGACTGGGCCGGCCACGGCTACATGGACAGCAACTGGGGCACGGAGCCGCTCGAAAAGGGGTTCTCGCTCTGGGACTGGGCGCGCGGGCGGATGCCCGACGGCGACGCGGTGATCATCTACGACACGCTGCGCAAGGATGGCAGCCGCGGCGCGATCTCGCTGCGCATCGGCCGGAGCGGCGAAGTCCAGCCGATCTCGATGCCCGCCAAGACGCGGCTCGCCAACGGATTCTGGGGCGTTCCGCGGTCGGGCCATCACGACCCGGGCGCGCGGGCAAGCCTGTCGCGGACGCTGGAGGACGGGCCGTTCTACACCCGCTCGGTGATCCGCACCCGGCTGATGAGCGAGACGGTCGACCTGATGCACGAGAGCCTGTCGGGCACCCGCTTCGCCTCGCCGATCGTCAAGGCGATGCTACCCTTCCGGATGCCGCGGCGGGCTGGGTGATCAGTCCGTCTCCTGCGATCTTGCCCCTGCCCGCTCGGCAGCCTCCCGCGCCTCGCGCGCGCGGATGTCGCGCTTGAGCGTCCGCATCTGCCAGATGATGAACAGCACGAAGCCGCCGAAAGTCAGCGCGATTTCGATCAGGCCGGCGTAATGCATCAGGTCAGGCATTGGCGTCGGCGGCGCGGCGGCGGGTTTCCGACAGGGCCATCAGCTCGATCATGCGCCCCGCCTTGGCATCGAAGCCGGAGGGTGCGCTGACCCGGCCGGCGGCGGCGGCTTCCACCAGGAAACGGACCTCGGGATGGGCAGGCTCGGTGGAGACCGGCTGGAACAGGAACGGCGTGGCCGCGGCGCGGGCGATCAGCTCGA
>NZ_JAUXOD010000121.1 GCF_030682515.1 Hoeflea sp. | reverse complement strand
CGGCGCATGCCAATGACAAGGCCAAGGCGGGCGAATATGTGCAGATCGCCTCGGGGCTGATGTTCTTCTGGGCCATCGCAGCCTCCATCGGCCCGCTGCTGTCGGCCGTGCTGGTGGACTGGCTGGGCGCCGCGTCGTTTTTCGTCTTCATGTGCACCATGCATGGCGCCTTCGTGGTCTACACCGTCCTGCGGATGCTGCGCGGCGAACCCGGCGAGCCCGGACGCGGCCGGTTCACCGCATTGCTGCGCACATCGCCGATCTTCGCGCGCATGGCGGCGCAGTCGGTCGCCAGTCCGGCAGACCCGGACGGGGATGCTCAGACCAAAGCAGAACGAACCGATGCTGCGCGGGGGCAAGACAAAGAGAAATTTTCCGGGTAAAGGCCAAACATGGACATGATTACAACGACTGCGGCGCTCGCCGACTTCTGCACCCGCCTTGCAAGCCACGACTATGTCACCGTTGACACCGAGTTCCTTCGCGAGACGACCTATTGGCCCGAACTCTGCCTGATCCAGATGGCAGGTCCGGAGGATGAGGGCATTGTCGACCCCCTGGCCGAAGGCCTTGATCTCAAGCCGTTTTTCGACCTGATGGCGGACACCTCCGTGATCAAGGTGTTTCACGCCGCCCGCCAGGACATCGAAATCATGGTCAATCGCGGCGACCTGGTCCCGCACCCGATTTTCGACACGCAGGTTGCGGCGATGGTCTGCGGTTTCGGCGAATCGATTTCCTATGACCAGCTGGTCTCGCGGATCACCGGTGCGCCGATCGACAAGACGTCGCGGTTCACCGACTGGAGCCACAGGCCGCTTTCCGACAAGCAGCTCGATTACGCGCTGGCCGACGTCACGCATCTGCGCGACGTCTATCTCGAGCTGGTCTCGCGGCTCGAGGCCGAGGGCCGCGGCCACTGGGTGGCCGACGAGATGGCGGTGCTGGAATCGCGCGCCACCTACGAGATGGATCCCGAAGACGCGTGGATGCGGCTCAAGATGCGGGTCAAGAAACCGATCGAGCTGCGCGTGCTGCAGCTTGTGGCGGCGTGGCGCGAACGCGAGGCGCGCGCCCGCAATGTGCCGCGCGGCCGGGTGATCAAGGACGACGCCATCTACGAGATCGCCCAGCAGCAGCCCCGGGACGCGGAGGCAATGGGGCGGCTCAGGACCATCCCGCGCGGCTGGGAACGCTCGGCCCAGGGCGCGAAGCTGGTCGAGATCGTCAATGAGGCGCTCGACACCCCGAAGGACGACATGCCGCGCCTGCCCCGTCACCGCCAGGCGCCCGAAGGCGCGCAGGCGGCGGTGGAACTGCTCAGGGTGCTGCTCAAGGTTACGGTGGAAAAGGAAAATGTCGCGGCCAAGATCATCGCCACCGCCGACGATCTCGAAGCCATCGCCATTGACGGCGAGGAAGCTGACGTTCCCGCGCTCAAGGGATGGCGTCGTGAATTGTTCGGCGAACGGGCATTGAAGCTGATCCGCGGCGAGCTGGCGCTGAAATTTTCCGGCAAGAAGGTCGATGCGGTGGAACTCTAGGCACCGGTCGGTGCGTGGATCCGTCCATCTCCGAACGGACCCGGATGCGGAAGGGGGCGCGACTGTCAAAAAAAGCCTTGCATTCCGCTCAGGACACCCCATATTGGGATCAACACGAGATTTGTCTCCACTCTGACCACGGATGTACTGGCAGGCGTGTTGAGGCAATGTGGGAAGGTCGGTGCGAATTTCGCCCGGCCTTTTTTCTTTGTGCAGGGCGACAACGCTGCCATCGAGGGGGATGCTCTCACCAACAGGCAAGCAGGACCCGTGCGAGCCAGAGTCCGGTCCTCCGCGCTGGACCGCCCCGTTCCCGCTGGCTTTGCCGGCTCCCCTCCTCTGACGCATTGCCGCGCCGGTTCCGTCCGCGCTGCCGCCTTTCCTTCAGCGGGCGCGGCGCTGGGCCGCTTCTGGGTCCTTCATTTCCCCTGACGTCATCGCCGATATTTTCCCTTGAAAACATACCAACTGGTTGGTACATTCTTCTAAAGGATCAAGCTATGTCACCTCGCGCCATCAACGCCCGCACCCGTCTCCTGGAATCCGCCCGCGACGTCATTCGCGCCAAAGGCTTTTCCGCGACCACCGTGGACGATCTGTGCAAGACGGCGGGCGTGACCAAGGGCGCCTTCTTCCATCACTTCAAGAGCAAGGAAGATCTGGGCGTCGCGGCGGCCGATTTCTGGTCGGAGACAACCTCAGCGCTTTTCGCCGGTGCGCCCTACCATCAGCTTGACGATCCATTCGACCGGCTGATCGCCTATCTCGCGTTCCGCAAGGAGCTGCTCGCCGGCGAATTGCCGGAGTTCACCTGCCTGGTCGGCACCATGGCACAGGAGGTCTATGACAGCGCGCCGGCGATCCGCGAGGCCTGTCACGCCTCGATCTCGGGCCATGCGATGACGCTGGTCGACGATATCAGCGCGGTGATGGAAGCGCGCGGCGTGGGCGGATTTACGCCCGAGAGCCTGGCGCTGCACACCCAGGCGGTCCTGCAGGGCGCCTTCATCCTGGCGAAAGCCGGAAGTTCGGTGACCCTCGCCCAGGACAGCGTCGATCATCTCATCCGCTACATGTCCATGTTGTTTTCTCAAGCCGGGGAAGGGAAAAATGAGCCAACCGTCTGATTACAAGAAGCTGATGCGGGGCGTGATCCCCTACGCCACGGTCGACGGCGCCGACAAGGCGATCGACTTTTATTCCCGCGCCTTTGGCGCGGTGCGGCAGGGCCAGATCACCCGCAGCGACGATGGCCGCGTTCTCAACGTGTCCGTCGAGATCAACGGCGGCCTGATCATGCTGATGGACCCTTTTCCCGAACACGGCGCCCGGCCTTCAACGGACAGCGGCTTGATGCTGCAACTGATCATCGCCGATGGCGACCTTTGGTGGAACCGGGCCGTGGAGGCCGGCTGCGAGGTGCTGTCGCCGTTCAAGCTCGAATTCTGGGGAGACCGTTTCGGCCGGGTCCGCGATCCCTTCGGCCTGGAATGGGCCTTCAACGAACCGGCCATCGAGAAGCAACAATCCGTCTGAAACAGGCCCGGGCGCCGGCAACGGCGGCCGATCCGTCCACGTCGCCGCAACCTTTGTCACCCCTTGCTTTGGGAGGAGCACGATGAATCCGATAGTTGATGAAACCGCCTGGAGAGCCGCCCATCTGGATTTGCTGGCCAGGGAAAAGGCCCTGACCAGGGACCTCGACCGCCTCGCCGCCGAGCGGCGCCGGTTGCCGTGGATGCGGGTGGAGAAGCCTTATCGCTTCACCGGCCCCGAAGGCGAGACAGATCTCGAAGGCCTGTTCGAAGGCCGCAGCCAGTTGATCGTCTACCACCACATGCTCAAGCCCAATGATCAAGCCCCCTGCCCCGGCTGCAGCATGGTCGGCGATCACATGCCGCATCTGGCGCATCTCCACACCCGCGACGTGACGCTGGCCTTCGTCGCCCGCGCGCCCTCGCCCGAGATCGAGGCCTACAAGCGTCGCATGGGCTGGACGATGCCGTTCTACCAGAGCACCGACAGTTTCGGATCGGACCTCGGCATCGACGGCGGCTTCGGGCTCAATGTGTTCCTGCGCAGCGATGCGGGCATCATGCGGACCTACTACACCAGCGGGCGCGGCGTCGAGAGCCTCGGCACGCCGATGACGCTCTTGGACATCACGCCCTATGGCCGACAGGAGAGCTGGGAGGAGTCGCCCCAAGGCGTGGCCCAGGGCGAGCCCTACAGCTGGTGGCGGCGGCACGACGAATATGACGCGCGCCCCTCCGCGCCGAGCGCCGCCGGGCGTTGACGGGGGGCTGCAACCCGCCGCGCAACTGGTGCGGGATGGTGCACCGCTGGACCGAGACACCAATTTTTCAACGCAGAGCTGAAGGAGACCGATCATGAGCTATGTACAAGGATTTTTGCTCGCAGTACCCAATGCCAACAAGGCCGCCTATACGGACATCGCCAGGGCCAGCGCCAAGGTGTTTCGCGAGAACGGCGCGCTGTCGGTGATGGAGGCCTGGGGCACCGACGTGCCGGACGGCAAGGTGACCTCGTTTCCGATGGCAGTGAAGCTCGAAGCTGAGGAAAGCGTCGTGTTCTCCTGGATCATCTGGCCAGACAAGCAGGCCGCGGAGACCGGGATGAACGCCTCGATGAAGCAACTCGAAGGACTGATGGGCAATGACATGAGCAAGATGCCGTTCGACGGCATGCGCATGATGTGGGGCGGCTTCGAGCCCATCGTCGAAATGTGAGGCCGAACGGGGGGACGTTCCGCCGTTCCCGTCAGCTCACCCTGAACCCGAGGCGCTTGCCGGTCAGCTTGGCAAGCTGCTGCAGGCGGCCCTCCAGGCGTTCGCCGACGAAGGCTGCGCAGGACCGCGGGACGACAAGCACAAGATCGACCTCGCCGTCGGCGGGCTCCGCCGGCGCGAAGGCCAGGTGCGGCACGACTCCGGGCATGGAGGCGGAAAACAGGTAGACGACGCGCAGCATGCCGCCGAGCAGCTTGGCGTAGTCGAGATATTTCGGGCCGGCGATCGCGGCAAGACCCGAGGAGACCCCATCATCATTGAGGCCCTCGAAGCGGAAGTAATTGGCCAGCGCGATATAGGCGCGCCCGCTGTGGGTGATGCCGGTAAATGTGCTGTGGGCGATGATGTTGAGCGCCTGCAGGCCGCGGTAATCAGGGTGCGCACGCCAGGAGATGTCGGCGAGCAGGCAGGCAGCCTGGCGGTAGCGGCTTTCCTCCTCGGTCTCGCTGACGCCGAACACCGGAAACATCCGGCCGGTCCAGGCGGCGAGTTCGCGCGCATGCTCGGGCGAGCGGGCGCGCAGGATCGCCAGTTCGTTGGCCGCCGTCAGCAGCGGATCGCGCGCCGCCTCGGCGCGGCCCAGCAGCGAATAGAGATAGCCTTCGCGCACGCCCAGCGCCGAGAAGCTGACGCGCGCCGCCTTCATGGCGATCAGCGTTTCCTGCAGCGCCACCGCGCCATAGGGCAACAGCCCGCGCCGGTTCCTGGAAATCGCCTTGATGGCGCTGATCCGCGATTGCTTCATGGCGGAGACTTCGCCCAGGAATTCGATCGCCGGCGCGGCCTCGATCTCGTAGGCCTGCATCATGTGCAGCGGATAATTGGTGATCTCCATGTGCAGCTTGGCGATGTTGCGCCAGGTGCCACCGACCGCATAGAAGGTCCGCCCTGCGCCTCCCTGCAGCACCGGCGATTTCCTGAGCGCGCGGCGGGCGATCGACCGCGCCCGCGAAATCGAGTTGCCGGACATCTCGGCCAGCCGCAGGCCGCCGAGCGGCAGGGTCTGGCCACCCGAATGAGAGGCGTCCCTGACATCGACCAGTTCCAGCGAGCCGCCGCCCAGATCGCCGGCGATGCCGTCGGGCTGGTAATAGCCGGCGATGATGCCAAGCGCCGAAAACCGGGCCTCTTCCTCGCCGGTCAGGAGCCGGATGCGGCAGCCCAGGATCGCTTCCGCGGTCTCTATGAAGCTTGCCCCGTTGTCGGCCTCGCGTGCTGCGGCCGTGGCCAGGACATGCATTTCCGAGGCGCGCGCCTGTTGCGAGAGCGCGCGAAACCGCGTCAGCGCGGCCAGCGCCCGGGCGATGCCGGTTTCGTCCATGCGCCCGGTGGCAACCAGCCCCTTGCCCAGGCCGCACAGCACCTTTTCGTTGAACAGCACCGACGGAGCGCGATTGAGCCCTTCATAGATCACCAGGCGCACGGAATTGGAGCCGATGTCGATGACGGAGACCGGGTGAATACCCGGCAACCGTCCCTGAGCTTCCGATTCCACCATATCTAAAACGCTTCGTGGTTCGCGTGACCCGTTTGGCCGAGGCAAAACAGAGTCAGGGACAACAGGATTCGGGGCGTTATATAGGGAACGCGCAAGAACCGGAACCCGTTGCGGACCTGGCACACCACCACGGCCACTCTCTCAGGCGGTTTCAGCTGCACAACTCAGCGCTTGCTGCGGGTGGCGCGCGCCATCCGGTCCGCGATCAGTTTCGGCGCATTCGACTTGAGCGCCTCGCCTCGGCCGGACAGACTGGGATTGGTCATGAAGTACACCTGCGCGTTGAAGGGCTCCTCCCCCTCGCCGGGCTCCATCCGGCGGGAGGTTCCATCCGGCAGTATCTCGTAACTCTGCTGGTTATCAATCATGTTTCCGAGCATGATCTGCGAGAGCACCTGTTCATGCACAGTCTTGTTGGACAAGGGCACCAGGGTTTCGACGCGGCGGTCGAGATTGCGCGGCATCAGGTCGGCCGATCCGATATAGACCAGCGCTTGCGCAGATGGCAGGCCATGGCCGTTGCCGAAGCAGTAGATCCGGCTGTGCTCGAGGAAGCGGCCAACGATCGACTTGGCGTAGATGTGTTCGGAGAGGCCGGGCACCTGCGGGCGCAGGCAGCAGATGCCGCGCACGACCAGGTCGATCTCGACGCCGGCGCCGCTGGCGCGATAGAGCGCGTCGATGATCTGCGGGTCGACGAGCGAGTTCATCTTCATCCAGATCGCCGCGGGCCGGCCGGCCTCGGCGTGGCGGATCTCGGCCTCGATGTTGTCGACAATGCGGTTGCGCAGGTTGAGCGGCGACACCGCGAGCTTGTTGAGCCCCTCCGGCTCGCCATAGCCGGTGATGAAATTGAACACATGGGCCGTGTCGCGCGCGATCACCGGATCGCAGGTGAAATAGGACAGGTCGGTGTAGATCTTGGCGGTGATCGGGTGGTAGTTGCCGGTGCCCAAGTGGCAGTAGGTGACGAGCTTGCCTTCCTCGCGCCGCACGATCAGCGACATCTTGGCGTGGGTCTTGAGCTCGAGAAAGCCAAACACGACCTGGACGCCGGCGCGCTCAAGGTCGCGCGCCCAGCGGATATTGGCCTCCTCGTCGAAGCGGGCCTTGAGTTCGACGAGCGCGGTGACGGATTTGCCGGCCTCGGCCGCGTCGACCAGCGCGCGCACGATCGGGCTGTCGTTGGAGGTGCGGTAGAGCGTCTGCTTGATCGCCAGCACGTCGGGGTCGCGGGCTGCCTGGAACAGGAACTGGACGACCGCGTCGAACGACTCGTAGGGGTGGTGAACCACCAGGTCCTTCTCGCGGATCGCGGCGAAGGTGTCGCCGGCATGTTCGCGGATGCGTTCGGGAAAGCGGGCGTTGTAGGGCTCGAACTTCAGATCGTCGCGCGGCGCCTTGGTGATTTCCGAGAGCGTGTTGAGCGCGAGCAGGCCCGGCAGGACGGCAACCCGGTTTTCCGGCACATTGGTCTCGTGCGCCACGAAGTCGCGCAGGAATTGCGGCAGTTCGGAGTCGAACTCGATGCGGATGACCGAGCCGCGGCGGCGGCGCTTCAATGCGCTTTCGAACAGGCGCACCAGATCTTCGGCTTCTTCCTCCACCTCGATGTCGGAATCGCGAATGATGCGGAACGTGCCCGAGGCGCGCACCTCGTAGCCCGGATAGAGCGAGCTGATGAACAGGCTCACCACGTCTTCGAGCGTGATGTAGCGGATCGCGCCGTCCAAATCGGGCAGGCGCAGGAACCGGTCGAGCGCCACCGGCAGGCGGATCAGCGCCGTCATCGGCTCGTTGGCGGCCTTGGACGCAAGCTGCAGGCAGATCGAGAATCCGAGATTGGGAATGAACGGAAACGGATGGGCGGGATCGATCGAGAGCGGCGTCAGCACCGGGAAGATCGATTGCAGGAACGCGTTCTCGAGCCACTCCAGATCAGCCGCGTCGAGCCCCGTGGGACGGACGATGTAGATGTTCTCGGCGGCGAGATTCTGCTGCAGGATGGCAAGCGAAGCCTGCTGCTCGAGCTGCAGCCCGTCGATTTCCTCAAGAATGCTGTCCAGCTGTTCGCTTGGCGACAGGCCGTCGGCGGAACGATTGGAGATGCCCTGGCGCACCTGCCCTTCCAGGCCCGCAACGCGGACCATGAAGAACTCGTCGAGGTTGGCCGCCGAGATCGACAGGAACCTGACCCGCTCGAGCAGCGGATGGCTGGAATTGAGGGTTTCCTCAAGCACCCGGCGATTGAACTGGAGCCACGAGAATTCCCGGTTGACGAACCGTTCCGGGCTGGTGAGCAGGTCCTGCACCGGGACCTCGGCTGCGACCGGATCCACCCGCAATTCACTGCCGCCCGCACCCTCGATACTGTCCATTCCGCACCCCAACGCTCCGGTTCCGTGACGACCGTCTATAGCACAACAAAGAAGGAACTATGACACTTCGATGTCGCCTTTTCCGGCTTCCATCTCGGCGATCACCTCGGCCGCCAGCGCGCGGGTGATTTTCGAGCCGCGGGCCAGCGCAAGCTGGTCGATGCGGGTGACGATCGCGCGGGCGGCGGCGAGCGAGCGCTCCATGCGGGCCACCAGGAACAGGATGATTCGGTCATCGACCACCACCTGCCGGTCGGCAAACAGCTTGACCAGCACCTGGGCCAGAAGCTCCTCGTCGGGTTCGGCGATCTCGACCACGGTGGCGGCCTTCAGGCGCGAGACCAGGTCAGGCAGGGTCACGTTCCAGCCGGCGGGCCAGAGCCGGGTCGTGATCAGCAGCGCGCTGTTGTGCTCGCGCACGGCGTTGATGAGATGAAACAGCGCCGTCTGGTCGAACTCCGTGCGGTCGATGTCCTCGATCAGGATCGGGCCAAGGCCCGCCGTCTCGAGCAGCATCGGATCGGCGGCCTCGAGGTTGACCCTGCGGGCGCCGACGCGGGCGGCCCATATGCCGGCAAGATGGGACTTGCCCGACCCCGTGGGCCCGGCAAGGATCACCACCGGCGAGGGCCAGTCGGGCCAGCGGTCGACGATCGCCACCGCCGCGCTCAGGCGGTCCGAGACGATCAGGTCGTCCCGGCCCGAGGCGGGATCATGGTCGAATGCCAGCGGCAATTGCCGTGTCAGGGGCCGTTTGCGCATCAGTCGGACGCGGCTCCGCCCGGCGGAAGCGGGTCTCGCAGTTCCGGGCTCCGGGTGCCGGAATAGAGATCGCTGTTCAGATACCGGTTGATGGCGAAACGCACCAGCACGCCGATCGAGGCCGCCGCCGGCACCGCGATCATCATGCCGACGAAGCCGAACAGCGCTCCGAAGGCGAACAGGGCGAACATCAGCCAGACCGGATGCAGCCCGACGGACGAGCCGACCATGCGCGGCTGCAGGATGTTGCCCTCGAAAAACTGCCCGACCACGAAGACGCCGACGACCGCGCCGATCATGATGTAGTCCGGCCAGAACTGGACAATGGCGACAATCAGCGCCAGCACCAGGCCGACCAGGGAGCCGACATAAGGGATGAAGCTGATCACGCCTGCAAACAGGCCGATCAGGAGGCCGAAATTGAGCCCGATGATCATCAGCCCGACGGCGTAGATGACGCCCAGGATGAGACACACGCTGCCCTGCCCGCGGACAAAGCCCGCGATCGCCTGGTCGATCTGCCGCGCCAGCTCGCGGACGGTGCCCACATGATCGCGCGGCACCCAGCTGTCGACCTTCTCGATCATCTTGTCCCAGTCGAGCAGCAGGTAGAACGCCACGACCGGGGTCACCACGAACAGAGCGGCGATGTCGAGAAGCGCCATGCCGGAGTTCCAGATCTGCTGGAATATGGTGCCGACGAAGCCCGCGCCTTCCTTCAGCAATGCAGCAAAGCTCTCCTTGATCCCGCCCAGCTGGTTGCCGACCCAGTCCGGCAAAAGCGTCGATTCCGACACGAGCAGGGCCTGGAGCTGGGCGATATAGCCCGGAATGCGTCCGCCCAGATCGACCGCCTGGGTGACAAGAATGGGGACCACGACAATCAGGGCGATGGTGAAGATCGCCACGAAGGAGATCAGGATGACCAGCGTCGCCATCAGCCGCGACAGGCCCCGGCGTTCGAACCAGTCGGCCACCGGGTCAAGGAAATAGGCCAGCGCCATGCCGGCGATGAACGGCAGCAGGATGGAGCTGAACACCATCAGAAAGCCGACGAATACTGCCAGGGCGATCAGCCAGAAGAAGATCTGCCGCCTGAGCACGACCGGGTCGATATGGGTTGTCATGATCACCTCGTCTGTAGACCGGATGTCAGCCGGCCGCATTCCGCTTCATGCTAGCCGGTTCCGCCTTTGCTGGCCATGTGCCTGAGCCAGGTGACGAGATAGGCGCCTGCCGAAGCAATGGTCAAGCCTGCGGCTGCATAGACCATCCATCCGATCAGGCCGTCAAGCTGGACGATGTCCGCGAGATCGGCGAGCACCAGGATGAGCAGGACGATCTGCACCAGGGTGTTGGCCTTGGAGACCAGCAGCGGCCGCATCGCGACCGGATTGCCCATCACGCTCGACAGCACCACCGCGGCGACGATCATGCCGTCGCGCGAAACGGCCAGGATGACCAGCCAGTAGGGCAGTGCTTCAAGCCATCCCAGCATGACGAACACGCTGACCAGCAGGAACTTGTCCGCCATCGGATCGAGCCAGGCGCCGAGCTCTGATTTCTGGTTGAACTGCCGCGCGATCGCCCCGTCAATCGCGTCGGATACGCCGGCCAGAAGAAACAGCGCAAACGCGGTCAGCATCTGGCCGTTGATCATCGAAAGAATGACCAGCGGAACCATGAGGAACCGGGCAACCGTGATGTAATTGGGCACTGTCATGGGATGCAAACCATACTGTCTGAAACCGGATATGGCCATGGGCCTGCGTCTTGCCAAGGCTCCCGGCGGGCCGTTGCCCATTCCCGCATCGGGTTTTCCCGTCAATTGTCATGCTGGAGATCATGCCCCGGCTTGCGGAACGGCCCGCAAAATGCCATCCCCCGCACGAGAAAGCGCCTTTGAACCCGAAGGAAGGGAAGCCCGATGGCGGATCCGAAAAACGGCCTCACCTATGCCCAGGCCGGCGTCGACATCGACGCCGGCAACGAGATGGTCAACCGCATCAAGCCGCTGGTGCGCGCAACGCGGCGGCCCGGCGCCGATGGCGAGATCGGCGGCTTCGGCGGCCTGTTCGACCTCAAGGCCGCGGGATTCACCGATCCGGTGCTGGTCGCCGCCAATGACGGCGTCGGCACCAAGCTGAAGGTCGCCATCGAGGCCGGGATGCACGACACGGTCGGCATCGATCTGGTTGCCATGTGCGTCAACGACCTGGTGGTCCAGGGCGCCGAGCCGCTGTTCTTCCTCGATTATTTCGCCACCGGCAAGCTCGATCCCGCACAGGGCGCGGCCATCGTCGGCGGCATTGCCCAGGGTTGCCTCCAGGCTGGCTGCGCGCTGATCGGCGGGGAAACCGCCGAAATGCCCGGCATGTACCGCAATGGCGACTATGATCTGGCGGGCTTTGCCGTGGGGGCTGCCGAGCGCGGCCAGCTTCTCCCCACGGGCGAGATCGCGGAAGGCGACGTGGTGCTGGGGCTTTCCTCGTCGGGCGTGCATTCCAACGGCTATTCGCTGGTGCGCCGCATCGTCGAGATGAGCGGGCTCGGCTACGATGCGCCCGCCCCCTTCGATCCGTCGCGGAGCCTGGGCGAAGCGCTGATGGAACCCACACGGATCTATGTCAAATCGCTGCTGGCGGTGATCCGGCAGACCGGCGCGATCCAGGCGCTGGCGCATATAACCGGCGGCGGCTTCCCCGAGAACCTGCCGCGCGTGCTGCCCGGGCACCTTGCCGCCGAGATCGATCTCGACGCCATTTCGCCGCCCAAGGTGTTCGCCTGGCTCGCCCGGACCGGCGGGGTTGCGCCCGAGGAAATGCTGCGCACCTTCAACTGCGGCGTCGGCATGATCGCGGTGGTCAAGGCCGACCAGGCCGACCTCGTCTCGGACGCGCTTCGAGCCGAGGGCGAAACGGTGCTCCGTCTTGGCCGTCTGACCGCGCGCGTCGACGGTGGCGCAGGCGTCTCCTACAAGGGAACCCTGGCGCTGTGAACGCAACAGCGAAAGTCCCGGTCGCCATCCTGATCTCCGGACGGGGGTCGAACATGGGGGCGCTGATCGCGGCGTCGCTTGATGCCGATTATCCGGCCAGGATCGTGAGCGTGATTTCGGACAAGCCGGACGCCCTGGGGCTCGAGCATGCCCGCGGCTTCGGCATCGACGCCATGGCGATCCCGCGGCCGGACTTTGCAGGCAAGAGCGAGCACGAGGCGGCGGTGATCGCGGCGATCGACGCCTCGGGGGCGCAGATCATCGCGCTCGCGGGCTACATGCGGCTGCTTTCGGGCGATTTCGTCAAGCGTTACGCCGGCCGGATGATCAACATCCACCCGTCGCTGCTTCCGGCCTTTCCCGGGCTCGCGACCCATGAGCGGGCGCTCGCCGCAGGCTGCCGGGTGCATGGCTGCACGGTCCACTTCGTCACCGAAGGCATGGATGAAGGCCCGATCATCGAACAGGCGGCGGTGCGCGTCGAGCACGACGACACGCCCGAGACGCTTGCCGCCCGCGTGCTGGAAGCCGAACATCGGATCTACCCCGAGGCGCTCGCGCTGCTTGCGCGCGGCGGCGTGCGGATGAGCGTCGACGGCCGCGCCCGCTTCGCCGACCCCTCGGGTTGACACCGCATCTTGGACTTTGACACCGTGCGCCGACTCGCTATTGTTGCCGCATCAGGGCAAAACATCTCGCCGGTACGGTGACTTACGCCTCATTGGCTGGACGTCACCCGGCTCAGATCATGTGATTGGAGACGCCATGCCTTCGCTCCACGGATTGCTTGACAAGGCCATCAGCGCCGGTCGCCTTACCGTGACCGACGCCAACGGCCAGACCCATGTCTACGGCGGCAAGTCGCCGGGACCGGAGGCCGCCATCCGCTTCACCACACCGGGAGTGGCGCGCAAGATCTTCCTCAATCCGGAACTCAAGGCGGGGGAAGCCTACATGGATGGCGAACTGGTCATGGACCAGGGCTCGATCCATGATCTGATGCGGCTGTTCTTCGCCAACAAGCGCCAGTTCGATCTCTCGCCCAGCCAGATCTTCTGGCGCGGCGTCTCCCGCAGCTTCAAGCGCTTCCAGCAGAACAATGCGCTGTCGCGCGCCCGCGGCAATGTGCAGGCGCATTACGACATCGGCGAGGAGATCTACCGGCTGTTTCTCGATGCCGACATGCAGTATTCCTGCGCCTATTTCCCGGATGGCACCGAGACGCTTGAGGAGGCGCAGACGCTCAAGAAGCGCCATATCGCCGCCAAGCTCAATCTCAAGGACGGCCAGAGGCTGCTCGACATCGGCTGCGGCTGGGGCGGGCTGGGGCTCTATCTGGCGCACGCGGCCGACGTCGAGGTCGTGGGGGTGACGCTGTCGGAACGCCAGCTTGCGGTGGCACGGCGGCGGGCCGAGATCCTGGGCGTGTGCGACCGGGTGAAATTCGAGCTGATCGACTACCGCGAGGTTCAGGGCAAGTTCGACCGAATCGTCTCGGTGGGCATGCTCGAACATGTGGGCGTGCACTATCTCAAGCCCTATTTCCTCACCGTGCGCGACCGGCTCTCGCCCGAGGGCGTGGCGCTGATCCATTCGATCTCGTCCAAGGCGCCGCCCGGGGTGACCGGACCGTTCCTGCGCAAATACATCTTCCCCGGCGGCTACGCGCCGTCGCTGTCGGAAGCGGTCTCGGCGATTGAGCTTTCCGGGCTGTGGATCCTCGACTGCGAGATCTGGCGCGTCCATTACGGCCACACGCTCAGGCACTGGCGCGACCGCTTCGAGGCCAACCGGGCGCGTGCCGCCGAGGTGATGGACGAGCGCTTCTGCCGGATGTGGGAATTGTACCTGTCAATGTGCGAATGCGCCTTCATGCAGGGCGCGAGCAACGTGTTCCAGATCCAGCTCGGCCGGGAGCGCGACGCGGTGCCGCTCACGCGCGACTACATCACCCTTGAGGAGGCCCGCCTCGCCGAGCGGGAGAAAGAATTCCTCGACCGCGTGGTGGCGAGCGCCCGTCAGGCGCTGGACGAATGAGGAAAGGCCCAAACCCGAACTGCGGGAGAGCGCGCCCGGACCTAGGGTGCTGACGAACCCCGTAACTCCAGCTTCTTGTCGTTAGGTGGTGGCAGCCCATCAACACCCGTCATGCCGGACTTGATCCGGCATCCAGCCAGCCCAAGTCCTTGGGCTGAATGAGTCTTTCACCCGGCAGACGCCGGGTGACTGGATCCCGGCACGGGGGCCGGGATGACGGGGCCTCGTCCATGCCGGGTATGAATTTGTCAAGAAGCCAAGCCCGGACGCGGCGCGCCCGGGCTTGGGTCTGTCAGAAGTGGGCCTGTTTTGGCCCTGCCCGCCTATCTCAATCAGGCGAGCTCGGGCGTGATCTTGAGCGTGCCGGAAGTGGCATGCGAATAGGGGCAGACCTTGTGGCCGCCGGCGATCAGGTCTTCGGCGACGTCCTTGTCGATGCCCGGCAGATCCACCTTGATCTTGACGTCCAGACCGAAACCCATGTCCTCGCGCGGGCCGATGCCGACGGTGACGGTGACATTGGCGTCGTCGGGCACCTTCACCTTCTTCTGCCCTGCATAGAACTTGAGCGCGCCCAGGAAGCAGGCCGCATAGCCGGTGGCGAACAGCTGCTCCGGGTTCACCCCGCCGCCGGGACCGCCCATTTCCTTGGGCACCGCCAGATTGACGTCGAGGGCGCCGTCATGGGTCTTGGAATGGCCGTCGCGGCCCCCGGTTGCGGTGGCGGAGGCGCTGTAGGCGATCTTGGTCGGCATGATTTTTTCCTTTCGTACGATTTAATCGTGTGCGACACTAATCATGGATCCGGCGGGCATGTCAACCGCTTGCGATTAAATCGCGTACACACTAAATTGATCGGCAACGGAGCACAGATCATGACCGAGCAGGCGAAGACGGGCACGAGCGGCATCAATGTGGACACGATGCTGTGTTTCGATCTCTATTCGACCCACCACGCCGTGGGGCAGATCTACACGCCGCTGCTGGCGCCGCTCGGACTCACCTACCCGCAATATCTGGTGCTCCTGGTGCTGTGGCAGACCGACGATTTGATTGTCGGCGAGATCGGCGACCGGCTGCATCTCGAATCCTCGACGCTGACGCCGCTGATCAAGCGGCTGGAGGCGCAGGGCCTGGTCGAGCGGCGGCGCGACGCCAGGGACGAGCGCAAGGTGCGCGTCACGCTCACACCCGAGGGCGAGGCCCGCCAGAGCGCGGCGAGCCACATCCCCGATTGCATCATGGCGGCCTTCGGCCTGCCGCTCGACGAGCTTGTCAAGCTGCATGACGTGCTCGGCAAAGTGCGGGCGTCGCTGCTCAGGCAGGCGGCCGGCGCTGGGGCGTCGCCAGGCGCCTGAGCCCCTCGCGGCCTTTGCGCATCGAAATTAATCGTCTGCGCGTCTGGCAGCCGCTTGACGCCGGCGTCCGATCTCCAAAAGCCCTCAGCTTTCGATGTAGCGGATCCTTGTGCCCCAGGGATCGAGCGTTTCGAGGGTGTTGCCGGCTTCCTGCATGTCGGACCCGTGGGTCTTCAGCCGCTGGCGCAAGCCGTCCATCAGCGCGGGCTGGATTGAAAAGGCGGCGTCTTCAAGGCCGGACATGTTTTGCGGGCGCTGACCGGCATTGCGGCTGTGCCAGATATTGGCCCCGATATGGTGATGATAGCGGCCATTGGAGAAAAAGGCCGCGGTTTCATTGCCAATCAGCGCTGTCAGATCAAGGCCGGTCGCCTTGACGTAGAAATCCTGCGCCAATTGCGTGTCGCCAACCCGCATATGGACATGGCCGATGCGAAAGCCGCTCGGCGCGCTGTAAGGCAAGTCCGCATTGTGAGGCAGGCCTGCCACCAGATTGTCGAGATCGAGTTGATTGCTGCCCATGACGACCCGGTTGTCGACCCATTCCCAGTTCTGATGCGGGCGGTCGGCATAGACTTCAATGCCGTTGCCTTCCGGATCGTTGAGATAGAGCGCTTCGGAGACGCGATGGTCGGAAAACCCGGTGAACGGTATGCCGTTCATGTAGGCCATGATCAGCCAGCGGCCGAGATCCTCACGGGTCGGCATGAGAAATGCCGTGTGGTAGAGGCCGGCCGTCGCCGGATTGTCCACTTCATCATCCGGGCGATGGATAAGCGTGACGAGCGTCTTGCCATCCTTGCCAAGGGCAGCCCGGCCTGGCTCAGCGCCCAGAACATCCAGACCGATCACGGCAGTGTAGAAATAGGTCATCTTCTCCAGATCGCGGACGCGCAGCGACAGGGAATGGATGTGGATCGGCGTAGTGACCGCAAAGGAGGGCGCAACCGGCGCGGCCTCTGCTGTCATGGCGCTTGCCAAGACCGGTGCGGCGGCAAGAAAATTCAAGGCTGCGCGGCGGGTCATGTCAAAGGAAGACGTCATGGTCGGAACTCCGCTTTCAGCGTTGGTGTGGTTCCTATATGGCAAAACCTCACCGGAACTTAAAGCGCGCGGTTCAGCGCAATTACGTTCACAATTATCGAACAATCAGCCCGCAACAGAGCTCTCAGATCTTGCGCACCCAGACCCGCGTGTCATGAAACGCCGCGCCGCCGTACGGGGCGCAGGAATCGGCGCCCGTGAGCGTGTTGATCCCCTCCCCGTCCTCGAAGGCGGAGTTCGGCCACAGGCCCTCGTGGATGACGACGCCGCGGCGCTGGCCGGCGTCGAGTTTTGCATGCATCGAGACCTCCCCGCGGGGATTTCCGAGGCGCACCCGGTCGCCCTCTGCGATGCCGAGCGCGTGGGCGTCGTCGGGATGGATCATCAGGTCGGGACGGACCTCCTTGGCCTGCGATGACGGCGTTTCCGCAAAGGACGAGTTGAGGAACGAGCGCGAGGGCGAGGTCGCCAGACGGAACGGGTGATCCGCATCGGCACTCTCGATCAGCTCGACATGATCGGGAAACTCCGGCAGAAGCTCCACCGGCCCCTGCGGGCCCATGCGCTTGGGCGGCCTGTTGGCAGCGGGCGTCCCGGTCCAGTCGGGCCGGAAGCGGAACTTGCCGTCCTTGTGGGCAAAGCCCTTGAGAAAATGCGCGGTCTCGAAATCGGGCTGCATGTCGGCCCATTTCTCCTCGCGGAAACTCAGGAAATCGCCCAGGCCCCGCTTGCCCAGCATGTGGTCGATGTGCTGCCGCGGCGTCATGCCGAAGCCGTCATGATCAGCCACGCCCAGGCGCTTGCCCAGTTCCTCGATCACATCATGATTGGGCATCGGGCCTTCTGGCGGGTCGACCAGCTTCGGCCCGAGCATGATGTGCTGGTGGCCGCCGCCGCGATAGAGGTCGTCATGCTCGAGGAACATGGTGGCGGGCAGCACCACGTCGGCGAGTTGCGCCGTGTCGGTCATGAACTGCTCGTGGACGGCCAGGAACAGGTCCTCGCGCCTGAGACCTTCCACCACCTTGCGCTGCTCGGGCGCGACATTGGCGGGATTGGTGTTCTGCACCAGCATGGCGGTGACCGGCGGGCCGCCGTTCAAGGCCTCGGCTTCGCCGGTCAGCACCCGTCCGATCCGCGACTGGTCGAGCCAGCGCAGGCCGGGATCGTAATATTTCCGGCCTTCGAGCAGCGATTTGTCGAGGCGGAAAATGTCCGAATTGGAATGAAACGCGCCGCCGCCTTCATGCTGGTAGCAGCCGGTGACGACGGCGAGCGACAGCGCCGCATGCATGTTGACGGCGCCGTTGCGCTGCCGCGTGAAGCCGTAGCCGAGCCGGAAGAAGGTCCGCTTCGTCGTCCCCACCAGCCGGGCGAAGGCCTCGATTTCGGCGGCCGGCACGCCGGAGATGGCTTCCGCCCATGCGGGCGTGCGATCCTGCAGATGTGATTCAAGGCCTGCCGGGTCGTCGCTGAATTGATTGAGATATTCGCGGTCGGCGAGGCCGTCGCGGAACAGCACATGCATAACCGCGCAGGCAAACGCGCCGTCGGTGCCGGGCTTGAGCAGGATCTTGATGTCGGCCTGCTTCATGGTCGGGTTGTCGTAGATGTCGATGACCGCGATCTTGGCCCCGCGTTCCTTGCGGGCGCGGATGGCGTGGGTCATGACATTGACCTGGGTGGAGACCGCATTGGTGCCCCAGATCACCACGCAGTCGGACTTGGCCATCTCGCGCGGATCGGGGCCGCGCAGCGCGCCCGCGCCCATGGCGAAGCCGGTCCAGGCCAGATTGGTGCAGAAGCTGTCGAACTGGTTGGAGTAGCGCTTGGCGTGCCGCAGCCGGTGGACGCCGTCGCGCTGGACCAGGCCCATGGTGCCGGCATAATAGTTGAGCCAAACGGTCTCGGAGCCATGAGCGGCCTCGGCGCGGTCGAACTTCTCGGCGATCAGGTCGAGCGCCGCCTCGAAACTCGCCTCCTGCCAGTTCCCCTCGCCTTTCGCACCCGAGCGGATCAGCGGCTTGAGCAGCCTCGCGGGGTGATGGATGCGTTCGGCGTAGCGCGCCACCTTGGCGCAGATCACGCCGGCAGTGTAGCTGTTGGCCGGATCGCCGCGCACCCGGCCGATGCGATTGGGCGAAAGCAGTTCCACCTCCAGAGCGCAGGTGGAGGGGCAGTCATGCGGACAGGCGGAATGGCCGATGGCTGTGGCGGCGCCGGTCGCCAGGGATCCGGCCTCAAGGGGGGTCGCGTCGTTCATGCTTTCTCTATAAGAGACTTTCGAGCCCAGCGCCACGGTCGCGCCGTGTGCATCAGATCAAATCAGGGACAGATCACGCCAGACGATGAATTACCGTCACCTCTATCATGCGGGCAACCATGCCGATGTGCTCAAGCACGCGGTGCTGGCGCAGATCATCACCTATCTCCGGCGCAAGGACCCGGCGTTCCGGGTGATCGACACCCATGCCGGCATCGGAACCTATGACCTGTCGTCGCCCGAGGCGCAGAAGACCGGGGAGTGGCGCGACGGCGTCGGGCGGGTGCTGGCGGCGGAGCTGTCGCCTGCGCTTGGCGCCTTTCTCGCGCCCTGGCTCGAGACGGTGAAGGCGCTCAACCCGGATGGCGGCGTCCGCCACTATCCAGGCTCTCCAAAGCTCACCCGGCTCATGCTGCGCAAGCAGGACCGGCTGACGGCGATCGAGCTGCATGCGGACGATGCCCGGCAACTCCGGCAGGCCTTCGACGGCGATTTCCAGGTCCGGGTGATCGAGCTCGACGGATGGCTGGCGCTCGGCGGCCACCTGCCCCCCAAGGAGAAGCGCGGCCTCATCCTGGTCGACCCGCCGTTCGAGGCCGACGGCGAATATGACCGGCTGGTCGACGGACTGGCGCGGGCGATGCGTCGGTTTGCCGGCGGCACCTATGTGCTGTGGCATCCGATCAAGGCCGGCAGCCCGCTCGCAAGCTTCGACAAGAAGCTGGTCGCGCTCGGCAGGCCGCGCACGCTCTCGGTGCGGATGCTGGTGCGGGCCAACATCAACGCCCCGGGCCTGAACGGCTCAGGCCTGGTGATCGTCAACCCGCCCTTCACGCTCGAGGCCGATCTCAAGGCCGTGCTGCCCGAACTCGCCAAACTGCTCGCGCAAGGCCCCGGCGCCGGTGCCGATATCCGCATGCTCGTTGGCGAGAGCTGAGCCTTCAAGCCTGTAGCACCCGCGACCCGTCTTGATCAGCTTGCCGGCGCGAACCAGTGACGACAAGGCGCGATACACGGCCTCATGGGTCAGCCCGATTTGTGCGGCAACCTGCTTGATGCTGCCGGTCAGCATGCCATCGGCCGCCGCAGCGAAGACGCGGCTTCTCGCGTCGCGGATGGCAATAATTTCCAGCCGCCGGCGGTAAATCTGGATCTGCCCGGCGAAGCGGGCGGATATCGCGATGGCAAAGTACGGATCCCGTTTCATCCGGACGAGCGCGTGCGCCTTGTCGATGCGAACCAGGTCGGTGTCGACGGCCGCCACCGCGTCGCAATGGTAGCGCGCCGAAAACAGCGCCGCCTCGGCAAAGCTCTCGTCACAGTGGGCGCGGTGAATGATAACGTCATCGCCTTGCCTGGTGTGCCTCAGCAGGTGAACCTGCCCCGCAATCACATGGTACATCGCGGTCGCGGGGTCATCGCGGCGAAACAGGACCGCGCCTTTCTTCACCCGTCGCAATGTCGAGGCTGAAGACGGCAGAAGATCGAACGGATGCGGCAACATGGTCGCATGTTATGATCGAAATCATATATGCGCAAGCGCCGTCGCCTGTAGTCTCCAGCCAGCACAGGAGAGCCAGTCCATGAAACACCTTCCCCTTGTCCTCGCCTGCGTGGTTGCCTTGGCCGCCGCAGTCCCGGCCTACCACTGGATTTCGAGTTCGGACGCCACGCCAATTGCCGGAGGAAGTCACGCGGATCATGCTGCTCATGGAAGTGGCGCGATCCCCAGCGAAGGCGGCCAATCTGCCTTTGCGGCGATTGCGGAAATTGTCGCCCTGCTTGAAGCGGATCCGGCCACCGACTGGTCGAAAGTCGATATCGCGGTGCTTCGCGACCATCTGGTCGACATGAACAGCCTGATGCTCGAAACAACGGCAACCGCCGTGGTCGAGGGGGACACTGTCCGGTTCCACGTCGAGGGCCAAGGAAACGCCTTGCGCGCCATTCACGCGATGGTCCCGGCCCATGCCGCGGAACTCAACGCGTCGGGCCCCTGGATCCTGAAGGCGGAGACAACGCCCAGCGGCGCGATTCTCACGGTGACGAGCCCGACGCCAGGTGAACTGGAGAAAGTCAAAGCACTCGGATTTTTCGGCGTGATGGCGAAAGGCAGCAATCACCAGCCCCATCATCTGGCCATGGCCAGAGGGCTGATGAGTCACTGACCCTACCCAGCGGATCCGGCAAAAATCGGCACAGGGGACCGAAATGGCGCGGCACCGGAGCGCTGCGCCCTTGCTCATGCGTGGTGGTGCATCTTATACCATGACTCGCATCCTGTTTGGAGAACCGGTCATGACCTTGAAAAGCTTGCTACTCGCAGTCACAGCGGCCTTCAGCATCTCGATTTTGAGCCTTGCGTCCCCGGCCAAGGCCTTCAGCGGCGGCAGTTTTCCCTCCTGCGACGCGCCACAGGTCGCCGAATACATCCAGAAGCGCTTCGTGTGGACCGACACGCATGTTCTCAAGCGCGGTCTGGCCATCAACAGCATCACGCACACCCAACGCAATCGCGTGAGCTATGGAAACGAGTACTGGTCGATCCCGAGGCTGTACTGCCACGGCACCGCGCACATGAATGACGGCCAAAAGCGCCAGATCTGGTGGCTGATCGAGGGCGGCATGGGCTTTGCCAGTCTGCGCGACAATCTGGAATTCTGCATCTCCGGGCTTGATCCCTACAAGGTGCATGGCGCCTGGTGCCGCTCGGTTCGCTGACCGGGCGCGGTGTTCAGGTTCCTGCCCGACAGGCTGTTGGCGGTCCTCTTCGTGCTGGCGCTCGTTGCCGGCTGCGCTGACGACGGCACTCCCGCGGCCGAGACGGAAGCGCCTACCGCGATCTCGGTTCCCGCTTCCCTGCCTCTGGGCACGGGCTTTGATTTCTACGTGCTGGCACTGTCCTGGTCGCCCGCCTATTGCGAGGTGGAAGGCGCCAACGCCAACAGGGATCAATGCGCGGAAGGCCGCAATCTGGGATTTGTCGTGCACGGGCTCTGGCCGCAATTCGACACCGGATACCCCGAATTCTGCCCGACCCGCCAGCCCGACCGCGTGCCCGCCGATCTCGGCCGGGATTATCTCGACATCGTCCCGTCGATGGGCCTGATCGGGCATCAGTGGCGCAAGCACGGCAGCTGTTCCGGCCTCTCCCAGAAGGACTATTTCAAGGTGCTACGCGCCGCGCGGGCGCGCATCCGTGTGCCGGAGGCCTTCGCGCCCGACAGGCTCCCCGCCGAGATCGATGCGATGGAGGCCGAGGATGCCTTCGTTGCGGCCAATCCCGGCATGGCGCGCGCGGGAATCGCGGTTGCGTGCCAGCGTGGCCTGCTGCGCGAAGTGCGCATCTGCCTGACGCCATCGCTTGGCTTCCGCGACTGCCCGGAGGTTGACCGCAACGGCTGCAGGATGGACAACCTCACAGTTCCCGAACCGAATTGACCCGGGATGACGCTCTATCGAAGCAACGAAAGATGAAACCGATGAAAATCCTCTACTCCCCGGCCTCTCCTTATTCCGCCAAGGTGCGGATGGCGGCAAAACTCGCAGGCATCGACGCCGAGGGCGTGCTGACCGACACCGTCGCCGCGCCGGCCGGCCTCCTCGACGCCAATCCGCTCGGCAAGATCCCCACGCTGGTCACCGACGAGGGCCTGGCGGTCTATGACAGCCGCGCGATCATGCAGTATCTCGACCGCACCGGCGCCAAAAGGCTCTACCCGCGCAACGCGGTCAAGCGCACCGAGGTCGAAGTGCTCGAGGCGCTCTGCGACGGGATCTGCGACTGCCTGCTGGCGATCATGTATGAGCGCCGGTTCCGCCCCGAGGAGATGATCCACCAGGAGTGGATCGACAAGCAGTGGACCAAGGTCAGCCGGGCGCTGGACTATCTCGAAGCCAACATGCCGCGCAGCACCAAGGCGCTCAATGGCGGACACCTGGCGCTCGCAGCCCTGCTCGGCTATCTCGCGCTGAGGTTCCCCGGCAAGTGGGAGCGCGGGCGGCCGAAGCTCAAGCGCTGGAGCGCGAAATTCGCGGCGAGCTTCCCCGAGCTGGACGCGCTGCGGCCCAGGCAGTGATGGATCGACCGCGAAAGCAAGCCGGCCTCGGCCATGTCGTCGCCGCAACCCGCTATTCCCTGGCCGGCGTCAGGCGGCTCTGGCGCGAGACCGCGTTTCAGCACGAGACCCTGGCCTTCGCGCTGATCATCGGCGTCTTCGTCGTCGCCGGAGCGCCGATGTGGGGATTTGTCGGGGCCATCCTGCTGTATCTGCTCACCGCTTCGATCGAATCGCTCAACACCGCGGTCGAGGAACTCACCGACCATGCGTCGCCGGACTACTCGAAGATGGCCGAGCACGCCAAGGATCTGGGCTCTTTCGCGGTCTTCTGCCTGCTGCTCGCCAACGGCGTGTGGGCGGCCTATGTCCTGGCCTCGCTGTGGGGCTGGGCCGTCTAGACGCAAAAGAGCCCGGACGGTGTCCCGTCCGGGCTCTTCTTCAATGTTCGTTTCGCGAGAGAGCGATTAGAACTTCATGCCGATACCGAGACGGACCGAATGATCGTCGAAGCCGGTCGACACGTTGGTGCCGCCGAGATTGTAGTTCTTCGACTGGTAGTCGGTGTAGCGGTATTCAAGACGGGTGGTGATCTTCTCGGTCACAAACGCCTCGGCGCCCGCACCGGCGGTCCAGCCGAAATGGGTGTTGGTGTCCGAGCCGACCGCATTGGTGAGTTCAGCGCGGGTGGCCGCGACACCGCCGGTTGCGTAGATCAGGAACGGATTGACGTCCACACCCAAACGCGCCCGCAGCGAGCCGTTGAAACCCTGTTCGCCGACTACGCCAAGTGCGGCGCCATCAGCCCAGGAATACCCCAGGTCGGCTTCCACACCGTAGACGATGTTGTCCGACTGCCAGTTGTAACCGGTGTAGAGACCGCCGCCGAAGCCGTTGGCGTCGCCCGGAGCTGCGTCGAATTCGCCCCACTTGTACTCGCCATAACCGCCGAGGTAACCGCCAGCCCACAAATAGGTCTGCGGCATCATTTCAGCGACTGGAGGTTGGGGAGGCTGCTCCATGATCGCGTCCGCGGCCAGCACGGGGCCGGCGAGCGGCAGGGAAAGAGCGGCAGCCAGCAGTGCCAGTTTACGAATACGCATTTTATTCTCCTTGTTGGTTCCAGCCCTACTCAACACAGAGGGCATGAAATTGTTCCGACCCTCCACAACGCAGAGGGTCTGAATCGCAAGACGGTTGGGAAGCCCGCTTTCGACTTGACCCAAGATGGACACCGAATGCGGCGCCCACGAAGCCGAAATGTGGAAAGACGGCGGCGGAACAAAGGCACACCCGACTGTTGCGGAATGGCAACAAGGCTTGCCGCCAGCGCGTCAAACGGTCTCCGCCAGGCGGGCTCAGCGCGCGATGCATTGCGCCCCGGGACCTGACACCTATATGTCGGTCTCAACCAAACTGTAATTGCGAGCGGTGTTCCCCGGCATGTTGAGCATTCTGACCCTGATCGCGGGCCTGGTCGTTCTTGTCTTTGCGGGCGACTATCTGGTGCGCGGCGCCGTGGCGCTTGCGGAAAAGCTCTCCATCGATCCGCTGATCATCGGCCTGACCGTCGTGGCCTTTGGCACGTCCGCTCCGGAAATGTTCGTTTCCCTCCAGGCGGCCTTCGAGGGCGTGTCGGGCATCGCCGTGGGCAACATCATCGGCTCCAACATCGCCAATGTGCTGCTTGTGCTCGGCGCCCCGGCGCTGCTGATGAGCATCAACTGCCGCGAGGACGGCCTTGGCGTGTCGCTGGTGGTGATGCTGGTTCTCACCGCAATGCTGATGGTCATGATGTGGCTCACCCCCTTGAACCGGATCGACGGGGCCATCCTGCTCACCGTGATCGCGCTCTATCTCGGCTGGCAGATCAGGGCGGCGCGACGGCACCAGATCGCCAGCGTGCCGGATTATCATGACGAGGTGGCCGGCGTGCCACAGCAAAACTGGGTGGTCGCGGTCTTCATCATCGGGGGATTGATCGGCCTGCCGATCGGGGCATGGCTGACGGTGGACAGCGCCTCGGCGATCGCGCGCATGCTCGGCGCTTCGGAAACGGTCATCGGCCTGACCATCGTCGCGGTCGGCACCTCGCTTCCGGAACTGGTGACTTCGGTCATGGCCGCCTGGCGCAAATCCGGCGCGGTGATGATCGGTAACGTGGTCGGCTCCAACATCTTCAACATCGGCCTGATTCTCGGCGGCACCGCGCTGGTCATTCCGCTGGACGTGGATCCGCGCATCGTGGCGATCGACATGTGGGTCATGCTCGCCGCGGGCCTGCTGGTGGTGGCGCTGGCGCACTGGAACGTGCCGATCAAAAAGCTTGGCGGTTTGGCTATGCTTGCGGCGTTCGGGGTCTATATCTTCTCGGTGTTCTGAGAATTGCAATCCGCCGCCGGCTGTCTGGCGCGCAACCGCCGGGGACTATGGGATGCCAAGCAGGGGAACGGTTCTGGTGACGGGCGCGGGCCGCCGGATCGGAAAGGCCATCGCGCTCGATCTCGCCGCGCATGGCTACCACGTGGCCATCCACGCCAACCGCAGCGGTGCGGAGGCCGAGGCGGTGGCCGGCCTGATCCGGGCCGAAGGCGGCGCGGCCGACGTCTTCCTCGCCGACCTGTCGCAGAGTTCCGAGGTGCGCCGGCTGCATGACGAGGTCTCGGTCCGTCTGGGCTGGCCCGGCATCATCGTCAACAACGCCTCGGTGTTCGAGGACGATGATGTGCGCGCCTTCGACGAGGCGCTGTTCGACCGCCACTTCGCCATTCACCTCAAGGCGCCATTGATCCTTGCGGAGGCCATGGCGGACGGCCTGCCCGAAGGGCAAGACGGCCTCATCGTCAACATCATCGACCAGCGGGTGTGGAAGCTCACGCCGCGGTTCTTCTCCTACACGCTGTCCAAATCGGCGCTGTGGACCGCCAACCGGACCATGGCGCAGGCGCTGGCGCCGCGCATCCGCGTCAATGCCATCGGCCCCGGCCCGACGCTCGCCAACGAGCGCCAGGACGCCGACGACTTCGCCCGGCAGGCGGCCGCGGTGCCGCTCGGCCGCGGTCCAGATCTCGGCGAATTCGGCGCCACCATCCGCTATCTGCACGAGGCCCGCTCGGTGACCGGCCAGATGATCGCGCTCGACGGCGGCCAGCATCTGGCCTGGCAGACGCCGGATGTGACTGGCGTCGGCGAGTAGCCAAGACACGGGCCGCACCGGTCGCAGTGCGGCCGCCAGACGTCGGCTCAAGCCCTGTTCGCCCGGCGCGCGCGCTCGAGATCGGTCATGCCGTCATGATCCCCCATCTCGCGCACCCGCACATCGTCCCACCAGTCGTCGCGCAGAGGCTTGCGGTCGGGATTGACCGGATAATAGATCCGGTTCTCGTCCTTGCTGGTCTCGCCCACCACCATGAGCCGAACTTCGGCGTCGGAATTGTTGAGAAAGCTGTGGGATTGCCCGGTTCCAGCCGGGAAGCCAACCGAATCGCCCGGCGCCAGCCGGTGCAGGACGCCGTCGAGCCAGACATCCGGCGCGCCTTCGAGGACATAGACGAACTCTTCCTCATGGCTTTCGGCATGGGGAAACGAGGTGCGGCGCCCCGGCGGCAGGCGCACATGATGGATACCCAGCCGGTCCAGGCCGAAATGCCGTCCAAGGGCCGCGCCGATGCCCAGCAGCTCGTCGTCGTTGCGGTAGCGCGCGGTGTCCGGGCCTTCGACCTCGGACCAGTGGGCGATGCAGGCGGGCCGTTTGACAGCCATGTCAGTGTCTCCTGTTTGCGGACAGATCCGAGGCGTGAGGATTTCACATGAGGCGATTCATGCAAGGCAGGCAGCTTTCGCGCAACGGGCTTTACAGGCTTGTCCCGCCGGTTTTTGGCAGCAGTCCTATCTGCGTGGGAGTGGTGCGTGCTTGATAAAGCGCCCCGCTCCCTCCAGATACCGGCAGGACACGACACAGCCTCTTGCCCGGACCTGCCCGGAGCCTGATAAGATCCCGCAATGACTCGCAAGCCAAACCCCACCTCTCCCGAAGCGCCCCAGACCGCCGTCCAGACCGAGGGCGGCGTGATCTATGCGGAGACCGATGCCGAGGAGGACGATCTCGCCGAGGCCGACACCCCCCTGCCCGCCGATGTCGCCGATGTGGCGGGCATCGAGTGGAACGAAAGCCCCGTCGCCACGCCGGGTCTCAAGGGCGCCGAGGTGATCCAGGCCTTTGTCAGGCACCTGCCCAACCAGCCCGGCGTCTACCGGATGATGAACGAGGCCGGCGATGTGCTCTATGTGGGCAAGGCGCGGAGCCTGAAGAAACGCGTGACCAATTACGCCCAGGGCCGAGGTCATTCCAACCGCATCGTCCGCATGATCGCGCAGACGGCGAACATGGAATTCGTCACCACGCGCACCGAGACCGAGGCGCTGCTGCTTGAGGCCAACCTGATCAAGCGGCTGAAGCCGCGCTTCAACGTGCTGATGCGCGACGACAAGTCGTTCCCCTATATCCTGATCACCGGCGACCACGCGGCGCCGGCGATCTTCAAGCACCGCGGCGCGAGATCGCGAAAAGGATCCTATTTCGGCCCCTTCGCCTCGGCCGGCGCGGTGGGTCGCACCATCAACGCGCTGCAGCGCGCCTTCCTGCTGCGCACCTGCACCGACAGCGTCTATGAAAGCCGGACGCGGCCGTGCCTGCTCTACCAGATCAAGCGCTGCTCGGGCCCCTGCACCGGCGAGATCGACGCCGAGGGCTACGGGCGCCTGGTGGGCGAGGCCAAGGATTTCCTCTCCGGCCGCAGCCAGGCGGTCAAGGCGCAGCTGTCGACCGCGATGCAGTCCGCGTCCGAGGATCTCGATTTCGAGCGCGCGGCGGTCTACCGGGACAGGCTTTCGGCATTGAGCCACGTGCAGAGCCACCAGGGCATCAATCCGCGCACGGTCGAGGAGGCCGATGTCTTCGCCATCCACCACGATGCCGGCATGGCCTGCATCCAGGTGTTCTTCTTCCGCACCGGGCAGAACTGGGGCAACCGCGCCTATTTCCCCAAGGCCGACCCGTCGCTCGCCGCGGGCGAGATCCTGGGCGCCTTCATCGGCCAGTTCTACGACGACAAGCCGACGCCGCGGATGATCCTGGTGTCGGACGATTTCGAGGACCGGGAGTTGCTCGCCGAGGCGCTTGGCGTGCGCATGGAACGCAAGACCACGATCAGCGTGCCGCAGCGCGGCGAAAAGCGCGAGCTGGTCGACCAGGTGCTCAACAATGCGCGAGAGGCCCATGGCCGCAACCTGGCCGAGACCGCCTCGCAGGCCCGCCTGCTCAAGGGGCTGGCCGAGACCTTCAACCTGCCGCATCCGCCGCGGCGCATCGAGGTCTACGACAACTCCCACATCATGGGCACCAATGCGGTGGGCGGTATGATCGTCGCGGGCCCCGAGGGGTTCGTGAAGAACCAGTACCGCAAGTTCAACATCAAATCGACCGAGATCACCCCGGGCGACGATTTCGGCATGATGCGCGAGGTCATGCAGCGCCGCTTCTCGCGGCTGATCAAGGAGCATGGCGACCAAGGCCCGATCCAGCCGGAGGAGGCCTCGGCCGATGACGCGGACATGATCGCGCCGGCCGGCATGCCGGCCTGGCCGGACCTGGTGCTGATCGACGGCGGCAAGGGCCAGATGAGCGCGGTCAGGGCCATATTCGAGGAACTCGGGATCGCCGACAAGATCACCGCCATCGGCGTCGCCAAGGGCATGGACCGCGAGGCCGGGCGCGAGCGCTTCTTTGTCGAGGGCAAGCCGGATTTCACCCTGCCGCCGCGCGATCCCGTGCTCTATTTCGTCCAGCGCCTGCGCGACGAGGCGCACCGCTTCGCCATCGGCTCGCACCGGGCGCGGCGCAAGAAGGAACTGGTCGCCAATCCGCTCGACGAGATCGCGGGCATCGGCCCCAGCCGCAAGCGGGCGCTGCTGCACCATTTCGGCACCGCCAAGGCCGTTTCACGCGCGGGCGTCGATGACCTGATGACGGTCGAAGGCATCTCCGAGGCGGTGGCGGAGCTGATCTACAATCATTTTCATGAGGAAAACCGGTAGGGCCGCGCCCAAATCCGATCATAATTGCGGCATTTGCGCGCGAAGCGACCGGGAAGCGGTTGACCTTGGGGGGCGCTCCCGCGCATCTTGCGCGAAATCCGGACAACGGGGTGCCCCATGGCGTCTAGCGCGCTCAACCTGCCAAACATGCTGACCTACGGGCGAATTCTCGCTGTCCCGTTGATTGTGCTGTGCTTTTTCATCGAAGGCCGGCTGCATGGATCGGATTTCGCCCGCTGGACCGCGCTTGCAATCTTTGCCATCGCGTCGATCACCGATTTCTTCGACGGCTACCTGGCCCGGATCTGGGACCAGACCTCCAATATCGGCCGCATGCTCGACCCGATCGCCGACAAGCTGCTGGTCTCCTCGATCCTGCTGCTGGTGGCCGCCGACGGCACCATCGCCGGCTGGTCGATCTGGGCGGCGATCATCATCCTGTGCCGCGAGATCCTGGTCTCGGGCCTGCGCGAATATCTCGCCGCGCTCAAGGTCTCGGTGCCGGTCACCTGGATCGCCAAGTGGAAGACAACTCTGCAGATGATCGCGCTCGGATTCCTGCTCGCCGGTCCCGCCGGCGACAAGGTGCTGCCCTACACGACCGAAATCGGCATCGGCATGCTGTGGATCGCGGCGCTGATCACGATTTATACAGGCTACGACTATTTCAAGGCCGGGCTCAGACATGTGGTGGACGAATGAGTGTCAGAATCGTCTATTTCGCCTGGGTGCGCGAGCGCATCGGCAAGGGGTCGGACGAGATCGAGCTTCCGGCACAGGTCAAGACCGTGGGCGACCTGATCGCCCATCTCTCGACCCTTGGCGAGGAATATGAGGCGGCTTTCCAGGTGCCGGGCGTGATCCGCGCGGCGCTTGACGAGGAGCATGCCGACCATGACGAAGCCATCGGCGGCGCACGCGAGATCGCGCTGTTTCCGCCGATGACGGGTGGCTGAGATGGAAGCGGACCGCGGCAAGTCCGGCACACAGGCGGCGCCGGTCACCGTGCGCATCCAGGCGCAGGATTTCGACATCGCCACGGAAATCGCGGCGCTGACCGGGGGCCGCGCCGACATCGGCGCTGTGGTGAGTTTCACCGGCCTCTGCCGCGACGAAGGCGGGCGGCTGTCGACACTGGAACTCGAGCACTATCCCGGCATGGCTGAACGGGCCATCCGCGCTATTGCGCAGCTGGCTGCCGAGCGGTTCTCGCTCCTGGGCATCACCGCCATCCACCGCCACGGCCCTATCCCGCCTGGCGGCAACATCGTGCTTGTGGTGGCAAGCGCGCCGCACCGGCAGGCCGCCTTCGACGGCGCCTCGTTCCTGATGGACTACCTCAAGACCGATGCGCCGTTCTGGAAGAAGGAGCACCTCAAGGATGGCGGCGCGGGCGAATGGGTCTCGGCCAAGGACGCCGACGACAAGGCCAAGGCGAAATGGCACCGCAAGGGATGAGCGGGACGGTCATGCTGGAAGCAAGCTGGAAGGCAGCGCTCGCGGGCGAACTCTCAAGTCCCTCCATGGCCGAGCTGCGGTCCTTCCTGAAAGCCGAGATCGACGCGGGAAAACAGGTCTTTCCATCGGAGCCCAACTATTTCGCCGCCCTTGCGCTGACGCCGCTCGATAAGGTGAAGGTCGTCATTCTCGGGCAGGATCCCTATCATGGCGAGGGCCAGGCGCACGGGCTGTGCTTCTCGGTGCAGCCGGGCGTGCGGGTGCCGCCGTCGCTGAAGAACATCTACAAGGAACTCGAAGCCGATCTGGGCATCGTTCCTGCAAAGCACGGCAATCTCGAAAGCTGGGCGCGGCAGGGCGTGCTGCTGCTCAATGCCGTGCTCACCGTCGAGCGCGGCCTGGCCGCCTCGCACCGCGGCCGCGGCTGGGAAAGCTTTACCGACGCGGTGATCGGCAAGGTCAACGCACTCGCGCACCCGGTTGTGTTCCTGCTCTGGGGCTCGCACGCGCAGAAGAAGGCCGCCTTCGTCGACACGAGCCGCCACCTGGTGCTCAAGGCCCCCCACCCCTCGCCGCTGTCCGCCCACACCGGCTTTTTGGGCTGCCGGCATTTCTCGCAGGCCAACGCATTTCTGGAAAAGAACGGACTTGCGCCGATCGACTGGCGGCTGCCCGGGACGGCGTGAGCGCAACCAGACCCAGGGATGTCGCGTTTCAGGCAACAAAAAACCGGGCTCTTGCGAACCCGGTTTCCTGATTCAATTCAATGCTTTCAGCCAGCCGGCCGACGGATTGATTCAGCCGACGATTTCGGTGCCGGAGAACCAGTAGGCGATTTCCTGGGCAGCGGTTTCGGGCGCGTCCGAACCGTGCACCGAGTTCTCGCCGATCGACAGGGCGAAGGTCTTGCGGATGGTGCCTTCGTCGGCGTTGGCCGGGTTGGTGGCACCCATGATCTCGCGGTTCTTGAGGATGGCGTTCTCGCCTTCAAGCACCTGGACGACGGTCGGGCCGGAGGTCATGCCGTCGACCAGTTCGCCGAAGAACGGGCGATCCTTGTGCACGGCGTAGAAGCCTTCAGCTTCGCGGCGGCTCATCCAGACGCGCTTGGAGGCGACGATGCGCAGGCCGTTGTCCTCGAACACCTTGGTGATGGCGCCGGTCAGGTTGCGCTTGGTGGCGTCGGGCTTGATCATCGAAAACGTGCGTTCAATCGCCATGGTCTTGTTCCTTCAGCGGTTCGCCCGCGGACAGGCGGGCCATAGGGGTGCAAAAATCCGGGCAGACACAGGTCCCGCCCGGAGTTGCGGCCTAAATAGCCGCATGCCCTGTCATCCGCAAGGGGCGTTCGGCGGAAGGGGCCGCCGCACTCGTTACGACCCAGCCGCCGGAACCTTCCGGCCCAGGCCGTCGTGCAGGTCGAGGCAGCGGTTGAACCAGTCGGTGACCGCGTCGCCCTCTTCGAGCAGTTTCGCGCTTGAGGTCACGCGCGCCCATTGCAGCGCGCCGAAGACGATGTAGTCGCAAAACAGCGGCGAGGAGCCGCCGATCCAGGGCTGCGACTTCAGCATCACGCGCAGCGGCGTGAGCTTGGCGGAAAATCCGGCGATCTCGGCCTCGCGACGCTCGCCAACCTCTTCAAACGTCTTGCCCAGGCGGGCTTCGCGGCTCGGCTTGAAATAGGCCTGATCCTCCGGCCCCAGGATATCGTGGATCTCCTGCAGCGCGATGGGGTTGAGCGCCGCGTGCAGAACGGACTGGGTCCAGGATTCGACGAAGCGCGCCATGGCTTCACCGCCCTCGCCGCCAAACAGCGACGGCCTGTCGGGATAGGTTTCCTCGAGATAGGCGGCAATGAGGAAACTGTCGGCCACCACCTGGGAGCCGTCGCGGATCACCGGCACGGTCTTGGACGCTCCGCCCTCGACCTCCGCCACCTTGGTGAAGCAGACATTCGTGCGCTCGAAGGGCAGGCCCTTGTGGGCGAGCGCCATCGCCGCTTTCCAGCAATGCGGGCTGAAGGGCCGCGCCGGATCGGCGCCGACGAGGTCGTACAGGATAATGGTCATGACGTAACTCCACCCTCTCGAATGGCGACAGTCATGGCCGATAATTCAGGCCTTGTCACCACCGGATCCTGCGACCCCGGGGCTTGCATCCGCGGCGGAAATTCATCAATCTTCGCGCTCCCGCCACCTCCAAGTCTTCCAGAAAGTACCGTCCGATGTCCCTGATGACCAGCGTCGCCTGCATGCAGCCGGGCCAACTCGAAATCCGGCAGGTGGCCCGCCCGGTTCGCGACGGCGCCGAGGTGAAGGTGAGGATCCGGCGCGTCGGCATCTGCGGCACGGATTACCATATCTTCGAGGGCAGGCACCCGTTTCTCGCCTATCCAAGGGTGATGGGGCACGAACTGGCCGCCGAAGTGATCGAGGCCGGTCCCGGCAGCGCCTTTGCCGCCGGCGACCACGTGATCGTCAATCCCTATATCGCCTGCGGCGCCTGCCGCGCCTGCACGCGCGGAAAACCCAATTGCTGCACCGCCATCGCAGTCTTGGGCGTGCACCGCGACGGCGGCATGTGCGAGGAGATCTGTCTTCCGGAACGAAACCTGGTGCCGTCCGAGGGCCTGTCGCTCGATGCCTGCGCCACGGTGGAGTTCCTGGCCATCGGCGCCCATGCGGTGCGGCGCGGCGCAATCGGCCCGGCCGACCGGGTGCTGGTGACCGGCGCCGGACCGATCGGGCTCGGCGTCGCCATTTTCGCCCGGCTTGCCGGCGCAGACGTGTCCATCCTCGATCTCGACCAAGGCCGGTTGACGGAAGCCTGCGCCATCGCCGGCGGCTGCCGGCCGATCTTGGCGGGCGCCGGAGCCGATGCTGAGATCAACCGCATCACAGCGGGCGACGGCTTTGACGCGGTGTTCGACGCCACCGGCAATCTCCGCTCGATCGAGGCGGGATTTGCGCGCGTGGCCCATGGCGGGCGCTATGTCCTGGTCAGCGTCGTCACCGAGACGGTGAGCTTTTCCGACCCGGAATTCCACAAGCGCGAAATGAGCCTGATCGGCAGCCGCAACGCCACCTCGGAGGACTTCCGCACCGTCATCGCCGCGCTCAAGGCCGGGCATGTGCCGCTCGAACGGATCATCACCCACAGAACCGATCTCGACAGCGTCGCCGCCGACCTGCCGCGCTGGGCGCGCCACAAGGACGGGCTGATCAAGGCGATGGTCACGCTCGACTAGGCGGCGGTCGCCAGGGCCCAGAAGAGGCGCAAGCCGTTGCGCGAGCACCACAGCGGGCCTTTAGCCTCGGTTGTTTTGTCACCAAGTTGCGTCGACCGGCCCATCTCCCCTTGCCATTTGGCGCGTTTCCGGCCAGAAGCGCGGGCATGCTGACGATTACCGACCTCTCCGCACGCATCGCCGGGCGCCTTCTGATCGACAATGCCTCGCTGGCGCTCCCCGTGGGCATCAAGGCCGGGCTTGTGGGCCCCAATGGCGCGGGCAAGTCGACCCTGTTCAAGATCATCACCGGCGAGATGGCGACCGAGACCGGGCACACCTCGATTCCGAAGAACACTCGCATCGGCCAGGTGGCGCAGGAAGCGCCAGCGGAAGACACCGCGCTGGTCGAGATCGTGCTGCGCGCCGATCTCGAGCGCACCAAGCTGATGAAGGAAGCGGAGACGGCTACCGATCCGATCCGCATCGCCGAAATCCAGATGCGGCTGGTCGACATCGACGCCCATTCGGCCGAAGCCCGCGCGTCCTCGATCCTGGCCGGCTTGGGCTTCGACCAGGACGCCCAGCAGCGCCCGGCCTCCTCGTTCTCGGGCGGCTGGCGCATGCGCGTGGCGCTCGCCTCGGTGCTGTTTGCCGAGCCGGACCTGCTGCTGCTCGACGAGCCCACCAACTATCTCGACCTTGAAGGCACGCTGTGGCTGGAGGAGTACATCCGCCGCTACCCGCACACCGTGCTGATCATCAGCCATGACCGGGACCTTTTGAACACCGCCGCCAACGCCATCGTCCATCTCGACCAGAAGAAACTCACCTTCTACCGCGGCGGCTTTGACGAGTTCGAGCGGCAGAAGGCCGAGCGCGACGAGCACCAGATGAAGGCGCGCGAGAAGAACATCGCCGCCCGCAAGCACATGGAAGCCTTTGTCGAGCGCTTCCGCGCCAAGGCGTCCAAGGCGCGCCAGGCGCAGTCGCGGCTCAAGGCGCTCGAGCGCATGGGCACGGTCGACGCGGTGGTGGAAAGCAATGTCCGCGGCTTCTCGTTCCCGCGCCCCGACCGCGGCGTGGCCTCGCCGATCATCGCCATCGAGGACGGATCGGTCGGCTACACGCCCGGCGCGCCGATCCTCAAGCGGCTTGACCTCCGGATCGACGCCGACGACCGCATCGCGCTCTTGGGCTCGAACGGCAACGGCAAGTCCACCTTCGCCAAGTTCATCGCCGGACGGCTCGAGGCCGAAGCCGGACGGCTCCGGATCGCGCCGCAGCTCAAGACCGGCTTCTTCGCCCAGCACCAGATGGACGACCTGGTCCCCAATGAATCTGCCGTCGCGCATGTGCGCAAGCTGATGCCGGATGCGGCGGAGGCGCGCGTGCGCGCCCGGGTGGCGCAGATGGGGCTGACGGCCGAGAAGATGAACACGCCCGCCAAGGACCTGTCCGGCGGCGAGAAGGCGCGGCTCCTGATGGGCTTGTCGGCGTTCCACGCGCCGAACCTCATGATCCTCGACGAGCCCACCAACCACCTCGACATCGACAGCCGCGCGGCGCTGATCCGCGCGCTCAACGATTTCCCGGGCGCCGTGATCCTGATCTCCCATGACCGGCATCTGATCGAGGCCACGGTCGACCGGCTGTGGATCGTGCGCGACGGCACCGTCAGCGTGTTTGACGGCGACCTCGAGGATTACCGCCAGGAAGTGGTGGGCTCCTCGGGCAAGGGCAAGAAGAATTCCGACAGCGACGGCGGCTCAAAGGCCGAGAAGCGCAAGCAGGCCGCACAGAGCCGCGCCGATCTCGCGCCGATGAAGAAAAAAGTGAGCGATCTCGAAGCCTTGGTGGCGCGGCTTACCAAACAGATTCAGTCGCTTGATGCGGAGCTTGCGGACCCGGCGCAATTTGCCGACGCGCCCTACAAGATCGCCCAGAAATCCAAGCAGCGGGGCGAGCGGGCAGCCGAACTCGCCAAGGCCGAGGAAGAATGGGTGGCGCTCACCAGCCAGGTGGACGAGGCCGAGGCCGCCGAATAGGACTTGACGCCTTGCTCTGATTCCGATGGGTCGGGCCCTGATGCAAGGGTTGGCCGCTACCAGTTGTTGCGCCCGTCCGCCTGCTCAACCGTCACTTTCGACCAGTCGAGACCCTCCACCAGCCGCAGATTGACCGCGTGGATCCGCGCCGTCGGCACGGCGGCCGGTTCTCCGGACCTGGGCGTGCCGTCCAGATTGTACATCGACGCCCAATCCGGCGAGTCGCCCCAGGTCTGCATGCCGCACCGGCCGCAGAAGTGGTGCCGGTTCAGGCTGTCACCGGCGGAATAGACCCTGTCGGCGTCCTCGCAGAGGAACTTCATCTCGCCCGGCTCGAAATAGGCCCAGATGGCGCCGGCGCGGGCGCAATAGCTGCAATTGCATTCCATGGCCGCGAGCGGCGCCGTCGGCAGTTCGATCCTTGTTGCGCCGCAATGGCAGGAGGCGACGAGGGACATGGCGGGTCTCCGTGGTGATCTGCGGGCCACCCTAATCCACATTCCTGACAGAACCCGGCATCAGTCCACACTGCCCAGGCCGCGCACCTCCCGAAGGACCGGATGCCACCCCCGAGCTTGATGCACATCAAGGGCGGGCGTGCATCCGCGTGCTAGCCAGATCCAACCGATTGGAACTGCCATGCCCCCCTCGAAGTCCGACATCGAATCCATCGTCAAGACCGCAGACAAGGGCTCGCCCCTGCGCAGGCGGCTTATCTGGCTCGCCCTGCTGCTCGCGGTCGCCGGCGGAGGCTGGATGTGGTGGTCCGCCGCCTCGCGGACGAGCCTGCCCGCCTATGTGACCGAGACCGTGGGACGCACCGACATCGTCGTGCATGTGACAGCGACCGGCACTGTACAGCCCACAGGCCAGGTCGAGATCTCGAGCGAGCTGTCCGGCACCGTCCGGTCGGTGGAGGCCGATTTCAACGACCTGGTCAAGAAGGGCCAGATCCTGGCACGGCTCGACACCGACAAGCTCGAGGCCAATGTCGAGCTGAGCCGGGCGTCGCTGACCGCGTCGCAAGCGCGGCTCGCCGAAGCCACCGCGACATTCGACGAGACCAGGGACAATTACGACCGGGCGGTGATGCTCGAGCAGAAGAAGGTCACCACGCTCGAAGGCCTGCTCAAGGCCAAGGCCGCCCATGACCGCGCCAAGGCCGCGGTCAAGAGCGCGGAGGCCGACATCCGCGTGTCGGAGGCCAACCTCAAGATCAACGAGGCCAACCTGGCCAAGGCCTGCATCTGCTCGTCGATCGATGGCGTGGTGCTCAACCGTACGATCGAGGTCGGGCAGATCGTCGCCTCCTCGCTGCAGGCGCCGGTGCTGTTCACGCTCGCCGCAGACCTCACCAAGATGGAACTCAGGGTCGACATCGACGAGGCCGACATCGGCAAGGTCAAGGTCGGCCACGAGGCCACCTTCTCCGTCGAGGCCTATCAGGGCCGCAGCTTTCCCGCCGTCATTTCGCAACTGCGCTTCGCGCCCAAGACCGTCGACGGGGTGGTAACCTATGAGGCCATCCTGTCGATCGACAATGCCGACATGCTGCTGCGGCCGGGCATGACGGCCACCGCCGACATCAAGGTGGCCGAGGTCAAGGACACGCTGGCGATCTCGAATGCGGCGCTCAGATTCTCGCCGCCCGCGGTGGCGGAGGACACCGGCGGCGGCAGCGGCCTTCTCGGCATGATTTTCAGGCCCCCGACACGGGTAGCGGCCACGGTGCCGAAGGTGAGCACCGACGGCCGCCGCGACATCTGGCTTCTCAGGAATGGGCAGGCGGTCGCCGTGTCGGTGATGCCCGGCGAAAGCGACGGGTCGAAGACCGCGATCACCGGCGATGTCGCTGAAGGGGATCTGGTGATTACCGATCAGACGACGCAATGATGCCCCCTGGGACGACACCTGGGACGCCCCCCGGAACGATCCTCGGCACCGTCGCATCCGCCAGGGCCGTCCCCTCCCCGGGCGCCACGCCGCTGATCAGTCTCCGAGGCGTGACCAAGATCTACGGGACCGGCGACGCCGAGGTCAGGGCCCTGCGCGGCATCGATCTCGACATCCATGGCGGCGAATTCGTGGCCATCATGGGCCCCAGCGGCTCGGGCAAGTCGACCGCCATGAACATCCTGGGGTTTCTCGACAAGCCCACCGGCGGCTCCTACGCCTTCGGCGGCGCCGAGGTCGATGATCTCAGCCGCGACCAGCTGGCGCTGCTCAGGCGCAATTTCCTGGGCTTCGTGTTCCAGGGCTACAATCTGCTCGCCCGCACCTCGGCGCTCGACAATGTCGAACTGCCGCTGATCTACCAGGGCATGGCGCGGACCGAGCGCCGGCGACTGGCGTTCGACGCGCTGGGCAAGGTCGGGCTCAAGGGCCGCGAGGACCATGATCCGTCGCAGCTTTCGGGCGGCCAGCAGCAGCGCGTGGCGATCGCGCGCGCCATCGTCACCAATCCGGACGTGATCCTGGCCGATGAGCCGACGGGAAACCTCGACACTTCCCGCAGCCACGAGATCATGGACCTGCTCACCGAGCTCAACCGCAAGGACGGCATCACCATCCTGATGGTCACCCATGAACCCGACATGGCGGTGTATGCCGACCGGCTGATCCACTTCGTCGACGGCCGCATCGAATCCGACACGATTCCCGACAAGGCGGTGCCCCATGCTTTATGAAGCGGTGCGGCTCGCCCTGCAGGCCATTCTGAGGAACATGTTCCGGTCGTTCCTGACGGTGCTGGGCATCGTCATCGGCGTCGCCGCGGTGATCGCCATGGTTACCGTCGGCCAGGGCTCGACAGACCAGGTGGAAGCCGATGTCTCCACGCTCGGCACCAACCTTCTCATGATCCGCCCGGGGCAGCCCTCGCAGGGTCCAGGATCCGGCGTGGGCGGGACGGCGGCGAGCCTGACGCTCAAGGATGTCGAGGCCATCGAGGAGCAGATCGGAAGCGTGATGGTCGCCACGCCCAGCAATTCGCGGGCGATGACGGTCATCTTCGGCAACGTCAATTCCTCGACCACCGTGACCGGCACCGACACGCGGTTCCTCACCGCCCGCGACTGGCCGCTCTCCATCGGCCGGGCGTTCTACGAGAGCGAGCAGCGGACCGGCTCGGCCGCCTGCATCCTGGGCAGCACTGTGCGTCAGAAGCTGTTCGGCAACAGCGATCCGCTCGGCGCCAGCATAAGGTTGAAGCAGATCTCCTGCCGGGTCATCGGCGTGCTCGAGGCCAAGGGCGCCTCGAGCTTCGGCACCGACCAGGACGACATCGTGCTGATGCCGATCCGCGCCTTCCAGCGCCGCATCGCCGGCAACCAGGATGTGTCGATGATCTATGCCTCGATCCGCACCGGGGTCTCCACCGACAAGGCCAAGGCGGACATCGAGCGGCTGATGCGCGAGCGCCGGCGCATCGGCGCCTTCGAGGAGGACGATTTCAACGTCTTCGACATGAAGCAGATCTCCTCGATGCTGACCGGCATCACCAGCGTGCTCACGGGCCTGCTCTCCGCAGTGGCCGCGGTGAGCCTGCTGGTCGGCGGCATCGGCATCATGAACATCATGCTGGTCTCGGTCACCGAGCGCACCCGCGAGATCGGCATCAGGCTGGCGGTGGGGGCGACGGAAGGACAGGTGCTGCTGCAGTTCCTGGTCGAATCCATCGTGCTGTCGCTGATCGGCGGGCTGATCGGCATCGTACTCGGTCTGGGGCTTGGCCTTCTGGGGTCGCGACTGCTGTCGATTCCCTTTTCGCCCAATCCGTCGCTCGTGCTGGCGGCCTTCGTGTTCTCGGCGCTTGTGGGCATCGTCTTCGGCTTCTTCCCCGCCCGCCGGGCCGCCAGGATGGATCCGATCGAGGCGCTGCGTCATCAATAGAAAGCGAATACTTTCAGTTACTTCGCGGCTAAACCTGCCAAACAGAATCGCGGCCTTGAGAAAGTGAGTCCGGCGCGCTCCGGCGGTGTCCGCACGATCTTGAATAGGCGCCCGAAATCAGGCTGACGGGGCTCGGCGGCGGCGGTAGGATCATCCCATGCTGTTCGATCTGCCCGACTCCGACACCCTCTACGACGCGCTTCTGGCGCGCGACCCGAGCTATGACGGCCGCGCCTATGTCTGCGTCTCTTCGACCGGAATCTTCTGCCGCCTGACCTGCCCCGCGCGCAAGCCAAGGCGCGAGAACTGCAGCTTCTATGCCACGGTGGGAGAGTGTATCCAGGCGGGCTACCGTGCCTGCAGGCGCTGCCACCCGATGGCGCCGGCGGCGGAAGCCGAGCCGGCTATCAAGCTGCTGCTCGCTGCCCTGGCCGAGCGCAAGGATCACCGCTGGAGCGAGCCCGACATCGCCCGAATGGGGCTTGACCCCTCGACCGTGCGTCGCGTCTTCAACCGGCATTTCGGCATGACGTTCCTGGAGATGGCGCGGCTCGAGCGGCTGCGCAACGGCCATGTGGCGCTGGCGGGCGGCTCCAAGGTGATCGAGGCGCAGATCGACGCGGGCTTCTCCTCGCCCGGCGCCTTCCGCGTGGCCTTTGCCCGGCTGATGGGGCAGCCGCCGAAGAGCTTTTCGGTCGACGCCCTTGTCAAGGCGGACTTCATCGACACGCCGCTCGGCGCGATGATCGCGCTCAGCGACCCGACCCATCTGCATCTCCTCGAATTCGCCGACCGCAAGGCGCTGCCCACCGAGCTGCGGCGGATGCACCAGTTGCTGAAGGGCCGGATCGGCATCGGCCGGCAGGCGCCGATGGATCTCCTGGAGAAAGAACTGGAGGCGTATTTCGCCGGACGCGAGGCACGCTTCAGCGTTCCTCTGGCGTTTCACGGCAGCGACTTCACCCAGGCGGTCTGGCGCGCCCTCGTTTCCATTCCCGCGGGCGAGACCCGAAGCTACAGCCAAATCGCCCATGAGATCGACCGTCCCGCGGCGGTGCGCGCAGTGGCCCGCGCCAATGGCGCCAACCAGATCGCGCTGCTGGTGCCCTGCCACCGGGTGCTCGGCGCCGACGGCTCGCTCACCGGCTATGGCGGCGGGCTATGGCGCAAGCAAAAGCTGATCGAGATCGAGCGCCAGTTCGCCTGAGCATTGCCGGTTGAACGCTGCCCGACCGGTTGCGGAGCAGGCCGCCATGCATCCTAAAAATGCACTTCAATATTTAGCAGTCTCAGTACCCCTTTTCATTAACACTTCAGAAACGGATACGTGCGACTAATTCAATATTAGTGATGCATGAAGCATAGTTTGCGGCCGGGAAGACACTCGGCCGAGTGCCGTGCAGATCACGAGGCAAGTTGTCACTATCAAGGATCAACGCAATGGGCTTCCCGAGCATCGTCGGCTCCGACGAAAAGAACATCCTCAAGTCACTGAACAAATCGCTGGCCGTGATCGAATTCGACCTGACCGGCAATATCCTGACCGCCAATGAAAACTTCTGCCGGGCTGTCGGTTACGAGCTCACGGAAATCAAGGGCAAGCACCACCGCATGTTCGTCGATCCCAGGGAGGCGGCCACGCCAGCCTACGCGGAATTCTGGAAAAAGCTTGGCCGGGGCGAGTACGACAAGGCACAGTACAAGCGCCTGACCAAGAACGGGGATGAAATCTGGATCGAAGCCAGCTACAATCCTGTCTACCGCGGCAACAAACCCTACAAGGTGGTCAAGTTCGCCAGCGACGTCACCGCGCAGAGACTCAAGGCGGCGGAAGACGCCGGAAAGCTCAACGCCATCTCCCGTTCGCAGGCAATGATCGAGTTCAAACCCGATGGAACAATCCTGTTCGCGAACGAAAATTTTCTTGGTGCGGTCGGCTACACACAGGACGACATCGTCGGAAAGCATCACCGCATGTTCTGCGAGCCCGACTACGCCAGGGGTGCGGAGTACGCACAGTTCTGGAGCAAGCTGGCAGCCGGCGAATTCTACTCCGATGAGTTCAAGCGGATAGGCAAGGGCGGCAAAGTGATCCACATCCAGGCCTCCTACAACCCAATCTTTGATGCAGACGGCAAGGTCTTCAAGGTCGTCAAGTTCGCCACCGACGTGACCGAACGCGTGAGCAATGTGCTGTCGCTGTCAAACGCCCTGCAAGGCCTGGCGGATGGTGACCTGACCCACGAGATCAGGGAACCCTACCAGGCTGCGTTTGAGCCGCTGCGGGTCAATTACAACATCGCAGCCAAGGGCCTGCGCGAGGCTTTGCAGTCGATCTCGGAAAATGCCGGAGCGATTTCGTCCGGTTCGGAGGAAATCCGCACCGCGGCCGACGATCTGGCCAAGCGCACCGAAAACCAGGCGGCATCGGTCGAGGAGACCGCAGCCGCGCTCGAGGAAATCACCAAGACGGTCGCCGCGTCGAGCCAGCGCGCCGAAGAGGCCGGTCAGCTGGTCTCAAAGACCAAGAAGGACGCCGAGACTTCCGGCCAGGTGGTCGACAAGGCCGTGATCGCCATGGCCGAGATCGAAAGCTCGTCGAGGGCCATCACCAACATCATCAACGTCATCGACGACATCGCCTTCCAGACCAACCTTCTGGCGCTCAACGCCGGGGTCGAGGCGGCGCGGGCCGGTGAAGCCGGCCGCGGCTTTGCGGTGGTCGCCGAGGAAGTGCGCGAACTCGCCCAGCGGACAGCAACGGCTGCCAAGGAGATCAAGGGACTGATCACCGCCTCGGGCGAGCAGGTCAAGTCCGGGGTGGCGCTGGTGGGCGAGACCGGCAAGGCGCTGGTCAACATTGTCGAGCAGGTCAAGCTGATCAACGCCAATGTCGAAGCCATCGTCACCGGGTCGAAGGAGCAGTCCACCGGGCTCAACGAGATCAACAACGCCGTCAACACCATGGACCAGGGCACCCAGCAGAACGCGGCGATGGTCGAGCAATCCACAGCCGCCAGCCACAGCCTGGCGCAGGAGGCAGCGGCGCTGTTCCATCTGCTCTCGAAGTTCAAGACCGACGGCAACTCGGGCTACAGCGGGCCGCGGGCGGTCAGCACAGGACCGGCAGCCGCACCCCAGCGCGCAGCTCCGGCCCGGCAGAAGGCCGCCGCCTTTCAAGGCAACGCAGCCGTCGATACCTCGGAATGGGAAGAGTTCTGAGCCTCACCTGATCAAGGATTTTGCTCGCCACAAGCCCTCCGGAAACCGTTCCGGAGGGCTTTTTCAATCGAAAAGGGCCGATCCCCTCCCCGTCAGGCCTTCTTCTCCCAGCGCCGGTCCGGCGTTTGCTGCCAGTAGGTGAGCGCATGGCCGCCGGATTTGAGCGTCTTCCACTGGGCCCGGGCGGCCTCGAGCTGGAGCTGGTCGTGGCCGTCGAACATCATCACCAGCCGGTCGACGCCGTCGAGCGCCGGAATGGCGGCGCCGTCGGTCACGAACCGCACGGTCGCCCCGTTGTCCGCTTCGCCGCCAACCGTCAGCAACACCGGCTGGCGCGCGGAATGCGGCCCGGGGGCGATGCCATGGGGGAGGAAACTGTCCTCGCGGAAGGTCCAGAGATGGCTGTCGAGCGCAGCACAGCGCTCTTCGCTGCCCACATGCACCGACACAAGCCAGCCACGCTCAAGGCTTTTCTCCAGCAGCGGAGGCAGCGCCTCCTCGAGCCGGGATTCGGTCAGGTGATAGAACAGGATCTCGGCCACCGCCTGCTAGCTCTCGTAATTGGCGCGAACCAGCTCGTCGAGCAACCGCACGCCGAAGCCCGAGGCCCAGGACTGGTTGATGTCGGTCGACGGCGAGCCCATCGCGGTGCCGGCAATGTCGAGATGCGCCCAGGGCGTGTCCTTGACGAAGCGCTTGAGGAACTGCGCGGCGGTGATCGATCCCGCATAGCGGCCGCCGGTGTTCTTCATGTCGGCGAACTTGGAATCGATCATCTTGTCGTAATCGGCACTCAGCGGCATGCGCCAGACCCGCTCCTCGGTCACCTCGCCGGCTTTCGTCAGGGCCCGGGACAGCTCGTCGTCATTGGAGAACAGGCCCGCATGATGCGGCCCCAGCGCCACGATGATGGCGCCGGTCAGGGTGGCGAGGTTGATCATGATCGCCGGCTTGAACCGTTCCTGGCAGTAGGTGAGCGCGTCGCAGAGCACAAGTCGGCCCTCGGCGTCGGTGTTGATGATCTCGATGGTCTGGCCCGACATCGAGCGGACGATGTCGCCCGGACGCTGGGCGGCGCCGTCGGGCATGTTCTCGACCAGGCCGATGATGCCCACGGCATTGACTTTGGCCTTGCGCGCGGCCAGCACGTGCATGAGGCCGATGACCGCCGCGGCACCGCCCATGTCCCCCTTCATGTCCTCCATGCCCGCCGCCGGCTTGATCGAAATGCCGCCGGTGTCGAAGACCACGCCCTTGCCCACGAAGGCCACCGGCTTGTCCTTGGGCTTGGCGCCCTGCCAGCGCATGATCGCCATGCGCGGCGGCCGCACGGAACCGAGCGAGACGCCCAGCAGCGCTTCCATCTTGAGCTTCTTCATTTCCTTCTCGGTGAGGATCTCGACGGTGACGCCCAGCGATTCCAGGTCCTGGGCGCGGGCGGCGAATTCCACCGGGCCCAGCACGTTGGCGGGCTCGTTGACCAGGTTGCGCGCAAGCTCCACGCCTTCCCAGACCGCCTGCCGGATCGCGAAGGCCTTCTTGCACTGGGTGGCATCGTCGTGCTGGAACACCACGGCGACCTTGCGGGACGCGCTGTCGTCCTCCTCTTGCTTCTTGGTCTTGTAGGTGTCGAAGGAATAGGAGCGCATCAGGAGCCCGAGCGCCATGTCGGCCGCGGCCTCGGCCGAGGGCACGCCGGCATCCCCCAGCAGCACCGTGACCTTGGAAGCCTTGCCGATCAGCGGGAAGATCTTGCCGCCGATGCGCATCCATTCATGGGCGGAGAGCTTGTCCGGGTCCCCAGTTCCCACCAGCGCGACCCGGTCTGCGGGCGCCTCGACGGGCGCGATCACATCGATCGTCGCAAAGGTCTTTCCTGTAAATCCCGCAACCCTGACCGCCTTGTCGAGCTGCCCCGCGGGGTCGACCGTCCTGGCGGCGGCGGAAACGGGGGCTGCCAGAGAACCCATGGCGACGACCAGTCCTCCCGAGATTTTCACGGATTTGGAGAAACTGATTTCAATGCTGATCGACATGACGACTCCAGTGGATTTTGGTGATTTGCATGGCCTTCGATGTTCTCGTTTTCGCGACGGAAGGCAAGCGCCCATATGCGGATAAGGGGTCCGGGCTGGACATCGCCCTCACCCGAAACGGCACTGGGCAGGCCTGATGCGTCAAGTCACACATCGCATGGCCCTGGGCGCCCGGGGCAATATTGCATTTGCGCGACATCGCTGCAAGAAACGGTTAACCGTGTTTGTTTGCCACAGATTATCCAATTTGCAGTTTAGTAAGGCTGGTGCATGGTGGACATGGTCCAGCCAGCAGTCGCAAGCGCCAGGCGAATCACGGCGCGGCTCGCCGCTTGCCCCGGAAAGGCGCAATGAAGCAGATCGAACGTTACATATTGCGCCGCATGAGCATGCTGACGTTCTGGTCGCTGGTGTCGGTCAGCGTCCTGGTGATGACCACGCAGGTGCTCATCCGCGTCGACGTGCTGACCACCACCGGCCAGGCGATTGGCGCCTTCCTGCTTCTGGCGGCAACCCTCATTCCCTCGGTCCTGTCCATCGTCGCGCCCTTTGCCCTGCTGATCGGGGTCAGCCAGGTGCTGTCGGGCATGAACGCCGACAGCGAGCTGGTGGTCGTGGAGGCAGCCGGCGTGCGGCCGGTGACCGTTCTTAAGCCGGTGCTGGCGCTCGCCGCCGCCATGTCGATCCTGGTGCTGATCATCAGCAATTTCGTCGAGCCGTGGTCCAACCGCAAGCTCTACGACGTGATTGCCCAGGCGCAGTCGGACCTGTTTTCCGTCGCCGTGCGCTCGGGCACCTTCATGGAGCTCGAGAAGGGGCTTTTCGTGCAGGTCAACGAGAAACTGCCCGGCGGCGAGCTGGGCGGCATTTTCCTGGCCGATTCCCGCACGCCGGAAAATGAAACCATCTATTACGCCCGCAGCGGCGTCATAAGGAGCATCGGCGACAAGAACATTCTCTATCTGGTCGATGGCGAGCTGCAGCAGCGCAGTCTGTCGAACGACCAGATTTCGATCGTCACCTTCACCTCCTACGCGCTGGATATGGCGGCCTTCGTGCCCAGCGGGAGCGCCCTCGTCCGAAGGCCCAAGGAGCAGTCCACGGCCTATCTCTTCAATCCGGAGAGCGACGACTATTTTGTTCGGAACACGCCGCACGCGATCAAGGTGGAACTGGTGCAGCGCCTGTCGACCTGGATGTATCCGCTGGCTTTCGGCCTGGTGGCCTTCGTGTTTCTGGGCAAGGCCCGCTCCAACCGTCACGAACAGTTCCAGAACGGCGCCCTGGTGGCGGCAATCACCCTCAGTACGCGCGGCTTCGGCTTTTACAGCAGCGACGAGGCCGGCCTGAGCGGCGTGATGGAGTTTCTCACCTATGCGGTTCCGGCCACCATCATCGTGATTTTCGGGTTCCTTGCCCTGACCGGACGGACGCTGACAATTCCCAAGCTCTGGGCGCGCCTGAGCGATCGCCTGGTCGAAACAGCCGCCGCCCGGCTCGGGCGGCGGCAGAGCCGACGCCCCGCCAATGACGGGCCACCGGCATGAGCTTCCTAGTCCCTACCCTGTCGCGCTATTTTTTCCGGCGCTACATGCTCACCTTCGTGACCTACTGCCTGGCGGTGCTGTTCCTGATCTTCCTGGTGGACTTCAACGAATCCAGCAGGCGGCTCTCGGCGGCGGCGGAATACACCGTGCTCACCGGCCTGTTGATCTCCCTGCTCCGGGTCCCGACCGTGTTGCAGGTGGTGATCCCGTTCGTCGTGCTGATCGCCTCGATCGCCACGCTCTTGCAGCTCAACCGCAAATACGAGCTTGTGGTCACCCGCGCGGCGGGCGTGTCGGCCTGGCAGTTCCTGGCGCCGCTGGTGATCGCCAATCTGATGATCGGTGTCCTGTCGATCACCGCCCTGAACACGCTTGCGGCCAATGCGCTGCAATATGCGGAGACCATCGTCGTCGAGCGCAATCTGGGCATGCGGCAAACCAACACCGCCGTGCCCTGGCTGAGGCAGAGGACGGCGGAGGGCGATACGGTGGTCGGCGCGCGGGCCACGGCGGCCGGCGGCACCCGGCTGTCGGGGGCCACTTTCTTCCTGTTTGACGCAGACCAGCGGATCAGCGAACGTCTCGAGGTCGGCGAAGCCGTGCTGGGCGACGGCGTCTGGGAGTTGACGGACGTCAAGCGAATCCGCAGCGGCGAGCCGGTGGAACGTCTCCAGGCGACGACGGTTCCGACCAATCTGAAGGCGGAATTCGTAGGCGAATCACTCACTTCCCCCGAGACGGTGCCGTTTTTCGAGCTGGGTGGGAAAATTGCTACGGCCAAGTCTTTCGGGCTTCCAGCCACCAGTTATGAGATGCAATTCCATCGTTTGGTGGCCCAGCCGGCGCTTTTGGCGGCGATGACGCTGATCGCGGCGATGGTGTCGCTCAAATTTGTTCGCTTTGGCCAATCTTTCACGGCGATCCTGGGTGGAATCCTCGCAGGCTTCGTGCTTTATGTCGTTTCCGAGCTGATCCAGGCGTTTGCGAACGCCGGGACCATTCCGCCTGTAGTGGCGGCATGGCTTCCGGTGGTGGTGGCCTCGGCTTTGGGGACGACAGTGCTTCTCCACAAGGAGGACGGATAGTGGCAGGTGTGCGCCGGTCTAGAGTATATGCGTTGGCTAGCGCCCTGAGCGTTGGCGCGGCCATGTGCGCCATTTTTGCATTTGCAACCCCGGAAGCCGCCGCGCAGGTGGCTGTTCCGGGCAATATCAGCGTGCCTGCGGACCAGAAGATGCTGCTGGCGGCCGATGAAGTGATCTACAACAACGACACGGGCGTCGTTGTGGCCACAGGCGGCGTACAGATCGACTACGGCGATTACCAGCTGGTGGCCGACAGGGTCGAGTATGACCAGCAGACCGGCCGGGTGAAGGCCATGGGCTCGGTCGAAATGATCGAACCCACCGGCAACCGCATCTATGCCGACGACCTCGATGTGACCGACAATTTCTCCGACGGGTTTCTCAACGCGCTCAGGATCGAGACGCCCGACAACACCCGCATCGCCGCCGAAAGCGCCGAGCGCAACAGCGCCACGATGACCACGTTCAACAACGGCGTCTACACCGCCTGCGAACCTTGCAAGGAAAATCCGGAGCGCGCGCCTTTCTGGCAGGTCAAGGCGCAACGGGTCGTCCAGAACGGCGAAACCAAGACCATCCGCATGGAAAAGGCGACCTTCGAGCTGTTCGGCATGCCGATCGCCTATCTGCCCTATCTCGAAATCCCCGATTCCGACGCCAAACGCAAATCCGGATTCCTGATGCCGAGCTACATCAGCGCCGACAAGCTCGGGCATGGCGTGGAGGTTCCCTACTACCTCGTCCTGTCTCCCTACATGGACGCGACCTTCACCGGAACCTATTACAGCAAGCAGGGCTTTCTCGGAGAAGCCGAATTCCGGCGGAATTTCGCCAATGGCGAAGTCACGCTGCGCATGGCCGGCATCTCCCAGCGCAAGCCGGGCGAGTTTGCGGTCAACACGACCGATGCGCTCGAAATCGAACGCGGTATGATCGCTTCCAGGGGCCAGTTCCGGATCAATCCGCGCTGGGTCTTCGGCTGGGACGGCAAGATCCAGTCCGACAACAATTTCTCGCGGACCTATCTGATCGAAAACTATGGCGCCAGCACCGTCAAGTCCGAGGTCTATCTGACAGGCCTGTCAAACCGCAGCTTTTTCGACTTGCGGGCCTACCGCTTCGACATTCAGAACGCCACCGACACAACCGGCCTGGCGGAACGCCAGCAGGCCGTGGTCCATCCCTCGCTCGACTACAAGCGCAGTTTCAGTGACGTCGGCGGCGGCGAACTGACCTTCGACGTCAACGGCTACTCGCTGTCGCGCAAGGCCGACGACATCGGCAAGCGGGGATCCGGGATCACCGACCCGCTGTTCCCCGACCGCTACCGGGGATTTGCCGGATCCAATGCGCGGCTGAGCACCGAACTGGAATGGAAGCGCACCTTCACCGCCCTGAACGGCCTGCGGCTGACGCCGATCCTGGCGGCGCGCGGCGATATGAACTCGGTCGATGTGGACACCGCCCCGACCGACTATGACGGCACGTTTGCCGGCAATGGCAGCCATGCGCGCGGCATGGTGACGGCCGGTCTCGAGGCGAGCTATCCGGTCCTGGTCACCACCGCCAATTCCAGCCATGTGATCGAACCGATCGCACAGGTCTTCGTCCGCCCCGACGAGCAGCTGGCCGGCGGCATTCCCAACGAGGATGCGCAGAGCTTCGTGTTTGACACGACCTCGCTGTTCGAACGCGACAAGTTCTCGGGCTTCGACCGGGCCGAAGGCGGCGTCCGCGCCAATGTCGGGCTTCGCTACACCGGTCAGTTCGACAATGGCCTGACAACGCAGGCCGTGTTCGGCCAGAGCTATCATTTGGCGGGGCTCAATTCGTTCGCCACGCCCGATCTGTCCCAGGCGACACGCAACTCCGGACTCCAGGACGACGTTTCCGATTTCGTCGGCATGACCGGCCTGGCCTTTGCGGGTTTCTCGGCCAGCGCCTCGGCGCGCTTCGACAAGGATGATTTCCGCGTGGAACGCACCGACCTGCGGGCCGGCTTCAGCAGGGGCCGGTTGTCGACCTCGATGACCTACAGCGAAATCAAGGCGCCGCGGCCCAACGTCTTCGCCGAGGACCACCGCCGCGAAGTCACGGCCGCAGCGACGCTCAAGGTCCATGAATTCTGGAGCGTGGCGGCATCGACGAGCTATGACCTTGAGGACCACAAGTTCAACCGCCGTGCATTCGGCCTTCTCTACGAAGACGAGTGCTTTGCCTTCGCCTTGGCCTATGAAGATACTCGCGACGACTACAACGTGCAGGCCAGGGACTGGAAAGTCGGTGCGCGGTTGAGTTTCCGTACGCTTGGCGGGATCTCGCAAGGCGACGCCAGCCCCCTGCTCACGCCGAGCTTCTGAGGTCGGCAGGCGGCAGGGGAAGGGGCATTGCGCGCCGTCGCCTCGTTTTCGCCGCATGACGTTGGCATTTACGGGTGGCTTCGGATTTGCCACACTGAACCTTGTCGGGCTACACCGGAAACAAAGGACTGAACGCATGCACTTTCCCGCGATCTTTCGATTCCCAGGTCTTTTGATGGTTGCGGCCCTGGCGTTTTCGCTCACGCCGGTCGCGGCGCCTTCGGCCTTTGCCGCGAGCGAAATCAAGATCGTGGTCAACAACCAGGCCATCACCAGCGTCGACATCGCCCGGCGCGTGGCCTTTCTCCGACTGCAGCGAGCCGGCGGCAATCTCGGTGAAAAGGCTCGCGAGCAACTGGTCGAGGAAGCGATCAAGGGCCAGGAAGCGGCGCGGGTGCGCCTGCTTGCCTCCGACGGGGAGGTCGAAGCATCCTTTGAACGGTTTGCCGCCTCCAACAAGCTGTCGACCAAGCAGCTGTCGGAAATCCTCAACCAGGCCGGTGTGACGCCCAAGCATTTCAAGCGATATATCCAGGTCCAGATGAGCTGGGGACGCGTCGTGCAGGCTCTTGGCGGCGGCGGCAGCGGCATGTCGACCCAGGATCTCGTCTCCAAGATGCTCGAACGCGGGTCGGACAAGCCCTCCACCACGGAATACATTCTCCAGCAGGTGATTTTCGTGGTTCCCGCCAACAAGCGCAACAATGCCACGCTCAATGCCCGCAAGCGCGAGGCAGACCAGTTGCGCGGACGCTACCAGGGCTGCGACAGCGCCGCTTCGGTGATCGGCGGCCTGCGTGACGTGACGCTGCGCCAGCTCGGCCGGATCATGCAGCCGCAATTGCCCACGGAGTGGAAGCCGCTGATCGAGAAGACCGCAGCGGGCGCGGCCACGCCGACGCGGATCACCGAACGCGGCGTCGAGTTCATCGTCATCTGTTCGTCCAAGACCGTCACCGACGACAAGGCCGCCGAAATGGTGTTCCGCTCGGAGAATGAAGGGGACGGTGAATCCGAAGCCGCCAAGAAGCATCTTGCGGAACTTCGCAAGCGCGCCGTGATCGCCAACAAGTAAGGAATGCTCCGACATGACCGGGAACCGCCGCGCATTGGCCTTGACCATGGGCGATCCCGCGGGAGTCGGGCCGGATCTGGCGCTGGTTGCCTGGAAGAACCGCGCCGCGCTCAGCGTGCCCGCGTTTTTCCTGATTGGCGACCCGCAGATGTTGCGCGCTCGTGCGGCGCTCCTGGGCATGGATATCCCCCTCAGGGAGACGACACCCGAATCGGCAGCGCTGGAGTTCGACACGGCCCTGCCGGTCCTGCCCCTCGCCCTCGCAGCGGAAGCGCGCGCCGGCGTTCCGGACCCCGCCAATGCGAGCGCCACCATCGAGGCGATCCGGCTCGCGGTTGAGCTGGCCATCGCCGGCCGCGCCCGCGCGGTGGTGACCAACCCGATCGCCAAATCAGTGCTCTATGCGTCCGGCTTCGGTTTTCCCGGGCATACCGAGTACCTGGCGCATCTCGCCAATGAGGCGAGCGGCACGCCGCAAGGCCAGCCGTTCACCCCGGTGATGCTGCTCGCCGGGCCGCAGCTCAAGGTGGCGCCGGTCACCATCCATATTCCGCTGAAGGACGTTCCAGACGCGCTGACCCGGGACGCGATCGTGGAGACCGGGCAGATCATGGCCCGCGAGCTCGCCTCCCGCTTCGGCGTGGCCTCGCCGCGGATCGCGGTGTCCGGCCTCAACCCCCATGCCGGCGAGGATGGCGCGCTGGGCTCGGAAGACGCCGCCATCGTCGCCCCGGCGATCGCCGAGCTCAGAGCATCGGGCATCGACGCCTTCGGTCCGCTCCCCGCCGACACGATGTTCCATGCCGAAGCGCGCGCAACCTACGATGCGGCGATCTGCATGTATCACGACCAGGCGCTGATCCCGGCCAAGACGCTCGGCTTTCACGATTCGGTCAATGTCACGCTCGGCCTGCCCTTCATCCGCACATCGCCCGACCATGGCACCGCGTTCTCGCTCGCCGGCAAGGGAGAGGCGCGCGCCGACAGCCTGGTGGCCGCGCTCAAGCTCGCCGATCTCATGGCGCGGACCGAAGCCTCCGCCCGCGCGAGCGCAGCCTGATGGCCTCATCCCATGATGACCTGCCGCCGCTGCGCGACGTGGTGGCGGCGCACGGGCTGGCGCCGAAGAAGGCGCTCGGCCAGAATTTCCTGTTCGACCTGAACCTGACGGCGAAGATCGCCCGCTCGGCCGGCCCGCTCGAGGGCTTCACCGTGTTCGAGATCGGACCCGGCCCCGGCGGGCTCACGCGCGCGCTCTTGGCGCAGGGCGCGTCCCGCGTCGTGGCGATCGAGCGCGACCCGCGCTGCCTGCCGATCCTCGAAGAGATTTCCGCGCGCTATCCCGGGCGGCTCGAGATCGTCGAGGGTGATGCGCTCAAGACCGATCTCGCGGCGCTGGCGCGAGGCGCACCCGCCAGGATCGTCGCCAACCTGCCCTACAATGTCGGCACCCAGTTGCTGATCAACTGGCTCACGGCGGACGTGGACGCTCCTTTCTGGACGTCGATGACGCTGATGTTCCAGAAGGAGGTCGGCCAGCGCATCGTGGCGGCGCCGGGATCGAACCATTACGGCCGGCTGGGCGTGCTCGCCGGTTGGCTGACGCACAGCGAGATCCTGTTCGACGTGCCGCCGCAGGCGTTCACGCCGCCGCCCAAGGTCACCTCCAGCGTTGTCAGCATCCTGCCGCTCTCCGAGCGCCTGCCCTGCGAGTTGGACAAGCTCGAGCGCGTCACCCACGCAGCCTTCGGCCAGCGGCGCAAGATGCTGCGCCAGAGCGTGAAGCCGCTCGGCGGCGAGGCGCTGCTCGCCCGCGTCGGCATCGACCCGACCCGGCGCGCGGAGACGCTGAGCGTCGCGGAATTCTGCGCGCTGGCAGAGGCGCTGTGATCCGCCGGCCGGATCGCCGGGCCGCGGGCCCTGAATTTACGCCAGCGCCGGAAACACGCCGGTCTTCTTGACCGTTCCATAGACGATGCTGGTGTCGATCGAGGCGATGCCGCCGATGGCGTGGATGCGGTTGCGGATGAAATCCTCGTAATGGTCGAGGCCGGCCACCACGACGCGCAGCAGGTAGTCCGCCGGCCCGGTCATCAGATGGCACTCCAGCACCTCGTCAATCGCCCGGATCCTTGTCTCGAACTCCTGAATGTGGCTGCCGGTATGGCGCTCCAGCCTTATGCGGATGAACACCATCATCGGCAGCCCGTAGGCCTTGGCGTCAACATCGACGCTGTAGCCGCGGATGGCGCCGCTGTCCTCGAGGTTGCGCAGCCGCCTGAGACAGGGTGACGGCGACAGGTTGACCGCGGCGGCGAGATCCTGGTTGGTCATCCGGGCGTTCTTCTGCAGGGCCCGGATGATCTGGCGATCCTTGCTGTCCATTTTCGATCTCCGTGGCAGATCCTGCCAATATAGTTGGTTGACGGGGCATAAATAGCAATCCGATGCCTTCGAAGATAGGGCAATATTGTTGCTGCAGATGAACGCGCACAGGCTCCGGAGTGCCCCGGAGGGTCGCGCGCCACCGCACCGGAAAGGACCCCGTCATGACCACCCGCAACAAGAGCTTCTCCACCCGCGCCATCCACCACGGCTACAATCCCATGGACAATGAGGGCGCGCTCACACCGCCCCTGCACCTGACCTCGACCTTCGCCTTCGAAAGTGCGGAAGCCGGCGGCGAGATGTTCGCCGGCGAGCGGCCAGGCCACATCTATTCGCGGATCTCGAACCCGACGCTCGATCTCCTTGAGAAGCGCATCGCGGTGCTGGAAGGCGCCGAGGCGGGCCTGGCGCTGTCCTCGGGCATGGGCGCCATCGCCGCCACCCTGTGGACGCTTCTGGCGCCCGGCGACGAGGTCATCGTCGACAAGACGCTCTATGGCTGCACCTTCGCCTTCATGCGCCACGGGCTTGCCAAGTTCGGCATCACCGTCACCCATGTCGACATGACCGAGCCTCAAAACCTCGCCACGGCGATCTCGGAGAAGACGCGGGTGGTCTATTTCGAGACGCCGGCGAATCCCAACATGCGGCTGGTCGACATCGCGGCGGTTTCGAAGATCGCGCACGCCAGAGGGGCGACGGTGGTGGTCGACAACACCTACGCCACCCCCTATCTGACGCGGCCGATAGAACTCGGCGCCGACATCGTCGTCCATTCGGCCACCAAGTATCTCGGCGGCCATGGCGACGTGGTGGCGGGCCTGCTGGTCGGGCGCGCCGAGCAGGTCTCGCAGATCCGCCTCTACGGCATGAAGGACATGACCGGCGCGGTGATGGCGCCGTTCAACGCCATGCTGATCCTGCGCGGCCTGAAGACGCTGGCGCTCAGGATGGAGCGGCATTGCGCCAATGCGCAAGCGGTTGCGGCCATGCTGGAGGGTGCGGCGGGCGTCGCCAGGGTGCATTACCCCGGGCTTCGGAGCTTCGTGCAGCATGAACTCGCGGCACGGCAGATGCCGGGCTTCGGCGCGATGATCGCCTTCGAACTCGACGGCGGCATCGAGGCCGGGCGGCGGCTGATGAACCGGCTCACCCTGATCGGCCGCGCGGTCTCGCTCGGCGACGCCGAATCGCTGATCCAGCTCCCTGCCTGCTTGAGTCACTCGAGCTACACCGACGAGGAACGCGCCGAGCTCGGCATTTCCGACGGGCTGATCCGCCTGTCGGTGGGGCTCGAGGATGTGAGCGACATCATCGACGACCTCGCCCAGGCGCTCGAGGGCGATCCGGTGCGGGCAGCGGCCTGAGCCGGACCCGGTCCGGGCGTGCGCACAGGGGCGGCGGTGTCAGGGGATCCTTGCCGGCGTCGCCTTGACGCGGCGCAGCGGGATGGAGGATTCGATGGAGGCGACACCCTTGATCCTGGTCAGGCGCTGGGTGAGGAACCTCTCGAAATCGGCAAGATCGCGGGTGGCTACCCGCATCAGGTAATCCCGGTTGCCGGTCATCAGCCAGCAATCCACAACCTCGGGAAACCGCTTGATGGCCTCCTCGAAGACCGCGAGCGCCTCGTCCACCTGCTTGTCGAGGCGTACGGAGACGAAGACAGAGACGGGAAAGCCGAGTGCGGTTTCGTCGAGCTTGGCGTGATAGCCGGTGATGATGCCCTCCGCCTCGAGCTGCCGGATGCGCCGCGAGGTGGGCGTCGGGCTCAGACCGACCGTGTCGCTGAGATCGTTGAGCGAAATGCGGCCATTGGCGGCAAGCTGGCGCACGATCGCCATGTCGATGTCATCCACGCGGAGAATCCCTCATGATCAATCATATCACGCGAATTATCAGCATATTTTGCTCGAAGAAAAGCGTTTCTTGGCGCCCTTTCGCTCAAACACGCTGATACACTGATACACTGACGTCATTCGGGAGAGAGACAATGCGGACAATCGGTCTTCTGGGTGGAATGAGCTGGGAAAGCACGCTGACCTATTACCAGTTGCTCAACGAGATGGTCCGCGACAGGCTGGGCGGCCTGCACTCCGCGGAAATCCTGCTCAGATCCTTTGATTTCGCGCCGATTGCGGCGCTCCAGGCCGAGGCCAACTGGTCGGACGCAGCCAACCTCATGGTCAAGGCTGCGGTCGAGCTTGAGGGGGCCGGGGCAGAGTGCCTGCTGATCGGCACCAACACCATGCATATCTGCGCCGACGAGGTGCAGGCGGCGCTGACGATCCCGCTGTTTCACATTGCCGATGTGACGGCGGAGGCGATCCGGAGCAGCGGCTGCACGTCGCCGCTGCTGCTTGCCACACGCTTCACCATGGAAAAGGACTTCTACAAGGACAGGCTGCGACAGAAGCACGGCATCGAGGTTTGCGTGCCCGACCAGACCGAGCGCGATGATGTCCACCGCATCATCTATGACGAGCTCTGTCGGGGCATCATCAGCCCGGCGTCGAAAAACCGGTATCTCCGCATCGTCGAGACCGCCCGCAGGAATGGCGCCGACGGCGTCATCTTCGGCTGCACCGAGGTCGGCCTCTTGATCTCGCAGGACGACATGGACCTGCCGGTTTTCGACACCACTGCGCTTCATGCCCGGGCGGCGGTGGATTTCGCACTCTCCAAGGATCCGAACGCATGAGCGATACAGGCCATCTCAAGACCATCGAGCAGCGACTGTTGTGGCTGTCACACTGGATGATCCACAATGCCAACCACATCCGCCCCAAGGCGGACGGCATCAAGGTGGGCGGGCACCAGGCGTCGTCCGCCTCGATGGTGTCGATCCTGACGGCGCTCTATTTCTCGGCATTGAGGCCCGAGGACCGGGTGGCGGTCAAGCCGCATGCCTCGCCGATCTTCCATGCGATCCAGTACCTGATGGGCAACCAGACGCGCGAGAAGATGGAGAATTTCCGCGGCTTCGGCGGCGTGCAGTCCTATCCGTCGCGCACCAAGGACATCGACGATGTCGATTTCTCCACCGGCTCTGTGGGGCTCGGCGTGGCGATTACCTCGTTCGCCTCTATCGTGCAGGACTACATCCTGGCCAAGGACTGGGGCCGTGACCTCAAGCCCGGGCGCATGGTGGCGCTGGTCGGCGACGCCGAGCTCGACGAGGGCAATATATACGAGACGCTGCAGGAGGGCTGGAAGAACGACCTGCGCAACACCTGGTGGATCATCGACTACAATCGCCAGTCGCTCGACGGCATCGTGCACGAAGGCCTGTTCCGCCGCGTCGAGAAGATCTTCGAGGCCTTCGGCTGGGACGTGGTGCGGGTCAAGTACGGCCATCTGCAGCGCGCGGCCTTCGAGGAGAAGGGCGGCGACAGGCTCAAGGAGTGGATCGACAATTGCCCCAACCAGCTCTATGCGGCGCTGACCTTCATGGGCGGGGCGGTGTGGCGCAAGCATTTGATGGACGATCTCGGCGACCAGGGCGACGTCACCCGGCTCATCGAGGCGCGCTCCGACCGGGAACTGGCGGATCTCATGGAGAACCTCGGCGGCAACTGCGTCTCGACCATGGCGGACGCCTTCGCCTCCATCGATCATGACCGGCCGGTCTGCTTTCTCGCCTACACGATCAAGGGCTGGGGCACGCCGATCGCCGGCCACAAGGACAATCATGGCGGGCTGATGAACAAGACCCAGATGGCCGAGTGGCAGCGCCACATGGGCGTGCCCGAAGGCCAGGAATGGGAGAAGTTCGCCACCGTCGCCGATCCCACGGCACTGCAGGCCTATCTCGACCGCACACCGTTCTTCGCGCGCGGCCGGCGGCGCTACTCCGACCACGTGATCGCCACGCCCGAAATCGAGATCGCGTCGGACCGCGAGATCTCGACGCAGATGGCCTTCGGCAAGATCCTCGACGATCTGTCCAAGACCGACAGCGAGCTTGCCGCCCGCATCGTCACCACCTCGCCCGATGTCACCGGCACCACCAATCTCGGGCCGTGGGTGAACCGGCGCAAGCTGTTTGCGCGCGAGGCCCGCGCCGACACGTTCAAGACCCACAACATCCCCTCGACCGCCAAATGGGAATTCGCGCCCGAAGGCCAGCATATCGAATTGGGCATCGCCGAGATGAACCTGTTCCTGCTGCTGGGTGCTGCGGGCCTCTCGCATTCGCTGTTCGGCAAGCGGCTGATCCCGATCGGCACGGTCTATGATCCCTTCGTCGCCCGCGGGCTGGATGCGCTCAACTACGCCTGCTACCAGGATGCGCGCTTCATGATCGTCGGCACGCCCTCGGGCGTGACGCTGGCGCCCGAGGGCGGCGCGCACCAGTCAATCGGCTCGCCGCTGATCGGCATGAGCCAGGACGGACTGGCGGCCTTCGAGCCGGCCTTTGCCGACGAACTGGCGGTGATCATGAAATGGGCGTTTGACTACATGCAGAAGGATGGCGAGGGCGATCCGGACGAGCGCACCTGGTTGCGCGACGAGACCGGCGGCTCGGTCTATCTCCGGCTCACCACCAACCCGCTCGAGCAGCCGGGCATCCGTGCCGACGAGGACTTCCGCCAGGGCGCCATCGACGGCGCCTACTGGCTGCGCAAGCCGGGGCCCAATTGCGAGGTGGTGATCGCCTATCAGGGCGCGGTGGCGCCCGAGGCGATCCGGGCCGCGGGCCGCATCGCCGAGACAAGGCGCGATGTCGGCGTGCTGGCGGTCACCTCGGCCGACCGCTTAAACGCCGGCTGGACGGCGGCGCAACGCGCCCGCTCGCGCGGCAATGCTCAAGCCCGAAGCCATATCGAGACGCTGACTTCCGCCCTGCCCCGGCACTGCAAGCTCGTCACCGTCATCGACGGCCATCCGGCGACGCTTGGCTGGATCGGCTCGGTGCAGGGCCACCAGACCATCCCGCTCGGCGTCGAGCATTTCGGCCAGACCGGAACCATCGGCGATCTCTACCATCATTTCGGCATCGATGCGGCGACCATTGTCCAGGCGGCAATCGGGCTCACCGATGGACACCAGGGGATGCCGCGGCTGGTGACGCGGTAAGCAGGGGCGGCAGTGCGCGCGGGTTCAGCCCTCGAGCAGCCCCTGGACGAAATCGAACAGGCCGGGGCGGCGGTCGCGGCGCAGACGTTCGGCCTGAACGATGGCGCGCACGGCGGAATAGGCGCGGTCGAGATCGTCATTGACGACGACATAGTCATATTCGCGCCAGTGCTGGATCTCCGAGCGGGCATTGGCGAGCCGCTGCTCGATCACCTCCTCGGTGTCCTCGGCGCGGCGGTGCAGCCGGGCGCGCAGCTCCTCCATCGACGGCGGCAGGATGAAGATCGAGACCACATCGGCGCTCATCTTTTCCTGCAATTGCAGGGCGCCCTGCCAGTCGATGTCGAACAGCATGTCGCGGCCTTCGGCCATCGCCGTCTCGGCCGCCTCGCGCGGCGTGCCGTAGCAATTGCCGTGCACTTCCGCCCATTCGAGCAGCGCCTCGGAATCGCGCAGGCGCTCGAAATCGCGCTTGGACTTGAAGTGGTAATGCACGCCCTCGATCTCGCTGCCGCGGCGCGGACGCGTCGTCACGCTGACCGAGAGGCTGAGCCCGTCGTCATGTTCGAGCAGGTTGCGGGCGATGGTGGACTTGCCGGCGCCGGACGGCGAGGAAATCACCAGCATGAGGCCGCGCCGCTTGATGCGGGCCGAGGGAAGATGGGCGGGCGGCTGGCTCATCGCTACTCCAGATTCTGAACTTGTTCGCGAAACTGATCGATCAGGACCTTCAAATCAAGTCCGATCGCAGTCACCGCCGCCGCATTCGACTTCGAGCATATCGTATTGGTTTCGCGGTTGAATTCCTGAGCCAGGAAATCGAGCCTCCGGCCGGCGCCGCCCTCGCCCGCAAGCAGCGCCCTGGTCGCTGCGACATGGGCCTTGAGCCGGTCGATCTCCTCGCGCAGGTCGGCCTTGGTGGCGAGAAGTGCCGCCTCCATGTGCAGCCGGTCGCGGTCGAGCCCGGCGCCCGTGTCCATCAGCGCCGCTACCTGGGCTGCCAGCCGCTCGCGGATGGCCTCGGTCGAGCGCGACGGATCGGCCTCGACCATGAGCGTCAGCCGTTCGATCTGGCCGACCTGCTCGCCCAGCACTTTGGCAAGGGCGCCACCTTCCGCGAGCCGCATCGCCTTGAGATCCTCAAGCGCCGCCATGAACCCTCCAAGCACCGCAGCGTCGCGCGCCGCCCGGCTGGCTTCGGAGAGCTCGGGGTCGCGGAATTCGAGCACGCCCTTGATGTTGAGAATGCCGTCGAGCGCGGGCCTGCGCGCGTCGATCCGGTCGCCGAGCCTGCCCACGAGATCGATCACGGCTTCGAGCGCCGCCTCGTTGACGACGGCCTCGACGGCCGCCCCGGTGGCGCTGACCGACAGCGTGACCTGCAGATTGCCGCGGGCCAGTACGGCGGCGGCCGCCTTGCGGACCGGCTGTTCGAGCGCCTCGAAGCCCTGCGGCAGCCTGAGCCTCAGATCGAGGCTCTTGCCGTTGACCGAGCGCAGCTCCCAGACATAACGGCAGCCTTCGGCCTCGCCCTCGCGGCGCGCAAATCCCGTCATCGACTGGATCGCCATGCCCCCACCCCCCTGTTGTCTCCTGCCGCCCGTCCTCAGGCGAGCCGGATCAATTGCCTGCCGGCTTGTCTTGGCTCGCGGCCGCTTCGGCCGCCGCCGCTTCCGCTGCCTTCTGCTGCTCGGCCTCGAGCCTGCGCCAGCGGGCGACATTGGTGTTGTGCTCGTCGAGCGTCTCGGCGAAGGCGTGACCGCCGGTGCCGTCGGCGACGAAGTAGAGATCCTTGGTGCGCGACGGATTGGCCACCGCCTCCATCGCCTCGCGGCCCGGATTGGCGATCGGCGTCGGCGGCAGGCCATTGATCGTATAGGTGTTGTAGGGCGTTGGATTGTCGATGTCGGACCGGTAGATCGGCCGGTCCGCGGGCTTTCCGGCGCCGCCGAAGATGCCATAGATGATGGTCGGGTCAGACTGCAGGCGCATGCCTTTCTTCAAACGGTTGATGAAGACGCCGGCCACGCGGGGGCGTTCGTCGGCGCGGGCGGTTTCCTTCTCGACGATGGAGGCAAGGATCACCAGTTCCTCGGGCGTTTCGAGCGGCAGGTCAGGGTCGCGCCGCGACCAGACCCCGGCAAGAGCCCGCGTCTGCGCCTTGACCATCTGGTCGACGATCTCGGCGCGGGTGGTACCGCGGGAGTATTTGTAGGTTTCGGGCAGCAGCGCGCCTTCGGGCGGCAGTTCCTCCGGCAGATCGCCTTCCAGCATCTCCGCCGATCTCAGCCGCTCGAACACCTGGTACACGGTCTGGCCTTCCGGCACGGTGAAGGAATGCAGGATCGACTTGCCCGACTGCATCAGGGCCACGATGTCGCGCATCGACGCATGCGCCTTGATCTCGTATTCGCCGGCCTTGAGCGTGTCGTCGCCGAGCATGCCCTTGGCGCCGAGCGAGAAGATCCGCTGATTGGCGATGATTCCCTGCCGTTCGAGCCCTGCGGCGATCTGGTTCAATCCGGCTCCGTCGCGCACCATGAAGGCGGAAGTGCGATCGAGCGGCCCGGGTCCCTCGAATTCGGTCATGCCGTACCAGAACACGCCGACGCCGACGATGGCGACGAAGATGATCAGCGAGAGAACGAAGTTGAGGAAAACCACGACCTGGTTGCGGGCGCGGCGGGAGCGCTTGGGCGGCTGCGGCGCCCGTTCCGGCTTCAGCGCCTGAGACGGCGAGACCGGCACGATGGGGCCGGAAGCCGCGTTCTTCTTGTCGCCGGCGCGGCCAAAAATGCCCTTGTTCTGATTTTCGCGGTCGTTCACGAGGTCAATCTCCGCTGGAATGATAGAGGGCAGGAACCCTGGGCAGTGTCTTTACCGCTCAATGTGGCAAAATGCCGGATCGAGCGCCAGAGGCACGGGGTTGCCGCGCCGTCATCAACCCTGAAAACGTCTGAGAACAAGCGAGGCGTTGGTGCCGCCGAAGCCGAAGGAATTGGAGAGCGCCACATCGATCTTGCGCTTGCGCGCCACCTTCGGGACCAGGTCGATCCGGGATTGAACTTCCGGATTGTCGAGGTTCAAGGTCGGCGGGGCGACATTGTCGCGGATGGCGAGGGCTGCGAACACCGCCTCCATCGCGCCGGCGGCGCCGAGCAGATGGCCGATGGAGGATTTGGTCGAGGACATCGAGACCGTGTCCGCGGCGTCGCCGACCAGCCGCTCAACGGCGGCAAGCTCGATCGTGTCGGCCATGGTCGAGGTGCCGTGGGCGTTGATGTAGTCGACATCGGCGGGCGTCAGGCCGGCGCGCTTCAATGCCATCTGCATGCAACGATAGGCGCCGTCGCCGTCCTCGGCAGGGGCGGTGATGTGATAGGCGTCGCCCGACAGGCCGTAGCCAACCACTTCGGCGATGATATTGGCGCCGCGCGCCAGCGCATGCTCGAGTTCTTCCAGAACCACGGTCGCGGCCCCCTCACCCATGACGAAACCGTCGCGGTCGCGGTCATAGGGGCGCGAGGCCTTTTCGGGGGCATCGTTGTAGGAGGTGGACAGCGCCTTGCAGGCGGCAAAGCCCGCGAGCCCGATGCGGCAGATCGCGGCTTCCGCGCCGCCGGCGACCATGACGTCGGCGTCGCCGAGCGCGATCAGCCTTGCGGCGTCGCCGATGGCGTGCGCACCGGTCGAGCAGGCGGTGACGACGGCGTGATTGGGGCCGCGCAGGCCGTGGCGGATCGAGACCTGGCCCGAGACCAGGTTGACCAGACGGCCGGGAATGAAGAAGGGCGAGATCCGCCGGGGGCCCTTGTCGCGGAGCGTGTAGCCCGCCTCGACGATGCCTTCCAGGCCGCCGATGCCGGAGCCGATCATCACGCCCGTGGCGATCTGGTCCTCGCGGCTTTCGGGCTTCCAGCCGGCATCCTTGAGCGCCATGTCGGCGGCGGCGACGCCGAACAGGATGAACTTGTCGATCTTGCGCTGTTCCTTGGGCTCCATCCAGTCATCCGGATTGAAGCCGCCCTCGACCGAAAGATCGGTCGGCACGGAACAGGCGATCTGGGCAGCGATGTCACTGACATCGAAGGCGGTGACGCGCGAGGCGCCGTTGTGGCCGGCGATCAGCCGCGACCACGTGATCTCGGTCCCGCAACCGAGAGGAGAAACCACACCTGTTCCGGTGATGACGACTCTGCGCATGGCCTCAATTCCCACTCATGCCAGAACAGCAACAAACCGGCGCAGGTGTTGCGCCGGTCCTGAATGCGGGCCGTTCAGCCGCCCGCGGTTTCATGTCCATTCAGGCCTGGGCCTTGGATATGAACTTGACGGCATCGCCGACGGTCAGAATCGTGTCGGCGGCGTCATCGGGGATTTCCACGCCGAATTCTTCTTCGAAGGCCATCACCAGTTCGACCGTGTCGAGCGAGTCCGCGCCGAGATCATCAATGAAGCTTGCGCCTTCGTTCACCTTGTCAGCGTCAACGCCCAGATGTTCGATGACAATTTTCTTTACGCGTTCTGCGATGTCGCTCATGTCGGATTCCTCGACCTGTTTCACATTGTTGTTGCGCTTCGTTACCTGCGCAAGCATGGGTAATCAAGCTCGTTCAACGCTTTTATGCCCCGGGCCCGGTTCCGTCAAAGCCGAAGCTGTGGATTTCAGCAGATTTCGGGTTCCGGAACCGCCGGGCGAAGCGCTCTTGGCGAGGCGAAGTACCATGGTTTGGCACAGGGGCAAAGCCGGAAAATGCGGAAAGTCCTGTGATTCCCGCTTGTTTGCCCTTCCTCCCCGATCGCTCGGTCCGCAGCCTGAAACGGCGCGTCAGACCATCAGCATGCCGCCATTCACATGGATGGTCTGGCCGGTGACGTAGGAGGCTTCGTCGGAGGCGAGCCAGGTGACGGCCGAGGCGATTTCCGCGCCCGTTCCCATGCGCCGCATCGGAATGGCGCCCATGATCGTCTCTTTCTGCTTGTCGTTGAGCTTGTCGGTCATCGCGCTTTCGATGAAGCCGGGAGCGACGCAGTTGACGGTGACGTTGCGGGTGGCGATCTCCTGGGCGAGGCTCTTCGAAAAGCCGATCATGCCTGCCTTGGCGGCGCAGTAATTGGCCTGCCCCGGATTGCCCGCGACGCCGACGACGGAGGTGATGTTGATGACGCGACCATGGCGGCGCTTCATCATCGGATGCGCCAGTTCGCGGGTCAGGCGGAAGGCCGCGGTCAGATCGACCTCAAGAACCTGGTCCCAGGCCTCGTCGCTCATCCGCACGAACAACCCGTCCTTGGTGATGCCGGCATTGTTGACCAGGATGTCGACGCCTTCCATCCGCTCCTCGGCGCTCTTTCCGAGGTTGGAGACGGCGTCCCGGTCCGAGAGATCCGCGGGAAACAGCATGACGCGCTCGCCCAGATCGGCGGCCAGCGCCTCGAGCCGCTCGACGCGGGTGCCGTGAATACCGACGGTGGCGCCGCGGGCGTGAAGCTGGCGGGCGATGGCCTCGCCGATTCCACCGGAGGCGCCGGTCACCAGGGCCTTGCGGCCGGTCAGGTCGAACATGGGAAGTCCTTTCGGGATTTTGGGTCAGGCTGTCCTGTTGCGCTGCAGATCAGGCTTTTTGCCCGTCGATTGCGGCCAGAAACGGGTCAAGATCGGCAGGGCCTGCGACGTTGAGCGTGGCGAGGTTGCGGTCGATGCGGCGGGCAAGGCCGCTCAGCACCTTGCCCGCACCGATTTCGACCACCGTATCGACGCCATTGGCCGCAAACCATTCCACCGTCTCGCGCCAGCGGACCTGGCCGGTGACCTGCTCGACCAGCAACCGCACGATCTGCTCGGGATCGGAGACGGGCGTGGCGCGGACATTGGCGATGAGCGGCACGACGGGGGCGGACTTGGCGACGCCCGAGAGCGCTTCGCGCATGGCGTCGGCGGCGGGCTGCATCAGGCTTGAATGGAAGGGCGCGGAGACCGTAAGCATCAGCGCGCGCTTTGCGCCCTTGGCGGTGGCCGCGGCGGCGGCGGCTTCCACGGCGGGCTTCAGGCCGGAAATCACCAGCTGGCCGCCGCCATTGTCATTGGCGATCTGCACCGCGCCCTGCGTGCGCGCTTCGGCGCAGGCGGCTTCGACATCGGCCGTCTCGAGGCCGATGATCGCGGCCATCGCGCCCTCCCCGGCCGGAACGGCCGCCTGCATGGCGTTGCCGCGGATGCGCAACAGCCGCGCAGTGTCGGATATGGAAAACATGCCGGCCGCGCACAGCGCCGAATATTCGCCGAGCGAATGGCCGGCGACATGGCTTGCGACATCTTCAAGCTTGAGGCCGCGGGCTTCGAGAACGCGGATCAGGGCCATGGAAACTGCCATCAGCGCCGGCTGGGCATTGGCGGTCAGCGTCAGGGTCTCGTCGGGTCCTTCGAAGATCACCGTGGAGAGCTTTTCGCCAAGCGCTTCGTCAACCTCGTCGAAGACCGCGCGCGCCTCCGGATAGGCCGCGGCCAGATCCTTGCCCATGCCCGAGGCCTGGCTGCCCTGTCCCGGAAAAGTGAATGCCATTGCCATGTCGCGGTTCCGATCTTTTCTGTCCCGTTGGCGCTTCAATTCACATTCGCGACGCCGGTGTCAAGCTTTGGGGCCGCGCGCTCGGCGGAGAAGCCGGCCTTTTCCCGCCTTCGCGGACAGCCTGCGGGCCGACGCCAACCCGGCCGCCGCGCCCCTCGATCCCGCGGGATGCACGCCGCGGACCAGCGGATGTCGAGATATTTTTTTCGCCGGCCGCTCGCGCCCCTTGAATTTGCAGGCGGCCACCGTCAATTGATACTGGTTGCGCTCGGACCCAGCAGCGCCTTTCGGATATTCACAGATGTCGCACTCTGCGTCAGACTCCTCCCCGGCCACCTCGGCCGCCAGTTCCTCCGTGCCCATGAGCACAACCAAGTTCACCGCCTTTCTCACCGCCATCGGCGCCATCGTTCTGATCGGCTCGGAGATCTGGCTCGCCGCCGTCGGCGCGATCTGGGCCTTCCACGGCTATTTCGACATGGGACTGATCGGCGACGGCATCCTGATCGCCCTGGTCGCGCCGCTTGCGCTGTGGGCGACATGGATGACCGCAAAACTCGCCATCGCGGCGGAACTGAACCCCGAAAACGCCGACTGAACGGGCGGCGGACGCCGCTCCGCCCGACCGGATCTTGCAGGATAGCCCAGGCCGCAGCCTTAGGCGCGGCCGGTTCGCCTGTTTGAAGTTCCGTGTTTCATCACCATATGCGGGTCTGCATCCCACGCGGCGCCATCCGTTCCAACACCCCATTCAACCTGACGGTCGAAGGACAGAAACTCCATGCTCATCAATCTTGACATGCACGCCGCCGGCCTGGCGCTTCTGACCTTCGGCGCGGATTACCTGGTCAAGGGCGCCATCTCGCTCGCCAACCGGCTGGGCATGCCGCCGTTGCTGATCGGCCTGACCGTGGTGGGCTTCGGCACGTCGATGCCGGAACTGCTGGTGTCGCTGCGGGCAGCGCTTGATGGCGCGCCCGCCATCGCCATCGGCAATGTGGTGGGGTCCAACATCGCCAACATCCTGCTGATCCTCGGCGTCGCCGCCACGATTTCGCCGATCGCCGCGCGGATCCCCAACCTCAACCGCGATCTCGTCATGATGCTGGTCGCCGCCGTCATCATGCTGGGTCTGGGCTTCCTGGGAGTGATCACTTTCTGGGTCGCCCTCGCGATGTTCGTCCTGCTGTGCGGCTACCTTGTCTGGGTCACCTACAGCGACCGCCGCAGCCTGACCGCGGAGGAAGCCGATCTCGTGATCAAGCTTCCGGGCTGGAAGGAAGCCCTGTTCATCGCTGGCGGCCTTGCTGGCCTGTTCATCGGCGCCAGCCTGCTGATTGACGCCGCGACCTCGATTGCACGGGAATTCGGCATCTCCGAAGCCGTCATCGGGCTCACCATCGTCGCCGTCGGCACCAGCCTGCCGGAACTTGCGACCTCGGTCGTCGCGGCCTTCCGCCGCCACGCCGAAGTGGCGCTCGGCAATGTCGTCGGCTCCAACATCTTCAACATCCTTGCCATCCTCGGCATCACCGGCATCGTCACGCCGGTTCCGGTCGACCCGGCCATGGCCGGCTTCGACATTCCGTTCATGCTGGCGGTGTCGCTGGCGCTCGTCGCGCTGATCCTGGTCGCAGGCCGGATCAGCCGTCCGGCGGGCATCGTGATGGTCGGCGTCTATGTGGGCTATGTGATCTGGCTGTTCTAGGAGGGCGGCTCAGGGTCATGAACTGAGCCGCCGGTTTCCGCGCCGAACGGGTTGCACCCTTCGGCGCGGTGGCTATGGTGCACCCGACTTTCGCCCCAAGACCCCACAGCTCCACGCAAGAGGACGACACGCATGAAGATGAACCCGCTCGGACGCACCGGCATGAGGGTGAGCGAGATCTGTCTCGGCACCATGACCTGGGGCGAACAGAACACCGAGGCCGAGGCCCATGCGCAGATGGATTACGCGCTGACCCAGGGCGTGAACTTCTTCGATGCGGCGGAAATGTACCCGACCAACCCGACGCGGGCGGAAACGCAAGGCCGCACCGAAGAGTTCATCGGCAGCTGGTTTCGCGCCTCGGGCAAGCGCAACGAGGTGATCCTCGCCACCAAGATGGGTGGCGACGGCGTTGCCTGGATCCGCGGCGGCCAGGGATTTACCCGGGCCTCGGTGATGCAGGCGGTCGACGGCAGCCTCAAGCGGCTGGGCGTCGACCACATCGATCTCTACCAGCTGCACTGGCCCAACCGCGGCTCCTATCATTTCCGCAAGCACTGGGCCTTCGACGCCAGCACCCAGGACAAGGGTGGCGCGGCCGACGATATCCGCGAGACGCTCGAGGGGCTTGGCGACGCGGTCAAGGCCGGCAAGATCCGCGCCGTCGGCCTGTCCAATGAAAGCGCCTGGGGCACGATGCAGTTCGTGCGGCTTGCCGAAGCGCACGGCCTGCCGCGCGTGGCCTCGATCCAGAACGAGTACAACCTGATCTGCCGGATGTTCGACACGGATCTGGCCGAACTGGCGCATCACGAGGATGTGGGCCTGCTGGCGTTCTCGCCGCTGGCCACGGGCATCCTGACCGGAAAATACCAGGGCGGCGTCATCCCCGAAGGCTCGCGCCGCTCAAGGGTGGAAAACCTCGGTGGCCGCTGGGGGCCGGAGGCGGAAGCCGCCACCGCCGCCTATCTCGCGGTCGCCGCCAGGCACGGGCTCGATCCGTCGCAGATGGCCATCGCCTTCTGCCTGACGCGGCCGTTCATGACCTCGGCAATCATCGGCGCGACCTCGATGGAGCAGCTCAAGCTTGCCATCGGATCGAAGGACGTGACGCTCTCGGATGATGTCCTCAGGGACATCGCCATTGCTCGCCGCGCGCATCCGCTGCCGATCTGAGACGGCGGCAATCCGCCAGTTCTGTCAATGGCGGCGCCGGCCCAGCCCCGGGTGGGTGCGCCGGGCAATGAGCGCACAGCCGAGCAGCGCCGCGCCGGTGGCGGCGAACACGCCATGCACCGGCATGAACAGCAGCACCAGCCAGGCAAAGGCCGGCGAGCCGACGGAGGCGACATCGCGGAAGGTCGAATAGACCGCCGCCATCTGGGTGCGCTCGGACGGCTTGACGGTGAGCAGGAACGGCAGCCCGCCGCAGATATCGAGCAGGACCAGGAACAGCGTCGCCGACACCAGGATGGCGATGGCGGGCCAGGGAAACCCGGAGAGAAGCGTGGCCGCGACGAAGAGGACGCCGCTGCCGGCAAAACCGGTGACCAATGCGTTGCGCACGCCGGTCTTCTGCAGATAGCCGAGCATCAGCGGCGTCAGGAACAGGAAGGCGTTGGAAATCGACAGCGCCAGCCCGCCGATCTGGTCGCTGAGACCGGATTTCACCGCGAAGATCGGCACATAGATGATGTAGATCGACCAGCCGACGGAGCGCATGGTGGCATAGAACCAGCCCGCCACCAGGGTGGGCTGGCGGAAGAAGCGCGGCAGATAGCGCAGCGGATTGGCCGGCGGGCGCCGGGCGCTGGTGATGACCTTGCCGTCGCCCATCCGCAGGTGCCAGAAATAGAAAAGCATCACCAGGCAGGCGGCAATCGAGATCAGGAACGGGATCTTCGGGTGCAGATCCATCAGCACCACGCCCAAGAACGGGCCGACGCTCCAGGGAATGCCGCTGAACAGGAGCCGCCGGCTTTCGATGCGGCCCATCGAGGCGCGTTCGACATAATCCATCACATAGGCGTTGAAGCACACCGCCACGATCACCAGCCCGACCGAATTGAGGGCGACCGCGACCGGGATGAACCGGGCATCGAAAAATCCGCCGAGAGCGCTGCCGGCGACCATGATGAGGATGCCGAGCGTGTAAAGCCAGCGCCGCGGCACATAGCGGGCCAGGAGCGGCACGCCCAGTGCGCAGGCAAGACCGGAACAGCCGATCAGCACATAGGCCTCCGACACCGAGGTGGCGCTGCCGAGCGCCCGGTACATCAGCACCGGATAGACGGAAATCAGCGTGGCGCGGGCGGACGCTTCGCACGCGGCCAGGATGGCGAAGGAATTCACGCCCGGCCTGGCCGGAGGAAACTCGACGAGGGGAAGTCGGTTCTGAAGCAAAATCGGGACTAACGCACAAAAAGAGGCAGCGGGAGACGCTTATGCGGCTCACAATCTGCCCGATTCCCGATTCTGGCAAGATGTCGGCGCATCATCAGTCTTGTGCACCGCAACCGTTGCGCCCTCGACACCTGAGATCAGGTTCATCCCTGACGCCGCCCGGAGGCCGCGGCAGGGATGAGCGGATGCAGGGTTACATCTTCACCTTGCCGCTATCGCCCATGTCGGGCTTGCCCAGACCGGCTGCGGCGGCGGCCATCTTGATGGTCGAGACGATGTTGTGCGGGCTGTCCCAGGCCTGCGCGTCCTCGGGAACGACCGTGATCAGCCGGATGGTCTGGTCCTCGGGCCCGTCCCAGAAGGTCTTCATCATCGGCGACCACAGCTCCTCGATCTTGGCGCGGTCGTTGGACACGGTGGCGGTGCCGGTGAGCGAGACATAGTCGTTCTTGGACTGGTCGACGAAGGCCAGGGTGACGATCGGGAAGCGTTCGATCTGGCCGTCCTTTTCGGCGGCCGAATCGGTCAGGAAGTAGATCGCGTGCTCGTCCTGCCTCGGCATGGCGGCCATGGGGCGTGCGCTCTGGCGCTTGCCGTCCCAGGTGATCAACATGCTGATGTGGATGTCCTCGATCATGTCCCAGACATGTTGCTGATCGATCTTTGTCATTGGTCCGCTCCTGTTGAATTGTGGTTCAGCAGGGGAACGCGCGACGGCGACGATTGGTTGCGTGGGCGCCGCGGATTTGATCCGTAGCGGCGGCGGCGCACCGGAAGTCAGGGGCCGGCGATCAGGCAGTCAGGGACGTCACATCGCGCACGCGCGGCGGCTGGCCCATGTTGAGCTTTGCCGCGGCTGCGGTGCCCTTGAGCATGGCAAGCGGCAGTTCTTCGAAGGACACCGGGCGGCCGAAATGATAGCCCTGAATCGTCTCGCAGCCGATATCGCGCAGGGCCTCGATCTGCCCGCGGGTCTCGGCGCCTTCCGCCGTCACCGAAATGCCCAGCCGGTGGGCCATTTCGGTGATCGAGCCGACGATGGCGCAGGCGCGCTCATCGGTCTCCATCTCCATGACGAAGGCGCGGTCGATCTTGAGCTCGTCCCAGGGGAACTGCCTGAGATAGGACAGCGCGGAATAGCCGGTGCCGAAATCGTCGAGCGCGATGGAGATGCCCATCTCCCTGAAGCGCGACAGGATTCCCACGGCGCGATCGGCTTCCGAGATCATCAGCGTCTCGGTCACTTCCAGGGTCAGCCGGTTGGCCGGAAACCCGGTGACGTCCAGGATCTCGCGCACCGTGGCCAGGATGTCCTCGCGAATGAACTGGTTGGCGGAGAGGTTGACGGCGACGCCGATATCGGCGGCGAGGTGAAGCCCGTCACGGCAGGCCCGCTCCAGGATCTTGCGCCCCAGGCCGACAATGAGGCCGGCTTCCTCGGCGATCTTGGTGAACTCGCCCGGGGGGACGTTGCCCAAGGTCGGGTGGGTCCATCGCGCCAGGGCCTCGACGCCGCAAACGCGGCCGGACAGCACATCCATCTTGATCTGGTAGTGGGGAATGATCTGGTCGTTCTCGATGGCGTCCGCCAGTTCCGCCTGGATCGAGGCGCGCCTGAGGAAGATGTCGCGCATCGCCGGGTCAAACCGCATGATCCGTCCCTTGCCAGATGCCTTGGCCTGAGACAGCGCGATGTCCGCGTCGATGAGCAGGCTGTTGGCATCATGGCCGGGCACGCTGACGGCAATGCCCACAGATACGCCGACCTGGAGCAAACTGCCCTCGAGCGCGTAGGTCTGCGACAGGACCTGGCGCAATTGCTCCGCCTGGCGGGCGATGTCATCGGCGTCGCCGGGCGCCTCTAGCACGACAACGAACTCGTCGCCACCGAGCCTGGCGCTCAGGATGCTGTTGGTAAAGCCCGCGCAGGTGTGCGAGATGCGGTGGGCCACCTGCTTGAGGAGGGCGTCACCCGTGGCGTGGCCCAGACGGTCATTGACGGTCTTGAACCCGTCGAGATCGATGGCCAGCACCGCGATTCTCTTGGCCGTCTCATTGCCGCAGGAAGCGGCGGCGCGTTCGAACTCGGCGGTGAAGGCCATGCGGTTGGGCAGGCCGGTGAGATTGTCGTGATAGGCGAGATAGGAGAAGTCCTTGGCACTGCGCAGCGCCGTGCGCGCGGCCTGGCGCAGAAAACGGTTCTGAAGCGTGGAAATACCCAGAAGCAGGGCGATGGAACCGAAAAGACCGCTGACCAGCCAGGTCTGAAGCTTCTGCTTGGCCTGCATCTCCGCGCGGATCTTCGCGGCTTCATTGACCGAATCCCCCTGCGCTTCGGCCCCGACCCGGTCGATGGCCTCGTAGACCTTTTCCAGGTCGCGCCGCAGCGTTTCCAGCGCGTCTGGCTCCAGGCTGGCGACGTCGCCAAGCCGGAGCCTGATTTCGGCAAACTCCACCCGCGCGGTCTCGATCAACTGACGGCGCTTGGGCTTGATGTCCATGAAGGCCTGGAACCCGGGCGCATCGAAGATCTTGAACCGGTTGGTCATGATGTCGGCGAAAAGATTGACCTGCGCGGCGTTTCCAGCATCTGGCTCGATGGTGAAATTGCCGAGCGCCTTCTGCAGGTAGAGGATCTCCAGGCGGCCGGCGGCCCCGACCCAGGCGCTGTCATAGCGTGACGAGCGTTGCATGGCCTTCTCTGTGGCGGTCACCAGATCCGCGTGAACGACGATGATGGTGAGCAAAGCCACCGTCATCGTTGCCGCGATGACATTGAAGATACTGGTCAACCGCCGCATGGCGCTCTCCTTTCGAGGCGGGTTTGCTACTCGACAGTGATCGACCGGACCTGCCAGGCGGAGCGTGCGTAATAGACCTCGGTGTTCAGCGCCGGGTTGGCATCGAACGGGTAGACGACAAAGAGAGGCCCCTTGTCGCTCACCGGCATGTAGGCGCCGTCTTGCTTCAGCGCCAGGATGACACCGTGTTTCTCGATGTCCTCTACCGGGAGTTCCGAGCGGTAATTGTTGAGGGCGAGGACGGCGAGATTGCTGCCGGTGGCTCCGACCTTGGCGAGCAGATCGGCGAACGACACACCCTCGAAGGTCACGGTCTTGTCATGCCAGGGGGTCTTGGTCACGATGGTGGTCATGCCGAGCGCCTCGAGATCTTCAACTGTCATGTCGACCTGGGTGCCGCCGGCGATTTCGCCGTCGATCGAGAGAATGACATCGTTGGCTGCCGCCGTCAGCGAACTGATGGCAAGCACGGTGGTGGCGGCGAGAATGGTACGCAGACGAGAAAACATGGCATGTCCTATGAATGGGGTTTGGAGAACCAGCCGTTTCGATATCGAAGTAAGTACCACCTTCCCGCTAAGCGCTGCTTAAAACGATAGTTTCAATTTTCACGATCCCGCCTGATTTGGCACAGGCAGACCGTCACGGACGTGATTGCCGGCCCGTTCAAACCGGATTTGAACCATCCCGGCCTTGCAATGCGCAGGAAACCGCGTATAAGCGCGGCTGTTCGAACACCCGGTCATCTGGCTGGTGGCTGAACGGAGGGTGCGATCCTTTTCGAAGGATCCTAGGGGCAACAGCGCTCCGGCCTCCCGTGTCTCCGCTCACGACCGTCTCGATACCACGTCTTTCTTGCCCGGCCTCATGGCCGTCAGGACAAGTCGATGGGGCTTAGCGCCGGATCCGGGTGATGTATAATGCAAGAAAGGCAAGTCAATCATGGCTCTGTATGAACATGTATTCCTTGCCCGGCAGGATGTCTCCAGCCAGCAGGTCGAAGGCCTTGTAGAACAGTACAAGGGTGTGATCGAAGCGAATGGCGGCAAAGTCGGGCGTATTGAGCACTGGGGACTGAAGTCCCTCACATACCGCATCAACAAGAACCGCAAGGCGCATTACGCGCTGATGGACATCGACGCACCCTCGGACGCCGTCAAGGAAATGGAGCGCCAGATGCGCTTCAACGAAGACATTCTTCGTTTCATGACCGTGTCCGTCGACGCCCATGAGGAAGGCCCCTCGGCCATGCTTCAGAAGCGCGACCGTGATGACCGCCCCCGCGGCGACCGCGACGACCGTCCGCGTGGCGATCGTGACCGTGGCGATCGCGGTGACCGTGGCGACCGTGGCCCGCGCCGTCCGCGCGAAGACCGCGAATAGGAGAACAGACAATGGTCGACATCAACCAGATCCCGACACGCCGTCCGTTCCATCGCCGCCGCAAGACCTGCCCGTTCTCGGGAGCCAATGCGCCGAAGATCGACTACAAGGACGTGCGTCTGCTGCAGCGCTACATTTCCGAGCGCGGCAAGATCGTTCCTTCCCGCATCACCGCGGTGAGCCAGAAGAAGCAGCGCGAACTCGCCAAGGCGATCAAGCGCGCCCGTTTCCTCGGCCTGCTGCCCTACGTGCTGCGTTAATCAAGCTACCGGACCCGGCGCATGGCGCCGAGTCCCCTTCCCTTCCCGCGACGGGCGCGGGGTCTGGGCCGCCAAATCCCGGGTTGGGGCGAGACCGCCTCTAACTGCGTGACGCAGGACAGCGACAGATGACACAGCAAAGCACATCGCTCCTCGTGGGCCTGCTCGCCGGCGTTTCCGCCGCGCTTCTGCTTGTCAGCGCCGGCTCCCCCTCGAGCCTGTCCTTCATCCTGTTTGCCGCCGCAGCCCTGCCGATCATGATTGCGGGCCTCGGCTGGTCCAATCTCGCCTCCATCGTCGCGGTGTTCTCGGCCATGGCGATCATCGGCCTTGCCACGACGCCGCAGGCGGCGCTGGTGTCGGCCGTCACCACGCTGATGCCCGCAGCCTGGATCGCCCACCTGTCCAACCTCGCCCGTCCGGCCGAGGAGATCGGCGGACCGGAAGGCGCGGTCGCCTGGTATCCGCTGTCGGACATCCTGCTCAACATCGCGGCTTGCGTCTGCGTCGGCCTCGTGGCCATCGGACTCGCCATGGGCTACGGCAAGGAGTTCGTGGGCGAGCTGGTCGAGGTGTTCGTCGCCACGCTCCGGGACAGCAATGCCGACTACCAGCCGTCTGCCGAAAGCCTGACGGAGATGAAGGCGTTCTTCCTGTTCGCCCTGCCCGCCATCCAGGCCGCCATCTGGGTGCTGATCCTGCTCGCCGGCTGGTACGCCGCCTCGGCGATCGTGCGCCTGTCGGGCCGCTCCAAACGCCCCAAGGACGACCTGCCCTCGCAGCTCCGGATGCCGCGCATGGGCGCGATCGCACTGGCGGCCGGCGTGCTGATGAGCTTTGCCGGCGGCGGCATCGGCCTCATCGGCTGGACCCTGATCGGCGCCTTCGGGATCAGCTTCGCCGTGGCCGGATACGCCATCGCCCATCACCGCACCCGCGGCAAGCCGGCCCGCGGCCTGCTGCTGTGGACCATCTATCTGGCCACCGTGATCTTCACCGTGCCGCTGTTCTTCTTCTTCTTCCTCGGGCTGTTCGACACCGCCCGCGCTGCGACGGTGACCGGGTCCGGTCCCAATTCCAAACGCTGAAACTTGTGCCTCACACCACTTCCTGAAAGGAACATCACATGGACGTCATTCTTCTTGAACGCATTGCCAAGCTTGGCCAGATGGGCGAGACCGTCAAGGTTCGCGACGGCTACGCCCGCAACTTCCTGCTGCCGCAGGGCAAGGCGCTGCGCGCCAACGCCGCCAACAAGACCCGCTTCGAAGCCGAGCGCGCGGTCCTCGAGACCCGCAACCTCGAGCGCAAGACCGAAGCCCAGCAGATCGCCGAGAAGCTCGACGGCAAGACCTTCGTCGTCGTCCGCTCGGCCGGCGAAACCGGCCAGCTCTACGGTTCGGTCGCTGCTCGCGACGTGGTCCAGGTCCTGGCCGACAACGGCTTCGTCATCGGCCGCAACCAGGTCGACATGAACAACCCGGTCAAGACCATCGGCCTGCACACCGTGCCGCTGGCGCTGCACGCCGACGTCACCGTGCAGGTGACCTTCAACGTGGCCCGTTCCGCCGATGAGGCCCAGCGCCAGGCCAAGGGCGAGGATCTCTCGTCGGCCGACGCGATCTACGGCATCGACGAGGAAGCCGCCGCCGAAGCCGCGGAAGCCGCCGCCACCGATCCGGACTTCAACGACGAGGAAGACGGCGAAGACAACGCCTGATTTCCTGCCCGCGCCCGAGGGCGTCGTGCAGACATGACAATCCAGAACGCCCGGATGGCTCATCCGGGCGTTTTCATTTGGAGCCGGCGGATCAATCCGCTTTGCCAAGCCATGCCTTTGCGGTAAAACCGCACCATGGCCATCTCCGCATCCGACATGACCCCTCAGGCGCTTGCCGCGCTTTTGAGCTTCTACGCCGACAGCGGCGTGGAGGAGCTCTGCGAAGACGCGGCGATCGACCGGTTCGAGCAGTCGGCGGCGCAGTCGCGGGCGAAATCCAGGCCCCAGGCCGCAGCCGCCCCTGCCGACAGTGGTCAGGCCTCCGGGCATCCGGCGGCTTCACCGCAAGCGGAGCGCCCGAGGGCTGCGGCGACGGCGGCGCCGATGACGCCCGCCCCGCAGGCCTCGCAGCTGACCATCCCGGGAGAAGCCGCGTTCGAGGACGCGCGCGCGCTTGCCGCCGGCGCCACGACGATCGCCGAGTTGCGCGCAGCACTCGACGGGTTCACCGGCTGCAATCTGAGGCATAGCGCCAAGACGCTGGTGTTCGCAGACGGCAATCCGCAAGCGCGCGTGATGTTCATCGGCGAGGCGCCCGGTCGGGAGGAGGACATCCAGGGCGCGCCCTTCGTCGGCCGCGCCGGGCAATTGCTTGACCGCATGCTGGGCGCCATCGGTCTTGACCGCGACACCGCCTACATCACCAACATGATCCCCTGGCGGCCGCCGGGCAACCGCACGCCGGCGCCGCACGAGATCGAGCTGTGCCGCCCCTTCATCGAACGCCATGTGGCGCTCGCGGCGCCGAAGATCGTGGTCATGCTGGGAAATGTCGCCAGCAAGTCGCTGCTTGGCACCGACAAGGGCATTCTCTCGCTCAGGGGCACCTGGATGGACTTCCAGGCAGGCGAGGTCCGGATCCCGGCGCTGCCGACGCTGCATCCGGCCTACCTGCTGCGCAATCCCGCGCAGAAGCGGCTGGTCTGGGCGGATCTGCTGTCGCTGCAGGCGCGGATCGAACAGCTCGACGCCGGCTAGCGCCGCTCCGACCGACCGAAGGCGCGAATTTCCTCGCTTGCGTCGCAATCGGGCTTTCCTGTCGCAATCGCGCATGACATGGTGGGCGCCAGAGTCAGTCATGCACTCGGGCCCGCCACTTCCGGATGTCACCGGACTTCGGACAGGCCCGGTTTGTCGCCAGGGAAGCCGCCATGATCCAGTCCATTCGATCGGTGGCGTCGTTGCTGATTTCGACCTTTTTCCTGTTGGCCGCTATGGGCTTGTCCGGTTACCTGATCCCGGTCCGCGCCGTGGCCGAGGGCTGGTCGACCTTCACCATCTCGCTGATTGCCACCGGCTACGCCATCGCGTTCACCGCAAGCTGCGTCATCACGCCCCGGCTGGTGCTCCGGGTGGGACATGTGCGCGTGTTCGGGGCGCTGACCACGATCATGGCGATGTCGTTCCTGCTGCATTCGCTGATCGTGCATCCGGCCGTCTGGGTGCTGACGCGGGCGCTCGCCGGGTTTTCCATCGCCGGCGCCTACATGATCATCGAAAGCTGGCTCAACGAGAAGGTCAGCAACGAGAACCGCGGCGCGCTGTTTTCGGTCTACATGGTGGTGAGCATGACGGCGGTCATGGTCGGCCAGTACATCGTGCCCTTCGGCGATCCGCTGGGGCCGACGCTGTTCATGATCTGCGCGCTCATCTGTTCGCTCGCGGTGATGCCCACGGCGCTGTCGAGCGCACAGTCGCCGCAGCCGCTGACCCAGGTGAAATTCGACATTCCCGGGCTCTACCGTCGCTCGCCGGCGGCGGTGGTGGGAACCCTGCTCGCCGGTATGATCGCCAGCGCCTGGGGCGGGTTGGGGCCGGTATATGCGACGCAGCTCGGGCTTTCGACGACCGAGGGCGCCAGCATGCTCGCCATCGCCATGATCGGCGGCGCGATCTTCCAGTATCCGCTGGGCCGGGCGTCGGACCGGATGGACCGCCGCAAGGTGATGATCTTCGCGGGCTTCATCGGCATTTTCGCCTGCGCGGTCACGGTGGCCTTCGGGGTCGAGAACCGGATCGTGTTCTTCGCCGGGATGCTTTGCCTCGGGACCGTGCTGTTTCCGATCTACTCGCTCAACGTGGCGCATGCCAATGACCACGCCAAGCCAGACGAATTCGTCGAAGTCTCGAGCGGCCTGATGCTGACTTATGGCGGCGCCACCATGGTGGGACCGCTGATCACGGGCGCTGCCATGGACCGCTTCGGACCGCACGCGCTGTTTGTTACCATCGCCATCTGCTTTGCCGCCTATTCGGCCCATGCGGCCTGGCGCATCAGCCGCCGCGAGCAACCGTCCCAGGACATGCGCTCGGACTTCCTGCCGATGGCGGCTTTGCCCGACCTCACCCCGCAAACCGCCGAGCTCGACCCGCGCTCCGACCCGTCCTATGGCGAGGATGGGGCGGAGGATGCGCCGGACGATCGCACCGCGGCCTGACGGCCTGATCCCTGTCCGGCCAAACGGCCCTGCTCCGGACTATCCCTGCGGCGTCACCAGCTTGCGCTGGGCCTTGCGTTCGAGGCCGAGGGAATGCTCGCGCAGGATGACGAAGATGCCGGCGCCCACCACGATGGTGGTGCCCGCGAGCATGGTCCAGGTCGGCACGTCGCCGAAGATGAAATAGCCGATGACGATGCCGAGCACGATCGAGGTGTATTCAAACGGCGCGATCGTCGAGACATCGGCGTGGCGGTAGCTCTGGGTCAGCAGGATCTGCCCGAGCCCGCCGCAGAAGCCCGCCAGCGCCATGAGACCCAGCGTCTGCCAGTCGGGCACGATCCAGCCGAAGGGCAGCGAGGCGAGCGACAGCACCGTGGCCGTGAGCGAGAAATAGAGCACGATGGTGGGCGTGCGTTCGGTCAGCACCAGCTTGCGCACCAGGATCATCGCGGCGGCGCCGAGGGCTGCGGATGCCAGCACGGCGGCGGCGCCCAGCGCCTCCTCCGAGCCGAAGCCGTCGCCAAACAGGCTCAGCCGCGGCCAGGTGATGATCAGCACGCCGCCCAGGCCCACGACCACCGCCGACCAGCGGAAGATGCGCACGGTCTCGCCGAGGAACAGGGCCGCGAAGACCACCGTCAGCAGGGGCATGGCGTAGCCGATGGCGATCGCATCGGGCAGCGGCAGCCGCATGATGCCGTAGAAGCCGAGCGCCATCGCGGTCACGCCCACCAGCCCGCGCCGGACGTGGGACATCGGGCTTGCGGTGCGCCAGGCAGTGTCGAGCTGGCCGACCACCGCCAGGAAGACCAGGACCGGGATCATGGCGAAGGCGGAGCGCAGGAACACGATCTGGCCTGCCGGCATGCCTTCGCCGGAAGCCTTGATCAGCGTCGACATGGAGACAAACACGGCGACCGAGGCCACCTTGAGTGCAATGCCGATCATCGGGGATCCGGTGTATGTTGCCACCGACGAGGGCGATGCCGCCTTTGGGGCGGCGTCAGGCGTGGGATCTGTCAACTGATCTCTTTCGTGATCCGACCCGCGCGGCCTGAGGTCCCGCGGATCCGGTTGGGGGCGATCACCGGTTACAGCAACCGTTTCGCCAGACGATAACCGCTTCACGCCTCATCGTCCGATCAAAAAACCTGATGGGCGCCCCACGTCGCGCTGATGCGTCGCGCCGATGCGCCTTACCTGCCGCGCCAGCGGGCCCGACCATCCCTGCTCAGCCGTTGAGCGCCTCCCAGACGCGCTGCGGGGTTGCGGGCATGTCGATGTGGCGCACGCCGCGCGCCCGGTCGAGCGCGTCAATCAGCGCGTTCATCACCGCCGGGCATGAACCGATTGTTGCCGCCTCGCCCGCGCCCTTGATCCCCATCGCATTGGTGGTCGAGGGCACGTTGCGGGTCTCGAAATCAAAGAACGGAACGTCATCGGCGCGGGGCATGGTGTAATCCATGAAGCTCGCCGTCAGTAGCTGCCCGTCCTCGGAATAGACCACGCCTTCGTTGAGGCACTGGCCGATGCCCTGGACGACGCCGCCATGCACCTGGCCCAGCAGCAGCACTGGGTTCACCGTCAGGCCGAAATCGTCGACGATGGTGTAGCGCACGATCTCGACATGGCCGGTGTCCGGATCGATCTCGATCTCGCAGACATGGGTGCCGTTCGGATAGGTCGCCTCGTCCTGGATCACATTGGCGTCGCCGGTCAGGTCCTCGCGGGATTTTGCGGCGCGGGCGAGGTCGGCGTAGCTCATCACCCGGTCGGTGCCGACGATGCGGGCGGAGCCGTCGACCAGTTCGATGTCGGCGGCCGACGCCTCGAGTTCATCGGCGGCGATCTTCTTCATCTTCTCGGCCAGCACCTCGGAGGCGGCGGAGACCGACACGCCGCCGAGCGGAATCGAGCGCGAGCCACCGGTGCCGCCGCCCTTGGCGAGTTCATTGGTGTCGCCCTGGCGCACGGTTATCTTGTCGAAATCGATGCCGATGTGATCGGCCACGAACTGGCTGTAGGCGGTGGCGTGGCCCTGCCCGTTGGTCTGGGTGCCGATATAGAGAGTGATGCCGCCATCGGGATCGAGCGTCAGTTTCGCCGGTTCGGAACCGGCAAAGGCGCAGGCCTCGATATAGACCGCGGTGCCGAAGCCGCGCAGCCTGCCGCGGCTTTCGGCTTCCCTGACGCGGTCGGGGAAGCCTGCGAAATCGGCCTTTACCAGCGCACGCGTCATATGGCCGTCGAACTCGCCCACGTCGTAATTGCGCCCGCCCGGCGTCAGATAGGGGAACTGCTCGGGACGGATGAAGTTCTTGCGCCGGAGTTCTTCCACGGGAATTCCGAGCTCCCGCGCCGCGGCATCGATCAGCCGCTCGATCAGGAAGGCGGCCTCGGGGCGGCCGGCGCCGCGGTAGGCGTCGACCGGCGTGGTGTGGGTGTAGACGCCGCGCAGCTTGAAATCGAGCTTCTGGATGTCGTAGACGCCGGTCGCCATCGAGCCGCCGAAGGTCGGCACATAGGGGCCGAACTGGCTGAGATACCCGCCCATATTGGCGAGAATGTCGATCTTGAGTCCCAGGATCCGCCCGTCCCGGTCCATCGCCAGTGCGGCCATGACCCGGTGGTCGCGGCCGTGGGCGTCGGCCAGGAAATGCTCGGTGCGGTCGCATACCCATTTGACCGGTCGGCCGAGCCGGCGCGCGGCTTCGAGCGACAGCGGGTATTCCCGGTAGTTGAACGACTTGGTGCCGAAGCCGCCACCGACATCGCGGGTGACGACGCGGAAATCCTCGAGATCCATCCTGAAGACATCGTTGGCGAGCGTCTTGCGAATGGAGTGGACACCCTGCGAGCCCAGCGTCAGGGTGAACTTCTTCGCCACGTCGTCCCATTCGGCCAGGCACGCGCGGGTTTCCATGTAGTTGCTGACAAGCCGGTTGTTGATGAAACTGATCGTGGTCACGTGATCGGCTCCCGCAAAGGCCGCGTCCGTCGCCGCCGCGTCGCCGACGCGGTAGAGGAAGGCCTGGTTGGTGCCGAGATCCGGCCAGACCAGCGGAGCGCCCTCGTCGAGCGCGGTGGCGGGATCGGTGTGTGCGTCGCCGAACTCCCAGTCGATGTCGATGAGTTCGGAGGCGTCCTGCGCCTCAGCCAGCGTGTCGGCGACGATGAAGGCCACCGCATCGCCGACATGGCGGACTTCGCCGTCGCACAAAAGCGGCGTGTGCTTGAGCGCGTGGCGCGTCCCGTCGGGTTGCTTGAGCGCGGTCTGGCACAGAACCGGGCCGAGATGGGCGACGTCGGCCGCGGTGAGAACAAGATGCACGCCGGGCGCGTCGCGGGCGGCACTGAGGTCGTTGATGACGAAGCGCGCGGCCGCATGGGCCGAGCGCAGCACGAAGCCGCGCAACTCGCCCTCGGCCCTGATGTCGTCGGTGAAGGCCCCCTCGCCGCGCACGAGCTTCGGGTCTTCCTTGCGCAACGCCGATGCGCCCACGCCGAATTTAGGTGTCGCGATGTTCATGGCAGGTCCCGGGGGCTTGATTGGCTTGGAGCCGCGCGCGACTCTGCGCTCCAACATAATGGCGGGAAGCGGAATGTCGAGGGGGGCAGGCAAGGCAAGCCATTTCTCACCCGGATTGCGCCCCTTCTTATCGACAAATCATCTTAACCGTGTGTCAGGATCCCGTATGATAGCGTCCTGTGCCATAATGGGAATTTGCGGGGCAAAAGCATATGCGGACTGAAACGGGACAGGTGTTCAAGCTCAAGGATTACAGGCCGACCGATTTCGTGGTCGAGCGCATCGACCTCACATTCGAGCTCGATCCGACCGAGACCAAGGTCGTCTCCCGCGTGATCCTGCACCGGCGCGAGGGCGTGGCTGCGGACGCTCCGCTTGTGTTCGATGGCGATGAACTCAGCCTCGACGGGCTGCAACTCGACGGCAACGACATCGATCCGTCGCTCTACAAGGCCACGCCCGAAAGCCTGACGATCCGCGGCCTGCCCGATAGCGGCCCCTTCGAGGTGACCGTCAGCACGACGATCTCGCCCCAAACCAACACCAAGCTGATGGGGCTTTACCGCACCAACGGCGTCTACTGCACCCAGTGCGAGGCGGAGGGCTTCCGACGCATCACCTATTTCTACGACCGGCCCGACGTGCTGGCCGTCTACACGGTGACCATCATCGCCGCCAAGGACGATGCCAAACATCTGCTGTCGAACGGAAATTTCCTGGGCGGCGGCAATTATGACGAAGGCCGGCATTTCGCTGCCTGGTTCGATCCGCACCCCAAGCCGTCCTATCTGTTCGCGCTGGTGGGCGGCGACCTCGGCCTGGTCGAGGACAGCTTCACCACCATGAGCGGCCGCGAGGTGGCGCTCAAGATCTATGTCGAGCATGGCAAGGAAGGCCGCGCCGGCTACGCCATGGACGCGCTCAAGCGCTCGATGACATGGGACGAGGAGAAGTACGGCCGGGAATATGATCTCGACATCTTCCAGATCGTCGCCGTCTCGGACTTCAACATGGGCGCCATGGAGAACAAGGGGCTCAATGTCTTCAACGACAAATATGTGCTGGCCGATCCCGAGACCGCGACCGACGCCGACTACGCCCATATCGAAGCCATCATCGCGCATGAATATTTCCACAACTGGACCGGCAACCGCATCACCTGCCGCGACTGGTTCCAGCTGTGCCTGAAGGAAGGGCTGACGGTCTATCGCGACCATGCGTTCTCCGCCGACCAGCGCTCGGCGGCCGTCAAGCGCATCGCCGAGATCAGGCTTCTCAAGGCGCATCAGTTTCCCGAGGACGCGGGCCCGCTCGCGCATCCCGTTCGCCCGGAATCCTATCGCGAAATCAACAATTTCTATACGGCCACCGTGTATGAGAAAGGCTCGGAAGTGGTGGGCATGATCCGCACCATCCTCGGCCAGGCGGATTTCCGCAAGGGGATGGATCTCTATTTCGAGCGGCACGACGGGGACGCCTCGACGATCGAGGATTTCCTCGCCTGTTTCGCGGAGACGAGCGGCCGCGACCTCAAGCAGTTCGCGCTGTGGTACAGCCAGGCGGGCACGCCCTCGGTGTCGGTGTCGACCGAGTGGAACGAGGCCAAGAAGACCTTCAAGGTGACGCTCGAGCAGTCGCTCGCACCCACGCCCGGCCAGTCGCGCAAGGCGCTGATGCACATCCCGCTGGCCTATGGCCTGATCCTGCCCGACGGATCGGAATTCTCCGGCCAGCCCAGCGGCGGGGAAGCCAAGGGCGGCGTGTTCCACCTGACCCGGCGCAAGCAGACCTTCAGCTTCACCGACGTGCCCGGCCGTCCGGTGCTGTCGATCAACCGTGGCTTCTCCGCCCCGGTCAACATCGCCATGGAGCAGAGTGCCGCCGATCTCGCCCATATCGCGCGCCATGACAGCGACGGCGTGGCGCGCTGGCAGGCGCTCAACGAACAGGCGACCCGACATCTGGTGGCAGCCTCCCGGCTCGCCCGCGACGGCCGCAACCTGCCTTCGGCGGAAGAGCTCGCCGATATCCTGATTGCCACGGCGGCGGACGAAAGCCTGGAGCCGGCCTTCCGCGCCCAGGCGCTGGCCCTGCCCGCGGAAAGCGACATCGCCCGCGAAATCGGCTCCAACATCGATCCCGACGCCATCCATGCGGCGCGCGAGGCGGTGCTGTCGGAAGTCGCCCGCGCCGGGCTCGAGGTCTTCGCCAGGCTCGCGGGCCGCGCGCCCCGGGGCGACTACAGCCCCGGTGCCGAGGATGCGGGACTGCGGGCGCTTGCGGGGGCCGCGATGAGCTACGCCTGCATCGCCGAAGGCACCCCTGCCCGCGCCAAGGCGGCCTTCGACGCGGCCGACAACATGACCGTGCTGGCCCAGGCACTGCAGGTGCTGACCCAGACCTTCCCCTCGGCGCGGGAAACCGCCGAGGCGCTCGACGCCTTCAAGACCCGCTTTTCCGCCGATCCGCTGGCGCTCGACAAATGGTACTCGATCCAGGCCACGGCGCCTGGCGCGCAAACCTGCGCTCGGGTCGAGGCGCTTCTGGCGAGCCCGGATTTCGACCGCACCAACCCCAACCGCATGCGCGCGCTGATCGGCGCGTTCTCGTCGGGCAATCCGACCGGCTTCAATGCCGCCGACGGCGCCGGCTACCGGCTGCTGGCGCGCGAGGTGATCGACATCGACAAGCGCAATCCGCAGCTCGCCGCGCGTCTTTTGACCGCCATGCGGTCCTGGCGCTCGCTTGAGGCCGGACGGCAGGACCATGCCCGGCTGGCGCTGGTCACGATCCGCGAAGCCGGAAACCTCTCGCCCGACGTGGGCGACATTGTCGACCGGATGCTGGCGGGCTGAGCATCGACCGGATCGGGCTCTGCAGGCGGGATGCGAAGTGATTTGCGCGTCCGCCTGCCGGGGCGGTCGCGCCGGGCGCCTCCCGGAGCGACTCGAATCTGATTAAAAATCAGCGAATTCAAATCCTTAACAAAAGCTTTCTTTTAGGGCTGGACAAGCCGAATCACCTTTGATTCATTAGGTTAGATTCGGAGATGCGGTTGTCCGGATCCCAACGGGGATAATCGAAAAACATGGCGGACGCGCAGCATATACCTGCGGCCGAGAGGTCGACTCATGCACGAAAGCCTGGCGCAAAGCGGGCGGCAGGCAGGGAACTTTCCGGTCACGCAAAGCTGTTCGCGCAGCCGGCCTATGACCGCCTGGTGGGCGCCGAGCCTTTTCTCAAGCGTCTGATCCCGGTTCTCATCGTCGCCTTCCTGGTGGTCGTGGCCACGGCCCGCTTCGTCAACATGAGCGACGACCGCGACCGCCTGCTGACCGCCGCCGAGCACATGACCGCCCTGTCGCTGGCCGCCGCCAGCGCGACATTCTCCGCCGACACCACGCCCATCAAGCAGGCGCTGCGCTGGGAAACCGAAGCCCGGCTCAACCGGGTGCTGGGGGCCATGCCCGACACCGGCGGCCGCTACCTGGTCGTCATCGATGCCCAGGACCGCGTCTTCGCCGCCACCTCCGGCGGGCAGCACCTGGTCGGACGGCCGGTCGCCAGTCTCCTGCCCGAATCCTCGCCGCTCTGGCTGTTCGGCGATCGCGCCGGCGTGCAGGAGCTGGGCTTTGACGAAGCGCGCTACCTGGCGGCGATGGCGCGGCTGCCCGACGGCGCGGGCGCCATCCTGGCGCTGACCCCGGTCTCCGACATGAACGAGGCGTGGCGGCAGTCGGTCTCGGTCAATGTGACGCTGTTCATCGCCACCTCCTCGATCCTGCTGGTGATCCTGTACGCCTATTTCAGCCAGGCCGGGCGCGCCCAGGAGGCCGACGGCATCTATCTCGAAAGCCATCGCCGCGTCGACATGGCGCTGTCGCGCGGGCGCTGCGGGTTGTGGGACTGGGACATGGCGCGCGGGCGGCTGTACTGGTCGCGCTCGATGTACGAGATCCTTGGCCTGCCGCCGCGCGACAGCGTAATTTCGTTCGGCGAGGCCTCGCGGCTGATCCATCCCGACGACGGCGACCTCTACGAGATCGCCCAGAAAGTGGCCAGCGGCGACATCAAGCAGGTCGACCATCTGTTCCGCATGCGCCACGCCAACGGGCATTTTGTCTGGATGCGGGCGCGCGCGCAGGTGGTCGATCCGACCTCGGCGCAGACCCATCTGATCGGCATCGCCATGGACGTGACCGAGCAGCACCGGCTGCAGCAGCGCACGGTGGAGGCCGACCAGCGCCTGTTCGACGCCATCGAGAGCACCTCGGAAGCCTTCGTGCTGTGGGACCGCGACGACCGGCTGGTGCTGTGGAACAAGCACTACCAGGAGATCCACGGCCTGCCCTCCGACATCCTGGCGCCGGGAACCCCGCGCGGCCAGGTGGAGGCTGCGGCGACGCGGCCCGTGGTGGCACGGCGTCTTGCCGTCCCCTGCGCCAGGGGCGTGGCGCAGACCTATGAGGTCCAGTTGGCCGACGGACGCTGGCTGCAGATCAACGAACGCCAGACGCGCGACGGCGGCCAGGTGTCGGTGGGCACCGACATCACGCCGCTCAAGCGCAACCAGGAACGGCTGCGCGACAGCGAGAAGCGGCTGATGGCCACCATCGGCGATCTGACCGCCTCCCAGCACGAACTCAAGCGCAAGGCGGAGGAACTGTCAGAGCTCAACAAGGACTACCAGGTCGAGACCGAGCGGGCGGAAGCCGCAAGCCGCGCCAAGTCCGAGTTCCTGGCCAATATGAGCCATGAGCTCAGGACTCCGCTCAACGCCATCATCGGCTTCTCCGAAGTGCTGCAGGCGCGCATGTTCGGTCCGCTGGGATCGGAGAAATACTCCGAATATGCCGACGACATCCACAATTCCGGCATTCACCTGCTCACCGTGATCAACGACATTCTCGACATGGCCAAGATCGAGGCCGGGCAGATGCAGATCGAGCGCGAGAGCGTGGACCTGGTGCCGCTGCTCGAGGAAACGCTGCGGCTTTTGGCCATCCAGGCCGAGAAGAAGGGCATCGAGGTGGAGCAGAAGATCCCCTTGCACCTGGCGCTGACCGCCGACCGTCGCGCGATGAAGCAGATCCTGCTCAATCTCTTGTCCAATGCGGTCAAGTTCACCGAACCGGGCGGGCGCATCCTGGTGCGCGCACGCAAGACCTCGAGCGCGGTGACGCTGACGATCGAGGACACCGGCATCGGCATCCCCAAGGCGCTGCTTGGCCGCATCGGCCAGCCCTTCGAGCAGGTGCAGAACCAGTTCTCCAAATCCACCGGCGGCTCGGGCCTGGGCCTTGCCATCTCGCGCAGCCTCGCCGAACTGCATGGCGGGGCGATGAAGGTGAGGTCCGTGGAAGGCGTGGGCACCATCGTCAGCATCCGCGTGCCGGTCGCCTCCGAGGACAACCGTGCGGCCGCAGCCTAGTTACAGGCGAACGGCGTCCGGCCCGCCGCGGTCGTGGATCAGGCGGTGGATGAACTCGAGCTTGGAAAAGATCACGTCCGAGAGCACGAAGGGATAGAAATCCCCGAGCCCGATCGAGCGGTTCATGGCGTTCATCGCCACCGTCAGCGGCACCCAGGCCTCGATCAGCGGCCGGAATTCGACCGCGCCATAGGGACCGGCATCCGACCAGCCGCCCGGCGTCCGGTGGAGCCCGGCGTCCGGCGTGTGGCCATCGAGCCCGTACCATCCGGCCGTTTCCAGCCCGTCGACAATATGAAAGTAATGCGCCCAGGTCTCGGCGAAATCCTCCCAGGAATGGGCGCAGGCATAGGAGCTGACATGGGTCATCTGCCATCCCGGCGGCGCGCTGTTGGCGTAATGCCGCTTGAGCGCCTCGGCGTAATCCTCGCGCTCGTCGCCGAAGATGGCGCGGTAGCCGTCGAGCGCCGGGCTGTTGGCGACCAGGCGGTCCCAGTAGTAATGGCCGATCTCGTGGCGGAAATGGCCGATCAGGGTGCGGTAGGGTTCGCCCATGGCCTTCCGGTGCTTCTCGCGGGTGGGATCGTCCGCCTCGGCGATGTTGATGGTGATCAGGCCGTTCTCATGGCCGGTCAGCACCTTCTTGAGCTTGCCGTCGGGGGCGAGAACATCGGCCTTGAACTCGAAGCGCAGCGCGAAATCGGGCGCATGCACCAGATCGCCGACGCCGAGCCGAAACTTGACGATCGAGTAGAACAGCCGCCGCTTGGCCTCCTCCAGCGCCGCCCAGCGGTCGCGGTTTTCAGGCAGAGAGAGATTGGGGATCACCAATGTGTGGCTGCAGCTCAGGCAATGCCCCTCCTCTAGCCCGTCCTGGACAAGCCAGTTGCAGCCGATCATGTGCCGGTTGGCGCAGGCATTGTAGGCGGTGGCGCCGTCATGCCACTGCTCGCTCTCGGGCGCGGCGTAAAACATCTGATCGCGCGCCGGCACGTAGCCGAGCTTGGAATCGCAGCTGACGCAGCGGCTGTTGCGAAAATGCACTTCGTTGGAGCAGTTGGGGCAGGAATAGCGGCGCATGGTCTGTCCGGTGACTGGGTCGTGGGGCCGTCTTCCGACAGCGTGCCACTCGGCGTTTGGGTCTCTCTTCGAGCCGCGGCGCCGGTAAGGGCTGCGGATGGCAACGCCGCAACGGCCATTCGGTTCCCTGGTTTCCCGCAAAATCCTCGCGCCGGCGGATCACGCCAGATTAACACAAAAAGGCGGGCGCATGTGGCGCCCGCCCTGTGTTGCGATGATGTCGGGCCGCGGCCACCGTTCCGGTGGCCCGGAGGCGGCCGGTCCGCTCAGGCGGCGCGGGCGCGGACCTGGGTCCCGCCGCGGGCCGGTGGCAGGCGGAACTTGCGCAGCATGGCGTTGAGCTGCGCGCTTTCCTGGGTCAGCGTCATGCTCGCCGCGCTGGTCTCCTCGACCATGGCGGCATTCTGCTGGGTCATCTGATCCATCTGGTTGACGGCGGTGTTGACCTCGGCCAGCGCATTGGCCTGTTCGCGCGCCGCCGTGGCGATCGAATTGACCTGCTCGTTGACCTGGGTGACGAAGGTCTCGATTTCCGCGAGCGCCTCGCCGGTCGACTGAACCAGCGACACGCCGTTCTGGACCTCGCCGGCGGAACTGGAGATCAGCTCCTTGATTTCCCGGGCCGCGGTGGCCGAACGCTGGGCCAGTTCGCGGACTTCCTGGGCGACGACGGCAAAGCCCCTGCCCGCCTCGCCGGCGCGTGCAGCCTCGACACCCGCATTGAGCGCCAGCAGGTTGGTCTGGAAGGCGATCTCGTCGATGACGCCGATGATCTTGCCGATGCGGTCGGATTCGTCCTTGATCCGGTTCATCGCGGAAATCGCCTCGGTGACGATCTTGCCCGACTTGTCGGTGCTCTGGCGGGTCTGGCCTACCATCCGGTTGGCCTCGGTGGCCCGTTCGGAGGAGTTGCGGACCGTCGAGGTGATCTCGTCGAGCGCGGCGGCGGTTTCCTCGAGCGAGGCCGCCTGCTGCTCCGTGCGGTGCGACAGGTTGTTGGCGGCCTCGGAAATGCCGTCGGCGCTGACGCTGACCACATCGGTCGACTGGGCAATGGTCGCGATCACATCGCCAAGGGCCGTGACCGCGTCGTTGAAGTCGTCACGCAGCTTGGCGTATTCGGGCGCCAGCCTGTCGATCTGGACCGTGAGGTCGCCGCTGGCCAGCCTTTCAAGGGCGGAGCCCAGCTTGGACATGACGTCGGCCTGGGTCTCGCTGACCTCGGCCTGGCGGCGCTCGCCTTCGCTGCGTTCGGCGTCGAGATACTGCTGCTGCTCGATCTCGCGCACCCGCATGTCCGCCCGCTCCCGCACCGAATCGCGCAGCACCAGCACGGAGGCCGCCATTTCGCCGACCTCATCCTTGCGGCCGGTCTCGGGAACCTCGCCGCTCACGTCTTCCCGGGCGATGTCCTGCATGGTGGCGTTCAGCCGGCGGATCGGCGTCACCACGCTGCGCACGGTGGCAAAGGCGATCAGCAGAATGGCCAGCGCGCCGATACCAAGCGTCACCGCCGTGGTGGCGGCATTCTTGTAGAACAGCGCGGCGAGGTCATCGGCATAGACCCCGGTGCCGACGATCCAGCCCCAGGGTGCAAATCCCTCGACATGGGAGTATTTGAGCACCGGCGCGTCGGCGCCGGGCTTGGGCCAGTAATAATCGACGAAGCCCTTGCCGTCGGCCTTCACGACCTGGATGAACTCGCGGAAAAGAAACTTTCCGGTCGGATCCTTGAGACCTGCCAGATCGGTTCCGTCCAGCTTCGGGCTGATCGGATGCATGATCATCATGTTGGACATGTCATTGATCCAGAAATAGCCGCTGTCCTCGTAGCGCATCGGCTTGACGGCTTCGACGGCGCGGGCCTGGGCTTCCTCGCGGCTGAGCGCGCCGGAGGCTTCCAGGGACTGGTAATGGCCGAGCATGGTGACAATGGTCTGGTTCATGGCGCTCAGCTTTGCCTTGCGCTCGGCGACCATCGCGTCGTGCGAATCATAGAGCTGGTAGATGGCGGCTCCGGTGAAAATTGCCAGAGCGAGGCCGACCAGGCAGTAGAGCCTTGTCGAGATCTTGAAACTACTCATCATATTACAACACCAATCCTGAGTCTGGTCGTGGACACTGGTGTTGTTTTCGTCTGATACATATTTATTTGAGTTAAGCTGGATACATCACAATTCAGGTATGATTTTGCCTATTCATTGCCCTCCCCGGCCTGCCCGCGCAGCTGTTTTCCCGCCATTTCCGCTCCGGAACCTGTTGCACGGCGGGCATTGGCGTCCACCTGCCTGAGCAAGCGGAAGAGCGTGTCGGCCTCTTCGGCGCTGATGCCTTCCAGAAGCTGCGTGTTGACCCGCTCATGGAAGTCCTCGAGATGCTTGAGGCCGAGGCCCATCTCCGTGACATGCACGCGGACCACGCGCTTGTCCTCGCCGTCGGGGACGCGCGTGACCAGTCCGCGTTCGGCCATCCTGTCGATGATGCGCGAGGCCGCCGGCGCATTGTTGCCCGTGTAGTCGGCAATTTCGCTCACAAGCATTCCGTCGCGGCGCCAGAGCGCCGACAGGATCACCCATTGCGCCAGCGTCAGGTCATGGGCGGCCAGCAGCTCCTGGCACATCGCCCCGGTGGCTGCGGTGGCGAAGGTCAGGACCTGGCCCAGGGATTTCGGGCGTTCGAGCGGTTTATTAGTTGCCATGTAAATCATTTCCGTGTAAACATTATGCCGGATCGATGCGGGTTTCAAGCCCGAAACCGCGCGCCAGGCACCTGACGCCGTCGAGGACGCCCGGCGCCGGGCAGAAGGCCTCAGAGCAAGGCCAGGGAAAGGATAATCGCGATGAGCATGAAAAGCAGCCCCACAACCTATGGCGCGGTCGCCGTGAGCATCCACTGGTTGAGCGCCCTGCTGATCGTTGGCCTGCTGGTTTCCGGCATGCTGGCCGACGATACCGGCGATCCGGCCACCAAGGCGCGGATTCTGTCGGCGCATGCGCCGATGGGCATCGCCGTGCTGCTGCTGACGCTGGCCCGCATCGTCTGGTGGTGGCGGCTTGACAGCCACCCCGCGCCGCTGGCGGGCGATCCGTCCTGGCAGATGAAAGCCGCCAGGGCCGTGCACGGGCTTCTCTACATTGTCGTGCTGGGCATGGCAGCCAGCGGCATCGGCCTGTTCGTGCTCTCGGGCGCGGGCGCCATCCTCTTTGGCGGCGCGCCCGGCCCTCTGCCCGATTTCGCCGATTTCGCGCCGCGCGTCCCGCACGGCATCGGCGCCAAGTTGCTCGCAGCCCTGTTCATCGGCCATGCGGGCGCCGCGCTCTACCACCACTTCGTCAAGCGCGACGCGACGCTCAAACGGATGTGGTTTTCGAGGTAACGGGCAGATCCTCGCCCCTACCCCGTCACCCGCTTGAAAATCGCCCGCACCCGTTTCGACGTGGTCTTGAAGTCGGCTTCGAGGCTTGCGAGGTCGGGGGACTGGGCGGTGCGGGTGAGCAGGTCGATGAGGCCGGCGGGGGCTTGCCTGGGATCGAAGCCGCCTTCGGTGCACAGCCGCACGATCTGGGCGTGGCCGCTCCACAGCGCCAGCGCCCGGCGCAGCTCCTCGGTCGTCTCCTGGCCGAAGGCGTCCGGTCCGAGGATCTTGAGCGTGGCGTCGGTCGAGGTGCATTCGCCGATCAGGGCCCGTTTCGGGACGGTACCGGGGGCCACGACGGCATCGGATGTGCCGTCGTCGCCGGCTTGGGCCGGATCGGACCCGGCAAGCAGGCCCGCGGCCTCGTCGTCCTCGCGCGCAGGCAGCCAGCCCGCGGCGCGGGCCTTGAGCGAGAGATACTGGGCGATGAACTCGATGTCGATCAGCCCGCCGGGGATCAGCTTGACGTCCCAGATGTCGCGCGGCGGCTTCTCCTGTTCGATCAGGCCGCGCATCTCGGTCAAGTCAGCGCGCAGCTTCGCCTCGTCGCGGGGCTTGGCCAGCACCGCATCGATCAGCGTTCGCGCTTCCGCGCGCAGGCTGTCCTCGCCCGCCACCGTGCGGGCGCGGGTCAGCGCCATGTGCTCCCAGGTCCAGGCTTCTTCCGACTGGTATTTGGAGAACGCCCGTATCGAGGTCGCCACCGGGCCCTTGTTGCCGGACGGCCTCAGCCTGAGATCCACCTCGTAGAGGATGCCTTCCGCGGTGGGCGCCGACAGGGCCGCCACCAGACGCTGGGTCATGCGGGTGTAGTAGCGCACCGGATCGAGCGGTTTGGGACCGTCAGACTCCTCGGCCTCCGGGTCATGGTCATAGAGCAGGATGATGTCGATGTCCGAGCCCGCGGTCAGCTCGTAGCTGCCGAGCTTGCCCATGCCGATGACTGCGGCGCGGCCGCCCGGCACCCGACCATGGGCCTCCTCCAGCCCCTCGCGCACCGCATTGAGCGCCGCGCCGATGATCAGGTCGGCCAGATGGGAGAAGCTGCGCGCGGCGCGTTCGGGCGAGATCGCACCGGTGAGCAGCCGCACGCCGATCAGGAATTTCTGCTCGAGCGCCACGATCCGGAGCCGGTCGAGGATCTCCTCGTAAGCATGCGCGCCCTCGAGGAAGGCCTCGAGCCGCTCGGAGAGATAGTCGCGCGTGGGCAGGTCCGCCATCAGGCCTGGATCGAGCATGCCGTCGAACACATGCGGCTTGCGGGCGATGATCTCGGCCAGCCGCGGCGCCGAGGCCATGATCGTGACCATCAGCGTCAGCAGGCCGGGATTGGTGCCGATCAGCGAGAACAGCTGGATGCCCGCAGGCAGGCCGGAAATGAACGCATCGAAGCGGATCAACGCCTCGTCGGCGCGCTTGGTGGCGCCGAAGACGCGCAGGAGTTCCGGCGTGAGCTCGGTCAACCGTTCGCGCGCCTCCACCGACTGGGTGGCGCGGTAGCGGCCGTAATGCCAGGTGCGGATGATGCGCGAGATGTCCGCCGGGCGCTGGAAGCCGAGCGCGGCCAGGGTGGTGAGCGTGCCGGGATCGTCGTCCTCGCCGGTGAAGACGAGATTGCCGATGCCGCCCGACAGGCCCACCTCCTTCTCGAACAGCTCCGCATAGCACTGCTCGACCCGGGACAGGACGGCGACATAGGACCTGCCGAAGCTCGCCGTGCTCTCCTCGCCCATCATCAGCGCGATGCGGCCAAGCTCCGCCTCGCTCTCAGGGAGCGTGTGGCTCTGCTCGTCGCGTACCATCTGGACGCGGTGCTCGACATCGCGCAGGTACCAGTAGCTTTCGGCGAGCGTGCGCGCGGTGGCCGGATCGATCCAGCGGGCCCGCGCCAGCGCCACCAGCATCTCGTCGGTGCGCCGGAGCCTGAGCCGCGGCATGCGTCCGCCGGCGATCAGCTGCTGGGTCTGGACGAAGAACTCGATCTCGCGGATGCCGCCGCGGCCGAGCTTGACATTGTGGCCCTTGACCGCGATGTCGCCGAAGCCGCGATGGGCGTGGATCTGCCGCTTGATCGAATGAATGTCGGAGATGGCGGCGAAATCGAGATACTTGCGGAAGACGAAGGGCACCAGCTCCTTGAGGAAGCGCTCGCCGGCGTCCCCGTCGCCGGCCACGGGGCGCGCCTTGATGTAGGCCGCCCGCTCCCAGTTCTGCCCGCGGCTTTCATAATAATTGAGCGCGGCCTCGAGCGGAAAGGCGAGCGGCGTCGAGCCCGGATCGGGCCGGAGCCTCAGATCGGTGCGGAACACATAGCCGTCGCCGGTGCGCTCCTGCATGATCCTGACCAGCCGCCGCACCATCCGGGCGAACACGTCGGTGGCCTCGTCGCGGTCCTTGACGATGCCGGCCTCGGGATCGAAGAACACGACGATGTCGATGTCGGAGGAATAGTTGAGCTCGCGGGCGCCGTGCTTGCCCATGCCGAGCACGATCAGGCCGGAGCGATCGGAGGGCCGGTCGGGATCGGGCAGGACGAGCTTGCCCGCGTCGTGGCCCGCGCGCAGCAGGTGGTCGAAGGCCGCGCCCAGGCACGCGTCGGCAAGATCACTGAGCGCGGCGGTGGTGTGGCGCGCATCGATCTGTCGGGACAGGTCATTGAGCGCGAGCGTCAGCGAGACCCGCCGCTTGGCCCGGCGCAGGCCGGCCATAAGTTCCGCTTCGCTCGCCAGCGCGCCGTCCGCGTCGCGCCAGCAGGCGCGGGCAGAGCCGATGGCGTGCGCCAGGATCTCGGCGCAGGGCCGCGACAAGACGAGCGCCAGCGAGCCCGGATCGGTGAGCGCGGTCTCGCGCAGGAACGGCGACAGGGCAAGGGCAGCGAGCAGGAAGTCGCGCGCCGCACCCTCGCCCGCAAGCACGGCGGCAATTTCGGGATGATCCTGGGCCAGCGGCCTCAAATCGGCCGCCACCGACCGGGCGGCGGCGTCGGACGGCGCGCGGATCGGGCTCACGGTCAATCCGGCAAGCGGCCCGGGGCCTGGTGTGTCGTTCATGTCTCCCCCGGCAGCACCATGATCACGGCGAGGCCGGGATGGTCCTTTGCCTGAGGCGATGCGTCATGGAGCTGCAATTGCCCACCATGCAGCGCCGTCACCGCCTGTACAAGGCTCAATCCAAGCCCGGTGCCGGGTTTTGAACGGCTTTCATCGAGGCGGACGAAGCGCTTGACCACGTCCTCGCGCCGGTCTTCGGGCACGCCGGGGCCGTTGTCGGTGACCGCCAGCCGCACCTCGCCGCGCGCCCGCGTCAGCGTCACGGCAATCTCGGGCGGTGTTCCGCCTTCGGCATATTTGATCGCGTTGTCGATCAGGTTCGACAGTGCCTGGGCCAAGAGCTCGCGGTTGCCGCGGATGGTGATGCCGGGCTCGATGTTGGCGGTCAGCCTGATGCCCTGTTCCTCGGCCAGCGGCTCGTAGAGCTCGGTGGCATCCGCGGCGAGTCCCGACAGATCGACGTCGCTCATCTGCGCGGTCGACGAGCCGGATTCGACCCGGCTGATCATCAGGAGCGCGTTGAAGGTGCGGATCAGCTGGTCGCTGTCGGCGATCATCTGTTCAAGCGCCTCGCGGTGGGCATTGCCGCCACCGTCGCCGGCAAGGGCAGCCTCGGCGCGGTTGCGGAGCCGCGTCAGCGGCGTCTTGAGATCGTGGGCGATGTTGTCGGAGACCTGTCGCAAGCCCTCGTTCAGCCGCTCGATCCGCCCCAGCATGGCATTGAGCGACAGGCTCAGCCGGTCGAATTCGTCGCCGGAGCCATTGACCGGAAGCCGTTGCGCGTGGTCGCCGGCGAGGATCTTCTTGCTCGCCTCAGACATGTGGTCGATGCGCTTCAAGGCCCGGCGGCCGACAAAGAACCAGATCGCCAGCGCGCCCGCGAACATGATCGCCAGCGCGATCATCAGCGCCTGGCGCACCAGGCCGCGCACCTGGTCGCGCTCGCCGATGTCGCGGCCCACCATCAGCCGCATGCCGTTGGGCAGGAACACCACCTGGGCCAGCGCCCGGTGGTCGTCCTCGGCCGTGTCGCCGTTGCGCTGGTAGCGGAAGGGCAGCGTCGTCCATCCCTCCTGGTCCAGCACTCCGGGCTGCAACGCGGCGATGTTGCCGGCGATCAGCTCTCCGGTGGGCATGGCGATGGCGTAGAGATTGGCCCCGGGCTGGCGAGAGCGGCGCTCGATCACCCGGACAAGGCCTGCCACGCCCAAACGGCGATAGGCGCCGGCGACGATGCGCAGTTCACTGGCAATGGCGCTCTGGGTGCGGTCGCGCTGCATCCCTTCGGAGATGGCGGTGACGTAGAACACCAGCGCCACCGCGCAGAGCGCGAACAGGCCGAGATAGAGCGCGGACAGCCGCACGGCCGTCGTCGAGAGCATGGCGCGCAGCCGGGTCATCGCAGGACTCAGCCTCCGGCTTTCATCATGTAGCCGGCGCCGCGCACGGTACGGAGCAGCGGTTCGCCGAAATCCTTCTCGATCTTGGACCGAAGCCTTGAAATGTGCACGTCGATGACATTGGTCTGCGGATCGAAATGGTAATCCCAGACATGCTCGAGCAGCATGGTGCGGGTCACCACCTGCCCGGCGTTCTTCATCAGGTATTCGAGCAGGCGGTATTCGCGCGGCTGCAGCGGGATCGGGGTTCCGGCGCGGCGGACCTCGTGGCTCAGCCGGTCGAGCTCGAGATCGCCAACCCGGTAGGTGGTTTCCTGGTCGCGCCCGCCCTTGCGGCGGCCCAGGATCTCGATCCGCGCCAGCAGCTCCGAAAATGCATAGGGCTTGGTCAGATAGTCGTCGCCGCCGGCGCGGAGGCCGGTGACCCGGTCGTCCACCTGGCCCAGCGCCGAGAGGATCAAGGCCGGCGTGTCGTCGCCCTTGCCGCGCAGCTCGGCGATGATCGACAGGCCGTCGCGCTTGGGCAGCATGCGGTCGACCACCAGCGCGTCATAGCTGTTCTCGGAGGCAAGATAGTAGCCCGAATCGCCATCGCTGGCGTGATCGACGGTGATCCCCGCCTCGCGAAAGGCCTTGGACAGATAGGCCGCGGTCTCCAGATCGTCTTCGATGATGAGAATCTTCATGGAGTGATCCTACCGAATGTCGCGAAAAAGTGTGCAGCGGTTTTGCGGCAACCCCGGCAACACGGAACCGCGGCACCGGACATGAAAACGCGGCGGGCCTGAGGGGGACAGCCCGCCGCGTCTGGACATCCGGGACATGACGAGCATGTCACCGGCTGTGGTCGGTTGGGCCGGGGCTCAGCCCTGGTCGATCGGCAGGGCCACGAAGCGCGACCGGTTCTCGTTTTCCACCTGGAACAGGGCGGCCTTGCGGCCGTCCTTGGCGGCGGCGTCGATGATGCTCACCACATCCGTGGAGGTTTTGACCTCCTGGTTGTTGACTGCGACGATGACGTCACCGGCGCGCAGGCCGCGCTCCTCGGCGGCGCTGTCGGGCTCAACCGCGGTGATCACCAGGCCGGTTCCGGTTTCGGCGGGAACCACTGTCAGCCCGAAATCATCGAGCGTGGCTTCAGCCTGGGGAGCCGAAGGAACGTCCTCCTCGGCGGGTGTCACGGCCGCGACGTCCGTGGGGAGCGAGCCGAGTTCGACCTTCAGGGTCTCGCTCTTGCCATTGCGCCAGATGGTGATGTCGACGGTCTTGCCCGGATCCATCGCGGCAATCATCTTGGCCAGCTCGCGCGGACCCTTGACCGTGTCTCCATCGACGGCCGTGACCACGTCGCCTGCCTTGATGCCGGCCTTCTCGGCGGGCGTTCCCTTCTGGGGTTCTGCCACCAGGGCGCCGTTCGACCCGGCAAGGCCGAGCGATTCGGCGATGTCGGAGGTGACCGGCTGGATCTGCACGCCCAACCAGCCGCGCTCGACCGACCCGTTCTCGATCAGGTCCCTGATCACCGAGCGGGCGGTGCTGGCCGGAATGGCGAAGGCAATGCCGACATTGCCGCCCGAGGGCGAGAAGATGGCGGTGTTGATGCCGATCACTTCGCCGTTGAGGTTGAAGGTCGGGCCGCCCGAATTGCCGCGGTTGACGGCGGCGTCCACCTGGATGAAGTCATCATAGGGGCCGGCGCCGATGTCGCGGCCGCGCGCCGAGACGATGCCTGCGGTCACAGAGCCGCCAAGTCCGAAGGGGTTGCCGACAGCAACGACCCAGTCACCGATGCGGATCTTGGTGTCATCGGCGAAATCCACATAGGTGAACTTGCGCTCTTCCTCGACCTTAAGCACGGCGAGATCGGTGCGGTCGTCGCGGCCGACCAGCGTGGCTTCAAGCTCGGTGCCGTCATCCATGATCACGGTGAAAGCCGTGCCCTTGCCGATGACATGGCTGTTGGTGACCAGCATGCCATCCTCGGAGATGAAGAAGCCCGAGCCCTGGCTCACCGGACGCACCCGGCCCGGCCGATCCTGCATGCCGGGGCCGCGGCGGTCGCGTTCGGCGCGGCGCTCTTCCCGGCCCGGCTGCTCGCCGAAGCCGCGGCCGAACTGATCGAAGAAGCGCTTCATCGGGTGGTCGTCGGGGAGGTCATCGAAGCCGCGTCCGTTGAAATCGAAGCTGAACGGGCCGTCATTGGATACCGGCCTGGTTTCGGCCTGCACGCGCACGGACACGACGGCCGGCGACACCGCCTCGACGACATCGGCAAAACTCGGCGCCTGCGGCGCTTCCACGCGCACGGCTTCGGCAAAGGCGTTGGAAATCGGGGCGGGCACACCGGTGGCCAGCAGCGCCGCGGCAACGCCTGCGATCGCGGTCGTGGACAGGAAACCTTTGGAAAGCTTGCGGGGCTTGTTCGACATGTCTCAACCTCTTTTGTTGGTTCCAGCCGACTTTGCGGCTTAGGACGTACAGATAGGGCTGTGTGAGTTACTGCAAGCTTTCCGGATCATTAAACCTTTGTAATGTTGGCAGCCTTGTCCTTGCCGCAATTGACGCTGGCGTTTCATTCGACGGTGGTGACCACCTTCGCGGTGTGCTCGAGCGTCCGGTGAACCGGGCATTTCCCGGCAATCTCGGCGATCTTGTCGGCGAGCCCCTCCGGCGCGCCGCCGTCAATGGAGATCACCCGCTCGAAGCGGTCGATCTTGCCGCCGCCCCCACGTTCCTCGTCGGTGCAGTCAAGGCAGTCCCTGGCGTGCATCTTGCTGTGTCGCACCGTGACGGTGACCAGACCAAGCTCGATCTTCTTGAACCGGGCATACATGCGCAGGGTCATGGCCGTGCAGGCGCCGAGCGCCGCCGAGATGAGATCATAGGGGGATGGTCCGGTGTCCGCGCCGCCGACATCCGCCGGCTCGTCGGCCAGGAACCGGTGCAGCCCGGCCTGGACGGCCACCTGGAACGTGCCCTGCCCGGTTTCGGCAACGACCACGTCTTCCACCGGATCATCCTCGTGGCGGGCCATGTCGGCGGGCAGGTAGCGCGACGCCCAGGAGGCGATCACGCCGGCCACATAATTGGCGTCGGCCTCGCGTGTCAGCAGATGATCGGCGTCATCGAGCGAGACAAAGCTCTTGGGATGTTTGGCGGCTGCGAAGATGGCGCCGGCATTGTCGATGCCCACCACCGCGTCGCGCGGGGCATGCAGCACCAGGAGCGCCTTCTTCATGCTGCCGATGCGCTCGCCCAGGCTGATGGCGTTTACATCCTCGACGAACTGCCGCTGGATGGTGAAGGGCCGCCCGCCGAGATCGACCTCGGCCTCTCCCTTCGCCCTGATCTCCTCGACATGCTGGCTGAAATTGCCGATCACATGGCTCGCCTCAGACGGCGCGCCAATCGTGGCGACCGCCTTGACCGAGGCCAGCTCCCCGGCGATCGCCAGCACGGCGGCGCCACCGAGCGAGTGCCCGACCAGGATTTTGGGCGCGTCATGGTGCTCCTCCAGCCAACGGGCTGCGGCGCGCAGGTCCTCGATATTGGAGGAGAAATTGGTGGAGGCGAAGTCGCCGTCGCTTGAGCCCAGCCCGGTGAAGTCGAACCGCATCACGGCGATGCCGGCGCGGGCGAGTTCGCCCGAGATCCGCTTGGCAGCCAGCGTGTCCTTGGAGCAGGTGAAGCAATGGGCAAACAGCGCCCAGGCGCGGATTTCGCCCGCCGGCATGTCGAGCCGCGCGGCGAGCGTCGCGCCGGAATGGCCTTCAAATTCGGCCTTGATCGCGTGTGCGGCCATGTCCTGGTTCCTCCGATTCACTCGGAGGGACCCTATCAGGAATGCTGATCACGGTCTTTCAACAGTTTCGCGAGCTCGGCCCGTTCGGCGGTCGAGAGCCCGTCCTGGCCGGGCGCCGCGGCGGCCCGGCTGCGGCTGCGGCCATTCATCACCATCACCGTGGCGCCGATCAGAAGGATCGCCACCGGCGCGCCCCACAAAAGCACTGTCTGGACGGAAAAGCGCGGCTTGAGCAGCACGAATTCGCCATAGCGGGAAACGACATAGGTGATCACGTCCTCGTCGCTGTCACCCGCCACGAGGCGTTCGCGCACCAGCAGCCTCAGGTCCCGGGCCAGTTCGGCGTTGGAATCGTCGATCGACTGGTTCTGGCACACCAGGCAGCGCAATTCGAGCGACAGCGATCGCGCCCGCGCCTCGAGCGCCGGATCGTCGAGCACTTCGTCGGGATTGAAGGCTGATGCCGGCGCGACCAGCGCCAGCATCAGCACGAAGGCGGCCAGCGCCTGGCGCAACGATCTCATGCGGTGGCCTCGGCAGGCTTTGCGCCGACCTTGCTGGACCTCGCCCGGTTGGGAGCGCCAATCCGGAGCCGGCGGTCGGACAGCGACAGGATCCCGCCGATCATCATCACCACGGTGCCGTACCAGATGAAGGTGACCCATGACTTCCACCAGATCCGCACCACGAGGCCGCCATTGGCTTCCGGATCGCCGAGCGCGATGTAGAGCTGGCTCGCACCGAAGGTCAGGATTCCGGCCTCGGTCGTGGGCATGCCGCGCGCCTGGTAGAAGCGCTTGGCCGAGGCGATCATCGCCACTTCCTCGCCGTTGCGCGAGACCGTGAATTCGCCCGACTGGGCGGTGTAGTTCGGCCCGCTGTACTCGCGAATGCCGTCGAAGTGGAGCTCGTAGCCGCCGGCCGTGGCGGTGTCGCCGGGCTTCATGGCGACCACCGTCTCGGTCGAGAACACGCTCACCATGACGATGCCGATCACCGTGACGCCCAGTCCCAGGTGCCCCAGCGCCGAGCCGAAGGCCGAGCGCGGTAGGCCCGACAGGCGGCTCCAGGCGACGCCCGGGCTCACCCTTCCGATGCCGGCGCGCAAGGCGAGATCCGTGAGCGCGCCGAAGATCAGGAACATGCCGAGCGCGATGCCGAGTCCGGCCAGGACCGGGGCGCCGGTCTGCACGAACACCACGCCGAGACCGACCAGCAGGGAGGCGCCAATGGCAAAGTAAAGCCGGTGCGCCGCGCCCGCCAGATCGGCGCGCTTCCAGGCGAGCAGCGGCCCGAACGGCACCGCCATCAACAGGGGCACCATCAGCGGACCGAAGGTCAGGTTGAAGAAGGGCGCGCCGACCGAGATCTTGGTGCCGGTGACAGCTTCCAGTAGCAGCGGATAGAGCGTGCCGATCAGCACGGTGGCCGCCGCCGTGGTCAGGAATAGATTGTTGAGCACGAGCGAGCCTTCGCGCGAGATCGGCGCGAACATGCCGCCGGCCTTCAAGGTGCCGACGCGCAGGCCGAACAGCGCCAGCGCGCCGCCGATGAAGACCACCAGAATACCCAGGATGAACACGCCGCGTTCGGGATCGGTGGCGAAGGCGTGCACCGATGTGAGAACGCCGGAGCGGACGAGGAATGCGCCCAGCAGCGAGAACGAGAAGGTGAGGATGGCCAGGAGCACCGTCCAGATCTTGAGCGCCTCGCGCTTTTCCATCACCACCGCCGAGTGCAGCAGCGCCGTGCCCACCAGCCAGGGCATGAAGGAGGCGTTCTCGACCGGATCCCAGAACCACCAGCCGCCCCAGCCGAGCTCGTAATAGGCCCAGTAGCTGCCCATCGAGATGCCGGCGGTGAGAAACACCCAGGCGGTCAGCGTCCACGGCCGCACCCAGCGCGCCCAGGCGGCGTCAATGCGGCCCTCAATCAGGGCGGCAATGGCGAAGGCGAACGATATGGAGAACCCGACATAGCCGAGATAGAGCAGCGGCGGGTGGATGGCGAGGCCGATGTCCTGCAGGATCGGATTGAGGTCGTTGCCTTCCGCGGGCGCCGGGTCGAGCCGGATGAACGGATTGGAGGTGAGCAGCACGAACAGCAGGAAGGCCACCGTGATCCAGGCCTGGACGGAGAGCACATTGGCTTTCAGCGTGTCGGGCAGATTGCGCCCGAACAGCGCCACGAGCGCCGAAAACAGCACCAGGATCAGCACCCACAGCAGCATCGAGCCCTCGTGGTTGCCCCATACACCGGTCACCTTGTAGAGCATCGGCTTCAAGGAATGCGAGTTCTCGACCACGTTCAGGACCGAGAAATCCGAGGTCACATAGGCATAGGTCAGGGCGGCGAACGCGATCGCCACCAGCGTCAGTGAGGCCATGGCCGCCACCGGACCGATCGCCATCAGACCGGCATCGCGGCGCCGGGCGCCGATCAGCGGCGCGAAGGACTGGACAATGGACGTGGCCAGCGCAAGCACAAGGGCGAAATGGCCGATTTCTGTGATCATGGCGTCCTCACCTCCAATAGCTTCAACGGCTCAAAGTTTCACGACATCGACCGCGTGCGGCCTATTGCGTTTGGATGCCGACGCCCGGTGCCGGGTCGCCTTCCTTCCAGACACCCTGCGCCTTGAGCGCATCGGCGACTTCCTTGGGCATGTAGTTCTCGTCGTGCTTGGCAAGCACCGTATCGGCCAGGAACGTGCCTTCATCCGGGGAGAACACGCCTTCGGTCACCACGCCCTGGCCTTCGCGGAACAGGTCGGGCAGGATGCCAACATAGCGCACCTTGACCGAGGCACTGGTGTCGGTGACCTGGAAGGTGACGGCTGAATTCTCGCCGCGCTCGACCGTGCCCGCTTCCACCAACCCGCCGAGCCGCACCCTTGTGCCCGGCGCCAGCTGCTGGGCCAGCACGTCGGTGGGCGAATTGAAGAACACGATCTGTTCGCGCAGCGCCGATGTCACCAGGGCTGCGGCGCCGGCCAGGAACACCGCACCGGCGGCGATGATGGTCAATCGTTTCTGCTTGCGGGTCATTGGCCCTCCACCACAGGTTCAAGTCCAAGTTGGGCCGCGAGACCGGCCAGTGCCAGGCCGCCGACGCTGTCGCCCGGGAATGCATCCCCGGCGCGAGCCAGCGCCTGTCCGGCGGCCACCCGGTCACCGAGGACGGCGTAGGAACGGACCAGCCGCAGCCAGCCCTCGAGATCGTCCGGATTGTCGGTGAGCTTGGCGTCGAGCGACGCCACCATGCCGCGGATCATCGCCATGCGATCCGTCTCCGACATCGCCGCCGCGGCGGCGACATCGGCCTCGGTCGGCCCGCCGGACGTTGCCGGCGGGGTCGGAGCGGAGACCGCGGCGGCGTCCCCGGCTCCAGATGCAGGCGTGTCGCCGGCGCTTGCCCCGGGCAGGATGAACGGCGTCTGCGCGGCCGCCGTCGGCTCGCCGGACGGCTGTGGGTCGGCCGCGATCGCGGGCGCCATCGGCACTCCGCCCAGAGTCGGCATGGCGGTCAAACCGAGCTCGTTGGCAAGCGCATTCAAGGCCTGGCGCTCGGATCCGGAGGGCGCGAACGCGGCAAATGCCTGATCGAGCGCGGCCTGCGCCTTGTCGCGGTCTCCTGTGACCGCGTAGGACCGCACCAGCCGCAGCCAGCCCTCGATATTGTCGGGATCGTCGGCGAGCTTAGCCGCGAGGCTTTCGATCATCGAGCCGATCATCGCCTGGCGGTCTTCCGGGCTCATGGACTGCGCGGCGGCGATATCGGCCGCGGAGGGGTTGCCCGGGACCACCGGTCCGCTGTCTGGCTGCAGCGCGGCAATCTGGCTTTCGACGGCCGGTATCCAGGGCGCTCCCGCCGGCGCGCTTTCCAGCATGCCGGCAAACGCCGCGCGTGCTTCCGTGGTCTTGCCGGACTGGGCCAGCGCCAGCGCCAGATAGAACCTTGGCCTCGGATCGTTCGAATCAAGCTCGCGGGCGGTCTGAAACGCGAGGCTCGCCTGCTCCGTGACAATGCCGCCCGCGGCGGAGTACAGCGCTTCCCCCAGGCTCGCCTGGCGCTCCGACGAGGGTCCCAGAAGCGTGATCGACTTCTGGAACGCGGTGGCGGCTTCGGCAAAGCGGCCGGTGCGCATGTAGATCGGCCCTAGCACGTCCCAGCCGCGGCCATCGTCCGGGTTGGCCGCCAAATGCTGCTCCGCCCTTGCAATCAGCATGGCGATATCGGTCACCTGGGGTTGGGCCTCCAGCCTGGCCGACAAGGGCAATTGCGGCAGATCGGGCCGCCCAAGTTCGATATAGGCGGTGATGGCGGCAACCGGCATGAAGAGGGCAACGGCAATGGTGACCCCGCGGCGAAGCCAAGGGTTGTCTGCCTTCGCGCCGGCCGCATCGGCTGCCTCGCTCTTGCGCGCCGCAGTGAGCAGGCGACGGGAGATTTCGGTCCGCGCCACTTCCGCCTGAACCGAATCAACCAGGCCATCGGCCAAGTCGCGGTCAATCTCGGTCAACTGGTCGCGGTAGACCTCGACATCGTGGGACTCCGGTGCGGCGGAGGCGGATCTGCGGGCGCGCGCCACCGGCCCAAGCAGGGCCAGCGTCGTTGCGGCGGTCATGACGGCTACGATTACCCAGAACAACATGTGGCTTCAATATCCGAGCATTGTTTGTTTTCCAACACCAATCGGCGCGGCGAGGGGGATTGGGGCGATTGGTCGCGTCGCAACCGAAACCCATCGGCACCCAATTCAGAGATAGACCCCGCGACCCCGAAAGCAATGACACGGATCAAACCGCCAGCGCGTGTCAGCCGAGAGGAGTCCAGCTGCCATCCCCATTGCGGCAGGCCGCGCCCTGCCGTGTCACCGCAGCGCCCCTGATGGTGGCGGCATGGGTGTATTGACGGCAATTCTGCTGTCCAACCTGGTAGGGTGTTCCGGCGAAAACCTCGCCCGACGCATTGCCCGTCGGGCTCCTCCAGGCGACCCTTTGTCCGAGCGGGGCCTTTTCAAGCGCCTCGTATTCGGCAGCCAGGGCGCGCATCTGGTCCGGCGTGCCGAGGCTCCTGATGGTCTCGGGCGGCAGCAGGCCGCCATTCAGCGAGACCAGGAGTGCGTCGCCGCCGCCGATCCTCGGGGCCTCGACCGGTCCGAACGCCAGCGGCCGCGCGCCGCCAACACTTGTGCAGCCGGCCACAGTGGCCGACAGGCCTGCCAGAAAGAAGAGCCTTGCGACGTTTGAGAAAGAAAATGCCATACCGTTAGTCCCTACATGTCCAAACGCACGGAAATCGTCGCGCCTGAAACCATAACGCACAACTCTGTGCCGCGTTCCTGTGGCCGCATTGTGGCCTTCATTCCGGCCTCTCACGCTTCCGCAATCAGCGCCGGCAGGCTGAGCCGCGCCGACAATCCACCCGACGGCGCCCGGGCCAGCGCGAAGCCGCCCTTGTACTCGGACGCGATCTCGCCGACGATCGACAGGCCCAGGCCCGTGCCGGGCTTGGATTCGTCGAGCCTTCGGCCGCGCTTCATGGCCTCCGCCATGCCCGCCTCGTCAAGTCCCGGACCGTCGTCGTCGATGTCGATCCGGTACATCGGCCGCTCCCCGCCGGCGTCCGGTGCCCGGCGCAAGCGGACCACGACCGTCGTTCGCGCGAATTTGGCCGCATTTTCGACCAGATTGCCGAGCGCCTCCTCCAGGTCCTGGGCTTCCATGGCGAGCACCGCGTCGCGCGGCTCGATATCGGCGGAAAAATCGAGATCCCGGTTGAGTTTCGCCATCACCCGCACCAGCCGCTCGATCACCGGGCCGGCTTCGGTGCGGGCCAGCACGCTGCCGCGCTGGGCGGCGATGCGGGCCCGGTCGAGATAGGTCTGCACCTGGGCCTGCATGGTCTCGGCCTGGGACTTCACCAGCTTGGCGTGCGCCGGGCCCATGTCGCGCGCTTCATTGATCAGCACGGCGATCGGCGTCTTGAGCGAATGCGCCAGGTTGCCGACCTGCATGCGGGCCCGCTCGACCACGCGCTGGTTGGCCTCGATCAGCGCGTTGATCTCGCCCGCCAGCGGCGCGATCTCGCGCGGAAAGGCGCCGTCGAGCTTCTGCGCCTCGCCCGCGCGAATGCGCCCCAGCGCCTGGCGGGCCTGGTCCAGCGGCCTCAGGCCATAGAGAATGGCGACCGCGTTGACGAGCAGGCTGCCGATGCCGAACAGCGCCAGCGCCAGATAGAGATTGCCCGAGAACGCGGCGATGTCGGCTTCCGGCACTGCGCGGTTGCCCGCCACCCGGAAGCGCGCGGCATGGCCCTGGGCATCGAGTTCGACTTCGGTCTCAATGATCACCAGCCGGTTGCCCCGGGCGTCGACCGCCGGATAGGTGCGCTGGTAGCGTTCGTTGAATGGCAGCTCGGCGATGCCTGGCGGCGCAATCACGGTGTTGCCGACCGAGATCGAGGCGAGCCTCGGGCTCTCCAGCGCGCCCAGCGGCTCCACCAACCAGAACCATCCGCTGCCGGGCTGGTCGAACACCAGGTCGCCGAGCTGCGGGTTGCCGGCGAGGTGGCCCTCGGCATTGATCGACACCGCGTTGATGACGCTGTTCAAGTGGGCCCGCAGCAGGTCGCTGAAGGCGCGTTCGCTGCCTGCACGATAGAGCTGGGAAATCACGATGGCGATGGCGACAAGCGCGATCACCGCCCATACCGAGGCAAACAGCAGAACGCGGGCAGTAAGCGACCCGCGCTTCATCCGGACTTGCCGGCGTCGGCGCCGTCCGGCGGGACCATCCGGTAGCCGAGGCCGCGCACGGTTTCGATCATGTCGACGCCGATCTTCTTGCGCAGCCGTCCGACAAAGACTTCGATGGTGTTGGAATCCCGGTCGAAATCCTGGTCATACATGTGTTCGACCAGTTCGGTGCGCGACACCACCTCGCCCATGTGATGCATGAGGTAGGACAGGAGCCGGAATTCATGGCTGGTCAGTTTCAGCATGGTCCCGTCGACACTGGCCTTGGACGCCTTGGTGTCGAGCCGAACCGGGCCGCAGGAGATTTCCGAGGAGGCATGGCCCGAGGCGCGGCGAATCAGGGCACGGACGCGTGCGAGCACTTCCTCGACATGGAACGGCTTGGTCACATAATCATCGGCGCCGGCGTCGATTCCCGCCACCTTGTCGCTCCAGCGGTCGCGCGCCGTCAGGATCAGCACAGGCATGACGCGCTGGCTGGCGCGCCATTTCTCCAGCACCGTGACGCCGTCCATTTCCGGCAGGCCGATGTCGAGGATCACCGCGTCATAGGGCTCGGTGTCGCCGAGATAATGGCCTTCCTCGCCGTCATAGGCGCGGTCCACCAGATAGCCCTGCTCGATCAGCGCCTCGGTAAGCTGGCGATTGAGATCCTTGTCATCCTCGACAATCAAGATGCGCACGTGAACTGCTCCTGCCGTTTGTCCTTGCGCGGACGGGTCAACACCGCCAGTGCGCGTCCCCTACCATGCATCGACTCGCGAGAGCCGCCTAGTCCACGATGGCAAGGCGGGTGTTCCAGGACATGCCGTGCCTCGCTGCATCCAGTATCTTTTCCGCTTAAGGCGCACGGGTTTCGGTGACTTTCTTCGGGCGGTCCTTGCCATCGCCCGCCACCAGCACGGTGATCACGCAGACCACCTGGCCGCCTTGCGTCTCGGCCGAGGCCGAGAGCAATTGCCCGCCGGTCTCGCCCACGACCTGGGCCGCAGCCGCGGAGCAGTCCGCCGCGACCCGGATGATCGCCGCGCCCTCTTGCGCCCACGGACCCGCCGGCACCGCGGCAACCGGCGCCATGGTCGCGGCCTGCGCGGCGATTAAGCCAATACTGAGGATATTCATGGTCATGATCAGCCCTGAAGCGGTTCGCATTTCATCTTGGAGCCAGTGATACAAGATCCTGCCTGAACCGCAAATGAATGGAAACGGGGATTTGGGGCGTGGGGGGCTAATCCTCACCCGATCCTGCTCCTGGCCGCAATCCTCCCGAAGATCGCGATCACGCCGCCGATGGCCGCGCCGAGCGAGGTCAGGAGGTCGATCAGCGCGTCGCGGTCGGCGTCGCCCATGTCGAGGCCAGCGAGGCCCAGGGCCGCGGAGCCCAGGGTGACGAGGGCGCCCCACAGGGTCTTGGATTGCCACCACGGCTTGATGTCGGTCATCGGACTTGTCCTTTCAAGGTTGAGAATGATCAAAGGTCAAGCGTGCCCCGGCGAGCCACGCCCCAGGGCACGCGCTTTCCGGCCTGCGCCACGCGCAGCGTGAGCGCGACCTGCACCGCGCCGAAGTCGGCGATTTCATCGCCCGCCGGATAGAGCCAGTGCGGGCTTTCGGCCTCGGCGGTGCGGACGACCGTCTCGCCCGACAGGATCTCGATCCGGTAGCGCTCGAAGCCCTCCTCCTGGGCGATCTCCGCCGGGCTCCAGCTGTCGGCCGCAAGCCTGCCGCGCCGGATCCAGGAGAGGCGCACGCCTTCCGCCACGCGCAGGCCTCTGAGATACACCGGCGACAGCGGCGTGAGCGCCCGCTCGCCGCCGGCAAAGGCCACCGGCCCAAACCCGCCCGCGGGCCCGCCCGCAGCCTCGGCGATCCAGTTGAACGCGCGTCCCGCGTCCTCGATCGACAGTCCGAGCGACCGGACCGCGCCGTCGAGCGCGACGAACGCCGCTCCGGCCGCCGAGCCCGCGCGCATGGCGTCGTCGGTTCCCGCCTGCCCGCGCAGCAGGCTTGTGAGCCGCCAGCGCCCGGGCGCGATTTCCTCGGCGGTCTCGTACTGGAGAATTTCCCAGGCGCCCGACAGGGAGCGGATCGCGGCCACATTGGCGCCGTTGAGAACCGCCAGCCGGCCGGCGCTCGACAGTCCGCCGAAGCTCAGATCCACCTCGAGCGCCGCCCGCCGGTCGAACCGGCCTTCGACGCCGCCCGGCGGCAGATCCGCCGAGAGCGCGCCGATCCGCGCCGGCGCATCGAGCGTCACCCGCGCGGCATAACCCTCCTGCTCCACCGAACTCGACAGCACCATCCGCCGCCACGGAATTCCGAGCGCGGCCGCCCGCGCCCAGCCGGTTTCCTCCGCGCCGGAGAGTGCCGGCAGATCGAGGAACACGAGTTCCGGCGCGAAATAGGCATTGGCGTCGGCGGGGCTGCGGGGCTTGAGCGTTTCGGCCATCTCGCCCGGCGTCGTCCCCGCATGGGCCACCGCCTCGATGCGGCGCATGTCGCCATCCTCAATGCGGGCGATGCGGAAGCGGCCCTGCGGGGCGTCCTCAAGCGAAAAACGGACAACATCGCCCGGCTGCAGCCGGGCCGCCTGCGGCGGCATGGCGAAGCTGAGCCGGCGGCGGCCCAGCCGATGGTCGTGCAGCCATTGATCGGCGGTCATCCGCGCCAGCCCGGGATCCAGCGCCAGGCTCAGCGCCAGATCCCGCTGGCGCACCGCCTCGCCCTCGAGCCTGCGCGAGCGGGCCGATGCAGGCGCGTAATCATTAAGCGGGTCGGCCGACAGCACCACCGCCTCGTTGGCAAACTCACCGATCTCGCCGCGGATCTCGGTGAACAGCGGCCCCTCCTCGGCCTCGGCCACTACGCCGATCTGGACCGGCGCCGCGCCGAGCTTCAGCCGCGAGGCGAATTCGAGCCCGCCCGGCCCCTCGCGCACATCGATGGCGAAGGCCTCCAGCAGCGGCTCCAGCACCGCGCGGGCCGAGGCCGGACCCGCGATCACATGGCCGGTGACCATGCCGTCGACCCGGTCCACGTTGAACTCCGTCATCCCGGCGTCGATCAGGACCGCGGCGATCAGATCCTTGAGCGCCAAGGTCCCCAGCCGCCCGTTGAGCCAGTGGCCGGTGCGCCAGTTGGGTCCATCCGACCACACCGTCGACGACAGGGGAAAGGCCGGATAGGGCCGCGCGTCCCAGGTCCACAGGTGGATGCGGTCGGTCGCGACCATGCCGTCTGCATTGGCAGGACCCGCCCAATGGGCCAGATGGGCTTCGAGAAAGGCGCGCTGGGCCAGGTCGTCGCGCGCGCCGGTCGAATACCAGGGCAGCGCGCCTTCCGACGATTTCGGATCGGGAAACAGATTGGGCTGGCCCGCGCCCTTGTCGACCGCCGGGCAGCCGAGTTCGGTGAACCACAAGGGTTTCGAGCCCGGAACCCAGGGGCTGGGACTTGCCACCTCGCTGCCGCCAACGCGGTCATAATGCGGGTTCTGCCACCAGCCGCGCAAGTCCTTGACCCGGTAGACCCAATCCTCGCCGGCGAGTCCGTCGCTGATCGGCAGCCGCGCGCGGGCATCGCGTCCCGCCTTGTTGGCATAGTACCAGTCATAACCCTCGCCCCCGGCGATCGCCCGGCCCATGGCCCGGGCATCATTGGCGAACCGCGCGCCATCGGGGTTGCCTGTGGTCCGGTCGCCGTCGCGCCAGTCGCTCAGCGGCATGTAGTTGTCGATGCCGACAGCGCCGATCGCCGGATGCGCCCACAGCGGATCGAGATTGAACAAGACGTCGCCCGAGCCGTCGTCGGGCCGGTAGCCCGCATATTCGGTCCAGTCGGCGGCATAGGTCACGGTGGTGGCGGGCCCGAGCATCGTCTTGACGTTGTCCGCCAGCGCGATCAGCTCCTCGACGAAGGGGAAGGCGCCGGCCTCGTCGCGCAATCGCGTGAGCCCGGTCATTTCCGATCCGATGACGAAGCCGTCGACGCCGCCCGCGGCCAGCGCCAGCGCCGCATGATGCAGCACGAAGCGGCGATAGCCTTCGTCGCCCGCGGCCCAGGAGACAGCGTCCCCCGCAACGGTGAAATCCGCGGGCGCCATCCCGCCGCTCATCGCCGCAATCTGGGTCCGCATCGCCGCCGTCCGGTCCGGCGTGCCCGCGCGCCCCGGCGCCGGGCTTGCGGTGATGCGTCCGCGCCAGGGATAGGCCGGTTGTTCGGCTGCGCCGTTCGGATCGGCAAGGCCGTTGGCGGCCGGCACGTCCATCAGCACGAAGGGATAGAGCACCACCGAGAGCCCGCGCGCTTTGAGATCGCCGATCGCCTCGATCACCGCCCGGTCATCGGGCGTGCCGCCATAGGCCGGGCCGCCATCGTTCAAGCTGATCAGATGCGCGCCAGTGCGATCGAGCCCGCCCACTTTCCATGGCCGCGTCTCGCCCTGCCGCGCCACCACCTCGACGCCGGGACGGAACCGGCAATGGCCCGCGCGCAGATCGTCGCCGAACCAGGAAGTGACCAGCGCCACCGATGTGAGATTGGGGCATAGCGCCTGCAGCTCGTCCATCGACTGGGTCCAGTCGGTCGAGGCCTGGCGCATGTTGCGGTTGAGCACGCGCACCGCGCCCGGGCCCAGCGTCTCGCGCACCGGCGTGGTGGCATAGCCGTGCTCCGTGGCGCCGGGGATCACCGCCACCGCCCTGATGGCGGCTTCCAGCTGTCCCACCGGGCGCACCACCTCGAACTGCAGCACCGGGATGCGGTTGCCGAAGGCATCGAGCGGCAGCCGCTCGAACACCACATAGGCGAGCCCGCGCCAGGCAGGCACCCTGCCCGCGCCCTGCTTGGCCTCGATCAGCGGGTCGGGCAATTGCGCCGCGGTGCCGCGGTAGACCCGCATGTCGAGACTTTCGAGATCCAGCTCGCGCCCGTCAGCCCAGACCCGGCGGATCGAGGCGATCGGCCCTTCGCACAGGCCAAGCGCGAAATTGGCGTGATAGCTATAGGTCTCGACTTTTGGACCCCGGCCCTTGCCGCCCTGGCGCTCCCGCGTCACCGTCTCCTCGAACCGCGTCGCCCAGATCAGCGCGCCGGCGACGCGCATCGATCCATGCACCCTCAAGATGGGAGCGCCCTCGTCGGCCGAGGGAATCCGCGCGCCGCTCAGGCCGCGGCCGCGGATCGTGCGGGTGGAGTTGATGAGGCTCGTGTCGATCATGCCGCCGAGCGTAGCACCCAGGGCGGAGCCGATGGCCGTGCCCACCGGCCCGAAGACGCCGCCGAGCGCCGCGCCCGCCACCTGCAAGAGGATAGTCGCCATATCGGGATCTCGCTTGTCGGAAACTTGGAGAGAAGATGTTCAGGCCGGGTTCGGAAACCGGTGCACCACCGCGATCCGCCGCCGCCAGGAGGGAACCAGCGCGCTCTCGATGACGCCCGCGGCCTCGTAGGCGTGGATGAAATGGTCGGCGTCCGAAAGAATGCCCGCGTGCTTGGCCGACACACCGTCGCGCCAGCGAAACAGGATGATGTCCCCGGCCCCCGCCATGGCCAGGGGGATCGCCGGACCGCAATGCCGGAGCGCCGCCTCGATCAGCCGGTCGGAGCACCCGCGTTCGGCCCAGTCGGGCGCATAGGCTCCGGGCCGTTCCGCCTCGCGGCCCATGATCTCGGCCCAGACGCCGCGCACCAGACCCAGGCAGTCGCAGCCCACACCCTTGCGCGCGCCCTGGTGCCGGTAGGGCGTGCCGATCCAGGCCCGCGCCGCCGCGACCACGCGCGCGCCCTGGTCGTCGCCGCTCATGGCACGATCGGCCGGCCGTCATGGACCGTGTCCGCATCGGCGTAGCCATAGGCGAAATCGCTGCCAGGCAGGAAAGGAAACCCCTGAAAGTTGAGGATGTTGGCGAATTTGTCTCGACAGGTGTCGAAGGATTTGTCGCAGCCCGCCGTGACCTCGAGCCCGTCGCCGGGCGATGGCAGCCGCGCCATTGGCGACCACAGCTCCAGCCGCGCGCCGCCGGCTTCGATGCCGTGGGCCGAAATGTCCGCCGTCAGCCCGGCAAGCAGACCGGTCAGGAACCTCAGGCGGCCACCCCCGAACCAGCCCGCCGGCCGGTCGCCAAGCCCGCTCGCAACCAGCGTCATCTCGTCGGGCACTGCCACGATGGTTGCGCCCATCCGGAACGGCGGCGCTGAAATGTCCCTGGCGCATCGCCCGTCGCCAAGATCAGCGTCGCAGCGGCTGCCATAGAGGCGTCCGCGCGGCTGGTCGAGCCGGGCCGCCAGGCTGCGCAGTTCCACCGCAAAAGCCGGGCCGGCGCTCCGCACCTCGCCCAGGTCCCGGACCCACAGCAGCGCGTGGTCCGCGGGGCTTTGCCAGTTGACCAGAAAGGCCTCCACCCGCGCGCCGTCATAGCGGCCGAGCGCCAGATCGTCGGCGCTGATCGCCTCGTCCGAAAAGGCGCCCGCCACATCGGCGGCGTCGGCCTCGAGACCCAGGCCCGATTCCACCTCGCTCGCGCGAAACCCGGTGGCGGCGGAAAACACCGTGCCGGCAAATTCAAGGTCATGATCATGCTCGGTGAACCCCAGCACCAGACCATCCGCCCGCGTCAACCGCCAGGCGTGGCAGGTGGTGGTCGAGGTCTGGGCGAGATGGGCGGTGAGTGCGCTCGGAAAGTCTCTCATGGCTTGATCTCCACCAGGGGCACGGAGGGCGCGGACCCCGCCTTGAACGCCGCCAGGCTGATCTCGATGCGGTCGGTGCCAAAGCGCACCGGGATGTCGAACTCGAAGCCCGCCGTCACAGGCGCGCCGGGCGCCGGCGTCAGGCCGGGGGCAAACGTCACCAGCCCCGTGGCGCTGTCGACGGAATAGGCGCCCGAAGCGAGGCTCACGCCGCCCACCGCCACCACGACGCTGCCGGCCACCGGCTTTTCGATCCGGCGCACCGTCGCGCCGCCTGCGTCGGCATAGGTCTTGGACAGCGCGAACAGGGTCCTCACCCCGTCGCCGGTGCCGATCGGCTGGTCGATGGACGTCACCGCCTGCCCCGGCGGCGCCGAGGCGTGATCGACCGGATCGCGAAACCGGAAGCCATGGAGCTGGCCGCGCCGGGCCTCGAAAAAGGCGGTGAGCTCATAGAGATCCTCGAGCCCGCGCAGGCCGGTGCCCGCGTCATAGCGCCGCCTTGCATCGGCCCAGCGCGCATTGCGCGTCTCGCCGCCATTCGACAGCGCCACGATGTCGGTGCGCCGCCCCGGCCCGCCGCTGGCGCCCAGCGACAACCGCAGCGGAAACCGAATTTCGTGAAAACCGTTGCTCATGGCCGTCTCCTCCCGCTCACAACCCGCGCCGGCCGCGGCCGACCGCGCGGGCCAGCATGGCGCTGACCTGCGCCTCGGATTTGGCAAAGCCCGCCACGTCCGGCGTCGTCACGTTGAACGTCACATGCACCGCCTGGCCGCTTCCGCCGGCGGCCACTCCGAGCCTGCCGTCAGGCCCGCGGCTGAGCGGCAGGATCGCCTCGGCGCCGGCCTCCCCCATCAGGCCCACCTCGCCGCCCGCCATCGGGAAATAGGAGGGCCCGCCCACCACGCCGCCGTCGGCGAAAGCGGTGAGCCTGCCCGGCACGCCGCCCTTGGCGAAGGGCAGCACCCGGCCGAGACTTCCCGTGAGCCCGGAAATCGAGCTGCTGATCAACTGCTCGAGCGGCTTCATGCCCGCGTCGAGCGCAATGCCCACCATGCGGGTGCCGAGCGTGCGCAGCACGTCGTCGAGCGCGCGCCCGTCGACGGTGGCCGCCTTCAAGGCGCCGGACAGCGTGCCGCCAAAGGCATCTGCCTTGTCGCGGAGTTCGTCGAGCGCCCGGTCGGCGCCGTTGAGATCGAGCTCGACGCTCACATTCAGGTTCGGCTCATCGGTCATCGTCGGGCTCCTTTTTCAGTGCCGTGTCCGGAAACTGCGCCATCAGCGCCTCAAGTCCCTGGCGCGTCGCCATCGCCGGCAAGTCTCCGGCGTCGATCAGCGCCGTCAGTTCGACCAGGCTCAGGCGCCAGAAGGCGTGAGGGGGCAGCCGCAGGCGGGCGAGGCCGAAGCGGATCACGGACGCCCAGGGGAAAAACGTCCGGTCCGGCTCCGTCACCAAGCTTCCGCCTGCGGCCCGGGAGGGTTTTCCGGCCTGCCCGCAGGCGTGGCCCGGTCCTCCCGATCTGGGGATGAGCTGATTTCGAGGGCGCCGCCGAAGCTCACCCACAGCAACTCCGTGGCGATCCGGGCAAAGCCCGCTGCCCCGCCCTCGACCGACATGACCGCCACGTCCTCGTCGCTGAACGCATTGCCCGCGCCGCGAAGCCCGGCGCCGAGGACGCGGATGATGTCGCCCGCCGACAGCCGCCCCGCCTCGAAGCGGCCCGCAAGCTCGGCGAGATTGCCGACGCCAAAGGCGCTTTCGAGTTCGGCCAGCGCGCCAAGCGTCAGGCACAGGAGCCGCGTCTCGCCATCGAAGGTGGCCGCGATCTCGCCGCGGCGGCGGTTGGGATGAACACCCATCGCCCGCCTCACAGGGCGGCGAAAGAGAGTGCGCCAGCGGATTCGAGCGCGATCTCGAAACTCATCTCGCCGTCGTGCCGCCCGGCATATTCAAGCGCCGTGATCTGGAACGGGCCGGTGACGGTGCCGAAGTCGGGGATCGCCACCTGCCAGCCGCGGATCTCGGTGGCGAAGAACACCGCGCGCGCCAGCGCGTCGCTTGCCTGGTCCTTGAACAGCCCGCCGCCCGACAGCGAGGCGCGCTGCACGCCCGCGCCGCCGAGCAGCTCACGCCAGCGCCCTGCCGATTCCGCGTCGGTGATGTCGACGGCCTGCGCGTTGAACGCCAACCGTCGGGCGCGCAGGCCAGCGATGGTCACATATGCCCCGTCATCATCGATCTTGATGAGCAGGTCCTTGCCTTTCTGGGCCGTCATCGGCGTGTCCTTTCATGCTCTGGAAAATGGGGGATCGCGGCACTCGCGCTCACGGCTCGGTCACCGCGCGGAACCTGAGCCGCGCCACGTGCAGGCCAGACTTCGGCGCACGCCGGCTCACCGTGCGCTCGTGGCGGAGATTGATCAGCACCGCGCCGGCAAGCGCGAGATCGGCGTCATGCAGCGCCGCGCGCACGGCGTCGGCCAGCGCTGCCGCCTGCCTGCGGCCGTTGTCCTTGCTCCAGGCCTCGATCTCGAACCGGTGCTCGCTTCCGGCGCCGTCGCCGGTCGAAAAATCCGATGTCGTCATCTCGCCCAGCACCAGGTAAGGCGGCTCGGCGCGGGTGATCTGCCGGTCGAAGATCCGGCCGGCGCCGGCGATCGCGGTCACATCGGGATCGCCGGCGAGCCGCTCGACCACCGCACTCTGCAAGTGATTGGCGCTCATGGCATCACCTCCTCGCAGTCGCAGACCAGGTAGCGGCGCCTCTCGTCGGGATCGCGCACCGCGCGGATGACGAGGTTTCGGCCCCGGTGGACAAAGCGCATGGCGTGGCGAACATCCTCGCGGTGGCGGATGGTGACGCGGTGGGCGATCATCGCAATCGCCGCTCCGGCGATCTCGTCCGGGCGCGCCCCGAGCGGCTCGATCCGCCCCCACAGGCTCGCCACCGGCACCCAGCCCTCGGTCATGCCGCCCTGCCCGTCGGGCCGCTCTTCGGGCGTTTCCAGCGACAGCCGCGCGCTGAGCAGGCCCGGATCGACAAACAGCCCGCCCATCACAGCCCCCGCCTCAGCCAGGGCGCGATCAGCCGGTCGTAGCCCGGCGGGATCGAAGCCGGCTGCATGGCGAGCGTCACCGCGCCGCGGAACTCATAAAGATGCGCGGCATGCACCAGGATCGCCCGCTTGAGTTCGGGCGGCACTTCCAGCGCCGACCCGAAGCCCGCGGTGAACTCGATCTCGATGCCGTTGATCGGCTGGCCCGGCCGCGGCCGCTCCTTGATCACCAGTCGCGCCGGGCGCGCCGTGGCGTCGAGCAGCATGTCGGAGAGCGCGAGATCCTGCGCCACCCCGTCAGCGTCATAAACCAGAATCCCGTCAATGGTTTGAACCGGGGTTTTCATGAGCTGAATCACCGATCCCCGCGGCCAGTCATCGAGCAACAGCCGGAACCCCTGGCTCATCAGCGCCACGCCGGCCACGGCTTCAAGATGCGCGCGGGCAACCCGGATCAGGCCTTCGAGAAGCTCGTCCTCGTCGGCAGCATCGATCCGCAGATGCGCCTTGAGTTCGGCAAGCGTCACCGGCTCCGCCAAGGGCGGATCGGTCTGGATCAGGGTCATGGCGGTCTCCGGGAGTTTGGCGTGAAGGTGTCGGGATCCCTCCCCCGGAAAACCGGGAGAGGAATGTCTCGAAACTTCGGGCTTTGATCAGGCGGCGAATTTCAGAAGCTTGATCGCCTCGAAATTCTGCACCCCGCCGCCCACACGCTTGGTGGTGTAGAAAAGCACATAGGGCTTGGCCGAATAGGGATCGCGCAGGATGCGCACGCCCGTCCGGTCGACCACCAGATAGCCGCGGCGGAAATCGCCGAAGGCCAATGACAGCGCCCCCGTGGCGATGTCGGGCATGTCCTCGGCCTCGACCACCGGGAAGCCCATCAGCGAGGCCGCCTGGCCTGCGCCCGCCGGCGGCATCCAGAGATAGTTGCCGTCCGCATCCTTGAACTTGCGGATCTGGGCCTGGGTCTTGCGGTTCATCACGAAGCGACCGTTCTGCCGGTGCCCGGCTTTGAGCGCATAGATCAGCTCGATCAACCGGTCGGACGGGTTGGTCCCGAAGGCGCCCGCAGCCCCGGTGGCGATGAAGCCGAGGTTGCCCCAGGTCCAGGCGCTGTCCGCGACATTGGGATAGTCGAGGAAACCGCGCGGCTTGTTGATCCCGTCGCCCGCGACGAAGGCCGCGCCCTCCTGCTCGGCAAACGCGGCTTCCACTTCGGTGGCGATCCAGCCCTCGATGTCGAGCGCGCCGTCCTCGATCAGCGAGGCGGTGGCGGCCGGCATGGCGTAGATCTCCATGGTCGGAAACTGCAGCTCGGTCAGCTGCGGCGTGGCCGTCTGCGGCCGCGCGGCGGTCTCGCCCACCCAGCCCGTGGCCATGCCGTTCAATGCAAACGGCTTCTTCAGCACCGCGCCCGACACTTGCCGCACCGTCGCAATCGAGCGGATCGGCGAGAGTTCGGAAAGCCTGCGGCCGATCTCGGTGTCGAGTTCGTCAGGCACCAGGTAGCCGCCATCGGGATCGCTGCCCACCGACATGGCCTTGAGTTCGCCCTGGCGCAGCCCGGCCTCGTCGCCGCGCCGCACATAGGCGTCAAAGGCCTGGCGCACCGCGCTCGGCGCCGAGCCGCCGCCATGTCCGAGATCGGGGCGGGCGCGCTTGACGATGAGCGCATCCATCGTGCGCTTCTGCTCGTCGAGCGCCTGGTCGATGCGGGCCATTTTTTCCTCAAACAGCACATCGGCGCCGCCGCGACGCTCGATCTCGGCGAGCCGCTGCTCATTGGTCTGCTTGTAGTGCTCGAAGGCGGACATGAAGTCCTCGAAGGCGTCGGCGATATCGGCGTCGACGCTCTTGGTTTCCGGCGCGCGCCGGGTTCGGGTTTTCGACTGACTGGTCATGGGTCGTCCTTTCAACAGGGTGAATTCGGTGGATGGGGCGGAACCCGCCAGCGCCCCGGTCAGGGTTCTGAGCTTGAGTTCCAGGCGTTTGAGAACCTCCGGGCCAGCATCCCGCCTGTCCGGAAGGCCGCCATGGCCGCGGGCAATCAGCCCGCGCGCCTGGCGTCTGGTCAGCCCCGCATCCCGCGTGAGCCGGTGTTCGAGGTCGCGCACGGTGAGCGGCGCATCCGCCGCGGCCTTGACCGCGGTCACCCGCGCGCCCGGCTGCATCGGAAACGTCACCACCGAGATCTCCCAGAGATCGGCGCTCAGGATCCGGCGCACCCCACCCTTGGCCTCGGTTCGGGCGCGAACTGTCTGGAAGCCGATCGACAGGCCGTCGAGCGCGCCGGATTTCATCAGCTCATGCACCTCCCGCGCCCGAGCCACGCCGAGCGACAGCTTGCCCTCGACATGCAAGCCCCGCGCGTCCTCGCGGATCGACAGCCAGCGGCCGATCGGCTGGTCCGGGTCGTGCTGGTAGAGCATGCGGACATCGCCCGCTCCCCGGCGCTTGAGCGAGGCGGCGAAGGCGCCGGGCTCGATCACGTCGCGGCCGAGATCGACCGCGCCGAACAGGCTCGCATAGCCCGAGAAACTGCCGTCCCCGCTCACGTCCTCCAAAGCCAGATCAACACGTTTTCGCTGCCGTCCCGGCAGTGCTCTCGCAGCCATGGGATGTCCTTTCGTGAAATGATTTCGATGGTGATTAGAGGCTGCAGGCCCTAAGCCCCTCCCCCTTGAGGGGAGGGGTTGGGGTGGGGGTAAACTTCACGCGCTGAGACAGATGGTTAGGTCGTAACCCCCACCGGCTCTGTCTCGGCTGCGCCGAGCCAATCGCCCGCCTCCCCTCAAGGGGGAGGCAAGTCACCGCCGCCATCCCGCCCAATTAAAGTGTTTGGAAATTCTAACCGCCCCGTCCCCGCCCGGTCCTTGCGGCGATCCGCGCCAGCGCGCCGAGCGCCCACCAGGCCGTCAGGCTCGCCGCCGCCGATCCGGTGAGCAGGATCTCGGATGGCGAGAGCAGATCGCTCACCCCCATCCACTGCGCCAGCGCCACGCCCGCCGGGGCGCCGAAGACCAGGCCGGAGATGAAGCCGGCAATCGCCCGCGCCGCAGCTTCCCGCGCGCCCTTGGGCATCATGTAGGCGAGCGAGACCAGCGCCCCGGCGATGGCGCCGGCGATCCGCATCGCCAGCATGGAATGGTCCGGAGTGATGTCCGACATTGCCTCGCCTCCCTGCCTGACCGAGAGCCTGCGTTCAGAACCTGATTCAAGTGCCTTCGGACTTGAGTCCGGTTCAGCCCGCAACACTTTGATATCCCACGGCTTCGCGCTTTTCCTCGTCCGTCAGGAAATCGGCCGCACCGAGGCGCGCCCACAGCGCGTCGCGCTCGACGGACAGCCCTGGCAGCCGGTCGGCGTCGTAGTCGACCTTCAGCCCCGCGCCATGAACCGGCTGCAGCCAGGCCGTCAGCGCGGCCGCCGTGCGGCCCACCAGCGGCAGCACGGTCAACCTGCAGAAGGCGCGGTTGGCCTCCTGGTAGTTGGCGTAGGTCAGGTCACCGGGAATGCCCAAGAGCATCGGCGGCACGCCGAGTGCTAAGGCTATGTCGCGCGCCGCCCCGTTCCTGGCCTCGATGAAATCCATGTCGCGGGGCGTGAGCCCCATCGCCTTCCAGTCGAGCCCGCCCTCGAGCAGCATCGGCCGCCCGGCGCGGCGCGCGCCCTGGTAGCCGTCCTCGAGCTCGGCCTTGAGCCGCTGATACTGCTCGGGCGTCAGGTTGCCGCCGTCCTTGGGCTGGTAGACCAGCGCGCCCGAGGGCCGGGCGGAATTGTCCAAAAGCGCCTTGTTCCAGCTCATCGCCGCATTGTGCAGATCCAGCGCCATCAGCGCCGCCTCGAGCGGCGCAAACCCCAGATGATCGTCGAGCGGATGAAACAGCTTCAAATGCAAGAGCCCCGGCCCCTCCTCGGGCTGGGCCTGAAAGCGCTGCCGCCGGCCGCCCGCCTGGTGCTCATAGGCCACCGGCCAGCCGTCCGGTCCCTCGATCACCCGCATGCGGTCGGGCCGGAGCAGCTGCAGCCCGGCGATCCGGCCGCCCGCTCCGACCGGGTTGATCCAGGCATTGCCCGCGAGCACCAGGTGCCCGTAGAGCGTCTCGAAGAAGCCCGAGCCCGCGCCGTTCGGGTCGGGACGGTTCAGCAGGTCCATGACCGGATGGCGCTCCTGCTCGCGGCCTTGGTCGAACACCACGAAGGGCACGGAAGCCGCGGCCTCGGCGATCATCCGGACGGCACGGTGCGCGACCGGGTTGCGCATGAAGCCCTCGCGCGCCAGGCCCCCGTAGCTGCGCCCGCTCCAGCGCGCGCCGTCGCCGTCGGCAAGTGCTGCGATCGCGCCCGGCAGCCAGTTCTTGGCCGCGGGCGGTCGTGACGAAGCAGTGCGGGTCCAGGGAAGCCTCAATCCGAATGCCATGGTTTCACCCTTTCAAAAGCCGGAATCAAAAACCCCGCCAGGGAGACCCGGGCGGGGTTGAGCATGTCATCGGTCCGGTGCCGCCGGTCGCGGCCGCCTCAGTCGCGGGCGGCCGGTCCTGCGCTCACAAAATCTGCGGCAATCCTGAGCTCCCTCAAGGGCCGTACCACGTCGATCGAGCGCTGGTAGAGCGGATCGGCCTTGTAAGCGGCCAGCGCCGCCTCGTCGTCGAATTCGCAATAGACGATGAAATCCACAGGCTCCGAGATCGCATCCCGGGCGAGATTGCGGCCGACTTCAAAATTCCGTGCCTGGGGGATCGCGGCCAGCAGCTTGAGGCCCTGTTCCACCCGGTCGCGATCGGCCGGGTCGCGGACGCTGAAAAACACGATATGGCGAATCATGGCGCTTCCTTTCGGTCTTGACTGCGTGATCCTGATTCACCCTTCGCCCGCGCTTCGCAACCTCGCAAACGCGCCCGCTCACAAATGCCGCACCTGCGGCGCGGCCCGTCTCAGCGCCAGCCAGGTCCAGGTCACGCCGAGGTCCTGGTTCTGTGGCTGGATCGAGCCCGTCTCCACAAGCCGCGTGAGGTCCAGCCCGCTCGCCTGCGCCACGGCGACCAGCGCCGCCACATCGACCGGCCAGACCGGACGGTCCTTCGGGCCGGCACCATGCCTGAGCGCCGCGATCAGCAGCCCGCCGGGCGCGAGCAGTCCCGCCATCCGGGCCACCGCCCTCTCCTGCGCAACCGCGTCCAGATGATGCAGCACGCCATTGGCGAGCACGCAGTCGAAGACTTTCGGCCCCATCCGCTCAAGCATCGGCAATCGATCATCAATCCAGTCGATGCCTGCCTCCGGATGAAGCCTCTGTCCGGCTTGCCTGAGGTTAGCAACCGGCTCCACTGCGGTGACTCGGTGTCCCTTTCGGACGAGCCAGGCCGCATCGCGTCCGGTCGCAGCCCCCAAATCCAGGATGCGTGCCGCATGGACCGGCAGCAGGTCCGCCACAGATTGGTAGATTTCGTCTGGACTCAACCCGTCCGAGCGCGCGATCCACTCTGCCCCGGCGGCGGCATAGCCCGCCAGCACCGCGGCGATGCCTGCTTCTGACTCCAGATCCATCCTTGCCGCCCGTCGCCATTGCCTCAAGCCCGATCCTGTCTGATTCCGCGCCGGATGTCGGGGACGGTTTACTTTTTTGGGCAACGCCCGAAAAAATAAACCGTCCCCGAACTTCCGACCACCTCACAAATGCCTGACCTGCGGCTCGCTCCTGCGGCCCAACACCAACTCGGTCAGCGCCCAGACCAGCGCGTCGAGCCGGTCGGGCGAGCGGCCGGAGGAGAGCCCGTCCGGGCCGAAATCGCACATCTGGTCCTCGAGGCTCGCGAAATGGCCGGCATGGACCACCCGTCCCTGCTCATAAAGGGCCGCCACCGGTTCGGCGCGCAGCCATTTGCCGCGCGTCGCCCGCACGGTCTTGACCGGCAGCGACGGCTCGACGGTCCTCAGCACGCTCGTCACCATGTCGCCGCCCTGGTTGATCTCGGCCACCACGCAATCGGCGTCAAACCGCCGGTAGAGCCGCACCACCGCCTCAGCCCAGCCTGTCGGGCTCGCGCCCTCGACCGAACCGTCGGCCAGCACCACAGCGCGGCCGTCCGGACCGAGGCCGGCCACGACAATTCCGCAGCAGGAGTATTTCGCCTCGCCTGACGCCGGCGGATCGACCGCCACGACAATGCGCGAGAGCAGCCCGTGGTTGCGCACCGTCAGCGCCTCGATCTGGTCGCGCCGCCACAGCCCGTCCTCGCGGTCGGCGATCAGCTCGCCGTCGAGCTCCTGCCGCCCGAGCCGCGTGCCGCCGTAGCGCGCCCGGATCGCCTCGAGAAACCCCGCCGCCAGATGCGCCGCATTGTCCTCGGTCCTGATCCGCGTCACCCGCGTGGCGGGATCCTTGACCAGCGCCAGCATCAAGGGCGTCGCCCTCGGAGTCGTCGTCACAAGCTGCCTCGGCGCCGTGCCCAGCCGCAGCGCGAACTGCAGCATGTCCCAGGTCTCGCGCGCATGGCGCCATTTGCCGAGCTCGTCGCACCAGGCCAGATCGAATTGCGGCCCGCGCAGGCTTTCGGGATCTTCGGACGAGAACATCTGCGCCACCGCCCCCGAGGGCCACACCAACCGGCGCCGCGTCGCCTCGAAGGCCGGACGCTGGTCGCGCGCCACGCCCAAAATCCCCGACACGCCGTCGATCATCACCTCGCGGGCATCGCCAAAGGTTTCCGCCACCAGCGCGATGCGGCCATCCCTGCCAAGGCCGCCGATCTCGCCCGTGGCAAGCGCATGCACCCATTCGGCCCCGGCGCGGGTCTTGCCCGAGCCGCGCCCGCCCATCATCAGCCAGGTGCGCCAGTCGCCCTCGGGCGGCAATTGATCTGGCCGCGCCAGCAGCCGCCAGTCATGGGCCTGGGCGATCAGCGCCTGGTCGTCGAACCGCAATATATGCGCCGCCACAAGGTCGGCGACGCTCTCCGCGCCACCGGCCGCCGCCGCGCCAAAGAGTGCCAGCAGTCCGGCGGGTCCCGGCACCGCTGTCAGTTCCGCAGCCCCGGCCACGACCCGCACGCCGCGCGCACCACCCAGGCCGGCCGCCCCGGAGACGCCGATCTGCGCGCCCATCCGCGCGGCATCAAATCTTTCCTGCGCCCCTGCCGCATCGCCCGCCTCGCGGGCCTCGTAGTCTTCGCGGACCTCGCCCGCTCCGCTGGTGCGCGGCCCGCGCCGCAGCGCCCCAGCCATCACCGCATGAACACGCCGCGCGCGATAGGGCTTTGGCCGGGTCCAAACCCCGCAGCACAGCGCCACCGTCATCGACCGCAGGATCATGCCGCGCCCTTCCGCTCACCGTTCAACAAGCGCACCCGTTTCAAAGGCACTTAACCCGCCACGTCACCCCGGACCCGGTCCGGGATCCAGCGACCCGGCGTCTGCCGGATCAGGGGACTTGTCCCGGGCTGCAGAGACATGCTTGCCTCCCGCATCAGGGACCTGCGCAACGTCGCCCGCCACTTCGGCCACCCCGGCCCCGCCGGCCTCATCCACCCGCCGCTCCGCCGCCAGCCGTTCGGCGGCGGCGAGGATGAGCTGGCGCACGGTCTGCCTCAATTGCTCGCGCTCGTCGGCGCTGAGCGTGCGTGCCGTGGCGCGCGCCTGGTCCTCGGCGATCAGCCGCTCCATCTGGTCGATCTTCTCGAGCGTGCGGGCGATCAGCGACACCTGGTCGACTGCGGCCTTGCCCTCGGCGCCATCGACGCCGAGCCTTGCCGCCTCGCGGTCGAGCACGGCGCGCATCTGCGCCAGCATCCTCTGCGTGCTCTCAGCCACCAGCGTCGGGGCCACCAGCGTCGGGGCCACCAGCTTCGCGGCGCCCGCGCTTCCGGCTGCCGGCGCATCGGCGTGCTCCAACGCACTCGGCGGATCTGGCGCATCCAAGGGCGCCATCGCATCTCCGTCGCCCGAGGCGTGCTGCTTGTGTTCCAGCGGCTCGAGCGCCAGCACCATCTCGACCACGAGATCGATCAACGCCGCCTCGGTCGAGGCCGCGGGGAATTGACCACTCTCCCGACCCACAGGGGTCTCGATCGCGGACACAATCCCCCGCCCCAAGGCCTCAAAGCTCCCGGTCATCCTGTCCTCGCGAAATCCCTGACATCGGCCCGACGGCCAAAAAAAGCGCCCGGGCCGAGCCGCAGGCGCTTGTCGCAGATCATATCCGGTCCACAGAACCCGGCCTCCGGGCCAGAGCTCGTCAGGCGCACTTCTGTGACGATGGCATAATCCTACCAGAGCCCCGTCACACCGTCAAGGATTATTTTCCTATATTCTCAGAATCTCCATGCACCGGACCCGCCGCCGGGCACCCCTCCCTTCTCCCACCCGTGGAGAAGGTGGATGCGGCGGTTTCGTGAACCGCCGCAGACGGATGAGGGCACACAAAAAAAGCCGCCAGAGATCTCTCTCCGGCGGTTCAGGTGGCTTCAGCCTTTTCAGGGTGAAGCGCGGGCGCCGTCCCCGGGGCGAGGGACGGCAGGGGGAAGGTCGTGGCGTCAGGCGATGGCGATGATGCCGAGCACGGCCAGCAGGAACAGCACCAGCACGATGCCGATCAGCAGCTTGGCGCCGCTCAGGGCCGCGCCCGACAGGCGGCCGAAGCCGAGCAGGCCGGCCACGGCCGCGACAATCAGCAGGATCAGGATCCATTGGATCATGGGGAAGCCTCCGGTTTGAACTCACATGTCCATAACGCGCGTCGGCCCGGCTTGTTCCCGCGCGCGACCTGCGCCGTTGCGCGTCCGGCCACCCGGGCCTGCCATCCGCCTTTTTCGCGACCCATCGCGACCTCAGCCTCGAACCGCCCGGCGCTCTGGGTCGCCTGGCCGTTTCCGGTCTTCATCCTGTTGATGACGCTTCGGATCTGTGGCTTCTTCGTGCTGTTCCCGGCAGCGCTCGCCGTCATGATCGCACAGCCGCGGCAGCCTGCGCCTACGGCTCCTCGCCCGGCCATTCGACCAGGTAGTCCTCGAAATCCTCGACCGGGATGTCGGCCTCGCTTAGCGTCCGGCCGCGCACCGAGACGCCCGCCTCGTGCACGGTGTCGGGATCGCCCGAGACCAGCGGATGCCACCAGTAGAGATCGGAACCTTCGGCCACGAGCCGGTAGCCGCAGGTGGGCGGCAGCCAGGTGATGGTCTCGACCTGGTCGGGCGTCAGTCCGATGCAGTCGGGCACGGTCGCCTGGCGGTTGGAATAGTCCTTGCAGCGGCAGGTCTCGCCATCAAGCAGGCGGCAGGCAATAGAGGTCCAGGCAATCTCGCCGGTGTCCCAGTCCTCGAGCTTGTTCAGGCAGCAGCGGCCGCAGCCGTCGCACAGGCTTTCCCATTCGACTGCCGTCATCTCGTCAAGCTGCTTGGTGACCCAGAAGGGCTTGGCGCCCATGGCAGTTATCCTTATTTGCATGTCGCGACGCCTGCGCGCGCTTGTCCGGCTTGTCCTTTGAACGAAAATCGGCCAAAAGCATAGGCCACAGGGGCGAAATCCGCGGCGCCGTCACCCACGGCGCACCAGGCAACCTGTGGATGGCCGAGACCGCCGCCGACCGCAATGGATCGAGACCCGTGCAAGACCCGTTCAACCAGGAAGACAGGCCGCGCAAGCGCTCCAATTTTTTGCTCCGCATCGATTCCTGGATCGATTCGTCGATCTGGAACGCCGGGTTCCGTGTGGGCGAGATCTGGGAGGAGATCACCATCTTCTTCCGCCGCTTCCGCACCCGTGGCGTCTGGAAGGCCGTGTTCGAGGTCGCCGGCGAAGGCATGAATGCGGGCACCGCGGGCTTCGTGCTGCTCTTGGCGCTGGCGCTGCCGGCCTTCGAGGAGACCTCGGGCAACTGGCAGGCGCGCGACGATTTCGCCGTCACCTTCCTCGATCGCTACGGCACCGAGATCGGCCACCGCGGCATCATCCACGAGGATTCCGTTCCCGTCGATCAGCTGCCCGATCATTTCGTCAAGGCGGTGCTGGCCACCGAGGACCGGCGCTTCTTCGAGCATTTCGGCATCGACTTCTTCGGGCTGACCCGCGCCATGACCGAAAACGTCAAGGCCAATTCGGTGGTCCAGGGCGGCTCGACCATCACCCAGCAATTGGCCAAGAACCTGTTCCTGACCAATGAGCGCACGCTCGAGCGCAAGATCAAGGAGGCGTTCCTGGCCTTCTGGCTCGAGGCCAACCTGCCCAAGAAGGAAATTCTCAGGCTCTATCTCGACCGCGCCTATATGGGCGGCGGCACCTTCGGGGCGGCGGCGGCGGCGCAGTTCTATTTCGGCAAGGACATCACCGAGGTCTCGATCGCGGAAGCGGCGATGCTGGCGGGCCTGTTCAAGGCCCCTGCCCGCTACGCGCCGCACATCAACCTTCCCGCCGCCCGCGCGCGCGCCAACGAGGTGCTGTCCAACCTGGTCCAGGGCAATCTGATGACCGAGGGCCAGGTCATCGGCGCGCGGCGCAATCCCGCCAGCGTCATCGACCGCGGCGACCATGAGGCGCCGGACTATTTCCTCGACTGGGCCTTCGAGGAGGTCAAGCGCATCGCCGGCGGCTTCGACCAGCATTCGCTGGTCGTGCGCACCACCATCGATCCGGGCATGCAGGAGGCCGCGGAAGCCGCGGTCGAGACCAGCCTGCGCCAGGAGGGCGAGCGCTACCGCGCGAGCCAGGCGGCGCTGGTGCTGATCGAGCACGGCGGCGCCGTCCGCGCCATGGTCGGCGGTCGCGACTATGGCGAAAGCCAGTTCAACCGCGCCTCGCGCGCGCTCCGGCAGCCGGGCTCCTCGTTCAAGATCTTCCCCTATGCGCTCGCCATGGAAAAAGGCATGACGCCCGACAGCACCATCGTCGATGCGCCGATCCACTGGGGCAACTGGAACCCGAAGAACTACAATGGCGGCTATTCCGGCCGCGTCGACATGAAGTCGGCCTTCGCCCGGTCGATCAACACCGTGCCCGTCCGGCTCGCCAAGGAGCAGCTCGGCGAGGACGCGATCGGCCAGATCATGGGCATCGCCAAGAAGTTCGGCGTCGAGACGCCGATCCGCCGCGACGTCACCATTCCCATCGGCACCTCGGAAATGACCGTGCTCGACCAGGCCACCGCCTATGCGGTGTTTCCCGCCGGCGGCGTCCAGTCGCGCCGCCACGGCATCGCCCAGATCGTCAACTACAAGGGCGACGTTCTCTATGATTTCGCCCGCGACGAACCGCCCGCCGAGCGGGTGCTGTCGGAGACCGCCAACAACTCCATGAACCAGATGCTGACCCGCGTCCCCTATGCCGGCACGGCGCGGCGCGCGGCCGTCGACGGGGTGCTGACCGGCGGCAAGACCGGCACCACCCAGGCCTACCGCGACGCCTGGTTCTGCGGCTTCACCGGCAATTTCACCGCCGCGGTCTGGTTCGGCAATGACGACTACACCTCGTCCAACCGCATGACCGGCGGCTCGCTGCCGGCGATGACCTTCAAGCGGCTGATGGACTATGCCCACCAGGGCATCGAGCTCCGGGCCATTCCCGGCGTCGACAATCCGCTTCCGGCACCGGGCGCGGCGCCGCTGGTGGCGAGTGCGGCGACCGACGCCGACGGCAATGCGCTGCCGGCGCTGCAGCGGCCGCGCAGCCTCAACCGCGACACCACCACCGTCCTGCGCAATCTGGCCGATGCGTTCGAGCGCGCCAAGCCGCTCGGCGCCGCCGGGCGCCTGGCCGCGGCGCCGCTGCAAACATCGCCGGAGCTTGTTCCCAACACCGTCGAACGATGATAAGTCATGACCCGGTTCGGGAGCCCGGATCTTCAAGGATCCGGGGATGCCTGGCCACGGGGCTTTCTGGCGGCGGGAAGAGATTTCATGACGACACGGTTTTGTGGCGGCGCTTCACGTCCGGCCGGCGCCCGCCGGCCAGGCGCGCTGCCGCTCCGGTTTGACGCATCCTGGGCGGCCCTTGCCGCGCAGCAGTGACGAAGGAAAACCCCGCCCGTGTTCCGCCTGCCCGTCCTGGTTCTTCTCACGCTGGTGATCGCCTTCGGCGGCGGCGCCTGGTCGGCGTCCTGGATGCTCAAGGCCACCTCCGGCTTCGGCGCGATCGATCTTGGCACCTGGAGCGCCTATCCGGACCTGCAGACGTCGAAAGCCGATCCCTTCGCCAAGGCGCACCGCGCCGGCGACGGCCGCATCCTGCTCGGCCGCGCCGAGGGGCTGGTGTTCACCGCCGAGGCCGACGAGACGGGGGCAGCGCTGTCGGGCAAATGTGCCTATGAGATTTCCGGAACGACGCCGCCGGCGCGGTTCTGGACCTTGCGGATCGCCGACGCCGCAGATGCGCCGCTTGCGGCCGAGGCGCGGTTTCCCGTGACGCTGAACTCCTGGACGACGCTTCGCCGCATCGACGGCGCCTTCAGCATCAGGGTCAACGCCACGCCCGAACCCGGCAACTGGATCAGGCTGGACGCGAGCGGCCCGGTGCGTTTTATCCTGACCCTGATCGACACGCCCGCGGCGTCCTCGTCGCGCATGGTCGATCTCGACATGCCCTCCATCTCGCTGATCGGCTGCCGCGATGCGTAGCGTGCTGCTTGCCATCGCCATCGGACTGGTGGGGGCGGCCATCGTCCACATCGTCGTCATCCTGGCGCTGCCCAAATGGACCGGCAAGGACGCCTGGACGCGGGTGGAGGCGATGGGGGCGCCGCACCGCTTCTTCCCGCTCGCCAACGAACCCAACCCGACGGGGCTGTTCAACGACGATCCCCATATCCGCACCGCGGTGTGCCGCTTCGACATTTCCGCCGCCCCGGTCCGCATCGTCGCTTCTGGCGATGTGGCGATGTGGACGCTGTCGGCCTATGACGCCTCGTCGAACGAGACCTATTCGATGAATGACCGCTCCTCGATCGGCACGGATGTCGACATCGCCTTCGTCACCCCGACGCAGATGCTGCAATTGCGCCGCGTCATGCCCGCCGCGCTCGAGCGCGCGGTGCTGGTCGAACTGACCCGGCCCGAAGGCTATGTCGCCCTCCGCGCCATCGCGCCGCTGCCCAGCCACGAACCCGCCGCCCGCGCCTTTCTCGCCGGCGCGCTCTGCGCCCCGTTCCGCATAGAGCCTGCGTGAGGCCACAAAAGGCCTCCTGGCCCACAAAATCTCACTTGAGGCAAGCAGCTTCCGTCACCGTCACCCCGGCCCCCGCGCCGGGGTCCAGCCACCGCGCGTCCGCGCGGTGAGAGACCCTTCATTTTGCAAACAAAGGTCTTCCGGTCAGCCGACGCTCGCCCGCTGGAACCCGGCGCGGGGACCGGGATGACGGAGGAGAGAGGGCACGAAAAAAGGACTGCTCTGCTATGAATGCCACACGCGCCTGACCTTGCCCTAGCCGGCCTTGCCGCGGCGGGGCTTGCGGCCGCCGGGCTTGTCGGGCGCCGGGTCCTTGAGAAGCGGCTCGCGGTAGCGGGGATTGCCTTGAATGCGATCCCCTGGAAGGCGATGGCTGGGCAGGGGATCCTCGAACATCGGTTCGGGATGGCGCGGCGGGCGGGGATGGAGCGGTTCGCGGCGGACGCCGGTGAAGATCAGCACCCGCGCCGGGCCGTCAGCGGCGTGAGCCGGCTCTGCGGGACCCCGCCGGCAGCGCGAAACATCAAAGGTCAGTATTGTCGCCATATTCTAAACTCCCACGCCGTGGAACAGGAAATACGCTCGACACTCTTCTCCTTGCTTGGCGGCCATCAAGCCATGACTTGGTTAACAGCTCGCTAACGCTTTTGGGATAAATTGAGCGAAGTGTCCAGTTGCGTTTCAGTCAAGGTGTGCCCGTGTCCGACAATTTCCGCGATCTCGAACGGCCCGATGCGGCCCACCGCAAGGACCAGGTGCTGATGGCGGCGATCAGCGGGCTCGAGTGCCTGGAGCGCCCGACGCGGCAGGATCTGGTCCGCTTCTCGCGCCTGTTCATGCCGCTCTACGCAGGCGCCCACCCCGATGTGAAGCGCACCGCCTCGGCGGCGCTGTCGCGGCTTCCCCGCCTGCCCGACGACGTGGCCGACATGCTGGTCAACGAGCCGATCGCCATCGCCGCCCCGTTCATCGCCCATTATCCGCTGCTCAAGGAAAGCACGCTGGCACGGGCCGTCGCCCGCCGCGGCGCGCCGCATGCCCGCGCCGCCGCCCGCCGCTCGGATCTCTCGCCCCAGGCGATCGCCA
>NZ_JAUXOD010000119.1 GCF_030682515.1 Hoeflea sp. | reverse complement strand
CGCAACGCGAGCTGGCGCACACCCTGGGCTACGCCATTGCCACGGTCGGGCGCGCCTACAGCGAGCTGGAGCAGATGGGCGTTGTCCGCAGCCATATCGGGCGCGGAACCTATATCGCTGAAATCAAGACGAAATTTTCGCCATCCGGGGTCACGTCCGGAAAGCTCATCGACATGCAGACCTACCGTGTGCCGGTGGCCGATATCCCGGGCCTGGTGGCCGAGACACTGCGCGCGATCGCCTCTGACGATGCGGCAAGGCTGGTGCTTGAGAATTGCCCGACCCAGGGCGAATATGCGCACCGCGCGGCGCTGTCGGACTGGCTGGCCCAATCTGGTATCAACGCAAGACCAGAGGACATCATCGTCACCAATGGCGGCCAGCATGCGACGATGTGCGCGCTGTCGACGATCACCCATCCCGGCCAGACGATCGCCACGGAAGAGCTCACCGATCCGCGGATGAAGGCGGTCGCCGGCTACCTCGACCGGCAGCTGGCCGGCGTCGAGATGGACGCCCAGGGCATGCTGCCCGACGCGCTCGAGGCGCTGTGCCGGAGCGGGCGGCGGATCTCGGCCATCTACTGCACGCCGCGCAACCAGAACCCGACCAACGCCGTGCTGCCCTATGAACGGCGCGTGGCGATCGCCGAGGTGGCGGAAAAATACGACATCCCGATTATCGAGAGCGATATCTACGGCACGCTGCGCCAGGACGAGGAGCAGCCGATCTTCTCGATCGCGCCGCACCGGACTCACTTCGTCACCAGCTTGGGCCGGATCGCCGGTCCGGGCATGAAGGTCGGCTGCCTTGTCTCACCGCCCGAAAGCGTCATGCGCAGCCAGTCGGGCGTAGGCATGTCCACGGGCGCCTCGTCGCGGCTGCAGGCGGAGATCGCGGCAAGGTGGATCCGCGACGGCCATATCCGCCAGATGGTCGCCTGGCAGCAGGAGGACGCCCAGGCCCGCGTGGCGCTGCTGTCGGCCTATCCGACCCTGTCCACCGCCGTCAGCCTGCCCAACAGCCCGCATATCTGGCTCGGCCTGCCCGATCCGTGGCGCAGCGAAGACTTTGTCGACGCGGCCGCGGCCCACGGCATTGCGATCGCGCCGACCCACAGCTTCGTTGTCGGGCGGCGCCAGATCCCGCACGCGGTCCGCATCGTCCTGGGGTCGCCGCCGACGCTCGAGGATCTCGATGCCGCGCTCGACCGGCTCGAGCGGATCCTGCAGAATCCGCCCCGCCCGCACGGCCGCTCGGCCTGACCGGCCTATCCTCCCGCGAATGGTCTTGCGGGATGGCCAGCGCCCGCGTTGCGAAGCGAGCTCCGGCGTGGCGGATACAGGGGCCAGTTCACAGCGGGAGACCACAATGCCCATCGTCGACATGAAGATGCTCGAAGGATTTTCCGACAGCCAGAAAGAAGCCATGTATGCAGAGGTCACCGACGCGCTGTGCCGCACACTCGGCTGCCGTCCCGACCAGGTGCGGATCATGGTGAGCGACCTTGCACCCCGCGACTTCGCCGTGGCCGGCAAGAGCCTCGCCGCTGCCAGGCGGGAGGCGGCCGGAGGCTGAACGGCGACGCAGCCGACCCGGCATCGGCCGGACCCGCGCCATGGCTCAGAGGTTGGCCTCAAACCCTGGCCTTACACCCTGGCGGGCTCCGCGAAGAGCCCGCGCAATTCGGCCTTCAGCACCTTGCCCATCGGGTTCTTCGGCAGGGCGTCAAGCACCCGCCAGTGCCGCGGGCATTCGTAGTCGGCGAGGCTCTCGGCGCAATGGGCCTTGAGCGCCTCGAGGTCGATCTCGTGGCCGTCGACGGGGACGATGCAGGCGCCGACATCCTCGCCCAGCGCCGTGTGCGGCACGGCGACGACGGCAGCTTCCCGCACCAGCGGATGGCGGTACAGCACTTCCTCGACGGCGATGGAGGCGATCTTCAGGCCGCCGCGGTTGATGATGTCCTTGAGCCGGTCGGTGAAGAACAGGTAGCCGTCGGCATCGAGATAGCCCACATCACCGGTGCGGATGCCGCCATGGGCAAAGGCGGTCTGGGTGGCTTCCGGGTTGCGGAAGTAGCCTTTTGCCACGGCGGGGCCTGACAGCAGGATCTCGCCGCGCTCGCCCTGCGGCAGGTACCCGCCGTCCTCGCCGATGATGTCGACCCTGCAGCGCGGCATGGCGCGGCCGACGGAGCCGAACTTGTCGAAGGCCCGCGCCGGCTCGAGCACCGTGCCATTCGGCCCGCTTTCGGTCATGCCGTAGATCTGGACCTGTTCGACATGGGGCCAGCGTGCATCGATCTTCCTGACCACATCGAGCGGCATGGCCGAGCCGCCATAGCCGATCCGGCGCAGCGACGACACGTCGAAGCTGCCGCGCGCAAACTCCTCGATCATGAAATACACCACCGACGGCACGCCGTGATAGAAGGTGGACTGTTCGCTGGCGACGAGATTGAGACGCCCGGCATTGTCGAGCATGTTCTCGAACACGAGGCCCGCGCCGCTGGCCCAGGCGGATGCGCAGCCGAGATTGAGTCCCGACGAGGTGAAGAACGGCCATCCGCCCTGGTAGAGATCCCCGGGCCTCAGACCGATCGCCTCGGACGTGCAGACGCCCGAGGCCACCGTGGTGCCGTGGGTGTGCATCACCGCCTTGGCGCGCGCGGTCGTGCCCGAGGTGAACAGCAGCGACGCCTGGGTGTCGGGATCGGTGGGCATGGGCGGCAGGTCGTAAACCAGATGCGCCTCGGGGCGCGGCCACGGAGCTGTGTTGGCATCGCCTTCCGCCTCGCCGTCGACGATCAGCATCCGGGCGTGGCCGTGAAAGCCGCGAAGCCTCGCGGCATCGGCCGCCCGCGCCACGATCGCCACCGGATCGACAAGTGCGAGCGCGTGCGACAGTTCGGAATCGGAATAGCGGGTGTTGAGGGGCGCCACCACGCCGCCAAGCCGGAACTGGGCCAGCGCCGTCAGGATCGCCTCGAGCCCGCTGTCATTGTCGAGAAACACCGCGATCCGGTCGCCGGGCGAGACGCCCTGCGCGAGAAGCCCCGCGGCCACGGCCTCCATGTGCTTGACGAGCTGCGCGTAACCCAGGCGTTGCCGGTCGCCGCGCGCCGACCGCGCCGACAGCGCAATCGACATCGGCCGCTGCCGCGCCTGCCACCCAAGGAGCGCCGGCACGGTCATTTCAAGTCTATCGTCGGGTCTGTTCATCATTGCCTCGTGAGGGCCGGCGCACCGAGCGCCGAACCGGGCCCACTGTGGCAAATCGCTCAGCGTCTATGGAGGCGGGATTTGGTCTCTTCTGCGGACCAATGGTCAGGTTGCCCACCGATGTCCGCTCGGCGAGATAGGAGGGCATAAGGAGCCAGACCATGACCATTGCCAGACAGATGCGGATCCATGCCCATGGCGGGCCGGAAATGTTCTCGAGCGACAAGGTGGAGCTTGCCGAACCGGGGCCCGGCGAGGTGCTCCTCCGCCAGCACGCGGCAGGCGTCAATTTCATCGACGTCTATCACCGCAAGGGCGTGTTTCCGATTCCGTCCCTCCCCGGCGCCATCGGCGTGGAAGCGGCCGGCGAAGTGGTTGCCTGCGCGAGCGACGTCGACACCCTCAAGACGGGCGACCGCGTGGCCTATGCCGGCCCGCCGGTCGGATCCTATGCCGACCTGCGGATCATGAAGGCGAGAGGCCTGGTGCGCATTCCCGACACGCTCTCGTTTGAGGAGGCGGCCTCGATCATGCTCAAGGGCATGACCGTGCACATGCTGCTGACACGAGTGCGGCCGCTGTCGGCCGGCCAGACGATCCTGGTCCATTCGGCCGCAGGCGGCCTGGGGCAGCTGCTCAGCCAATGGGCCTCGTCCCTCGGCGTGCGGGTGATCGGCACCGTCGGATCCGCCGAGAAAGCCGACATCGCCCGGGAAGCCGGCTGCGGCGAAACCATTCTCTACAACGACCGCGACTTCGTCGCAGCGGTCAAGGAGATGACCGGCGGGAGCGGCGTGGACGCCGTGTTCGAAGGGCTCGGCGGCGACATCCTGACCCGCTCGCTCGACTGCCTCAAGCCATTCGGCCATGCGATCAATCTGGGCCAGGTCGGCAAGCCGCTCGACGCGGTGGCGCTCGCCGATCTCGGACCGCAGCGCTCGCTCACCGTTTCCGTGCCGGGCGTCTTCGCGCATCTGCGAACCTGTCCCGATCTGCAGACAGCGGCCGACGAAATGTTCGCGCAGGTGACGTCCGGGGCGATGAAGCCGCGGATCGGCGAGCGCTTTGCCCTGTCCAATGTCGCCGCCGCCCATGCAAAGCTTGAAGCCGGCCGCACGGCCGGTGCGATTGTTCTCCTGCCATGACGGAGACGACAACAGAGACAGCGGCCGTCCCGGACTATGCCTTCTGGCACGACGTGACGGTGCGGCATGCAGACCTCGATCCGAACGACCATGTGACCAACTCGGTCATCTGCGCCTTGTTCGACGACGGGCGCTACATCCTGCTGCGCCAGAAGCTCAGGCCACTGGTGGAAGCTACCGACTACTTTGCCCTGGTCAAACTCGAGATGAACTTCCGCAAGGAAGTGCGGATGTTCGATGCGCCGCGTGTCGGCACGGCGATCACCCGCATCGGACGAAGTTCGATGGCGATGCGCCAGCATCTCATTGTCGGCGGGATGATCGCCGCGACCGCCGAATCCGTCACGGTGCTGGCCGACGGCCACAGCCGCAGCGCCAAGCCGCTGTCGGCCACCCACCATGAGGCCTTGCGGCCCTTCCTGGCGGCCGCGGCATCCGGCTGATCCAGCCGCCGGCGCGGCGATTGCCGCGGATTGGTCCGCGACGAACACCAGCGCCCGCCTTGTGCCGGCCCGCGCCGTTGGGTCCATTGCTCCACGAGATCAAACAGGACGACATGCCGATGGATGAATTCTTCACAGCCGAGGAACGGCGTTTCCGGGATCATGTCCGCACGGCCATCGCGGAGATGCTGCCGGCGCATCTGGCTGTCCACACACGGTCGCACCTGCACATGACCCGCGAAATCATGGCGGAATGGAACAGGATCCTGCACGCGCGCGGCTGGTCGGCGCATCACTGGCCCGAGGAATTCGGCGGGCCGGGCTGGACGCCGATCCAGCGGTTCATCTTCGAATCGGAACTGGCGCGCGCCGACGCGCCGCCGATCAGCGTCTTCGGCATCTATCTTGTGGGCCCCACGCTCTACAGTTTCGGCAGCGCGGCGCAGAAGGCGCGCTATCTTCCCGGCATCCTGTCGGGCGAAGACTTCTGGTGCCAGGGCTATTCGGAACCCGACGCCGGGTCCGATCTGGCGCGCCTCAAGACCACGGCCCGGAAGGCCGGCGACACATGGATCGTCAACGGCCAGAAGGCCTGGACCTCGGAAGGCCATTTCGCCGATCACATGATCCTGCTCGCGCGCACCAACATGGAGGTGAAGCCGCAGGCCGGGCTGTCGCTGTTTGTGGTCCCGATGTCCGCCAAAGGGCTGACGGTCCAGCCGGTGATCACCATCGACGGGGCGCATTCGGTCAATTCGGTGTTTCTCGACGATGTCGAACTCGGTGAGGATGCGCTGATCGGCGAAGTCGACCAGGGCTGGACCTATGCCAAGTTCCTGCTCAACAACGAGCGGACGAACAATGCCCAGGTGCACAAGTCGCGCCGCGAATTCGAGAAGCTCAAGAGCTTCGCGCGCCAGCCCGACGGCAGGCTGCCCGCGGACTGCCGCGAGCGCTTCGCCATGATCGAGACCGAGCTGGCGGCGCTCGAGATCACCGTGCTCAGGGTGCTGGCCGACGAGGCGGACGGCCGCGACCCGGGCGCGAAGGCCTCGATCCTCAAGGTCATCGGCTCTGAATTGCAGCAGTCGATCAGCGAACTGGCGATGGAGATCCTCGGCGAGGAGGCCGTGGCCGCCAGGCTGCCGCTCTCCAACGACAATGACGACTACGCAGCGCACTGGGCCGAGAAGCACCTCTTCCGGCGCGTGGTGACGATCTATGCCGGCACCAACGAGATCCAGAAAACCATCATCGCCAGGACCGTTTTCAAAGGATGACGCGCATGCGCCGCAGCAATGACCAGATCGAGACCGACACCCTGCTCCGCGACAGCGCCCGCGAATTCGCCAGGGAGCAGGAAGCGGCACAGCGGCCCGCGTCGTCCTCCGACGCCGGATCCTGGCAGGCCTATGTGGACGCCGGCTGGCCGGGCATGGCGCTCGGCGAGGACAGCGGCGGGATCGGCGCCGATCTTGACCAGTGCTGCCTCGTGCTTCGGGAGGCCGGACGGGCGCTTCTGCCCCAGAGCGTGACCGCCGATATCCTCATTGCGCCGCGGCTGGCGCAGCATTCGCCCGAGATAGCCGCCCTTATGCCGGAGCTGCTGGCGGGCACCGCCCGATTCGCCCTGGTCCTGCCGGATGAATCCGGGATCCGGGAGGCTGCAGATGGGCGGATCGAGGGCCGGTCGCAGCTGGTTCCCGGCGGCGACCAGGCCACGCATCTCCTCATCCCGACGGGAACCGGAGAGGCCACGCGGCTCTATCTCGCCGCAAGCGACGCAACCGGAGTGTCCGTCCGTCCGGGACGGCTGATGGACGGGCGCGGCGCGGCGCGGTTCGAGATGAGCGGGATTGAGCCGGACCAGCTCACCTTGCTTGCGTCTGGGGAGAGCGCCCGCGCGATCGCCGACGAACTCGAGGCGCTGGCGATCTGCGGTCTTCTGAGCGAAGGGCTCGGCGCCTTCGAGGCGGCCTTCGAGATGACGGTGGACTATGTCCAGATCCGCCAGCAGTTCAAGCAGCCGCTCGCGTCCTTCCAGGCGGTCGAGCACATCATTGCCGATGTCTATTGCGAACTAGAAAAAGCCCGCTCGCTGCACATGGCAATGGCGGGCGCGCTGGAGACGCCCGGACCGTTTGACGCCGGAGCTGTGGCCCGCGCCCGGCTCTGCCTTGCCCGCACCGTGCTCCCCGCGACGGGTCGGCTTATCCAGATCTCGGGCGGCATCGCGCTCACCGAGGACTACAAGCTCGGCCGCATCTACCGCCGGCTGCAAGCGGACGCGGCGCTGTTTGGCGGCGCGCGTCGCGCGACCGACATCATCGCCGGCGCGGCAAGCTGACCGCCGCGCCCTATCCCCTGACAATGGAAGACCAGACCCATGAAAACCTACCCCCTCGAAAGCCGCTACGAGACGCTCAAGATCACCCGCGACGGGCGCAAGCTGACGATCACCATGAACCGTCCGGACTCGCTCAACGCCGCCGATGCGCTGCTGCACGAGGAACTGGCGCATGTCTTCTATGACGTGGCCGTCGACCCCGACAGCGACGTCATCATCCTGACCGGCGCCGGTCGCGCCTTCTCGGCAGGCGGCGACATTCCCTGGATGCGCGACGCCATTGCGAGGCCGGCGATGTTCGAGCAGACCGCGCGCGAGGCCAAGCGCATCGCGTTCTCCATGCTGGAGCTGGAAAAGCCGCTGATCGCCAAGGTCAACGGCCACGCCACCGGGCTCGGTGCAACGCTGGCGCTGCTCTGCGACGTCATCTTCGCCTCCTCCCGGGCCAAGATCGGCGATCCGCATGTGTCGGTGGGATTTGTCGCCGGCGACGGCGGGCCGGCATTGTGGCCGCAGCTGATCGGCTATGCCCGCGCCAAGGAATATCTGATGACCGGCGACCTGATCCCGGCCGTGGAAGCCGAGCGCATGGGCCTGATCAATCACGTCGTCGAGCCGGAAGAGCTCGATGCCCGGGTCGACGCCTTCGCCGACCGGCTGGCCGGCGGCGCCACCAAGGCGATCCGCTGGACCAAGGTGCTCGCCAATCTCGAACTGCGGCGCATCATCGGCGCGGTGATGGATCCGGGCGTGGCCTACGAGGCGCTGTCCAATGCCACCGAGGATCATCGCGAAGCAGTCGAGGCGTTTCTGGAAAAGCGCAAGCCGGTGTTCACCGGGCGCTGACCGCCCGCTGGCGGCCGCGCCCCTCGGCAACCCCTGCCCCGTCAGACAGGAACCGGACCCTCGCGGGTCCGGTTTTTTCGTTCCATCCCTGCTACCCGGCGCCGGCCTCAGGCCGTGACGGCAGCCGGTCCTATGACATAGGCATTGTAATTGTGCTGGAAGAACCGGACATGGCGCTCCATGGCGTCGCAGGCGGCATCTTCGTCGCCGGCGACGATGGCCGAGACGATGGCCTCATGCTGGGCGATCAGCACATCGCGCGGCCCGCGCAGATCCGGGTTCCTGAGCGTGTAGGCGAAATAGTTGGTCACCGTTCCGCGCAGCACCTCGTTGACAAAGAAATGCAGGGCGCTGCCCGCCGAGCGGGCGATGGTGAGATGGAGATTGAGATCGAGATCGATCGACCGGTCGAGCGATTCGATCGGGCGTCGCATTTCCGAGAGAATCCGCTTGAGATCGACCTTGTCCTTCTTGGTGGCGTGGCGGGCCGCGCGGCGCGCCGCCCAGACCTCCTGGAAATGGCGCAGATTGCACAGCAGCTTGAACTCGCGGACATTCTCCTCGACGCTTTCGCGCGCCTCCTCCACCGTGTCCTCATCGCCCTTGGTCGCGCGCGTCCAGAAGCGCTCGCGCGAGACGACAAGACCGTCCCCCTTGAGCTTCTGCAGGGCGTGGCGGATCGAGACCCGGCTCACGCCGAAGACATCGGCCAGGCGGCGCTCGCCCAGAAGCACGTCCTCGGTGTTGCCGTCGGCGCGCGCCAGCATGCCGGCAATTTCCTGGGCAATGATGTCGCTGAGTTTCTCGGGCTGGTGGGCGCTGAGTTCCCGCAGCACCAAGTCATGGGAGGCCAGCGGCCGGGACGGACCGCCCTGGCCGGCGATGACCGCCGAGCGCATGATGCGGTTGCGCTCGCGCAGCGCCGTCACCAGCGCCGCCTTGTCGCCCGCGCGCGCTGCGGCAATCAGGGCTTCGGCGGTGCCCGCGAGCTGGTCGGCGATCCGGTCGACGCGCGGGATCGAATTGTAATAGCACTGGTAGCCGCGCGCCATCTTGCTCAAGAGCAGCTCCAGCGTCTGGCTGCCGGTCGCCAGCGCCAGGTCGAGACGCGCCTGGTATTCGATCGCCGGATCGAAGCGGCGCCGCGCGCCCGCCCCGCCGAGCAGCAACTGGAAGATGGCGGTCACCGGCGAGTGCTCCGAGAGGTCGACGCATTCGGCCAGGAACTCGTCCAGATAGGCGCAGAAATTGCCCAGGTCGTTGACGTTTTCGAGATGGGCGGCATAGAGCTGATCGAGCTTCTCCGACGAGCGGACCACGCGGGTTCCAGCACCCTGGACCGATTCGATGTAGCCGTTCTCCTTGAGCCGGTCGAAGGCCGAGCGCACGCAGATTCGGCTGATCGACAGCGCTTCGGCGATATGGCGCTCCGGCGGTATCCGGGCGCCCGGCGCGAGCCTTCCATCGGCGATCAGGCCGAGAATGTTGATGGACAGGCGGTCGGACAGCTCGGATTTCTTCTGCAGCTGCATGCGCAGGCGGCTCGACCGGCCAAGCCCGTCCATCTCGATAGGCCCATAGCTTTCGCCGCGCAGAAGCACCAGTTTCAGGTCCAGCATCTCGTTCATCGCAAACTCCTCCCAGCAGTTGGCCTTCACCGGCGGGATCGGGAAACGCTCCCTCCCCTGCCCGTCACCTCCGGCTCCTCCCGGATTGGCGCGCATGCGCGCGACTTTTCCGGCCAGTGGACGAAGGAGCTTTTCAGACTTGTCCCGCGAAATCAAACAAGGCAATGCAACCTGCGCAATCCAGGCGGCCCTGGCATCCGTATTTTCCTGTGTTCATTCAACAGCTTCAAGCGCCTGAAGGACGCCACTCGCGAACCGGGACGGCTGGTCATGAGATGAGACCAATTTCAAGGGCTGATTTGGCAGGCTTCGATCGAGCCATCGATGCGCATCCATCGCGCCGTGATCAGCCAATGGTGCATAGTGACTTTTCATCACCCTCACCAGAACGATAAGGTATGAGCGATGGATGGAGCAGGCTGAATTACGATGGAAGGCATCATATCCTCCGATTTCCGGCGCGACTCCCGGCTGGGCGGACTGGAGATGTTTTCGGCGTCATTCAGGCAATACCAGTACCGCCGCCACAGCCATCCGGGCTATGTGATCGGCGTCGTCACGCAGGAAAGCGAATCCTTCTACTGTCGCGGGGCCACGCACACGGCGGGTCCCGGCGACATCCTTCTGATCAATCCGCAATCCCTCCATGACGGCGAAGCCGCGACCGACCGGGGGTGGTCCTACCGGGTGTTCTATCCTGAGGAACAGCACTTTCAGGGGCTCAGCCGGGCGGGCGCCCCGCTGCGATTCCGGCAGTCCGTGGTCCGCGACGCCGGACTTGCGGCCAGCATCCAGAGGCTTCATGCGGATATGCAGGGGCCCGCAGACAGTCTTGTCGTGCAGCAGAGCTGGGCCGAGGTCATGCTTTGCCTGGCCGAACGCCATGGAGAGGCAGCACCTTCCGAGGCCTTCACGCGCGGCGAACCGCAACGCATCGCCATGATCGACGAGATGCTTCGCGAAGAAAAGCTCGATGTCATCAACCTCGACGAGGTTGCCAGAAGGGTTGGCTGGACCAAGTGGCATCTGGTGCGCTCCTACAAGGCGGCCAAGGGGATCTCGCCCTATGCATTTCATCTGGAATGCAAGCTGCGCCGCGCCAAATCCCTTATCGATCGGGGCGAATCCCTTGTCACTGCGGCGTCCGAGGCCGGGTTTGCGGACCAGAGCCATTTCGCCCGGCATTTCACAAAGACCTTCGGATTTACCCCGGGCCGGTACCGGCAGACCCGCATCGCGTAGCGCAATATCATACAATATTCCTGCGACTGCCCCGGCTATCCTCATCCCGGACGCGACCGGCCTCATGGATCCGGTCGACCCTGGAACCGGATGAAAGGCATGCGAATGCAGAAGAACGACCATATCGACGCGATCCTGCCGGAGGTCATCGGTTGGCAGCGCCATCTCCACAGGCACCCCGAGCTCGGCTTCAGCGAATTCCAGACCGCGGATTTCGTCGCGGGGAAGCTGCAGGAATTCGGCCTCGAGGTGCATCGCGACGTCTCGGCCACCGCCGTGGTCGGCGTGCTCAAGGCCGGCAGCGGCACCGGCAGGATCATGTTCCGCGCCGAACTGGATGCGCTGCCAGTCGACGAGGCGAGCGGGCTTGAGCATTCCTCGGAAACAAAGGGGGTCATGCATGCCTGCGGGCATGACGCCCACACCGCCATGCTGCTGGGCGCGGCGCAGCTGCTGAGCCAGGCGCCCAATTTCGATGGCACGATCTATTTCGTGTTCCAGCCCGCGGAGGAGGTGCATGGCGGCGGCAGGAAGATGATCGCCGACGGCCTTCTCGAGCGGTTCCCCGCGGACATGGCGTTTTCCCAGCACAACTGGCCGGGCACGGCGGAGGGCGCGGTGATCGTTCCGACTGGCCCGATCATGGCGGGCGTCGACGACTTCACGCTGACATTCTCGGGCAAGGGCGCCCATGCGGCAATGCCGGACCTGGGCGACGATCCGGTCCTGGCGGCCGCCGAGTTCATCTGCTCGGCGCAGCGCATCGTCAGCCGCACCATCAATCCTCAGGCTGCCCTCGTCCTGTCCTTCACCCAGATGCATGGCGGGCGGATCAACAACATCGTCCCTTCCCAAATGGAACTGCAGGGCACGGCCCGGTTCTTCGATCCAGCCCTGTCCGATCATGTCGAAGCCAGGCTGCGCCAGATTGCCGGCGGAATAGCGATGGCGCACGGAGTGGCGTTCGACCTCGACTATCGCAAGGGCTATCCGGCGGTTGTCAACACGGTCACGGGTGCGGAGACAGCGAGACGCGCGGCGCGCAGCTTCCTCGACGAAGGCCTCGTTCTCACCGAGGAGCCGCCTTCGCTCGGATGCGAGGATTTCTCCTATTTGCTGAACGCCGTGGGAAACGGAGCCTATCTGTGGCTGGGGGCGGGCGATGTCGGGCCGCGCGCGGGACTGCACGGTGACGCCTATGTCTTCAACGACGCACTTTTTCCGGTCGGACTGCGCATGTGGGTCAGTCTCGCCGAAACAGCACTGCCAAGGAACCGGTGATGGCGATCCCGGGCACGATCATCGAACGCGAGGCGCCGGGGCGCATCACGATTGGCGGCCGGGCGGGGCGTGTTCATCACCGGGTCCCTGTCCAAGGGGGGCGGCGGGGCGGGCGGAGGCTTCATCGCAGGTCCAAGCAGGGATCGACCGACTTCGCACGACCGCCAGAAGTTTCGTGTTCTCGCAGTTGTTGCAAGGATGCTGCCTGCGCTCTGCAGGAATGTCGGTTCGGTGACGCTGCGAAGCAGCTTCCGACGGGACGGCGAAAGTCGATTTGCGCTGCTCCTGGGAGCAGCGCAAAGAGATCATTGGGATAGATGATCGGATAGGAACGGGCCCTGGCGCTGATTGTCTTGAGCAGCCTCGATATGTCCGCAGTCTGCGAGAGTACAACTGCCAGGGCCTGCCCGTCACTTCTGCAGGTAGTCGTAGGCGCCCGCCTTCCATTCATAGACGACATAGCCCGGCAGGGTCACGTCGCCCTTGTCATCGAACTCAAGCGTGCCGAGAACGGTGTTGAAGGTGCCTTCGTCCAGCGCCTTCACAACCGGCTCGAAATCGGTCGAGGCGGCTGTGTTGGCTGCCTGGGCCCAGGCCTGGATAGCGGCATAGGTGTAGAGCACATAGCCTTCAGGCTCGATGCCCTTGGCCCGGAACTGCTCGACCACGGCCGCCGCATCGGCTGCCTTGCGCGGGTCGGGCGAGAAGGTCATCAACGTGCCCTCGCCCGCCTCGCCGGTGATCGCCCAGTATTCGGCCGTGGTCAGGCCGTCGCCCGACATCAGGACCGTGTTCATGCCCTGCTCGCGCATCTGACGGGCGAGAAGACCTGCCTCGGTGTGGTAGCCGCCGACATAGAGAACGTCGATGGACTCGGACTTCAGCTTCGAGACGAGCGCGCTGTAGTCCTTTTCGCCCGCCGTATAGGCCTCGAACATCGCCGGCTTGCCGCCTGCTGCCTCATAGGCCGCGACCGTCGCATCGGCGAGGCCCTTGCCATAGGCGGTCTTGTCATGGACGAAGGCGATCTTTTTGTCGGGGTAGGTTTCGGCCAGGAAATTGCCAGCCACAAGACCCTGCTGGTCATCACGCCCGCAAACACGCAGAATGCCCGCTCCGGGTCGTTCGTCGGTGTATTTCGGGTTGGTCGAGGCGGGCGAGATCTGGATGATGCCCTCCTCGGCATAGACCGCCGATGCCGGGATCGAGGAGCCGGAGCAGAAATGCCCGGCCACGAAGACCACGCCCTCGCCGGCGAACTGGTTGGCCACCGCCACGGCCTGCTTCGGGTCGCAGGCGTCGTCGCCCAGCTGCAGAACCAGCATTTCGCCATTGACCCCGCCGGCGGCATTGATCACTTCGACCGCCATTTCGGCACCCGCCCGCATCTGGGAGCCGAAGGAGGCATACTGGCCCGTCATCGGCCCTGCCGTCGCAATCTTGATGTCGGCCCACGCGGGGCCGGCCATCACCAGGCCGATTGCGGCCCCGGTCAACAAAGTCTTTCTCATGATCTTCCCTTTTCTCATCTGAGCCTCCTGCATGACACCCGCTGCCAGAGCATTCCGGAAGGTGCCGTTCCGGAAATTGAAGTCCGATCTCCTCCCGCGCGATCCGGGTGCCTGAAAGCCATGTCCAAAGGCACGGATCGGACGAAGGGGCGTTCCGGCGCCGGACCGGTCAACGCGGGTCCCCATCGAGCGTGCGCTCGCCTGTCCCTCTCTGTTTCAGCGCGCTCCTCGAAATCTTCTCGGTCGGGGTGCGCGGCAGGGGTTCGTCGGTGATCTCGATGTATCTGGGGACCATGTGGCGCGGCGCATGGGCGCGGAAATGATCAAGCAGATCCCGCGCCTCGAGCGACGAGCCGGGCTTGCGCATGGCGACGACCATGATCTCTTCCTCGGTGAATTCCGAGGGAACGCCGAAGGCGGCACTCTCCGCCACGGCGGGATGCTGTTCCGCGATCAGTTCGACCTCATAGGCCGAGACGTTCTCGCCGCGTCGGCGGATGGCCTCGTTCAGGCGATGCTTGAAGTAGAGCCAGCCATCCTGATCGAGGTAACCAGCGTCGCCCGAGTGGTACCAGAGGTTTCGCAGCGTCTGGACGGTCCTGGCGTCAAAGCCGTGATAGCCGGAGAACATCATCCAGCTTTTCCTGGGGCGCGACACGATTTCACCGATCGTGCCCGGCGGAACCGGCTGGTCATGCTCATCGACGACCGAGACCTCCCAGTCGGGATGCGGCCGGCCGCAGGAGTTCTCGCGCGAGATCTCGATCGTATCGAGCGTGACGAAGCTGGTTTCGGTCTGGCCGTAGCCGGTGACAAGGCGCATGTCGAACCGTCTCTCGAACGCCGCCTTGTCGGGGACCATCGGAATGCACTGGCAGATCCGGATAGGATTGGCCCCGTCGTCCGCTGCCTCCTGCGCGCGCATCAGGATGACCGCCATGGCCCCCAGCAGGTTGGTCGCCGTCGCGCCACTCGCCCGCACCTGGTCCCAGAACCGCGAGGCACTGAAGCGCTCGACGATGGTCGACCTGGTGCCGAACACCAGCGGCATGTAGACGCCGAACATCTGCGCATCGGTGTGAAACAGCGGCAAGGCGCAGAAGTAGCTGTCGCCTTCCGTGTAGCCGAGATTGCGCGCCATCGCCTCGGTCCAGGCGAAGCAATGATGGTGCGACATCACCACGCCCTTGGCGGGGCCGGTGGTGCCGGAGGTGAACAGGATCGCCATCGGCTCCGAGTAGTGAATGTCGACCGGGTCGAAATCGGTCTCGTCCGCCAGGCACGCCTCGTAGGTCACGATCCGGTCGAAGCGGAGTCCGGCGGCGCGCGCCGATTGCGGATCGGCGCCGACCAGGACCAGCGTCCGGATCAGCGGAAGGCTGTCCTGGACCTTGGCGATCTCGGCCAGGGCCGCGCCATCGGTGACCAGCACTTGGGCCCCGCAACTTTGCAGATTGTGGGTCAGCAGTTCGCCGCGCAGCTCCGGATTGCTCGGCACTTCGATGGCGCCGAGCTTGGCGGTGGCAAACCAGGTGGTGACGAACTCGAGGCAGTTGGGCAGCAGGATGGCCACCTTGTCCGAACGCCCGACTCCCAACTGCCGGAAGCCCTGCGCCAATTGACTGGAGATGCGCTCCATGTCCGCGAAGCTGGCGGTTTGTCCGCAGATGTCGAGAAACGGCTTGTCGCCATGGGTGTGGGCCCGGATGCCAAGGATTGTCGGCAGCACACGCTCGGCAATCCGGTCCTCGCTCATGCCGGGCAGCCGCGTGAAAGGGTCGAGGGGGAGCAGGTTCGCGTGGCCCATCAGAACGCCCTTGCCCGCGCCTGGGCCTCGGGCGTGAGAAAGCCGCGCACGGTGGCCTCGGTCTCGATCTCCATCGCCGCAGAAAGCGTTGAATGGAAGCCAGCGTTGATCGCGCGCTTGATGTCGGTCACCGCGGCCGCGGGCTTTTCGGCAATGGCCCTGCCAAGCTCTTCAGCGGCACTCAGCAGGTCCGATTCCGGCACGATTTTCCAGGCGATGCCGTATTTGAGCGCCGCCTGCGCGTCCTGGCGCTCGCCCAGGATCATCAGCTCCTTGGCGATCTGCGGCCCGACCTGCTTGGTCAGCAGCGCAGTGACGCCGCCGGTGACAAAAAGCCCCAGGGAGACCTCGGGGAAAAACCAGCGCGCGCCGTCGGAGAACAGCCTGAAATCGCAATTGATCGCCCACTCCAGCGCGCCGCCGACGCACCAGCCATGAACCGCGGCGATGACGATCTTGTCGGACTCCATGATCTGCAGGGTGACCTGCTGGATGCTGTCGATCCATTGCCGGACGGTTTCCGCGGACCCGGTCTGGCTGTCGATGTCCTTGAGATCGTCGCCGGAACAGAACGCCCTTCCCTCCCCGTGGAGAATGATGACCCGGATGCCGGGGTCGGAATTGGCTGCATTGAGCGCGTGGATCAGGGCGTCGACCAGGGGTCCGTTCATGGCGTTCAGGCGTTCGGGCCGGTTGAGCGTGATCCAGCAGACCGCGCCGTCGTTCCTCGAAAGCACTGGGGCCGGCATGACCGGGTCCTCACACAATATTGGGTTCATCATAGCCCCCCCAGACGTCGCGCAACGCCGCGCAGATTTCACCAAGGGTCGCCCGCGCCTTCACCAGCTCGATGGTCTTGGGAAGCAGGTTGATGTCTTCGGTCCGCGCCTGGTCCTTCAGTTCCGACAGCAGCGCATGAACGCGCGGAGTGTCGCGACGGGCGCGGACCTCCTTGAGCCTGGCGATCTGAAGGTCCGTGCAGTTCTCGTCATAGGGATGGATCTCGACCTTGGCCGCCTCGCTGGTCTCGTCGACGTGACGGTTGACCCCGACCGAGATCTTTTCGCCGCTGTCGATCAGCTTGAAGGTCGCGTAGGCGGAGTCCGCCAGCTTCTGCTGGAACCAGCCCTCTTCGACAAGCTTGACCGCGCCGCCCAGCCGGTCGACCTCTTCCAGCACCTTCCAGATTTCCCGTTCCATCTCGCTGGTCAGGCTTTCGACGAAATAGGAGCCGCCCAGCGGGTCGACCACCGAGGTGACGTTGGTCTCGTCGCGGATGATCTGCTGGGTGCGGATGGCGAGCTTCATCGCCTCTTCGGTCGGAATGGCGAAGGCCTCGTCGAGACCATTGGTGTGCATGCTCTGACACCCGGCCAGAACCGCGCCCAGCGCCTGGATGGCGGTCCGCATCAGGTTGTTCGTGTGCTCGACCTTTGTCAGGCTCATCGCCGCGGTCTGGACGTGGACCCTGAGCCGCATCGATTCCGGCTTCTGCGCGCCGAACCGCTCCGCCATGATCTTTGCGTAGACCCGCCGGGCGGCGCGGAACTTGCAGATCTGCTCGAAGAAGTCCTGGTGGCTGATGAAGAAGAACGACAGCCGCGGCGCGAAGTCGTCGATGCCGATGCCGGCCTTGATCACCTCCTCGCAATAGGCGATGGCGAAGGCCATGGTGAAGCTGATTTCCTGGATCGCATTGCCGCCGACATCCGACAGGTGATAGCCGCTCAGGCTGATCGGATTGAATTTCGGGGTTGTTTTCGTGCTGTAGATGATCAGGTCGCGCATCAGCCGGACGGCGGGCCGGACCGGATAGATCCACTCCTTCTGGGCCACATATTCCTTCAGCGGATCGGCCTGAAGCGTGCCGGTCAGCTTGGCAAAGTCATAACCGCGCTTCTCGGCAACTGCCACGAACATCGCGTAGATGACCCAGGCGGAAGGATTGATGGTCAGGGAAACCGAGATCTTCTCAAGGTCGATCCCGTCAAACAGACGATCCACATCGTCGATCGTGTCGACGGACACGCCCACCCGGCCGACCTCGCCAAAGGCCATCGGGTCGTCGGAATCGAGACCCAGCAAGGTGGGCAGGTCGAAATCCGTCGACAGCCCGGTCTGGCCGGTCTCGATCATGTATTTGTAGCGCTGGTTGGTGGATTCGGGATTGCCGAAGCCCGCGACCTGCCGGATTGTCCAGGGCCGGCCGCGATACATCGTCGGGTATGGCCCGCGCGTGAACGGGAACTGGCCTGGAAGGCCGATGTCGCCGGGCGGAATGTCGGCCACATCCGCCGCGGTGTAGACGCGCTTGAGCGGGATGCCCGATTCCGTACGGTACTCGGGTTTTTCCTCGGGCCGGACCTTGAGGGTGGCGGCAAGCTCGGTCTGCTCCCAGGCCGCAAGGTGCTTCTCGATCTCGCTTATGGCCGCGTCCGAATAGAGTGTCATGCAAGATCCGCCCTGTTCAGCCCCAGCAGCCATTCCGCGGCGGTTGACGGATCGGATGTCCGCTCCGTCACGGCGGCAAGCTGGGTGGCCATGGTCTCCGCCCCGTCGTCGAACCGGCGACGGATCAGGTGGTTGATTGTGGCAAGGATGCGCGTCCGGGCGATCGCCCGCCGGCGCGTGACCATCTCGCCGCTTTCCATCAGATGGAGAAGGTGGCTGTCGATGGCCTGTTTCAACGCGTCGATGCCGGCGCCTGAGGGTGCGCTCAGCGTCAGCACGGGCGGCGCCCAGCTGGACCGCTGGGTCTCCGAGCCGAGCGCCAGCATGCCCCTGATGGCCGTGGCCGTCGCCGCCGCTTCCGGCCTGTCGGATTTGGAGACCGCATGGATATCGGCGATCTCCATAACGCCCGCCTTGATCGCCTGGATGTCGTCTCCCAGGCCGGGCGGCGAGAGGACGACCACGGTATGCGCCGCAGTCATGATCTCGACCTCGTCCTGGCCGACGCCGACGGTTTCGATGAAGATCGGCGAATAGCCCGCGGCATCGAGGATATCGACGGCCTGGAACGTCGCCCGGGCGAGCCCGCCCAGGTGCCCGCGGGTGGCCATGCTGCGCACGAAAGCCTGGCTCGCCTCGGCGCTGTCGCTCATGCGGATGCGGTCGCCGAGGATCGCGCCGCCGGAATAGGGGCTGCTCGGGTCCACCGCCACGATGGCAACCTTGTTGTCGCCGGTCGAACAGGCCCGGATCAGCGCGGAGATCAGGGTGGACTTGCCGCCGCCCGGCACACCGGTGATGCCCACGACATGGGCGCGGCCGGCGTGCCGGTAAAGCTGGGCCAGGGCCCCCGCGGCCTCGTCATATTCGCCCTCGGCGCGGCTGATCATCCGGGCGATGGCCGCCCTCGATCCGGCAAGGACCAGCGGCACAAGGTCGCTCGAGGCCCTGTAGGACGCTGGATTTATTGATTTTTTCCGGACGAACACGGTCAGATCCGCCCGCGCGCAGCGACCAGGTCGCGGATCGCCGTGATGATCAGTTCGGAGCCCGCTTCCTGGGGAATGATGGCGTCGACCCCGCTCTCGATCAAGGCATCGTAGTCATGCTCGGGAATGACGCCGCCGGCCACCACAAGCACGTGGTCAGCCTGCTGGTCGCGCAACGATTTGCAGAGGGCGCCAAACAGCGGAACGTGCGAACCGGAGAGCAGGCTCACGCCGATGACATCGACATCTTCCTGGATGGCGGCATCGACCACCTGCGCCGGCGTCTTGTAGAGGCCCGAATAGATCACCTCCATCCCGGCATCGCGCAGGATGCGCGCCACCACCTTTGCGCCGCGGTCATGGCCGTCCAGCCCGAGCTTTGCCACCAGGACCCGGATGCTCGGGGTGGGCTGCGGCTCCGGTCCGGCCATTTTGTCCTCATCTCTACCCAGGGTCATGGCATCCGTCCTCTGCAAACGCGCGCGGGCGTTTCCTGTCTGACTGCTTGGCTGTTTGGTTTGGTGGGCCGTCAGCCCCGGGTCACGACGCTTTCGATCGCCTCGGCCATGATGGTCAGCCCCTGGTCCAGTTCGGCTTCGCTGATGGTGAGCGGCGGGGCCAGCCGGAACACCCCGCCCATGCTGGGCAGCTTGACGATGTTCATGCTCAGTCCGCGCTTTAAGGCCTCGGCCGCGATCCGCGCACCGGTCTCAAGGGCGGGGGTGCGGCTCTTGCGGTCCGTGACGATCTCGAGCCCCGCCATCATGCCCCTGCCGCGCACGTCGCCGACGCATTCGTATCGCTGCTTGAGCGCGTTCAGCCCGGCGAACATTTTCTCGCCCATAAGTCGGGCGCGCTCGACCAGACGCTCTTCCTCCACCACGTCGATCACGGTCAGGCCCACGGCTGCGGGCAGAGGGTCGGAGACATGGGTGGTGTAGAACAGGAAGCCCTTTTCATAGGCCTTGTCCTCGATCTCGGCCGTGGTCATCACCGCGGCCAGTGGCAGTCCCGCGCCGATGGTCTTGGACAGGGTCAGGATATCGGGCGTGATGCCGTCGCGCTCAAAGGCGAACATGTCGCCGGTGCGGCCAAGCCCGGTCTGGGCTTCATCGAGGATCAGCAGCATGCCCCGTTCGCGGCACTTGGCCTGCAGCGCCGCCAGATAGCCAAGCGGCAATTCCAGGATTCCGCCGCTCGACAGGATCGGTTCGGCGATGAAGGCGGCGAGGCTGCCGGTCGATTGCGCATCGACAAGCGCGAAGGCGTCATCGAGTTCGCTCCGCCAGTCGAGGTCGCCCTCGGCGGTGCGGAAGCGGGGGCGATAGGAGTTGGGAGCCGGAATGGCGATGGAGCCGACCGTCGCCGGTCCATAGCCCTTGCGCCCGGCGGAGTAGGTGGCCGAGGCGGCGGCGCCGGTCATGCCGTGCCAGCTTTTCGAAAAAGCGACGATCTCGTGCTTGCCGGTGACGAGCTTCGCCATGCGGATCGCCGCTTCGTTGGATTCCGCGCCGGTTGACAGCAGCAGCACCCGGTCGAGCCCCGGCGCCAAGCCTGCGAGCCGCTTGGCCAGGTTGACCACCGGCCAGGACAACATCCCGCTGAACAGATGGGCGGCCTCAGCCATCTGCCGTTGCACGGTTGCCACCACTCTTGGATGCGAATGGCCGAGAACCGCGCTCATCTGCCCCGAGGTGAAATCGAGGATGGCGCGGCCGTCGGCATCATAGACATAGCTGCCGCTGGCGCGCTCGATGATCAGCGGATCGAACGACCCGCCGTAACGCACCAGATTGTTCGTCACGCCATTCCAGAATTCGGGGTTGTTGTTCTTCGACATGTGCCAGCCCAAAAATTGCAGTGTGGGCAAGACTAGACTTGGCCGAAGCAGATAGTAAAATTGATAGTATGGAATTCTGATATAAGGAATTTTGATATGCAAAACACGCTGGACCTGCGCCTGCTGCGCACCTTCGTCTGCGCGGCGCGGTCACGGTCGCTCAGTGCAACGGCGGTCCAGGTGCTGCGCACCCAGTCTGCCGTGACCATGCAGATCCAGCGCCTGGAGGAGACCCTGGGCCAGACGCTGTTCCACCGCTCGGGCAGCGGTATCCGTCCGACGGAAAGCGGCGAGAGGTTCCTGGCCTATGCCGAACGGATCCTGCGGACCCATGACGAGGCGATCTCGGAGTTTGCCGAGAAGCGGCTGTATGGCTCGATCAGTCTTGGCTGTCCGGAGGATTACCTGATCGCTTTCGGCCCCACCCTGCTGCAAAGCTTCGGAGCGATCAATTCGGCGGTCGAGATCACGGTGGTCTCGGCCCCCACGAACGAGCTGCGCAAATTGCTGCAACAAAAGCAGATCGACCTCGCGCTGGTGTCCACCCCGAAGCCGACCGATGCCGACGTGATTTTGCGCCATGAACGGCTTGTCTTTGTCGGCAATCGGCCGAACCTTGCGCTGCAGGATTTCGGCGACGCCTTGCCGCTCGCGCTGTCGGCGTCCAACACGATGGACCACCGGGCGGCCTGCGACGCCATGGAAAAGGCGGGGATCAAATATCGCATATCATTCGCCAGCAACAGCCTCGCGGGACTGATCGCAATTGCGCGGTCGGGCCTGGCCATCAGCGTCTTTACCCAGAACGCCGTTCCGCCCGACCTGCACGTTCAAGACAAGTTCCTGCCGCGCCTGGCGCATATCGGCGTCCTTGTCGCTTATGCCGATCAGGAGCAATCGGCTGTCGTCAAAGCTTTTGGCGAACACATCCACCGGGTTCTGCCACAGATCTAAGCCAAGGTGGGATCTGCCTCACTTCATGTGGAGTGGCTGTCGCACCAGTGGCCCCAGTCGTTCAAAATCAGCCGGACCATACATTGGACGATTGAGGGTCTTGAAACGAAATTCAACCGCTCCCACGCAATCGCGGGAGCCTTCAATTGGGATTGTCGCTGCGACCTCGCTCTCGCGATTGATGAGGGGAGAAAAACAGGTGTCATTACCAATCCTGAACCAGAAGTGGAATCACCCGCAACCAAACCATCAAGGTCTTTATGCTTGGCAAGATTCGATGCGTCTTCCCTAATCACATTGAGTACGTATGTCTTCTCTGACGAAGCCCACGTGTATCACCCACCAAACTATATCAGTTAGCGTTTTCTAATATTCTCTATCTAACTGATTCTAAAAGACAGTTATAAACTGGCTGGGGCGCCTCGACACTAATCCAATCTGCGCCAGCATCCTGTCATCTAACAAGCTGTTGCTTCTCATGGTGTATTTCTATCGCTACTGTTCGGGCTGATTGTTCCGGTCACATGATCCGGCCGACAGTGTGGAACCAGGAACCCTATAGAGGGGAAGCTTGCCGGGCCCGTTCTTAAGTATCGAAAGCAAGTTGGGCTGATTGAATCCCCCGGGCGGGCGGGCTGTTCGGTCCGCTGGCTTTCCTCATGACGGTGAGGTCCGCCTCAGGCGCTCGGCGAGACGGCGGAGTTGTGCTGCACAATCCCGCGATCCTGAGCCCTGGCTGATCGTCGCAGGACCTCTTGCAGTCGGGCAAGGGGATCTATGCCGATCTGGCCCAGAAGGTGCAGCATGTCGATGGGGACCCAGTTTTCACGGATCAGCCCCTGATGGTGCAGGTAGAAATCCATCACCCGCATAAAGACCGGTTTGCCGCTTGCGGGAAGCCCGCAGAACCCGCCGCCATTGTGTCTGGCATAGACCGAAGGCCACCCCCCCGTCACCGAATAGGGGCCGTCGCCGATGCGGACATAATGGCCGGCGCCATGGCGGGTGCGTTCCGCGGTGACCTCTTCGAAGGTTCCTTGCGGGCGATGGAAGGCGACCCGGAAGGGTAACTGATGTCCGTCGACAAAGCCGTCAAGGCCCCTTGTGGTGCCGATCCCGGACGGGCCATACCACATCATCTTGGGATGCCAGTGGTCACGCTGCGGCATGCCGATCAGCGCCTCGCGTGAAAGCATGGCGTGGTCATCGAACTCGGCCAGCGATTTGTGCATGCGCAAGGTCTGTTCGAGGCTGGCGCGGCTCTGGACCGGGTCGGAAGGCGTCATGCGCAGACCGTCGGCGGTCAGCGGACCGGGCCACATCCCCTCGACCCCCAGCGAGGGCGCCAGCGGCCAGACGCCTGCCTGCCGCATGACATCCAGGACATCCCACAAAAGATTGGCCTGGACGGCGCGGCCGTTCTCGCCAAGCTGCCAGACTTCACCGTAACGCAGATAGATGGTCTTGCCGGTCGCCGGGATGCCCAGCCAGTCATGCCGCATGGTTGCGCAATAATGCCCGATCGCTGCCACATAGGTCCGACCCTGATAGCGCCCGGCGACAACAATGGTGTCGCGCCGTTCCAGATCTGCGAAGGCTGCCTGAAGCGGCCCCCATATCCGGGCGGCGGCCGCCTCGTTTCCCGTCATCTCGTTCATCGGATGGGCCGCACGCCACTGGCAATCCGGCGCGGCAAGCGCCTCCAGCGCCCGGGTCAGGCCATCGGATCCCGCCTCAGCCAGCTGGGAAAGCCGCTGCATCACCTGCCGGCGCAGCCCCGTATCCGGACTTTGATCGCTGTCGAAGCCTGCACTCAGCATTGCCATCTCCTTTGCCTTGATTCCGACAGATCTCTTATGAACATGAATGCAAGCGTATGCAAGAAATCTGTTGCATACGTTTGCAACTTGCGCTTATCTTCATCCTTGCCGCGCCAACAGCGGTTATTCCCGCAAGGTTCGCGGGGCTTGTCAGGGAGAACGCAATGACAAAGTCTATCCGGGGCCTTGCCCTGTCCGCCCTTCTGGGCACCACCATGTTTGCCGGCGCTGCCTATGCCGATTGCGGGATTTCCGCGGGCAAGGTTTCGATCATCGGCAACGATTTTCCCGCCATCCATACCGTCGTCAATGCGGCGGCGGGCTGTGCCACCGGCGCGGTCGAGGTCAAGTCCAATCTGACCGCCGACCATCAGAAGCTGAATGCGCCGGGCATGACTGCCAATCCGGCCGAATACACCTCCGCCGTCGTAGCCTCCTCCTCGATCGTGCCGTTGATGAGCGCGGGGCTGATCCGTCCGCTGGACGAGCTGATCGCGGCCCATGGCGCCGACATTCCCAAGAGCCAGCTCATCACGATCGACGGCAAGGTGATGGCGGTGGCCTTCATGGCCAATGCCCAGCATCTGTTCTATCGCAAGGACCTTCTGGAGGCAGCCGGCGTTGCCGCACCTGCAACCTATGACGAGCTTCTGGCCGCTGCAGAGAAGATCCGCGCGGGCGGTATGGCGACACCCTTCTGCTCGACCTACAAGGCCGGCTGGAACCTGGGCGAGGAGTTCGTCAACACCTATCTCGGCCTAGGCGGCGACTTCTTCAAGCCAGGCACTGCCGAGCCGGCAATCAACAATGAAAACGGCGTGGCTGCGCTTGAACTGATGAAGGCGCTGACGGGCTACATGAGCCCCGACTACCTGACCTTCGACTCCAATATCGCAACTGCCGAGTATGAGGCGGGCAACTGCGCGCTCATGACACTCTGGGGTTCGCGCGCAGGCGCGTTGATGGACGGCAAGGATTCGGCGCCGGGCGTCGCCGAGAACACGGTCGCGGCCGCGGCGCCGTCCGCGGGCGGCAACAGCTTCCCGGCGACGACCCTTTGGTGGGACGGCTGGACCGTCGCGACCAACATCTCGGACGAAGACGCGGTGGCGACATTCCTGGCCATGAAAGCAGGAACCGCCCCTTCGATCCTGACCGCAGACACCATGGGCCAGGCGGTCTGGCTGCTGGACGGCTATACGCCGTCGCCCGAAGCGCAGGGGATTTCCGCCAGCATCGCCGGCGGTGCGCGTCCCTATCCGATGGAGCCCTACATGGGGGCCATGCACACCGCGCTGGGCGACAACATCGCCGATTTCCTGGCCGGCAAGGAAGATGCTGCGCAGGCGCTGGCCGATATCGAGGCCGCCTATGTGACCGCCGCCAAGGAAAGCGGATTCCTGCAATAAATCCTGGGCTGGGCCGATCGCTAGCCTTGCATGCGATCGGCCCGCCTGCATCCATTGGCCCTCTGTCACGCCGGCCTTGCCCGCGCCCCGCGCGGCGAAAAACAACCCATGTCCGAGAGGGGCCGTCATGAAGCACAAGACATTCCTGTGGTTCATCCTGCCTTCGGCAACAGCGATGCTGCTCTTCATCGCCCTGCCGATTGTGTCTGTGCTGATCCAGTCGGTCTATGCGCCGCATGAGCAGGTGATCCGCGAGGTCGAGAGCTGCAACGTTTTCGGCTGCACCAAATCAACCATCATCGATGTCGAGGCGACCCGGGCACTCAGCGAGGGAGCCCCCATGGGCCGGTTCGTCGGGGCGGGCATCTTCACCGACCGCAGCCATCTGGCGACAGACGAGATCGCCGAGATCTGGTCCGCGTCCCCTGGAGTAGGGGCGTTCCTGAGCCGGGTGATGAACCTACCCTTCTACGGGGCGCTTGCCTTCACGCTGACCTACACCGCTTTCGTCACGCCCTTGTCGATCCTGCTGGGCTTTGCCATCGCGCTGTCGGTTAATGCTATCCCTCGGCTGCTGCGCGGGCCGGCGATTTTCTTCTCGCTGCTTCCGATGATCGTGACGCCGCTGGTTGGTGCGCTAATCCTGTTCTGGATGGTGGATGCGCGCGGCATCCTGGGCGCGGTGCTCCAGTCGATGTCGGGCGACCCGGACCTGTCGATCAAGGCCTCGACGCCACTGATGTGGATCATGCTGATCGTCTATGGCGTCTGGGCTTCGGCGCCCTTCGCCTTCGTGGTCTATTACGCCGGGTTGCAGACAGTCCCTCAGGACACGCTGGAATCGGCAATGATTGACGGGGCGACCCGCTGGCAAAGGCTGCGTTTCGTGATCATCCCGCATCTCTTGCCGCTGACCACATTCCTGCTGCTGATCAAGATCATGGACAATTTCCGGGTGTTCGAGCCGATCGTCAGCTTCAATGCCGGGGCCCATGCGAAGAGCCTTAGCTACTTCATCTATTCCGATCTCAGTTCGACGAACCAGCTTCTATCGTCGGCGGCCGCGACCTCGGTCCTGACCATCCTGGGCATTGTCGTCCTGTTGTCGCCGGTGATCATCCGCACTTGGAAATCCTTTGGAAGGACGGCATGATGGCTGCCAGGATCGCCGACCGCCGCCCCTTTCCGCTGCAGGCCCTGCTGGTCGGGCTCCTGATCCTGTGGCTCGTGATTGCCGCCTTTCCGTTCCTCTGGACGCTTTGGGGCAGCTTCAAGGTCGAAGGGGACTTCTTTTCCAAGGCCGACTGGAGCAATGCCCTGACCGGACCCTTGACGCAGGTCGAGACCGGTGGGTCTTTCACCGGCCAAGGCTATGAAGGCGCTTGGGTCTTGAACGAGTTCTGGCGCGCGGCGCTGAACACGCTGATCGTTGTCGTCTCGGTCGTCACCATCTCGCTGACCTTCGGCACGCTGGGCGGCTATGCGCTGGCGCGGTCGGGCTACCGCTATGTGTTCTGGATCCTGATCGTGGCGCTGGTGTTCCGCGCCATGCCGCATGTGACGCTGGTGTCGGGCTACCTCCTGCCGTTCTACCAGTGGAACCTGTGGGGCCATCTGCCGACCGCGATCATCGTGCTGGTCGCGATCAACCAGCCCTTCACGCTGTGGATGCTGACCTCGTTCTTCCAGAACATCCCCAAGGATCTCGATGAAAGCGCCATGGTCGATGGCTGCTCCCGGTTCCAGGCCTTTCGGCTGGTCATCATCCCGGTGATGTGGCCGGGCGTGATCACCACCGGGCTGTTCAGCTTCCTGCTCGCCTACAACGACTTTGCGGTGACGGCGATGCTGCTCAATCAGGAAAACCAGACGATGATCCCCAAGATCGCCTCCTTCCTTGGCACCACGCAGACCAAGGGCAATGTGATGTTTGCCGTATCGGCCGTGGTTTCAGCCACCGCCCCCCTCTTCGTGCTGGTGATGTTCTTCCAGCGCCAGATCGTCAGCGGGCTGACCGCCGGCGCCGTGAAAGGATAGATCATGTCCGATATCCAGCTGCAACGCCTGACCAAGCGGTGGGGCACCTTCGTCGGCCTGAAACCGATGGATCTGCATATCGGGGATGGCGAGTTCCTGGTGCTTCTCGGCCCATCGGGCTGCGGCAAGACCACGACGATGCGGATGATCGCGGGTCTGGAGGACGCAACCGAAGGCGATATCCTGATCGGCGGAAAGCGCGTGAACGATCTGGAACCCAAGGACCGCGACATCGCCATGGTGTTCCAGTCCTACGGTCTATACCCCACCATGACGGTCTATGAGAACATCCGCTTCCCCCTCAAGGTGCGCGGCATCCCCGAGGCCGAACACCACGACCGGGTGATGCGTGCGGCGGCGACAGTGGAACTCACGGAATTCCTCGACCGCAAACCCGCAGCCCTGTCGGGCGGCCAGCGCCAGCGGGTGGCACTAGCCCGGGCGATTGTCCGGAAGCCCAAGGTCTTCCTGATGGACGAACCCCTGTCGAACCTTGACGCCAAGTTGCGCGTCTCGACCCGGGCGCAGATCAAGAACCTGCATCACGAGCTGAAGACGACGACGATCTATGTGACGCATGACCAAATCGAGGCAATGACGCTCGCCGACCGCGTGGTGGTGATGAGCCGGGGCGAGGTGCAGCAGATCGGCACGCCCCTGGAGATCTATGACCGCCCGGCCAATATCTTTGTCGCCGGCTTTATCGGCAATCCGGCGATGAACCTGATCCAGGGCGTGCTGACCGCCGGCGTGTTCGAGGCCGAGAACACTCGCATCCCCGGCCTGTCCGGCCCCGACGGCCCGCTGACCCTGGGCTTTCGCGCCGAGGACGCCGCCCTTGCCGCGACCGGCGAGATAGCTGCGTCGATCTATTCGATGGAACTTCTGGGCGACGCCTCCATGGCAACCGTTCAGGCCGGCAGCGCGCTTGTCGCCGTCAAGGCCGCCAAGGACTATGCCGGCCAGATCGGCCAGCCCATTGCCATCCATGTCCCCGCCCGCATCTGCCATCTGTTCGACGCCACCACCGGCGCTCGGCTGACCACGACCTGAGGAAACCGAAATGGCCATCCAGCACCTAAAATCCGGCAAGCCGGCCGAGGCCCGCGCTGAAGATGACGCGAAGGTCCGCGCGACCGTCGAAGCCATCCTGACGGATATAGAGACGCGCGGCGACGCCGCCGTCCGCGATCTTTCGCAAAAGTTCGACGGCTATGCCGCGCCGTCGTTCCGGCTGACGCCGTCGGAGATCGAGGCCGCGATGCAGAAGGTCGGGGCGCGTGACATGGAGGATATCCGTTTCGCCCAGACCCAGATCCGCCGCTTTGCCGAGGCGCAGCGGGCGAGCATGACGGATATCGAGGTGGAGACCGTGCCGGGGGTAATCCTGGGTCACAGGAACATCCCCGTGCAGTCGGTCGGCTGCTACGTGCCGGGCGGCAAGTTCCCCATGGTCGCCAGCGCGCACATGTCTGTGCTGACCGCTCAGGTCGCGGGCGTGCCCCGCATCGTCGCCTCGGCCCCCCCGGTCAATGGCGCACCGCACCCGGCCATCGTCGCCGCCATGCAGTTGGGCGGGGCGCATGAGATCTATGTCATGGGCGGCATTCAGGCCGTCGGCGCCATGGCGCTCGGGACCGAGACGATCAAGCCGGTGGACATGCTGGTCGGCCCCGGCAACGCCTTTGTCGCCGAAGCCAAGCGCCAGCTTTACGGGCGCGTCGGCATCGACCTTTTCGCCGGCCCGACGGAAACCATGGTGATCGCCGACGACACCGTCGACGCCGAACTCTGCGCGACCGACCTTCTGGGTCAGGCGGAACACGGCTACAACTCTCCAGCCTGCCTGATCACCAAGTCCCGCAGGCTGGCCGAGGGCACGATGGCCGAGATCGACCGGCTGCTCGCCATCCTGCCCACCCGCGACACGGCCTCAGTCAGCTGGCGCGACTATGGCGAGGTGATCCTCTGCGACACGCATGACGAGATGCTCGCCATTGCCAATGACATGGCCTATGAGCATGTGCAGGTGATGACCGACCGCGACGACTGGTATCTTCATAACATGCACAGCTACGGCGCGCTGTTCCTTGGCCCTCGCACCAACGTGGCCAATGGCGACAAGGTGATTGGCACCAATCACACCCTGCCCACGAAGAAGGCCGGGCGCTACACCGGCGGGCTTTGGGTCGGCAAGTTCCTCAAGACCCATTCCTATCAGCGTGTAACGACGGATGCGGCAGCAGCGCTGATCGGCGAATACGGCTCGCGGCTATGCATGCTGGAAGGCTTCATCGGCCATGCCGAACAATGCAACATCCGCGTCCGACGCTATGGGGGACGGAACGTTCCCTATGGCGAAGCCGCCGAGTAAGGACATCACCGTGACATCTGCATCCCATCTCAAGGCCTCCATCGCGCCGCTTCGCAAGGCGCTGGAGACAGCAAGCCAGGAAAATCTGAAACCTGCGCTGAGCGAAGCTTTTGCGCCGGACGCGCTGATCCGGCTTTGCCATCCCCTGGGCGAGATGACCGGTCCCGGCGCGCTCCATGACCGCGCCCTTTCGCCCTTGTTGGCGGCGATGCCCGATCTCGAACGCCGTGACATGATCGTGCTGGCGGGCACAACGCCGGAGGGGCAGGACTGGGTCGGTTGCATGGGCAATTATATCGGCACCTTCCTTGCCCCCTTTCTCGACATCCGCCCGACCGGGCATCTGGCCCACATGCGGTATCACGAGTACTTCCGCCTTGAGGGGGGCAGGATCGTCGAGATGCAGGCGATCTGGGATATACCCGAACTGATGATGCAGGCGGGCGTCTGGCCGATGGGCCCGCAGCTCGGGGCCTTCATCGCCACCCCTGCGCCGATGACCGGGGACGGGCTCGTGGCCTCGGGCGACGGCAGCGCCACGATGGCGCATGTGCTGGCCATGCTGACCGAGTTGTGCCGGCACCCGGCCGACCCGGACCCAAATGTGATGGACTTGCCGCGCTTCTGGCACCCGCGTTTCAACTGGTACGGGCCTGCAGGCATCGGCACGATGCGCGGCATTTCGGGGTTCCGGAACTGGCACCAGATCCCCTTCCTGGGCGCCATGCCGGACCGGGGCCTGGATACCGGGGGGCTGATGAGCCACTGGATTGCCGAAGGGGAATATGTCTGCGAAACCGGCTGGCCCAACATGCGCCTGACCATCACCCGCGATGGCTGGCTGGGCATCGCGCCCGCCGGCCAGCCCATCACCTTGCGAAGCCTGGATTTCTGGCGGATGGAAGGCGGGTTGATCCGCGAAAACTGGGTTCTCGTCGATCTTCTGGACATGTGGGCGCAGATTGGGGTCGACGTGCTGGGGCGGATGCGGGAATTCAACAAGGCGCGCAACATCGGCCCCGTGGCGGTGCCCGACGGGATGAGCCGATGACCCTGCCGCGCACCCCCTCCTTCCGTCTCGATGGCAAACGCGCGCTTGTCACCGGCGCCTCTTCGGGAATCGGCCTTGGTGCGACTGCGGCGCTGGCCGAGGCTGGGGCCGAGGTTACATTGGTGGCCCGCCGCCTGGCGGAACTGGAAGCGGTGCGGGATGCCGTCCGCACCACCGGGGCCCGCGCCGAGGCGCTGGCGCTCGACATCACCGATCTTGCCGCCACCGCGGCAGCCGTGGCCGCACATGGCCCTTTCGATTTACTGGTGAACTCGGCCGGTCTGGCACGCCATGCCGCAGCACTCGACACCACTCCCGAGGACTATGACGCCGCCATGAGCCTGAACCTGCGCGCCGCCTATTTCCTGACGCGCGAGGTGGCGCGGGGCCTGATAGCCGCAGGCAAGCCAGGCAGCCTGATTAATGTTTCCAGCCAGATGGGCCATGTCGGCGGGCCGGACCGGGCGGTCTATTGCGCCAACAAGCACGCGCTCGAGGGCATGACCAAAGCCATGGCGCTGGAATGGGCGGCGCATGGCATCCGCGTCAACACGCTCTGCCCTACCTTCATCCGCACGCCGCTGGGCGAGCAGACCCTTGCCATCCCCGAACGCCGGGCCTGGATCCTGTCCAAGATCAAGCTGGGTCGTGTGGGTGAAATCGAGGATCTGATGGGCCCCGTGATCTTTCTCGCCTCGGATGCTTCGGCCATGGTGACGGGCACGCATCTGATCGTCGACGGGGGCTGGACCGCCGAATGAACGAACAACCAACCAAAATCACGGCAATGGATGTGGCCCGGCTGGCTGGGGTCAGCCAGTCCGCCGTCAGCCGGGTCTTCACGCCCGGGGCTTCCGCCTCAAAAACCACCGTCGAAAAGGTGCGGGCGGCGGCGGAGCAGCTGGGTTACCGCCCTGATCCGCTGGCCCGCGCAATGATCACGGGGCGGACGCGGATCATAGGGCTGGTCGTGGCCTATCTGGAAAACCAGTTCTATCCGGTTGTCCTCGAGCTTTTGAGCCAGGCGCTTCAAGCACGCGGCTATCACGTGCTGATCTTCATGGCGGAGAATTCGACTGAGCGGGTGCCCGAGGTGATGGCTGAGCTTCTGGATTATCAGGTGGACGGCATCATCACCGCCTCGGTCGCCATGACCAACGACCTGACGACGCGCTGCGCCTCGGCGGGCATTCCGGTGGTGATGTTCAACCGGGGGCAAGACGACGACCGGTTGTCCGAGGTCACGTCGGACAATATAGCGGGCGGGCGGCGTGCGGCTCGGCACCTGATCGCGACCGGGCATCGCCGCATCGCCCATGTCATGGGTTGGCAGGGGTCTTCGACAGGACGCGACCGGGCCGAGGGTTTCGGGCAGGCCCTGCGCGACGCCGGGCTGGAGCCGCATGCGATGATCGACGGGATGTATTCCCGCCAAGCGGCCTCGCAGGCGGTGCGCACCATGTTTGCGGGTCAGGTCAAGCCCGATGCCATCTTCGTGGGCAACGACCACATGGCCTTTGCGGTCATGGATACGCTGCGCTTTGAAATGGGCTTGGCTGTGCCCGATGATGTTTCGGTTGTCGGATATGACGACGTGCCGATGGCGGCCTGGCCCAGCTACAACCTGACCACCATCCGCCAGCCTGTCCGTCGAATGGTCGAGGCGACGGTTGATATCCTCTTGAACCAGATCGAGGGCGAGACCGCCCCGAACCGCATCCGCATCGACGGCCCGCTGATCACGCGCGGCTCGGTCAAGGAAAGGACAAGATCGTGAAGGGCTTCGACCCCAAGTTCCGGGATTTCCCCGACTACATCCTCGGGATCACCAAAGAGATTTGGGAAGATCGGGGCATCGCGACCCTGCACCGCTACTACCATCCTGACATCGTGGTGCGCATGCCTGCCGGGGTATCGACCGGCAATCAGGGCGTGATTGGCGCGACGATTGCGACGCTGGCCGAATTTCCAGACCGCTCGCTGTTGGGCGAGGATGTGATCTGGTCGGGAAACGAGGACGATGGCTTCATGTCGTCGCACCGCATCCTTTCTACCGCGACGCATTTGGGCGACGGGCAATATGGCAAGGCGACGGGGAAAAGGCTCGTCTACCGGATCATCGCCGACTGTGCGGCCAAGGCCAACATGATAGACGACGAATGGCTGGTGCGCGACCAAGGCGCGGTGGTGCGTCAGATGGGCTGGGACCCGCTGGGCTTCACCCGCGACCAGATCGCGCGTGAGGGCGGACCGGACCGTTGCGCCAAGCCGCTGTCGCCCGCCACCGACATCACCGGCCCCTACAAGGGGCGCGGGAATGACAACGAATGGGGCGCGCGGCTGGCCGAGCTCCTGACCCGCGTCATGGGAGCCGACATGGCCGCCATCCCGGCCAGCTATGACCGCGCGGCGCATCTGGAATATCCTGGAGGCGTTACCGGCCACGGGCCGGGCGACGCCGACCGATTCTGGATGCCGCTGCGCGGGGCTCTGCCGGATGCGACCTTTGCCATCCACCACGTCATCGGTCGCGAAGACCCGACAATGCCGCCACGCGCGGCCGTGCGGTGGAGCCTGCATGGCAAGCATGCGGGGTGGGGCCGCTTTGGCGCGCCCACGGGGGCCGATCTTTATGTGCTGGGCATAACCCATGCCGAATTCGGACCCTGGGGCTTGCGCCGCGAATATACGCTTTTCGACGAAACTGCGATCTGGAGACAAATCCTGCTCGCAACCGGGGCGGTCTAAAGACCGCCACCATTCCTTCGATGACACCTTGCGCCGGCCCGCTCCGGCGAAACCAGGAGACTACAGATGACACCCGCCGAGATGGAAGCCCGCATCGTCCGCTATGGCGAATTGCGCCCCTGCAAGACCGCCTTCATCGACGCCCATACCCCGGGCTCGAACCGCAAGGAGAACTTCACCATCATCGGTGGAGGGGTGTCGGAAAGCCCCGATCAGCACGTCCATATCGTGGATACTCCCGGCTTCAACATTGGCGCGGCAGGCCAGCCGCCGGGCTGCCGCAACTCGCTGCACTCGCATCGCACCGCCGAGGTGTTCTTTGTGCTCAAGGGCCGCTGGCGGTTCTTCTGGGGCCGCTGGGGCACCGCCGGAGAGTTCATCGCCGAAGAAGGCGACATCTTCAACATCCCCACCGGCATCTTCCGCGCGTTCGAGAATGTCGGCACCGACTACGGGATGATCATGGCGATCCTCGGTGGCGACGATGCCGGCGGCGGCGTGATCTGGGCTCCGCAGGTGATCACCGATGCCAAGGACTACGGGCTGATCCTGGGCAAGAACGGCAAGCTCTATGACACGAAGAAGGGCCAGAGCCTGCCCGCGGACGTGCCGCCGATGCCGCTCCTGACGGATGAGGAACTCAAGGCCTTCCCGGAACCCACCACGGCGGACGTGATCCCGAACCATGTCGCCCGCTACTGGGATCTGATGTCCCTGTCCGACCGCCAGCCCGCGAAGGTGATCGGCGCGCATGGCAAGCTGCGCGACCGCCCGGGATTCGAGGTCGAATTCTTGTCGAGCACTTCAATCCCCGATACGCCCTACAGCCTGAACCGTCACGAGGTGCTGATGCCGATGCGTGGCCATTGGCGGCTGTCCTGGTCCGGCGGCACGACGGTCCTCAATCCCGGCGACACGGCTGCCATCCCGCCGGGGCTGGAACATGCGCTAGCCCCGGCAATGACCGGCGAGGCAAGTCTCTACCGCGTCATCAACACCGATGACGCGGCGGGTGCAACGGGGAGGCTTCTTTGATGAGCATGCTTGCCACCCATGTCGGATCCTTGCCCCGCAGCCAGGCGGTGGTTGATTTCCTCTTTGCCCGCGAGCGTGGAGAGGCCTTTGATCCCGCAGAATTTGATGCGTGCATGACGGCGGCGGTTTCGGAAAACGTCCTCCGCCAGAAGCAGGCGGGCATCGACATCGTCTCCGATGGCGAATGTTCCAAGATAAGCTACGCGACCTATGTCAAGGACCGCTATACCGGCTTTTCCGGCGACACCCCGCGCAATGCGCCGGCGGACCTCAAGATGTTCCCGACCTTTCTGGATCGGCTGGCGAAACAGGGCGGGACGCCGACCTATGCGCGCCCCCAATGCACGGGCCCCGTGGAAAGCCGGGGACAGGACGAGTTGAGAAAGGACATTGCCAATCTGAAATCCGCGATGGCCGCACATGGGGTCGCGCGCGGTTTCATGAACGCGGCTTCGCCCGGTGTCATTAGCCTTTTCCTGCAGAACGCCCATTACCCCGATCGCCAGGCCTATCTGGATGCGCTGGCCGATGCGATGCGCGAGGAATACCGCACCATTCTGGAGGCAGGTCTAGACCTGCAGCTCGATTGCCCCGACCTCGCGTTGTCGCGCCACATGCTGTTCACCGATCTCAGCGATCAGGATTTCCTGCGCGTGGCGGCGACCCATGTTCAGGCGCTTGAACGCGCACTGGACGGCCTCCCGCGTGACAACATCCGCCTGCATATCTGCTGGGGAAACTACGAAGGCCCGCATTGCTGCGACATAGGCATGGCGGAGGTGTTTTCGCTGCTGATGGCGGTGCCTGCCCGCTATGTGCTGTTTGAGACCGCCAACCCGCGTCACGGGCATGAATGGACGGTGTTCCGCGACCGTGCCGATGAGATTCCCTCCGACAAGGTGCTGGTTCCAGGCGCGGTGGACACGACGACAAACTTCATCGAACATCCCGACCTCGTCGCCCAGCGGCTGGAGCGGTTCACCGAGATTGTGGGCAGGGACCGCGTGATCGCCGGCAGCGATTGCGGATTTGGGACCTTTGCCGGTTTTGGTGCGGTCGATCCCGAGATTGCCTGGGCCAAACTTGCCACGCTGAAGGAAGGGGCGCGCCGCGTCTCATGACACCGCTGGTCCTGATCCCCGGCATGATGTGCGACGCACGCATGTGGGGCGGCATTCCCGCCGCCCTGCAGCCGCGCGCCATCATCCATATGCTGCCCACCGGGGACGACACCATGACCGGCCTCGCGCGCGATGTGTTGCGCGATGCTCCCCCCAGCTTTGCCTTGGCCGGGCTGTCGATGGGCGGCATCCTGGCTATGGAAGTGCTCGCCCAGGCGCCCGAACGGGTGGAAAGACTGGCTCTTCTCGACACCAATCCGCGCGCCGAATTGCCCCAGGTTCGGGCCCTGCGCGGCCCCCAGATCGACCGGGCGCTGAATGGCGGCCTTGCTGAGGTGATGCGGGATGAGATGAAGCCCAACTACCTGGCCCATGGGCTGGAAAACAAGGATGTGCTCGACCTGTGCCTTGACATGGCGCTGGCTCTTGGACCCGAGGTTTTTGGCCGCCAGTCGCGCGCGCTGCGCGACCGGGCGGACCGCCAGGCGGAGCTTGCCCGCTTCAAGGGGCCGGCGCTGGTTCTGATGGGGGCCGAGGACCGGCTGTGCCCGCGCGACCGGCATGAGTTGATGCACCAACTGATGCCGCAGTCGCGGCTGGTGATCGTTGAGGGCGCAGCCCATCTGCCCACCCTCGAACGCCCGATTGAAACAACGGCGGCGATGCGCCGCTGGCTGGAGGACTGATGGACGACGACCTGTTCAATCTTCTGTCGCGTGTCGACACGCCGACGGTCTGCAACGCCATCGAGGTGGTGCAAGGCAAGCGCGGCTTCCAGGGCTTTACCCGAGGCACGATGGTCTGCACCGAGCCGGGACTTGCGGTCGTGGGCTATGCCGCCACCGCCCAGATTGCGGCTCTGGCCCCCCCGACCGAACAGCCCGAGGTGATCAGGGCCCGCCGCATGGCTTACTACAGGGCGATGTTTGACGCGCCCAGACCTTGTGTCGCCGTGATCGAGGATCTGGATTATCCCAACTGCATCGGCGCCTATTGGGGCGAAGTCAACACCACGATCCACAAGGGCTTTGGCCTGTCGGGGGCGCTGACCAATGGGGTCGTCCGCGATCTGGGCGACCTGCCGCAGGGCTTTCCCGTGATCGCTGGCAGCGTGGGTCCCAGCCATGGCTTCGTCCATGTCCGCTCCGTCGGCCAGCCTGTGCGTGTGATGGGGCTGGAGGTTCACCAGGGCGATCTTGTCCATGCCGACAGACACGGCGCCGTGGTCGTCCCGCCCGACGTGAGAGGTTCCCTCGCAACCGCCATCCGAAAGTTGCAGGAGACCGAGCGCCTGGTCCTCGACCCGGCCCGCGCGCCGGGCTTTGATTTCACGGACTTCGAAGTGGCTTGGGCGGCCTTTGAGAAAGCACGCACTTGATGGGAAGATCAGTCGGGGCTTGCCAGGCTGTGAACTCATAAATGTGGTTCACAGACTGTCAGCGGCGCGATTCAATCTCCGGACCGGAGGTTTTGGAGAGCCGTTGCGATCTGACCGAATTCGAATGGCATGTGATCGCGCCGCTACTCGTCGTGTCCGCGCACGTGGTGTAATTTCATCGGCGCTGCCGGTGTAATCTGGGTGGCCATCGAGGTGTATGGTCGAGGTGGAGTTAGCAGCTTCAACCACGAGCCACACGGAGACCCCGATGACCAAGACCAATATGGACCTTTCAGAGCTTCTGCAAAAGCACGATCAGGGCGACTTGCTGCGCTCGATTGCCGAGGCCGTTCTTCAACTGATGATGGAGAGCGATGTTGACGGCCTGATCGGCGCGGGACGCCATGAACGTGCCGAGCAGCGGACGACGTGGCGCAACGGCTACCGTGACCGTTCTCTGGACACCCGATTGGGGACGCTGAACCTGAAGGTGCCGAAGCTACGGCAGGGGAGCTACTTCCCCGGTTTCCTCGAAGCACGCAAGACCTCTGAGCAGGCCTTGGTGGCCGTGATACAGGAAGCCTGGATTGGCGGCGTTTCCACAAGGCGCGTCGATGAACTGGTGCAGGCCATGGGGCTGAGCGGCATCTCCAAAAGCACGGTGTCCAAGTTGTGCAAGGATATCGACGAGCGAGTCAGCGAATTTCTCAATCGCCCGCTCGCTGGCGAATGGCCCTATGTCTGGCTCGATGCCACCTACCTCAAGCAGCGCCAGGGCGGGCGGATCGTCAGCGTGGCCGCCATAATCGCTGTCGCCGCCAATACCGAGGGCCGCCGCGAGATCATCGGTCTCGGCATCGGACCCTCGGAAGCCGAGACCTTCTGGATGGACTTCCTGCGCTCGCTGAAGGCCCGCGGTCTGGACGGCGTGAAGCTGGTGATCAGCGATGCCCACAGCGGCCTGAAGGGTGCAATCTCCAGGGTCTTTGAGGCAACCTGGCAGCGGTGCCGCGTTCACTGGATGCGCAACGCCCTGGCTCATGTCTCAAAGGGCCAGCACACGGTCGTCGCGGCCGCCATCCGGCAGGCCTTCGAGCAGCCCGACCGCAATCACGCCGGTGAGACTTGGCAACGGGTCGCCGATCAGCTCCGCCAGCGATGGCCCAAGCTCGCCGATCTGATGGATACCAGCGAGCACGATGTGCTGGCCTACATGGCCTTCCCTCGCCAGCACAGGACCAAGCTTCACAGCACCAATCCGATCGAGCGGCTGAACAAGGAAGTGAAACGCCGTGCCGACGTCGTCGGGATATTCCCAAACGAGGCCTCGATCATGCGTCTCATAGGTGCGGTGTTGTTCGAACAGAATGACGAGTGGCAGACTTCGAGCCGCTACATGATGGTCGAAGCCTTCGCCCAAATCGACAAGGAGGAGGTCGATCCGATCCTCAGCATAACAATGAAAGCCGCCTGATCATGACCTCAGGCCATCTGGAAAATTACACCACGTTGACGGACGTGACC
>NZ_JAUXOD010000110.1 GCF_030682515.1 Hoeflea sp. | reverse complement strand
ACCGAGCTCAAGAACCAGCTCGTGTCGATTTCGGAATCGGCCTCGTTCTCCGGTGAGAACTGGCTCAACAACACCTCGACGACGGCCGCCGGCACCAAGGAAATCGTCGGTGGTTTCAACCGTGACGCCTCCGGCATGGTCTCGCTGACCACGCTCGGCATCAACGCCTCCTCGACCACGCTGATCGGCAAGGCCGACGAAAGCCTCGGCATCCTGACCAAGGATATCGACGCCAATGCCCTCGATCCCAATGCTACCACCACGACAACGCGGGATTACTACCTGATCGACACCGGTTCGACCACCGGCACTCAGTCCTCGGGTACCGCGATCGCGCTGACCGGCACGACGACCGACTCCGAGGTTGACGACATGATCCGGGTGGTCGACTCGATCCTCACCCAGATGACCGATGCCGCCTCCAATCTCGGCGCCGTCAACAAGCGCATTTCCATGCAGGACGACTTCGTCGCCAAGTTGATGGACTCCGTCGACAAGGGTGTCGGCCGGCTGGTGGATGCGGACATGAACGAAGAGTCGACACGACTGAAGGCCCTGCAGACCCAGCAGCAGCTGGGCATCCAGTCGCTGTCGATCGCCAACTCCAGCTCGCAGAACATCCTGTCGCTGTTCCGTTAAGCGGCGCTTCACCCCGACCCAGGGGATGACCAACACCGAACGCCGGGGAGCAATCCCCGGCGTTTTTTTTGACCCCCGCGGAAAATTAAAAACTTGCCTCGCCGGTTAAATCTTCCGTAACCATAATCAGTCATTAATGGTTTTCAAGAAATGACGGGTCGTCGATCGGAAGATTCCGGGGACGACGAGCATGATGCTTTGCCGTCGTTGCCGGTAGATAACCCGGTATGTCCCGTGTAATTTCATGTCTAAAGGGACACCATAATGACAAGCATCATGACCAATGCATCGGCGATGGCTGCGTTGCAGACACTTCGTTCGATCAACTCCGACATGGAGATGACCCAGAACCGTATTTCTTCGGGTTACAAGGTTGATACTGCCGCCGACAACTCGGCCTATTGGTCGATCGCAACCACGATGCGCTCCGACAACAAGGCGCTCGGCACGGTGCAGGACGCTCTCGGCCTCGGCGCCGCCAAGGTGGACGTCGCCTACACCGGTATGGAATCGGCCATCGACGTGGTGTCCGAAATCAAGGCAAAGCTGGTTGCCGCCCGCGAACCCGGCGTCGACAAGACCAAGATCGACAAGGAACTGACCGAGCTCAAGAACCAGCTCGTGTCGATTTCGGAATCGGCCTCGTTCTCCGGTGAGAACTGGCTCAACAACACCTCGACGGCTGCGTCCGGCACCAAGGAAATCGTCGGTGGTTTCAACCGTGACTCCTCCGGCATGGTCTCGCTGACCACGCTCGCAGTGAACACCACCTCCACCACGCTGATCGGCAAGGCCAACGAAAGCCTCGGCATCCTGACCAAGGATATCGACGCCAACGTGCTTGATCCCAATGCCACCACGACGACGGCGCGGGATTACTTCCTGATCGACACTGGTTCGACGACCGGCACCCAGGCCTCGGGCACCGCGATCGCGCTGACCGGCACGACGACGGACGCTGAAGTCGACGACATGATCCGGGTGGTCGACTCGATCCTCACCCAGATGACCGATGCCGCCTCCAATCTCGGCGCCGTCAACAAGCGCATCTCGATGCAGGACGATTTCGTCTCCAACCTCATGGATTCCATCGACAGCGGCGTCGGCCGTCTTGTGGATGCGGACATGAACGAGGAATCGACCAGGCTCAAGGCCCTGCAGACCCAGCAGCAGCTGGGCATCCAGTCGCTGTCGATCGCCAACTCGAACTCGGAAAACATCCTGTCGCTCTTCCGTTAAGGACGAGCAGGCCCCGAACCGCCGCGCGCGGTTCAGGATCCACCTCACAAAGGCCGCATCGGCAACGATGCGGCCTTTTCGCATTCTTTTTTTGCCCCTCGTCGCGCCTAATCACGAACAAGGGCTTGAGTTAACTGTTGATTAACCATAAACGTTTACCCCTTAGTTACCAACGGTGAACCGGAACGCATGGGCAATGAAATGCTCCGGGCTGCATGATGCAACTTCACCGTAACCGGAAGAGCGGCCGGTATGTCCCTGGGCAATTTATGGGGCATTTCTTATGACCAGCATTATGACCAACATCGCCGCCATGGCGGCACTGCAGACCCTCAGGTCGATCAACTCCGATCTGGAAACCACACAGGCACGCGTCTCCTCGGGATTCCGCGTGGAGAATGCGGGCGACAATGCGGCCTACTGGTCGATCGCGACAACGATGCGATCCGACAACAAGGCGCTGTCCACCGTCAAGGACGCTCTCGGCCTCGGCGCCGCCAAGGTCGATATCGCCTACACCGCCATGAACAGTTCGATCGACGTGATCTCCGAAATCAAGGCAAAGCTGGTTGCGGCCCGCGAGCCTGGCGTCGACAAGACCAAGATCGACAAGGAACTCACGGAGCTCAAGAACCAGCTGCGGTCGATTTCCGAATCAGCCTCGTTCTCCGGTGAGAATTGGCTCAACAATGGCTCCACCGCTGCGGCGGGGACCAAATCGGTCGTCGGCGGCTTCAACCGCGACGTCAACGGCCTGGTGACGATCACCACGCTCGATATCAACGTCACCAGCCTGACGATGATTGGCGCCAACAACGAAAGCCTTGGCATCCTGACCAAGGACATCGACGCCAATGCGCTCGATCCCGATGCGACCACCACCACGGCACGCAACTATTTCCTGATCGACACCGGCTCCACCACCGGCACCCCGGCGAGCGGCACGGCAATCCAGCTGACGGCCACCACGACGGATGCCGAGGTCGACGACATGATCCGGGTGGTTGACGCCATGCTCAACCAGATGACCGATGCGGCCTCCAACCTGGGTGCGATCAACAAGCGCGTCTCGATGCAGGAGGATTTCGTCGCCAATCTGATGGATTCCATCGACAAGGGTGTTGGCCGTCTGGTCGACGCGGACATGAACGAGGAATCGACCAGGCTGAAGGCGCTGCAGACCCAGCAGCAGCTGGGCATCCAGTCTCTCTCCATCGCCAATACCAACTCGCAAAACATCCTGTCTCTCTTCCAGCAGTAAGCCGGAAACCGTCCCGATGGCGGACGGAACGAGTGAACAAATTCTGCTGTGCCGCCGGTCATCGGTCATGGTGGATCAGTTGGACCGCGCCAAAATTGCCCTTGGTGCGGTCCAACGGCTATTCGGGCACCTGGCCGGCCGCAGGCCCTGGCGATTCAGGGCGTCGTTCATGCTCACGCAAGTTTTACTCTTTAGGTATTCGGGGCCGATGACCGTGTGGTCGGATTCTGCCGCTCCCGTCTTGGCCAAACGAAGGGAAAGACCTTGAACCGGCCATTGCCAGCACCCGCCACCAGTCGGAGACAATCATGACGGCCAGTCTCGCGCGGTTCCTGCCGGATTTCGAACTGTCGCGCATCAGCGCCTTTCAGGCCGCTCGCCATGAAGATCTTTCCACGCCGTCCGATGAACCCGGCTTCGATCTCGAGGCCGTTCGCGCCGCAGCCCGGGCTGAGGGCGAAGCCGCGGCCCGTGCCGAGCTTTCCTTGCGGCACGAGAGCGAACGCCAGGCCGATGCCAGTCGCCACGCCGCCGAACTCGAGGCGCTGCGGGCGGAGCTCGAGGCGCGCGCCGGCCACGCCATCCCCGCGGCCGTCGCCGCCCGACGCGACAGCATCGCCGCGGAGATCGCGGCCGATGTCGAGGCAGTCCTGGCGCCGTTGATCGACACGGCTGTGCGCGCCCGCATCGTCGCCGCCCTGGCCGATGAGATACGCGGGATCCTCGAACTCGAGGCCGCCGGCCGCATCAGCCTCTCCGGCCCGCCGGCGCTGATCGCCGCCTTGCGCGAAGCCCTCGGTCCTGCCGCCGACAGGCTCGACAGTCGCGAGACCGACGGGTTCGAGATCGAGGTGGACGTGGACCGGACCCGGTTTGCCACGCGGCTTTCGGCCTGGGCGGAAGCTCTCGCGGAGAGCCTGGCATGACCGACTCCACCCATCAGGGCAAGAACGAGATCATCATCGTCAAGCGCCGCCGCGGCGGCGAGGACGGCCATCACGGCGGCGTCTGGAAGATCGCTTATGCCGACTTCATGACGGCGATGATGGCGTTCTTCCTGGTGATGTGGCTGGTCAACGCCGCCAATGAGGAAACCAAGGCCTCGGTCGCAAGCTATTTCAACCCGATCAAGCTGATGGACGAAAAGCCCACGGATCGGGGCATCAAGCAGGTCGGCAACAGCGCCGATGGCGAAGCCACCGCGCCCAAATCCAAGTCCGAGGGCGAAGCGACCACCGACGGGCAGGCGGGTGACGCCGGAGACAAGGAAAGCACCACCGCCGGCGAGAAAACGGACTATTCGGAAGCCGACTATTTCGAAAACCCCTATTCGGTGCTGGCCGAGATTGCCCAGGAAACCGGCACCCAGACCAATGTCTCGGCCAAGGGCGATGGCGGCGCGCAGCAGTCCGGTCCCGCCACCGGCGCGTCGGGCGGGGACGCCTACCGCGATCCCTTCGATCCCGACTTCTGGTCCAAGCAGATCGAGCAGGAGCGCAAGTCGCTGGAGGAGAGCCAGTCGATGGTCCAGGCGGATGGGTTCCCCGAAACGCCGGGAACCGGGAGCCAGCCCCCCGACCAGACTTCTGACCAGGCGCAGCTTGCCGCGCCGGCCGACAATGCCTTGCCTGCGTCCCCTGAGGACGGGTTGAGCGGCAGCCAGACCGCAGAGACAGCGGGCGAAGGCGGCACCGGGGCGATGACGCCGGAACAGGCCGCGCTAAAACTGGCCCGCGCCGAAGCCGAGGCCGATGTGCTCAAGGAGCAGATCGCCAAGGCGCTCGGCGGAGCGATCGGCAAGCTGGCCGAGGGCATTACCGTGTCTCCCACGGAAGGCGGACTGCTGGTGTCGATCACCGACCAGCTGGATTTCGGCATGTTCCGGGTGGGCTCGGCCGTGCCGGAGCGCGACCTGGTCGTGGCCATGGAGAAGATCGGCCAGCTGCTGGCCGAGCGTCCGGGGGCCATCGCCATTCGGGGACACACCGATGCGCGGCCCTTTGCCTCGGGCACGGACGACAACTGGCGCCTGTCGATGGCGCGCGCCCATTCCGCCCTGTTCATGCTGGTGCGTGGCGGGGTTCCGGAAGAGCGGATCGTCCAGGTGTCCGGCTTTGCCGACAAGCGCCTCAAGGATCGGGAAAATCCGCTGTCCGAAGTCAATCGTCGCATTGAGATCCTTGTCGAGGCCGGAGGGAGCTGATCGTGCCGCGCACGCTTCGCCCAGGGCTTTTGAGTTGCGCCGTTCTCGCGGCGGCATTCTCGTTTGCGGCAGCGGCGCAGGACCAGCCCGCGGCGCAGCCGTCGGCCGAAGTTCAGGTCGGCGGCGCGGCAGGCCAGCCGGCCGGGGAGGCTGCCCAGACTCAAGACGAGGGCGGCGAAGACGGCCTTCCCTCAGAAGCTGCGACCGCCGGCGCCGAAATTGCCGACTTCACCATGGGAGGCGACATGGCCACCCTCGAACCTTACAAGCTGGTGCGCTCGCTGCAATTGGTGCAGGACGCCGTGGTCAAGGGCGACCACTCGGCCATGGAGATGCAGCGCTATCTCGTCGGCGTCATCGAAAGCCGCCTGCGCAGCGCCGATCAGCAGGTCTTCGATGATCCCCGCAATGTCGACGCGGCGCTGATCTACGCCATGAGCGGCGGCAATCCCGAGACGCTCGAGCTTCTCGCGGTCAGGGACAAGTTCGGAAATTTCGACAACGAGGTGGTCACGGTGCTCCGCGCCTATCTCAACGGCCGGGCCGCCAAGACCAAGACATCGCTCGCCGACGTCGTCAAGATCTACAAGGACACGGAGATCGGGCCGTATCTCACCCTGGTCGCGGCCAATGTGATGGCGTCCACCAACGAGGCCGAGGCGGCGCTTGACCTGTTCGACTGGGCAAGGCTGACCGCGCCGGGAACGCTGGTCGAAGAAGCCGCACTTCGCCGCTCGCTGTTCATCGCGGCCCGCAAGAACCTCGTCGATGAGGCCTTGCATTATGCCCAGCTCTACGCCCGGCGTTTCATCAACTCGCCTTATGCCGGCCAGTATGCCGATCTCCTGGTCGACCTGGTGGTGCTCAATTACGGCAAGGTGGGCGATGCGCGGCTGAACGAGATCCTCTCCTTCATGGATCGGCCGCGCAAACGCGAGGTCTATCTGCGCATTGCCCGCAAGGCCGTCATCTCGGGACTGAGGGATCTGGCGGTGTTTGCCTCCGGCAAGGCCGAAGAGCTGGTCGGCCCCACCGACACGGCACCGCAGGCGCTGGCGGATCTCTATTCCGGCATGGCCAGGATCCCGACCGACGGCGTCGGCGGTGTCCTGACGGGGCTCAATGCCGTTTCCGAACGCCAGTTGTCGGGCCGCGATCGCGCTTTGCGGGAAGCAGCCCAAATCATCGCCGAGGAAGTGCTGCGCAAACCCGACCCGAACAGCCTCACGCAAGCATTCTCGCCCAATGTGGCGACAGAAGACGGGACCGACAGCCGTCCGGACGCCGAAGGCGAGAATGGCAAGGCCGGAGGCGCGGACACGGACAAGGATGAAGCCGAAATCGACGAGGAAACCGCCGCGGCGGACGAAGTCTTTCGCGGATTTGTCTCGGACCGGAAACAGACGCTCGAGCGCATCGACAAACTGCTCGAGGGGGTTGAAGAGGATAAAGGGTCTTGAGCACCTTGGATTTTGTGCTGCAGCGTCAGATGCCTGTCCGGTCAGTCGCCAGGATGGGCGGGGAATCGAACCGCGCCGATGCAGGCGGCGGTCCGGCCGAGGAGGCGTTTTCCTCGGTTCTCTCCGGCAAGTCGCGCAACCCCGCAGCGGAGCGCCAGTCCGTCAGCCGGAACGGTGATCCCGATCCAGCGCCTGGTCTCGCGGCCGACGCGGCGGACGGAACCGACCAGCCGGAGGCCGGCGGCCAGGAGCAGCCCGACGACATGCTGTCGCTGCTCGAAAGCCTGATGACCGGCACGGCCCTCTCCGAAACACTGCAACCGGGCGCCTTGGGCGAGGACGCGGCCGGGCCGAAGGTTCCTGCAAGCGATGGCGGCAGTGCCATTGACGTCACGGCGGACGACCTCGTTTCGGCCGGCGCTGATGATCCGGCAACCGAAGGTCTTGCCGCAACTGCCGCAACCGCAACCGCAACCGGGCCGGGCCTCAAGGCCGAGGCCCACGCAATGGCCAGGCCGGCCGCTGACCAGCTCGGTGCTGGATTGAATCCGGAAGCCAGGGGCAACGCGCAGTCCGCCGCCGTCGTGGCCGCCGGCGTCGGCAGACCGGGCGGCGCGTCCGCTGCCGCCGGTGCGATGCCTGTGGCGGCACTCGTGGCGGCCGGGCCGAATGCCGCAACCGCCCGCCCGGGCCCGGCAAATCCGCAAGCCGCCACTGCCGGTTCGGATCAGCAGAAGGTATCCGGCGAGAACAGGGAGACGGTCCGGACGCTGGGCATGGCAGGCGAGCCGTCGCCGAGATCCGAATCGAAGAATGCAGGGTCTGATGACCGGTCCGCCGGGTCCGGACGAAGGAGCGCCATGGCCGCCCGTGCCGCTGAAGAACCGTTGAGCGCCAGGGCCGGCGCCGTGGAAGTGATTGACTCGCGCAGGTTCATGCCCGCGCAAGCGGTGAGCGGCAATGCGCAAATGCTGACCCGTTCATTGATTGACGCCTCGGACGCCGCATTGGCCACGCAGCGGACAGCGCCGTCCCAAGCCGCAGCCGCCGCCCAGCCGCAGACCGGACAGATGCTGCATACGCTCAAGCTTCAGCTCAATCCCATCTCCCTGGGCAGCGTGATCGCTGTCCTGAAGCTCACCGGAGAGGAGTTGTCGGTGAAGATCCAGGTCGAGACGGCGGAGGCCTACCGGCAGCTCAGCGACGACAACCAGTCGATCCTCAAGGCCATGCGCGCCCAGGGCTACGCGGTCGAGCAGATCACGGTCCAGCATGTGGCCTCGGGCGACCGCTCCGGTAATGCGGCGCAGCAGCAGGGCTTCCAGGGCAGTTTCCAGGGCTCCGGTTCTGCCGACACGCAGACATCAGACCGCGGAACCGATGGCCGCAGCACGGGCCAGCAGGGAGCAAACCAGAATGGAGGACAGGGCCGTGAGCAAAATCCGTATCCTGGGTCTGGCGCTGGCCGTTCTGACGGCGTTTATCTTTGAAACCCTGGCTCCCCGTTCCGCGCAAGCCGCCAGCGGGGTCTGTGAAGCCGAGATCCTGACCGCGGCGCGGGCCTATGGCGTACCTGCGGGCATTCTCTATTCCGTTGGCCTGACCGAGACCGGGCGCAAGGGCGCGCTCTATCCCTACGCGCTCAACATCGAGGGCCGCACGGTCTATGCCGCGAGCCGGGCGGAGGCGATCCAGGAGTTCGAACGCGCCCGGAGCGAGGGAAAGAGCCTGATCGATCTCGGCTGCATGCAGATCAATCACCACTATCACGGCGCCGAATTCAGGTCGGTGACCGCGATGCTCGACCCGCAGGCCAATGTCCAATATGCGGCGCGGTTCCTGGCCCGGCTGCATGCGCGACACGAGACCTGGACGATGGCGGTGGCGCGCTATCACGCAGGCCCCAACAACGATCCCGCGCAGAAACGCTATGTCTGCCGGGTGATCGCAAACCTCGTCGCCACCGGCTACGGTGCTTGGACCCCCGAGGCCAAAACGTTCTGCGGATAATACAACCATGACAAGAAATGGCGCGCAAGGATGTGGCGAAAGCAATTTTGGCGGCATTGGGGCAAAGGTTAACGCGGCAAGTAAAAAATTAACTTCTTGTTAACTTTTCCACGAAAAAATAGGGGATATCCACAACCCATCCACTACATCTAGTCAAATCAGTGGAAAACATGGTTAATCAACTCTTAAATCATACCCTCCGGTTTTCATAGTTTACCCCGAATCAGCGCCTTCGTACGTCTAGGGTCACGAGGCACCACACTGATTCGGAGGCGGACGAATGATCGTAGTGGTTGATGACAGGCAATTGGTCAAAGACGGGTACACATCCCTTTTCGGAAGGGAAGGCGTTCCTTCGGCCAGTTTTGATTCCATGGAATTCGGCGAGTGGGTTCACACCGCGGCGGATTCGGATCTGGAGGCCGTGGAGGCCTTCCTGATCGGCCAGGGCGCACACACCCTGGATCTGCCCAGGGCGATCCGGGATCGCTCCCAGGCGCCGGTGATCGCGGTCAGCGACACGCCGTCCCTTGAATCGACTCTGGCGTTCTTCGACAGCGGCGTCGACGACGTCGTGCGCAAGCCGGTTCACCCGCGCGAAATCCTCGCCCGGGCGGCGGCGATCCGGCGTCGTCTCAAGACCCTGACCAACCATATCGACATCGGTCCGATCCGGGTGTTCTCGGACGGGCGCGATCCGGAGATCGAACAGCAGACATTCGCCCTTCCGCGGCGCGAGCGGCGGATTCTCGAATATCTCGTGGCCAACCGTGGCCGTCGGGTGACAAAACAACAGATTTTCAATGCGATCTACGGGATCTTTGACGAGGACGTCGAAGAGAATGTGGTGGAAAGCCACATCTCCAAGCTGCGCAAGAAACTGCGCAAGCGCCTGGGCTTCGATCCGATCGATTCCAAGCGGTTCCTTGGCTACCTGATCGACTGGAATTGAACCTGTCCCGACGGGCTGAATGACGTCACTCCGTCGGGCTTTCCGGACAAGCCGGAAACAGGTTCACGCAAGGCCCGCCAGCTAGTCTGGACCACCGTATGAAACGAGGGATGAAGCGATGAGCCTTTATGGAATGATGAGCACCGGAGCTTCCGGTATGAACGCTCAGGCGAACAGGTTGAGCACGGTAGCCGACAACATCGCCAACGCCAACACCACGGCCTACAAGAAGGCCTCGGTCCAGTTCTCCTCACTGGTCTTGCCAGGCTCCAACAGCTCCTACAATTCCGGCGCGGTGAAGTCCGATGTGCGCTACGCCATTTCCGAGCCGGGCACGCTCGCCTTCACCACATCAGCCACGGACCTGGCCATTGACGGCGACGGTTTCTTCATCGTCCAGGACAGCAACGGCATTCCCTTCCTGACCCGCGCGGGATCCTTCGTTCCCGATGGCGACGGCAACCTGGTCAACGCCGCAGGCTTCATGCTGCTCGGCTACGATTACGAGAGCGGCGTCCCAGCCCCCGTGGTCAACGGTTTCGACGGCCTGGTGCCGGTCAACATTTCCTCGGGCGCTCTCGCGGCCAATGCCTCGACCGCCGGCATCTTCTCAGCCAACCTCGACGCCAGCGAGGCCATCGTCCCGGCGGGCGACCTGCCCTCCACCAACACCGGCACCGCGGTCTACAGCCACAAGAGCTCGCTCGTAGCCTACAACAATCTCGGCGGCGAAGTGTTGCTCGATTTCTATTACACCAAGTCGGGCAACGACACATGGGAAGTCTCGGTCTATGACCGTTCCGGCGCAACCGCGGGCACGTCGTTCCCCTACGCTTCCGGGCCCCTGGCGACCACCACGCTGACATTCGATCCCTTGAACAAGGGCCTTCTGGCGGCCGCCAGCCCGACCGACATTGCACTGACCGTGCCCGGCGGCGCCGCCCTGACCATCGACCTGTCGAAGATGACGCAGCTTGACTACAGCTTCACGGTCCAGAAGGGCGACGTCAACGGCAACAAGCCCAGCGCCATCACCGATGTGGTGATTTCCGCGGACGGGACGATTTACGCCAAGCAGGAAAACGGCGAACTCAAGCCGCTCTATCGCATCGCGCTGGCCAGGGTCTCGAGCCCGGACAAGCTCCAGCCGCTGGCGGGCAACGTCTACCAGCAGGGTGTGGATTCCGGCGTCATCACCACCGGATTTGCAGGCTCCGGCGGCTTCGGCCAGATCATCTCCAATGCGCTCGAAAGCTCGAATGTCGACATGGCCCAGGAACTGACCGACATGATTGCGTCCCAGCGCAGCTACACGGCCAATTCCAAGGTGTTCCAGACCGGTTCCGATTTGATGGACGTCCTCGTCAACCTCAAGCGATAGGTCCGGGGTCGGAGCGACAGAAAGGCTAGCGCATGACTTTATCATCGGCGATCAACTCAGCGCAGTCGTCCTTGTCCAACTATGCGACACAGACCAACATTCTGTCGCGCAACATCTCCAACGCTTCCAACGTGGATTATTCGCGGCGCAATGCGGTGCTGGCCACCTCGCTGGTCGGCGCCCAGGTCGTCACCATCCAGCGCGCCCAGGACGAGGTGCTGTTCCGCAAGTCCATCAGCAGCACCTCGACGGCAAGCGGCCAGTCCACGCTTCTCTCGGGCCTCACCAATCTCAAGGACATCTTCGGCGGGAACGATTACGAGAGCGCGCCCGCCACAATGATCGCCACCATGCGCGACACGCTGTCGAGCTATGCCGCCAAGCCCGGCGAAAGCACGCTGGCCCAGACCGCCATCGCCGACGCCAACACCGTGGCCATCGGTCTGCGCGATGCCTCCGCCGCCGTCCAGAATGTCCGCCTCCAGGCCGACCAGGAGATTTCGCGCCAGGTCCACACGCTCAACGAGCTGTTGGCCGACTTCGAGACCAACAACAACGCGATCTACAGCGGCACGCAGACCGGAAGGGATGTCAGCGCCGAACTCGACCATCGCGACTCGCTTCTCAAGCGGATTTCCGAGATCATCGGTGTGACCACCGTCAGCCGCTCCGGCAACGACATGGCCATCTACACGTCCGACGGCACGACCCTGTTTGAAACCGTGGCGCGACCGGTCACGTTCGAGGCCTCGTCCGGATTTGCGGCAGGCATCGAGGGCAAGGCGATCTATGTCGACGGCGTGGCCCTCGCCCCCGGCAACGGCGCCACCACCACTGCCCGCGGATCCCTGCAGGCGCTTCTCCAGGTCCGCGATGTCTACGCCCCCACCATGCAGCGGCAGCTCGACGAAATCGCGCGGGCGCTGATCGTCACCTTCGCCGAGACCGATCAGTCGGCAGTGCCCACGCTTGCCGATGCGCCGGGCCTGTTCACCTGGGGCGGCGGCACGGTTCCCGGATCGACGATGGTCGCCGGCATCGCGGCCACCATCTCCGTCAATCCGGCGCTGGTTCAGTCTCTGGGCGGCAATCCGCAGCTGCTGCGCGATGGCGGCATCAACGGCGCGGCCTATATTGCCAACACGGCCGGAAATGCCGGGTTTTCAACGCGCCTCGACAGCTACGTGCTGGCGCTCGACACACCCATGGCGTTCGACCCCGCCGCCGGCCTGTCCGCATCGGTCAGCGTTCTCGATTTCGCGGCCGATTCGATCGGCTGGCTTGAACTCAACCGCAGTGAAGCCAATTCCTCCTATGAGACCCGCGAGGCAACGCGCTACCGGTCGGCTGAAGCGCTGTCCAACAAGACCGGCGTCTCGCTGGATGAAGAAATGTCGATGCTGCTGGAACTCGAACAGGCCTACAAGGCCGCCGCTCGCCTGATCTCGGTTGTCGACGAAATGCTGAAGGCGCTCATGGCGGCGGCGGGGTAAGCTCATGAAAGTCAGTTTCATATCCAACCTGGCCCTGCAAAACTCGATGCGGTTGACCATTTCCCGCGGGCAGAACGAGGTGCAGACGCTTCAGAAGGAAATCGTCACGGGCCGTTTCGCCGATATTGGCCTGTCGCTCGGCGCGAAAACCTCCAACAGCGTCTCGCTCAACCAGGATGTCTCGCGTCTGAAGACCATTCAGGATTCCAACGCGCTGGTGACCCAGCGACTGTCGGCGTCCCAGTCGGCGCTCAATCTGATGGCCGACAGCGCCCAGCAGATGCTGGAAGCCTTCATCTCGGTCAACGGCTCGGATGACGCCAACAACCTGCTCATCGCGCGCCGCGATGTCGAGGCGTCGCTGGGCTCGTTCACGGTGGCCATCAACACCTCGTCGAACGGCGAGTATCTGTTCTCCGGCATCAATTCCAACACCAAGCCGGTTGAAGACTATTTCCAAGCCGGTTCGACGCCGAAGGCTGCGTTCGACGCCTTGTTCCTGGCGCGTTTCGGCTTCAGCCAGAACGACCCGGCCGCGGCCACCATCACGGTCGCGGATATGACCGATTTCATCGACAATGACCTCGTCCCGGCATTTTCGGGTGCGGACTGGAACACGAACTGGTCCAGCGCGTCCGACACCAACATTTCAAGCCGCATCCTGAGCAACGAGGTGGTGGATTCGGGCGTCAACGCGAATGCGGCCGGCATGCGCAATTTCGCGCTCGCAGCCGTCATCGGCATCGAGCTGCTCGATGCCGCGATCAGCAGCGAGGTTCGCACCGCCCTTAATGCCAAGGCGATCGAATTCGCGGGCAAGGCGGTTACCGGCATCGACAACCAGCGTTCCAACCTTGGCGTGACTGAGAACCGTGTCGTCAAGGCAAACAAGGCACTGGAATCTCAGATCAAGATCATAACCCTGCATATTGGCGATATTGAAGGCGTGGATGCCTACGAGGCCTCCACCCGGATGCAGACATTGCTGGATCAGGTGGAAATTTCCTACGCGCTCACTGCCCGGATCCAGCAGATGAGCCTGATGAACTACCTGTAGCGTGTACCCGGGGTAGCCGGGCGAAATGGACAAACATGAAGGGCGTCTGAATGTACCAGTTTTCATATGCGGATGTGCAGGAGGATGGGGTTGCCGAAGCGCGCGAACGCGAGCGAGAGGCGATCAATCACTCCATCGCCCTGCTGACCGCAGCCAAGAGCAGTGGACTCGAATCCCGCGACGCCATTGAAGCCGTCTATTTCGTCAGCCGCCTCTGGGTGCGCTTCGTCGAGGACCTGGCGTCCCCTGAAAATCAGCTGTCCCAGGAGCTTCGGGCCAATCTCATCTCGATCGGGATATGGATCATCAAGGAAGCCGAGCGCATCCGGCAGCGCAAATCGGACAATTTCCAGGGCATCATCGACATTTCCACCATCATCAGGGACGGGCTGAAATGAAAAGTTCACTGCGTATTTCCCTCAAGGCAGGCGAACGCATCTTCATCAACGGCGCCGTCCTCCGGGTGGACCGGAAAGTGGCGCTGGAGTTCTTGAACGACGTCACGTTCCTGCTCGAGAACCACGTGCTCCAGCCCGAACAGGCGACGACGCCGCTCCGGCAGCTCTATTTCATCGTCCAGATGATGCTGATCAATCCCGAGGGCGCCGATCAGGCCATGGTCATGTTCCGCAAGTCGGTGGTCATGCTTCTCACCTGCTTCAAGAATGACGAGGTGCTGGCCGAGCTCAAGCACATTGACGGCATGGTCACCCAGGGCCGCGCCTTCGAGGCGCTCAAGGCGATCCGCGCGCTCTATCCCATCGAGGAACAGATCCTCAACACGTCGGCGATGCCCGCCGGCACCATCGAACAGATCCGCAGGGAGCTCGCACCATGGTCGTGAATGGAGTCAACACCGCCGCAGCCGCCACCAGCAATTCGGCTGCGGACAAGGCAAGCAGCAAGATGAACCTGGATTACGATACCTTCCTCAGGCTGCTGGTGCAGCAGATGAAGAGCCAGGATCCGACCGATCCGATGGATGCGACGGCGCAGATCGCGCAGCTTGCAACCTTCAGCCAGGTCGAGCAGACCATCATCACCAACAAGAACCTGGAATCGCTCATTAAATCCTCGAACCTCACCCAGGCCGGCACCATGATCGGCCGCTCCCTGACCAGCGCCGACGGCACCATCAGCGGTGTCATCAAGCAGGTCGTGGTGAGCGACAGCGGCCTGACCGCGGTGCTGGCCGACGGCCAGAAACTCGCCGTGTCCTCGGGCGTGACGGTCTGGTAGCATTGCCGACCGGACGATCTGATTTGACCCCTTCACGTCATGGACCTGCGCTGAGATGAACGAAGCCGACGCCCTCGATATCGTCCAGAACATGATCTGGACCGTGCTGGTCTGTTCCGGACCGGCCGTCTTCGTGGCCATGGCCGTCGGCGTCGGCATCGCCTTCATCCAGGCGCTGACCCAGGTCCAGGAAATCACCCTGACCTTCGTGCCCAAGATCGTGGCCATTCTGGTCACCGTGGCCATCTCCGCCCCCTTCGTCGGCGCCCAGATCTCCACCTTCACCAATGTCGTCTTCGAACGCATCGAGACCGGTTTCTGATCCTTGCCGTGCGTTTTATCAAACGGACAAAGGCCCCTGTAGCGCCAGGAGACAGGGATCCGCTCGCGGCCCTAGCGGAACGGGTCGCTGCCGCACGGGCGGAGCCGTTTGGCCTGGATCCGGGATTGAACTGTCAAGCGGCGCTCATGCCCGGTCCGCAGTGAGTCCCGCCCCGCACGGTTTGGCCAGGCTCGTCGCCATACCCCCACGGGACGAAAATTCCTGCCCTGCCACCTTGGCGCAAGCTTCGCGCCGTAGGGTCGTTCCAGAAATCGCGCTGGCATGATGCCGGCGCCGTGATCCGGAGCTCCGCAGTAATGGCCGATCCGCAGGCGCTGGCGATCCAGAAGACGAGTTTCCAGGGAAAGGACATGGGCTTTGCCTTCGGCATCGTCGTCATCCTTTCGATCCTGTTCCTGCCCATCCCCGCCTTTCTCATCGATATCGGCCTGGCCTTTTCCATCGCCTTCTCGGTGCTGATCCTGATGGTGGCGCTGTGGATCAAGCGGCCGCTCGACTTCTCCTCCTTCCCGACCATCCTGCTGATCGCCACCATGATGCGGCTGTCGCTCAATATCGCCACCACGCGCGTCATCCTCTCGGAAGGCCATCTTGGCCCCGAGGCAGCCGGGCAGGTGATCGGCGGCTTCTCCCAGATGGTGATGTCGGGCGATTTCGTCATCGGCGTCATCGTCTTCCTCATCCTGGTCACGGTCAATTTCATCGTCATCACCAAGGGCGCGACCCGCATCGCCGAGGTTGGCGCGCGCTTCACGCTCGATTCGATCCCCGGCAAGCAGATGGCCATCGACGCCGATCTGTCGGCCGGCATGATCGATGAAAAGCAGGCCCACGACCGGCGCCGTGAACTGGAGATGGAAAGCTCGTTCTTCGGCTCCATGGACGGCGCCTCGAAATTCGTCCGCGGCGACGCCATCGCCGGCCTGCTGATCACCGCCATCAACATGTTCGGCGGCGTCATCATCGGCTACGCCCGCCACGGCATGGAAATCGGCGAGGCGGCGGATGTCTTCGTGCGCCTCTCGGTCGGCGACGGACTGGTCAGCCAGATCCCGGCCCTGATCGTGTCGCTCGCCGCCGGTCTGCTGGTGTCGCGCGGCGGCCAGCTCGGCACTACCGACGAGGCGGTGATCGATCAGCTGGCGGGCTACCCGCGCGCCCTGTTCGCGGCCTCGGGACTGCTGTTCCTGCTCGCCATCATGCCCGGCCTGCCATTCCTGCCCTTCGTGGCCCTGGCTTCGATCATGGCCTTCGGCAGCTGGCTGATCCCGCGCCAGCGCGACCGCAAGGCCCGCGCCGAGGCGCAGGAGGTCCACCGCAGCGCCCAGGAGGAAAAGGACAAGGAGAAGGATTCGGTCAAGTCCATCCTCAAGACCGCCGAGATCGAACTTGTGCTCGGCAAGCAGGTGGCCACCAAGCTCTTGGGCAGCCACGAGGAACTGGCGTTCCGCGTCGCCAAGATGCGCAAGAAGTTCGCCACCCAGTTCGGCTTCGTCGTGCCGGAGATCAAGGTCACCGACGACATCTCGATCAAGGACAAGAGCTACCAGATCCGCATTCACGGCACCACGGTGGCGGCCAATGATCTCCGGGTAGGCGAACTGATGGTGGTGCTGTCGGGCTCGCGCCGCCCCACGCTTCCGGGCGACGAGATCCGCGAGCCCGCCTTCGGCCTGCCCGCGCTTTCGGTGCCCGAGAACTTCGCCGAGGACCTGAAGCGCGAGGGCTTCCAGCCCATCGACAATGTCTCGGTGGTGCTGACCCACCTCTCCGAGGTGATCCGCAACAACCTGCCGCAACTGCTGTCCTACAAGGACATGAAGATCCTGATCGACCGGCTCGATCCCGAATACCGCAAGCTCGCCGACGAGATCTGCACCTCGCACATGTCCTATTCCGGCTTCCAGGCGGTGCTCAAGCTGCTGCTCGCCGAACGCGTCTCGATCCGCAACCTGCACCTCATCCTCGAGGCGGTGGCGGAACTGGCGCCGCATGTGCGCAAGACCGAGCAGATCGTCGAGCATGTGCGCATCCGCATGGCCCAGCAGCTCTGCGGCGACATTGCCCGCAACGGCCAGCTCAATGTGTTGAGACTCGGCAACCGCTGGGACCTGGCCTTCCACCAGGCGCTCAAGCGCGACCCCAAGGGCGAGGTCGTCGAGTTCGACATCGATCCGCGGATGCTCGAGGAATTCTCCGAGGACGCCACCAAGGTGGTCCGCGAGCACATGGACAAGGGCGTGCCCTTCGTGCTGGTGACGTCGCCCGATTCCCGCCCCTATGTCCGCATGATCGTCGAGCGCATCTTCGCGACCCTGCCGGTCCTGTCCCATGTCGAGATCGCCAAGGGCATCGAGGTCAAGCTCCTGGGCGCGATCTCGTGATCGGCGACCCGGAAGGCACCGTCCTGGCCCTGTTCGCGGCCTTCTGCCGCATCGGCAGCTGCATCATGGTGCTTCCGGGCTTTTCCAGTTTCCGCGTTCCGGTGCAGATCCGCCTGATGCTGGCGGTCGCCGTGTCGATGGCCCTGCTGCCCGTCATGTGGGACTCGATCTATCCCCAGGTCCAGGGCGGCGGCAGCCTCTACATCCGGCTGGTGGCCACCGAGATGCTGATCGGCGTCACCATGGGACTGATCGCCCGCTACATCGTGCTGGCGCTGCAGTTCGCCGGCACCGGCATCTCCATGGCGATCGGCTTCAACGCCGCCCCCGGGGGAGGGCTCATCGAAAATGAAGCCGAAGGCCACATCACGGCGCTGATCTCGTTCACCGCACTGTTCGTGCTGTTCCTGAGCGACTTTCATCATCTGGTGATCGCGTCGCTGGTGCGCTCCTACACCTTCATGCCGCTCGGCACGGAGTTCGATCCGCGGATGGCGCTGATGACGCTCACCGACACGCTGGCCAGCGCCTTCATGCTGGCGCTCCGGCTGGCGAGCCCCTTCCTTGCCTACGGCCTGATCTTCAACCTCTCGATCGGCATGGTCAACAAGCTCTCCCCGCAGATCCCGGTCTACTTCATCTCCATTCCGTTCATCCTGTTCGGCGGTCTGATCCTGTTCTACTTCGGCTCCCGGTCGTTCTTCACCCTGTTCATCGCAGGCTTCGAACCGCTCTATCTGGGTCTGCCCTGAGATGGCCTCGCGCGCCGAGAAACTTGCCCGCCTGGCCCGGGTCCAGCGCCAGATCGAGCGCATGACCGAGAACGAGCTGTCGCATATCCTCAGGGAGCAGGCCGCGGCCGATGCGACCCAGGATGCGCTGGTGGATGCGATCGGCTCCTTCGATCCGGTCCATGCGGCCATGTCGCACCAGTACGCCCTGCGCTTTCAACGGCTGTCCGCCCGCGCCCAGCAGCTGTCCGGCATGAAGGCCGTGCAGGAAAGGCGGGTGCTGATCGAAAAGACCAAGGCGGACCGCCTCTCCGAGCAGGCAGGTGAGGCGGCGGGAGCGGAAGACCGTCTCACCGCGGATGAATCCCTGCTCGACCTGCTCGAGGCGGCGTTTGGGGCAACGCCCGGCGGCACAAGGCCAGCGTAAGCTTCGTCAGCGATACTCGTTTCGATCATTTCCGGTCAATTGCTGCGAGGGAAGCTCTTTGTCCATTCAAACGGCAACCGATCTCATTCTGGACGTTGTGAAGGCGGCCGATCCTGCCATCGCGCAGAAGGCCGAGGCCCTGCTCGAGGCGGCGTCGATCCGCAGATCCGGGCAGGCCGCCGCGACCCCTGCCTTCGAGCAGCAATTGCTGGCCTCCGCCGACGCGTCGGGCGCCCTGGCTCTCGGCAAGCCGGTGATGCCGTCCGAGCAGGACAAGGCGGCCCTCTCCTACCAGCGGTTCGAGGCCATGATCCTGCAGAGCTTCATCGGCTCCATGCTGCCGCAGGACAACGAAGAGATCTACGGCAAGGGCACGGCGGGCGAAATCTGGAAAGGCATGATGGCCGAGCAGCTGGGTGCGGCGCTCGCCAAGGGCGGCGGCATCGGCATTGCCGAGCGCATGCTGGCCGAGCGCTTCAGAGCCGAGCTGAAGCCCGAGGCCGCAAATGGTCTCACCTCCAATGTCACCAACCGGGCCGCAAGCCTGGTCAATGAAGTCCAGATGCAGATCCTTGCCGAGATCTCGGCAACGGGCGAACCTCTCGACGTAACCGAACAAGCCGGGCGGACAGCATGACCCAAGTGATTGAACAGCCATCCCAGGACCTGCGCATCAACGGCGTCCTGGCCCGCCTGGAAGCCATCATTGATGCGGAGAATGCCGCCATCGGCAGCGATCCGCGCTTTGATCTCAAGCAGTCCAACGCGCTCAAGAGCCGCTGTCTCTATGACATGACGGTGCTGTTCCGGACGATCAACCCGGCCGATCTCGACGACCAGCAGAAAAACCTTCTCGGCACCGTCAAGGCCAAGCTCGACCTCAACCACCTCAAGGTGCGGGCGCATATGGAGGCGGTGCGCGGCATCGCCGACATGATCAAGGAAACGGTCACCGCCTCGGAAGCCGACGGCACCTACTCGGCCGACCAGTTCAGGGCCTATGATCTGACATGATCAAGCTGCTGATCACGGGCGTCTGGATCTGCGGAGTGGCGCTCGCATCAGTCTATTTTTCCGTCCAGACCGCCAACAAGAAGGATCAGGTCGAGCCTGATCCGGCCATGTTCGGCGGGCTTGAGACCGTTCGCGGCGAAATCACCTCGATCCCCGTGATCAGCGATGGCGCGGTTCAGGGCTATTTCCTGACCCGGCTGTCCTACACGCTGGATGGGGAGAAGGCGAAGAAACTGACGATTCCGGTGCCCGACCTGGTCACCGATACGCTCTACACCGCGCTGGTCGGAGAGCAGGTCATCGACTTTTCGCGCAAGAAGAAATTCGATCTCGAGGGCTTCAAGACCCAGATCAAGGACAAGCTCAACGCGCGGCTTGGCGAAGTCGTCTTTCACGATGTCATTGTCGAGCAGATCGATTTCCTGTCGAAAGCCGATATCCGCTCCAACATGCGCCGCGGCAACTTCACCATGAAGACGGGTAAGGCGGTGACCGACGGCGAGGAGCCGGCGGGCGAGGCCGGATCCGAGTCCGCGGACCCCGCGGCGTCCACAAACTGACGCTGTCGGCATGTCGCTCTCACCGGGATCGGGGTGAGCGGGCAGGCACTGTTTCAGGACGGAGCAAGGTTCCCGCGCGCCCTTTGCGCCCGCGCAGCCAGCGCGCGCATGACGACGTTACGCGGCAGACCCGATCAGTTGCTTTCGGGATTGCGGTACTGCTCGTTGACCAGGCCGAATTCCTCCATCAGGCGGCCGAGCGCCACCTGGATGTGATAGAGGCCAATCACCGCCGATCCGGTCTGCAGCCCGAGTCTGAGGCCCCGCCACGGCGCCGCCGCGAGCAGCGCCAGCGATTTGGCGAAGGTCCGGACGCGGCCCTGCATTCCCGGCCATTGCCGTTTTTCGAGAATGGACGAGATGGCGCCGTTCCTGAGCGAGCGGGCATTGAGCCAGGAGAACTCGGCCCGCCGCGACATCAGCGTCTCCATCACCGCCGCCTCCGCGCTCCAGGCGAAGCTGAAGCCGCGCGCCTTGGCACGGCGGTAGAAGTCGCTGTCGCCGCCGCCTATGAAGTTGAAGGCCGGATCGAGGAACGGCCGCGGCATTATGTCGAGAACGGGCCGGGAGATCAGCACATTGCCCGAGGAATAGAGGATCGGCACCGGGCCGGTGTCCCGGTAATGCGGCGTGAACACGGGATGCCGGCGCCAGCCGTCGAGCGCCTTGTCGGCGAAAACCGGCACCTGCGGCCCGCCCACCAGGTCGGCGCCGGTCTTTTGCGCGGTCTTCATCAGCCCCGAGAGCCAGCCGGGGCCGGCGATCTCGTCGTCATCGATCACGGCGATGTGGGTGAGCTTGGGAAATTCCGCCAGCGCAGTCTCCCAGCCGGCATTGTAGGCATGGCAGTTGCCGCGCTGGTGCGCCACGATGACGATGACCTTGACATGGGAGCTTTCGAGCCACTCCGCCGCCGCCCGCGCGCCCTCGAGCCCTTCGGCGTCGTTTTCCATGACGATGATGGCGGTCTCGCTTCCCAGCCCCTGCGCCTGCAGCGAATCCAGCGTCATGATCAGGTGATCGGGACGGCGGAAGGTCGGAAGCGTCACGGCGACACGGACGCTTGCCGGCTTCAGGCCGGCGGAGCGGGCATGTTCGGAAACAGAGGCGGGATCAGGCGTCATGGCGGCGTCCGGTTTGAGGCGTGCCCATCCAAGCACAGGAGTCTGAAGAATGCCTGAAAATCCGAGGCGGCATTTGAGGCGAGCGCTTAATGCGACCTTCAAGCCGATCGGCTATGGTCCTCCACGCATCTCCTGTCTGCTGGCCGGTCGCCGCCGGCTGCGGCGCGGTGCGCTGGACGCTTCAAAATGGATCCCGCATGCATTTTGTCTTTATCTCCTCGCTTGTCCCGGTCAAGGCCCCGGCGTCAGGCTATGACATCGCCAACCGGGTGATTGTCGACGCCCTCCGGCTGCTTGGCCACAAGGTGTCGGTGCTGGGATTCCTGCAGCCGGGCCACGAGGCGGCAGAGCCAGCCCACACGCATCTCCTGGGCCGGCTCGAAGTCACCAATGCCCGGGTGTCGAAATGGCAAAAGGCACTGTGGCTCAAGGAGTCCCTTGTCCACGGCGAACCGGTATCTGTCGCCAAGATGCACGCGGCCGCGCCGGCGGAGGTGAGGGCGGCGCTCGAGGCCTGCGGGGCGATCGACGGGCTGATCCTCAACTCGGTGCAATTGCCCGGCGCGTTCCTCGACATCTTCAGGGCCTGGCCCTGCCTCTTCATCGCCCACAATGTCGAGGCCCGCAGCGCGGCCGACAATGCACGCGCCGCCGGCAATCCGCTGACCCGCCTTCTCTTCCAGCGTGACGCCCGCCTGCTTGCCCGCCTCGAAGGCGACCTGTGCGCGGCCTCGCGGCATGTCTTCACCCTGGCCGAGGCCGACCGGGCCGAACTGGGCGTGGGCGACGCCCTTCGCTCCACCGCGCTGCCCTTGGTGACCTCGGTCACGCTGCCCGGCGGCCCCGCGCCGCGCGCCGCGCGCTATGACGCGGGCATGATCGGTTCCTGGACCTGGGCCGCCAACCGCGCCGGGCTCGACTGGTTCATCGCCGAGGTGGTGCCGCGCCTGCCGTCCGATTTCACCCTCGCCATTGCCGGCGGAACCGGAGCCGTCGCGCCCGCCGCCCCGGCCAATGTTGCCTTTCTCGGCCGCGTCGACGATGCCCGCGCCTTCGTCCGCTCCTGCCGCGTCATCCCGCTGATCTCGCGCACCGGCACCGGCGTCCAGCTCAAGACCATCGAGACCTTCGAGATGGGCCTGCCTTCGGTGGCGACCGCCAACGCCCTGCGCGGGATTTCGCATGTGCCGGGCAATTGCGTCGCGGCCGATGATCCGGCGTCCTTCGCCACGGCGCTCGTCGACCGGGTGGGCCGGTCCCGCGCCGGAGAGACGCTCGACAGCGACGGGCGCGCCTTTCACGAGGGTCAGCTTTCAGGCTTGATGAGCGCCCTCGCGCTCGGCCTGTCACGGGCCGGCTGGCAAGGTTAACAATTGGTAAATCCATGGCTTAACCGAGATAAGCGAATGGCGGTGCGAGGGAGTTAAGAAACTGCTAACACCATAGCCTGTGACAACCCGTGACGGGTTGCCCGCATCGGACGACGAGTGGAGTTCAGGGCCGGCAATGGAACAACAGCAGCATCGCGACATCATCGGCATCCGGGTGGCGGCGCTCGGCTGGCGCCAGGCGCTCGATGACCTGACCCGCGCCCTCGATGAGAAGGGGCCGCAGCGCATCTTCAATTTCCTCAACGCCAACAATGCCAACCTGGCCATGCGCGATCCGGGTTACCGGAAGGGCCTGTCCCGCTGCGAGGTCCTGCCCGATGGCGTGGGCGTCGAAATCGCCTCCCGCACCCTGCACGGCATCTCGTTTCCGGCCAATCTCAACGGCACCGACTTCGTTCCCGCACTTCTTGTCCATGCCGAGCGCCCGCTCAAGATTGCGCTGATCGGCGCGCGCCCGGAGATGCTCGCGGGCGCCGCGAAAAACTTCAAGATCCTCACGCCCTGGCACGAATTCCATGAGGTGTCCGACGGCTTCTTCGACAAGTCCGACAGTTCGCCGGTGCTGGAGAAGCTGGCGGCGATCGATCCGGACATCACGCTTGTGGCGATGGGAACCCCGCAGCAGGAACTCTGGATCGACAGCAATATCAGGCCAGGCCACGGCCGCATGGTGTTCGGTGTTGGCGCCCTGTTCGATTTCATCTCGGGCGCCGTGCCGCGCGCGCCGATGGCGGTGCGCCAGCTGCGGCTCGAATGGGTCTGGAGGCTTGTCCAGGAACCCTCCCGTCTGTGGTACCGCTACATTGTCGGCAATCCGGTTTTCCTCTTCCACGTCTTCCGCTACAAGTTCCGGCGCGTGCACCGCGATTCCGAAATCCCAGCCTGAGCGCAGCACCGCCGAGAAACGCCTGAGGAGCCGTCCGGGACCGTCATGAAGACAGCTGTGATGACCTCCTCCTATGCCGGCGATTTCGATCGCTGCGCGCTTCTGTGCGAAAGCATGGACCGTTTCATGCAGGGAGACTGGCGCCACCACATTCTGGTGGCGCGCAATGATGTCGCGCTGTTCCGCACGCTCGAAGGCCCCCGGCGGGTCGTTGTCAGCGAGGCCACGCTGTTTCCCTCGTGGCTGCGGTCCTTTCCCGATCCCTTGAGCCTGGGCCGGCGCAGGGTCTGGCTCAGTCCGTTCTCCGCCCCCTTGCGCGGCTGGCATGCGCAGCAGCTCAGGCGGCTCGCCTTGGCGCGCCATGTCGAGGCCGACACGCTGCTCTCCATCGATTCCGATGTCGTTCTGGTGCGCCCCTTCGATCCCGCCAGTCTGTGGGATGGCAACCTGTTGCGCATGTTCCGCGCCGACAACGGCGCCATCCACGCCACGCCCGGCCATCTCGACTGGCTCGCCCATGCGGGCGCCATCCTGGGCCTGCCGCGGAGGCCCGATCCGGCCCATGACTACATTTCCAACATGGTGGCCTGGCGGGTCGACACCGCCCGCGCGCTGCTCGATCATCTCGAGACCCGCACCGGCAAGTCCTGGGTTCGGGCGGTCATCTCCTCCCGCGCCATCTCCGAATGCATGATCTACGGGCGCTATGTCGACGAGATCCTGGAGGGCGCCGGACACTATCCCGACGACCGGTCGCTGTCGCATGTGATCTGGTTCAGGGAGAGCTTCCCGCAGACGCCCGAAGGGCTCGATCAGTTCATGCGCGAACTTGGGCCCGACCAGATTGCCATCGGCGTCCAGTCCTTCGTCGATCATCCCCTGTCCGAGATCCGGCGCGCGGCCTTTTCCGTCACGCCGCAATAGAGCGGGATCGCACCATCCCCACACTAAAACGGCAGGCCACCTTTCGATGACCTGCCGCTCGCATGTCTGGTTTGGCAGTCCGCTTTGGACGGCTTACAGGTCCAGTTCAAGCCCGTCTTCGCAGAAGTCGAACATGGCCGGCTCGGATTCGCTGCCGTCCGCAAAGACAGCCTTCACCCACTGTTCGCAGGCTTCGCCGTTCGTGCTCTGCGACCAGACGAGATTGACGGTCGCGCCCGGCGCGATGCCGTTGCCGATGTCGAAGTAGCCCCAGTCGCTCTTGTTTTCGGAGACCAGGACTTCGGTGACGGCCGACCCGGTCGTGTTGGTGGCCGTGAAGGAGAATTCCGCGGCGTGGGCGGCGGTGGCGAGCAGGCCGCTGCCTGCGAGGCCGAAAGCGAGCGCAACAATACCGGCGCGAACTCTGTTGATTTTCATGGTATTTCCTTTGAGGAATGAGGGCGTAACGCGAAACCTTCTGGCATTCTCCGGAGGGAAAGTCGACGAAAATAATCGCGCCTTTGGTCACGATATGTTCCGGTCGCAAGACCGGTCTGACCGTCGCCTCCGGGCCTAGATCGCCCGTCCCTTGACCGACCGCAGCGCGCGGTAGGTCAGGAGTGCAGACTGCGCATAGAGCACCAGGAAGGCCGCGTTGAGCAGGGTCACCCAGACCGGCGTGTCGACCGCCATTCCCAGCACCCAGGCAAGCAGCAGGGCCTTGGTCACCGCAAGCGATGCCAGCACCAGCATTCGGATGAAGGTCCGTCCCGTCGCATAGAGAAGTTCGGAATGATATTCGATCAGGTTGCGGAAGGCCGGAACCAGGGCAACCAGGATCAGCAGCGGCGCGGCTTCGGAGACGTTCCTGCCCAGCGCATTGGGGAAGATCCACAGGAACCCGGCCATGCCCAGAATGCCGGCCGTCGAGACCGCAGCCACCGCGCCCTCCATCATGAAGCGGGTTTTCAGACTGTCGAGCATCTTCGACGAGCGCATCAGCCGTTGCGTCAGCACCGTGAGGAACGCGCGCACCGGCAGCGCGGTCAGGTCGACCAGCCGCATGATCATCGCATAGATCCCCGCCGCCGCCGGCCCGCCCAGCGACAGCACCAGCACCTTGTCGAGTTCGGACTGGACGTAGAACAGCATCTCGGCGCCCGCCACCGACACCGCGTCGGCCCAGCGCCTCATGTAGAGCGCGGGCTTCCAGCGCAGCCTGATCTTCGGGTAGAAGAACGCCACGGCGATGATGGCGGCGAGATCGTTGGCCAGGATGTAATAGGTGGCCCAGACCTCCAGCGACCCGTCCGACAGCAAGGAAAACAAGACCGCCGCCACGGTCTTGAAGGTTGTGGCGATCACCACAAGCGCCGCCCCGGCCGCAAACCGGTTGACGCCATAGCTGACGATCACCGCGATCTCCATCAGCCGCCAGCACAAGACCTCCGCCAGGATGATCTTGGCGAAGGTGATGCCGTCCATCTGACCCGCGAAGATCAGGGCGTAGGTGGCCCAGGCAGCCAGCGCGATCACCGGCGCCGACAGCACCATGCCGCCCAGGAAGCCCGCGGTATAGGCGCCGAGCAGCCGGGTCTTGACCGTGGCGATCCGGTAGAGCGGAGATACAAATCCGAAAGCCAGCAGCCGCGACAGCATGATCCCGCAGGCGGACGCGGTGGCGAACAGGCCAAACTCGCTGATCGACAGGGTGTTGGCGATCGCGATGAAATACACAAGCGAGATGACCAGCCGCCCGGCCGACCCGCCCACCAGGGACAGATAGGCGCGGATCGAGCCGCCGTTGTCGCGTGTGAAATCTTTCAGGCGAGCGATCATGGATACCGTATCAGCGGGACGAGCGGGAGGGCCGCAATCGCCGTTTCAGTCGATCAGCCATAGCTGAAATGTGTTAATTCGACGTTTGGGCGCGATGGCCACGGGACCTTCCGGGGCCTCGGCGGCGCGGCCGCGGGGCCGCCATTTCACGGAATAAGTGACGAAATCGCGTTTGGCGTCCGGAAATTAACCATTTGTTACCCATGAATTTATAGCTTGCCTTAACGAAGTTGACCGTTTCCCAGTAAGGGTGGCTGAAGCCTGACATGAGCGATTACCCCAACGACCGTAGGCAACCGTCCCGGCGGGGTTCTCTGCTCGATCACGCCGCAGATCCGCACAGTCCGCCTGTGCCGCCGCGCGCCCTGGCGCCCGACGCCTCGGACAGGCGGAATCCTGCTCCGGTCCGCGCGCCGGCGTCCGCCCCGCGTCCCCTGCCGTCCCTGCTGGCGACGCCGTCGCGCCGCGCCCGCCTGTCGACCGCGCCCCATGCCGGCGAGCGCAGGGACCCCGAGGCCGTCTCCGCCGATGCGGCGCCGGCCCGAACGGAACCGGTCCGCTCGAGCCGGGAAGACACCGGGGGTGAAGCGCCTGCCGGGCTGAAGCCTCGGGACGACAAACCCGGCCGCGAGAAATTCGGCGACAGGATCACCCGCCTGATCGGCACCGTCCCGCCTCGGCACACCAAGGCCGCATCCGCCGCGGCGCCGGAGGATCGGCCCGCGTCCGCCCCGCCTCCGTCCGTGGAGCCCGACAGCACCTTTAAGGCGCCGCCGCGGTGGGAAGCCCGCGAGCCCGAGACTGCGCCCCCTCCACCCCGGGCGCGGCCCGAGGATCAGGGCCGCGACGATCACTATCACTGGCATGCCGCCGCGCCGGGAGGCCGTGGCGATGATGGGTCGCGTCCGCTGCTCGATGCCTCCATCCTGATCGCCGCCGTCGTGCGCTACTGGAAGCAGATCGGCGCCGCCGCCGTCATCGGCGCCGTGGCGGGCGTGCTGATGGCCTTGTCGACCCCGCACCGCTATTACGCCGAAAGCCGGCTTTTCATCGACCCGCGCGAAGTCCGCGTCACCGAGGACGACGTCCGCAACCAGCAGCTGTCGACCGAGGCGATGCTCGCCATCACCGACAGCCAGCTGCAGATTCTGTCCTCCACCAGCGTCCTGCAGAAGGTCGTTGCCGATCTCGGCCTGGACCGGGATCCGGAGTTCAACGGCTCGCTTCCCACCGGCGGCCTGTCCGGCGGGCTGACGCTGATCCGGGAACTCTTCACCGGCGCCGGCGGCCAGTCGGATGCCGAACAGAAGGCGCTCGAGAAGCTGCGCGATTCGCTGAGCGTGGCGCGCGACGCCAAGACCTTTGTCATCATCGTCGGCGTGGATTCCCGCGATGCGGAGAAATCCGCCCTCATCGCCAACCAGGTCGTCGAGACCTATCTCGATTCCGAAGGCCAGGCCCAGTCCAGCCTCCTCGAGCGCACCTCGGAATCCATCGACACCCGAATCAACGCGCTGCGTGCCGATCTCGACGCCGCCGAGCGCGAGGTCGAACGGTTCAAGGCCGAGAACGGCCTTGTCGGCGTCGGCGGCAAATATATCGATGACGACGTGATCCTGGCGTTGAGCGAGCAGCTCGCCAATGCGCGCGCCTTGAAGATCGGCATCCAGGTCAAGGCCAACAATCTCACCCGGGTCAACATCAACGATGTGCTCTCGGGCGCCTTCCCCGAGGAGCTGCTGTCGTCCAACCTCACCGAGCTGCGCAAGCAATACACCGAGACCCGCTCGAACGCAGAGTCGCTGGCCACCTCCCTCGGACCGCGCCACCCGCGATATGTCGCCGCCAAGTCCTCGATGGACACGATCCGCAACGAGATCAGCGCCGAGCTGCGCCGCATCGTCGCCAGTTCTCAGACCGAGCTGCAGCGCGCCGTCGAGACCGAGCAGGAACTCAACAGCCAGATGGCGGTGGCCAAGAGCCGCGCCATGGACCAGTCGGTGGAGTTCGTCACCCTGCGCGAGCTCGAGCGCAAGGCCGCCGCCACCCGGGGCATCTATGAGGCCTTCCTCACCCGTTCGCGCGAAACCAGCGAACGCTCGAATTTCACCACCCGCAATGTCCGCGTCATCTCCCCGGCGGAAGCGCCGCTGCAGCCGATGGGCCCGTCGCGCAAGCTGATTGCCATCGGCGGTCTGTTCGCCGGCCTCTTCGCCGGTCTCGGGCTGGCGCTCGCGGCAGGCGCGGTGGAAAGCATCCGCGCCTACAATTCCGGCCCGGTGCAGGCCCGGTTCCAGACCCCGCCCTTCGGCGACTATCCCCTTGGTCCCGATCCCGCGCCGCGGACCCCGCCTCAGGGCTCTCCCCGCCGCGGCTGGCGTCGCGACGCGGGCGAGTCCGCCGCTTTCGATCGCGCCGCCGACGAGGCCACGGCGGCAGCCTTCGCCGCGCCCCGCGCCGCCCGCCCGCCCGAACCTTCGCCCGCCACCGCATCCCGTGACCCCGCGCCCCATCCGGCGCAGGCGGCATATCCTGGCGCCGCACCCGGACCCGACCGGCCCGCGCCCGACGACCGCCCGGTCAGGGCCGCAGACAATGAGACCGTCCCCATGTCCTATCCCTACCTGCCCGCCTATGCCCAGCCCGTTTTCGGCGCCGGTTTTGCGCCTGCCGAGCCGGCCCGGACCTTTGCCGGCCCTGCGCCCCATTTGGGTTACGCCCAGCCCCAGGCGCCCCACCCCGGTTTTGACCAGGGTCGCCCCGCGCAGGGATATGTCGCCGCGCAGGCGCCGTTCGCCCAGCCGCAGCCGATGATGCAGCCGCCGATGATGCCGGCGCCGCAGATGATGGCTGCGCCGCAGGCGCCCGGGTTCTATCCGGCACCTTATCCGGCCGCCACCAATCCGAGCGCCCATGATCCACGCGGCCATGACCCGAGACAGAGCCAGCCGCTCTGGACGGCCTATCCCGCGCACGTCCCGGCCGAGGCGCAGGTCCTCTATCAGCCGCTGCCGCAGGTCCAGCCCCACGCCCCGTTTCAGCCCCAGCTCCATCCTCAGGCGGACCCCGCCTATCCGGCCTATCCGTCCCACGCCGCGGCGCCGACCGCTCCCTATCCGGCCGTGGCTCAGGCTCCTGCGTCAGCCTACGCCATGAGCCAGCCCGGCTACGGCCACCCGCAACCCGGATACAGCCAGCCCCAGCCCGTCTACGGCGCGCCCCAGCCGCTGCAGCCCATGCCGGCGCAGCCCGCGCCGGTCTGGCCCCAGGCCGCCCCGCACGCGCCGGCTGCCCCGCATATGCAGGCTGCGCCCTACCAGGCTGCCCCGGCTCCGGTCGTCAGCCAGCCTGCGCCGGCCCCCCAGCCGGCCGCCCAGCCGCCCCGCGCCGACGCGGTCGACCGCATCCGCCGCGACATGGATGTGCTCAGGTCCCGGATCGACGGCTACGGCGCGTCTCGCCGTCACGCCTGACGCGGCTCCGTCTTGTTTTTTGACATGGAAGGACGCAAAGAGGCGATCAGCCCTTGCGTCCGGTTTGTAGGGTCCGGCACGAGGGAACTCCGCGTCACGGCTGCCCGCTGACGGCGCGGGACACGGATATCGGGAAGGAATTTTCCATGACGAAGGTGATTGACGGCAAGGCCGTCGCGGCGGAAGTCGTCGACCAGGTGACCGCGGCCAGCGCGGCGCTCGAGGCCAGCACCGGCGTGAGGCCGGGCCTCGCCGTGGTGATCGTCGGCAATGACCCCGCCTCCCACGTCTATGTCTCGTCCAAGAGCCGCATGGCCAAGCAGTGCGGCTTCAAGTCGGTGCAGCACACGCTGCCCGAAGACACCTCCCAGGAAGAGCTCGAGGCGCTGATCGCCACGCTCAACGCCGATCCCGAGATCCACGGCATCCTGGTGCAGCTGCCGCTGCCCACCCATCTCGATTCCGACGCGGTGATCCAGTCGATAAGGCCCGAGAAGGATGTCGACGGCCTGCATGTCGTCAATGCCGGCAAGCTGATGACCGGAGACCTGGACGGCGGCCTGATCTCCTGCACGCCCGCCGGCGCCATGCTGTTCGTCCGCCAGACCCACGGCCCCGATCTCTCCGGACTGAACGCCGTCGTCATCGGCCGCTCCAACCTGTTCGGCAAGCCGATGTCGGCGCTGCTTCTGGCCGCCAACGCCACCGTCACCACGGCGCATTCGCGCACCAGGGACCTGGCTGGCGTCTGCCGCAACGCCGATATTCTCGTTGCCGCCGTCGGCCGCCCGCAGATGGTCAAGGCCTCCTGGGTCAAGCCCGGCGCCACCGTCATCGACGTCGGCATCAACCGCATCGACGCGCCCGAGCGGGGCGAGGGCAAGACCCGGCTCGTCGGCGACGTGGCTTTCGACGAATGCGCGGAAATTGCCGCCACCATCACCCCGGTCCCCGGCGGCGTCGGCCCCATGACCATCGCCATGCTGATGGCCAACACGGTGACCGCCGCCATGCGCGCCCACGGGATGAAGCCGCCGGCGTTCTGACGGCCGGATTAGTCCGACGCTTGTCCCGACCCCCGCTGGGGCGGCTTGGATTTCGGCAGCGACGCTCTCGGCCCTGAGCCGACCTCCGTCACCCGATCAAATACTGCACCCGACCTGCCGCATTCCCGACATTCCTCAGTCACGCAGCTTTTTTGATGGATGAATGCCGCCACCGCGGGTGCAGCGACCTACTCCAGTTTGTTGATGGAGTATCCCCGCCCGAAGCTGCCAAATATATATATATCGGCAGGCAATCCATGTACTGAAGTATCAGGACGCAGTCGGTCGCTCATCACAGCATAGGCTGCGAAGAGATCAGGCGGCCAATGCTCTTGTCCCTCTTGTCTCGGCCGCATGGGCGTCCAGCAGATGGCCGGAGCGTTTCGACAGATCGGTGTTGAGGGACTGAATTTCGGTCAGGCCTTCGCTCAGAATCTGCTGGAACGAATCAAGGTCGGTGATCAGGTCGTTCAAAACGCTGCTGCTCAATCGCCCAGCTTCGACCTTTCCCATGATACGAACGGCGGCAAGACCAGAGGTCAAACGCCTTATCTCATCCGTTCCCTCGGCAAACGCTCCAAGTTCCTGTTGAATGCTCACCAGGTTCTCCAGGGTTGTCAGAGCTTTGGCAGAATAGAGCGCGCGCTGTCGGATCAGGTGTTCCATCTCGTTGGCATGATCGACCTTCGAGGCTTTGCCTTCCTTGGCGAAGGTGTTGGCAATTTCTTCCTGCATATTGGATGTTGCAAGCAGGAAAGCACCTTCGCGAATTGTATCTGAGACCTGCCTTGCGGCGTCTACGAAACCGCCAAGCGCCAACCGTATTTCCTCCGCCAGCAGGCTGTAATTGTTCGAGATCCTGCCAATCGCCGCGCCATCTTTTCCGAGTTGCCCGGCCTGGATGATGAGATTGAGAGGAACAAAGCGGAAGTCGTGATAAGTTTCGGCGACAGCAGTGGCAGTCTCCAGTAGTTTTTCGGACGCAAGCACGAGATCCTGAAACAGGCTGATTGTGCGCTGAGAGTCCGACTCAAAACTAATACGCATTGATTTCAAGCCCTTGCGATGAGCCTTGCGGTGCGTCGGATGGAGGCGATGAGCAACCATGCGTCGGAGGATGCGATGGT
>NZ_JAUXOD010000109.1 GCF_030682515.1 Hoeflea sp. | reverse complement strand
CGCGGTCACCGCCGTCCGGCTCCCGCGCTCGGTGGTCACGCTCGATGCCGCCGGCAATCTCGGTCTGCGCATCCTCAAGGCAGATTCGACCGTCGGCTTCGTGCCGATCGACCTGATCGACGATTCGCCCGAGGGCCTGATCCTGAGCGGGGTTCCGCTCGACGCCCGGATCATCGTCGCGGGGCAGGACCTGGTGAGCGAGGGCGATACCGTCAATGCGGTGCCCGCCGACGCCACACTGATCACCGGCGCGACCGTGAGCCATGCGGAGCGCACGAAATGAATTTCGTCGATATCGCCATCCGCAATGCGCGGCTGACGCTGGCGGTCCTGCTGTTCCTGATCGTCGCCGGGTCGATGGCCTATGTCTCGATCCCCAAGGAAGCGGAGCCGGATGTCAAGATCCCGATCATCTATGTGAGCCTGTCCTATTCCGGCATATCGCCCGAGGATTCCGAGCGGCTTCTGCTCCGGCCGGTGGAAACACGGCTGAAGAATGTCACCGGCGTCAAGGAAATGCGCTCCACCGCCTACCAGGGCGGCGGCAACGTGGTGATCGAGTTCATGGCCGGCGCCAACCTCGCCAAGGCGCTTGACGACGTGCGCAACAAGGTGTCGGACGCCAAGCCGGACCTGCCGCAGGGGGCGGACGAACCGACCGTCAACGAGGTCAACATCTCGGAATTCCCGGTGCTCGTCGTGACGCTTTCGGGCGACGTGCCCGAACGGGCGCTGACCCGGGCGGCGCGCGAACTGCGCGACCGGATCGAGGAAGTGGGCGGCGTGCTCGAGGCGTCGCTGCAGGGCGCGCGCGACGATCTGGTCGAGGTGATCATCGATCCGGTGAAGCTGTCGTCCTACGGCATGCAGCTCGACCAGCTGATCGCCGGCGTCAACGCCTCCAATTCCGTGGTCGCCGCCGGCGCGATCGAAGGCGTCGAGGGCCGCTATGCGGTCAAGGTGCCGCTGCTCATCGAGACGGTGGAGGATGTGGCCAACCTGCCGATCATCGCCGGATCGAACGCGGTGGTGCGGGCCCGCGACCTGGCGACCATCCGCTCGACCTTCAAGGACGCCGAGACCATCACCAGGCTCAACGGCGAGCCGGCGATCGCCATCGAGGTCTCCAAGCGCACCGGCGCGAACCTGATCGAGACGGTGGACGCGGTCAAGGTGGTGGCCAACGAGTTCGAGACGCTTCTGCCCGAGGGCGCGTCGATCGGCTTCAGCCAGGACAAGTCGACCTCGATCCGGCAATTGCTGGGCGATTTGCAGAACTCGGTTCTGACGGCGGTGATCCTGGTGTTCATCGTCATCCTCTACGCGCTGTCGGGCCGCGCGTCGCTGCTCATCGGCTTTGCCATTCCCGCCTCGTTCCTGATGGGGATCCTGGCGCTGTCGCTGGCGGGTTTGACCGTCAACATCGTGGTGCTGTTCAGCCTGATCCTGGCGGTGGGCATGCTGGTCGACGACGCCATCATCGTCACCGAATTCGCCGAGCGGCGGATGACCGAGGGCATGGACCGCAAGGAGGCGTTCTCGCTCGCGGCCAAGCGCATGGCAGGCCCGGTGACGGCTGCGACGCTGACGCGCGTGGCGGCGTTCTCGCCGCTCCTGTTCTGGCCCGGCGTGGTCGGCGAATTCATGAAGTACATGCCGATCACGCTGATCGCGACGCTGTCGGCATCGCTGCTCTACGCGCTGGTGTTCACCCCGACGCTCGGTGCCATGTTCGCCAAGCCGATGGTCGAGGAAGGGCCCAAGCGCGACGGGCTCTACATGAAGTTCGTGAGCCGCGCCGTGCGGCATCCGTTCATCGTGGTGTTCTTCACGCTGACCGCGCTGATCGTGGTGCCGGTCGCCTACGGCCAGTACGGCAAGGGTGTGGAATTCTTCCCCAATGTCGAGCCCGACTACGGGCTTCTTTACGTGCATGCCCGGGGCAACCTGTCGCTCGAGGAAAAGGATGCGGCGGTCCGCGCGGTCGAGCAGCGGATCCTGGGCTGGCCGGGGCTCACCAGCGTCTACACGCGCGTGGGTCGGGTGGGTGGCGGTGGCGCCGACGTGGCCGAGGATGTGGTCGGCGTCATCCAGTATGAGTTCGTCGACTGGCGGGAGCGCAAGCCCGCCGGCGAGATCCTCGATGATTTCCGCCGTGAACTCACCGGTTTTCCCGGCGTCGACATCGAGGTGCAGGTGCCGCAGGGCGGGCCGCCGACCGGCAAGGCGATCCAGATCCGGCTGTCGGCGCTGGATCCCGCCGGCCTGCCGGAGGTGGCGCGGCGGGTGGCGGCGCAGCTGGAGGCGACGCCGGGCGTGATCGACATTTCCGACGGCCTGCCGCCGCCCGGCGTCGACTGGGAGATCAAGGTGGACCGCTCGGTGGCGGCGCGCTACGGCATCGGGCCGTCCTCGGTCGGCACCGTGGTCCAACTGGTCACCACCGGGCTGAAGCTGACCGATTACCGGCCCGCCGGCGTCGATGACGCCGTCGACATAAGGCTCAGGCTGCCCGAGGACCGGCGGACACTGTCCACGCTCGATGATCTCCGGATCGAGACCAGCCAGGGCTCGGTGCCGATTTCCAACTTCGTCACCCGCGAACCGGCGGCGAGCGTCGGCACGCTCACCCGCATCGACGGGGTGCGAACCATCACCGTGCAGGCCGGGATCGCCGAGGGCATCCAGGCCGATCCGGTGCGGCAGGGGATTGTCGCGGAGCTGGAGAAGGCCGATCTCAATGCGCTCGGCATCCGCTGGAAGCTTGCGGGCGAGGACGAGGAGCAGAAGGCTGCTGGGGAGTTCCTTTCGAAGGCCTTTGGCGCGGCGCTGTTTCTGATCTTTGTCGTGCTGCTGGCGCAGTTTAACAGGTTCCTGTCGGTGGCGCTGGTGCTGTCGGCGGTGGTGATGTCGACCATCGGCGTGTTCCTGGGTCTGCTCATCATGGGGCAGCCATTCGGCATCGTCATGACCGGCATCGGCGTCATCGCGCTCGCGGGCGTGGTGGTGAACAACAACATCGTGCTGATCGACACCTACGACCATCTGCGGCGGGAGGGCATCGACAAGCTTGAGGCCATTCTCGAAACCTGCCGCGAGCGCGCGCGTCCGGTGGTGCTGACGGCGGTCACCGCGATCCTCGGCGTGCTGCCGATCGCGTTTGGCTTCAATCTCGAGATCATGGCGCATGAGACCACCTATGGCGCGCCGTCGACGCAATGGTGGGTGTCGCTGTCGAGCGCCATCGTGTTCGGACTGGCGTTCTCGACCATTCTCACGCTGGTGGTGACACCATCGCTCTTGATGATCGTCACGCGGTCGAAGAACAGCCGGATAACCGCCTGGTGGGAGCGGATGAAGGCGCGCGTGGGGCTTGGGACCAACCGCCGCGCGATCGAGGCGAGTTCGCAAGCAGCCGAGTAGAAGCCTCTGGGTGCGACGGGTCAAAGGGCGCGCGGGTCACATCCCGGCGCCCTTTTGTGCGACATGCGTCCCGCTATTCCGGTCGGCAGATCTCCTTGGCGCGGATCGCCTGGGCCGTGCGCACCGCAAGCGTCGCCACCGAGAAGGCCAGCACCCCCGTCAGCGCAAAGCCGATGATCGCGTGAGGCTGCGATCCCGTCTCGCGGGCGAAGGTGAAGGAAGCGACCGAAAGGGCTGCCACCGGGAAGGTGAGTGCCCACCAGGACAGGGCGAACGGCAGGCGGAAGAACCGCGGCGCCTGGGTCAGCACGACCAGGGCGAAGACATAGGCGATGTTGAGCAGGATCCGGGCGAAGGGATCGACGCCGCCGGTGAGCTGGATCCAGGCGAGAAAGGCCACGGCGGGCGGTGCGATCAGGATCACAAGGGTCGGAATCAGCCGCGAGGGCAGCGGCTCGTGGAAGATCAGCCGGTTCATCACCAGGGTCAGGAGCACGATCCAGAACAGCAGGCCGGCCGAGAAGAACAGCCAGGAGAGTTCGATGGCGCCGAACTGGACGCCCGCCAGCGGCACCACCACATTGCCCACCGCCGGGATGAACCAGGCGGGCGAGAGATGGATCGGCTGGAAGGCGCGGTGGCCGATCCAGTTGGCGACGACGCTGAGCGCGAGGATCCCCTGGGCGGCGACGCCCAGGCTCCAAATCAGATAGGCGAGATCGGGCATCCGCTGGGCGAGCGCTGTGCCGAGCAGCAGCAGCGAGATCGACACGGCCGGAAAGAAGGCGATGCGCACCGGGTGGTTCCACTCGGCCTTCACCGCCGCGGGGTGGCGGACAAGCTTGAGACCATAGAAGAACGCGAGCACCGCGAAGACGGCGACCGCGGCGCCCAGGATGAACTGCGAGGCGGCGCCAGAGGCGCCCGCGGCCTTCTCCGCCGCCGTCAGCGACAGCACAAGGCCCAGCAGGCCCATCATCACCGCGAAGAACGTGACGGGGAAGTTCTCGAGCCGGTCTGGCTCGGTGGCGGACATGGCGACCATGGTGGAAAAACATCCTTGATTTCGGCGGCACGCTTGATGTGACAGGCGGAATATAAATGATCTTTGATATAAATCAAACCGCAGGCTGACAATTCCGCAATCGCCTGTTTGCGCACCGGAATCCCGGCCATGGGGATCGGGGCCAGGGTGGACTTGGCTGACCTGGCCCTATCCTTTGCCTTGACATTCAGGGCTCATTGCTGAACGATCATTCAATATCAAGCTGCCGTTAAAATGGCGAAAATTGCGTATTCTCAAGGCCTTGCAAGCCGCTGGCGAAAAATTTGCCGGATCTTGCCGAGAAATGCAGAGTATTCAAGGAGCGCCTTTGGACACCTCGACACCATCTTTCAGCCGAGAGCCCCTGATGCCGGCCCACCCATGCGCGGTCTCGGTCCAGTCTCTGAGCAAGGTGTTCGGCACTGGCGACCATGCCTTCAAGGCCCTCGATGATGTGTCGGTGGAGATAAGGAAGAACGAGTTCTTCACCCTGCTGGGCCCGTCGGGCTGCGGCAAGACAACGCTGCTCAGGCTGATCGCCGGCTTCGAGCAACCCACCTCCGGCGCGGTGCTGCTCGACGGCGAGGACCTGTCTTCCAAGCCGCCCTATCAGCGGCCGGTCAACACCGTGTTCCAGAACTATGCGCTGTTTCCGCACATGACTGTGGCCGAGAACATCTCGTTCGGTCTCGAAATGCTCGGCCGCCCCAAGGACCAGATCAAGTCCGTGACGGCGGACATGCTGCGCCTGGTCAAGCTCGAGGCCATGGCCGACCGGCGCATCACCCAGATTTCCGGCGGTCAGCAGCAGCGCGTGGCGCTGGCCCGGGCGCTGGCGCCCAAGCCCAAGGTGCTGCTGCTCGACGAGCCGCTGTCGGCGCTCGACCTGCAGTTGCGCAAGGAGATGCAGCTCGAACTCAAGCGGCTGCAGACCGACACCGGCATCACCTTCGTGTTCGTGACCCATGACCAGGACGAGGCGCTGACCATGTCCGACCGGATCGCGGTGATGAATGGCGGGGAGATCCTGCAGATCGGCACGCCGCGCGAGATCTACGACAAGCCGCAGCACCGCTTCGTCGCGGGCTTCATCGGCGAGATCAACCTGGTCCCCGTCGAGGCCGAGGGGGAGCATGACTACGCCATTGCCGGGGTGGGCACACTGCGCTCTGACGAGGCCTCCGTCGTGGCCAGGGGCGCTCATGCGGTGTTGGCGATAAGGCCGGAACGCATCGCGCTTTCAGTGCCTTCGGAAGGCACATTGCCAGGGGTCGTCACCAACGTGGTCTATCACGGCACCGACACCATCTTTCATGTGAAGCTGGCCAACGGGCTCGAACTCAGGGCCCGGTCGCAGAACAACACCGCGCGGATCCAGGCCTTTGCCAAGGGCGATCCCATCGGCTGGTCGGTCGACGCGGCTTCCGTCTCCGTCCTGGCCGACGATCCGTTATGAGCCGGGCCGGGAAAAACACCCTGTATCGCATCCTGCTGATCGGGCCGGCGCTGCTCGCGATCACCATCTTCATGATCGTGCCGCTGGGGCTGATGGCCTATATCTCGTTCCGGGGCAGGGACTATTCGGGCGGTGTCGTGTGGGACCAGTTCACCGCGGAGGCCTATGTCCGGCTGTTCTTCGAGCGCGAACTCGACGGCACGCTTGCGCTCAACTTCAACTACATGGCCATCATCCTGCGCTCGGTCTGGCTCAGTTTCCTCACCATGGTGATCTCGCTCGCCGTCGGCCTGCCGGTGGCGATGTTCATGGCCACCCGCGACCGCAAGTGGAAGGCGGTGCTGGTGTTCATGGTGACGCTGCCGTTCTGGACCAATCTCCTGGTGAGGAACTATGCCTGGATCCTGCTGCTGCGCGACCACGGCACGATCAATTCCGCACTCCTGTGGCTCGGCATCATCTCCGAGCCGCTGCCGCTGCTGCACAATGCCTTCGCGGTCGCCGTCGGGCTCACCTATTCGTTCCTGCCATTCATGGTTCTGCCGATCTATGCGAGCCTCGAGAAGATCGACCTCAAGCTGGTCGAGGCCTCGTTCGACCTCTACGCCAACCGCTGGCAGACGATCAAGCGGATCATCCTGCCGCTTGCCTATCCGGGCATTGTCGCGGGCTGCGTGCTGGTCTTCGTGCCCGCGCTCGGCGCCTACATCACGCCGGAGCTGCTCGGCGGCGGCAAGACGCTGATGATCGGCAACCTGATCGGGTTCCAGTTCGGCGCCGCGCGCAACTGGCCGTTCGGCGCAGCCCTCGGGTTGTTCCTGCTCATGCTGGTGCTGACCTCGCTGTGGCTTTACGCCCGGCGCTACCGTGGCGAGATGGAGCGATCGCCATGAGGCTCAATCCGTTCCGCAGTCGCGCCTTCCCCGGCGACGCACGGCACTGGCCGGGGCTGTTCACCGCAACGGCTGCGTTCTTCGCCTATGTGTACCTGCCGATCCTGATCCTGATCGCGCTGTCGTTCAACGAGAACCGGACGGTGACGATCTGGACCGGGTTTTCGCTCGACTGGTACCGCATGGCCTTCTCCAACCGCGACATCGTCAGCGCCACCACCAATTCGCTGATCATCGCCTCTGTCGCCTCGGTGAGTGCGACGACGTTGGCGACGCTGGCCGCGCTTCGGATGGCGAGCAACGACCGGTTCCTGGGCAAGACCGGCATCAATGCGGTGTTCGCGCTGCCGATCACGGTTCCCGAGATCGTGCCGGCGGTGGCGACGCTGATGTTCTTTGCGAGCCTCGGCTTCACCTTCGGGCTCGGGACCGTGATCATCGGCCACATCGTGTTCTGCATTCCCTTCGCCTATCTGCCGATCCGGGCGCGGCTCGAGGGCATGGACCCGAAGATCGGCGAGGCGGCGGCCGATCTTTATGCCAATCCGGTGCAGGCGTTCTGGCGGGTGACGCTGCCGCAGCTGGTGCCCGGGATCCTCTCGGGCCTGGTGCTGGCCTTCATCATCTCGCTCGACGACTTCGTCACCACCTTCTTCCTGGGCGGAGCGGGGTCGACCACGCTGCCCATCTACATCTTCGGCCTGGTGAGAACCGGCGTCACGCCGGAGGTCAATGCGATCTCCTCGCTGATGCTGCTCTTGTCGCTCTCTCTAGTCTCCCTGTCCCTGTTTCTGGGGCGGGATCAAAATCGGAAAACCGGGCCCGATTGAGACGTCAACGCCCGCACACACATGGAGCAAATCATGAAAACCACCAACAGGGCAGGACTTCATTCCGTCAAACTTCTGATAGCCTCGGCTGTGGCGTTGTCCGCACTCGGCGGCAGCGCCTCGGCCGCAGGCGAACTCAATCTTTACAACTGGTCGAACTATTTCGCGCCGGAACTGCTTGAGCGTTACGAGAAGGAAACCGGCACAAAGGTCAACATTGACAGCTTTGCGTCCGAAGAGGATCTGCTGGCCAAGCTGCAGGCCGGCGGCGGCGGCTACGACGTCATCTTCCCCGGCACCACGACGCTCGGCGTGATGGTGGAGAAGGGCATGCTGGCCAAGATCGACGTCAACCAGATGGAGAATTTCAAGAACCTTCTGCCGGCCTTCACCACCATCGCCGGCGATGAAGACCGCGCCTACTCCGCCCCCTACATGTGGGGCACGACCGGCTTTTCCTACGATCCGGAGATGGTGCCGGGCGGGGCGCTCGAGGAAAGCTGGAAGGAAATGTTCGAGCCCCGGGACGAGCTCAAGGGCAAGATCGCCATGCTCAACGAGATGTCGGATGTGTGGAATGCGGCTGCGTTCTACACCGGAGTCAGCAAATGCACCGAAGACCCGGCCGAGGCCCAGAAGATCCTCGATCTGCTGATGGCGCAGAAGCCGCATGTGAAGCTCTATTCCAATGACGGCACCATCGACCGCATGATCGCCGGCGAGGTCGCGGTTCATATGCAGTGGAACGGTGCATCGCACCGGGTGAAGGAAAAGAAGCCCAACGTGGTCTATGTCTATCCCAAGGAAGGCACCACCTTCTGGACCGATGTCATCGCTGTGCCCAAGGATGCGCCGAACCTCGAAGAGGCCAAGAAATTCGTCAACTGGATGATGTCGCCCGAAGTGGCGGCGATCGCATCCAACTACACCGGCTATTCCAATGCGGTGGCAGGTTCGGGCGAATTCCTGAAGGAGGATCTCCGAGCCGATCCGGCGGTCAACACGCCCGAGGAGTACAATGACCGGCTCAGGGCTTTCGAGAACTGCTCGCCAGCTTCCAAGGACCTGCGCGAGAAGGTCTGGACCAAGCTCAAGTCCTGATCTGGACCTAAACGGGGGGCCGGGGTGCATGCGCTTCGGCCCTCAGACTGCTAACAAGCCTCGCAACTCCAGCTTCTTGTCGTCTTATGGTGACAGTCCATCAACGCCCGTCATGCCAGCGAAAGCTGGCATCCAGCGCCATCAAGTCCTTGATCGCGAGAGACTCTTTCACGGCGCGGACGCGCCGTGGCTGGATTCCGGCTCAAGGCCGGAATGACGGAGGATAGGGCACCGCCTATCCCAGGCATGACTATGTCGACAAGCTGAGGGCCGGGGCGTTCGCGTTTCCGGCCCTCTTGCTGTCTAGGAGCCTGACGGACGGCGCGACCGGGCAACGGCGTCGGGATCCTCGGCATCGAGATTGCAGCAGATGCGGTAGGCCTCCAGCCGGTCGGCGTCGAGCTTGCCGGCACGATAGAAATACATGGCCGCGCCATAGCGGGCGAGGCCGGAGCCGGGTTCGCCCAGCGGCAGGCCGAGCAGGGCGAGCTGCTCCCGGTCTTGCGCGGTTTCGGCCTTGATGGGCTGCATTGTCCTGTCCTTGCCCGGGCAATCCTTGCGGGACGGCCCGGTCTTTCAGTGGTCGGCCGGCGGCGTGGCCGCGCGGCGCGGGTGCACGAAGAAGGGCTTGTCGACCAATTGGCAGCGCGCCATGCGGCGCTGCCAGCGGATTTCCTTCTGCAGATAGATCTCGACCCAGAGATTGTCGGTCACCGACTGGCCATAGGGCGCGTCGAGCCAGGCATAGGCGATGTTGCGCTTGCAGGTGGGCGACCACAGCGCCGAGGTCACCATGCCCACCTCGCGGGTCTTGCGGTGATAGACCAGCGCGTTGTGGGCGGGCTTGTCGCGCTCGATCTCGATCGCCACCAGCTTTCTGCGCGGGGTCTTTTTGGAAAGGTCGAGCAGGGCGCGGCGGCCGTTGAAATGCGGCTTGTCGAGCGCCACCAGCCAGTCGAGGCCAAGTTCATAGGGTGTGCTGGCGCGGTTGGCCCGGAGCACGGTCTGGGCCGAGAGGAAGTCGACCTTCGGCAGCAGGAAGCCCGCCTCGATGCGGGCCATCTCCAGCGCCTCGTAGCCGATGACGCGCAGGCCCCGGAGCCTGCCCGCCGCCACCAGCGCGTCCCAGACATTGAGCGCGTCGGCGGGATCCATCCAGAGTTCGTAACCGAGATCGCCGGTAAACCCGGTGCGCGAGATGCTGACCTCTGAGCCGGCGATCTTGAATTCGGCGATGCCGAAGGGTTTCAATGTCTCGATGCCGGCAAGACCCAGGTCCTTGAGCAGGGCGCAGGAAGTGGGCCCCTGCAGCGCCAGGCCCGCAACCTCGCGGGTGACGTCGCTTATCTCGACGTCGAAGCCCCAGGCGATGTCCTCGAGCCAGGAGAGCTGCGGCTCCTGGCAGCAGAGGCGGAACTCGGTGTCGGAATAGCGGAAGATGGTGCCGTCATCGACGACCTGGCCGTCCTCGTCGCACCAGATGCAATAGGCGACGCGGCCGGGCTTCAATTTGCGCATGTCGCGGGTGACCAGCCGGTTGACGACGGCTTCGGCGTCCGGGCCGGTGATCGCGTATTTGCACATCGGCGAAATGTCGAACAGTGTCGACTGGTTGCGGATGGCGAAATACTCGAACTCGACCGTGTCGAGCACGGAGGGCGAGGCATAGCCCATCCAGTTCATCCAGGCCTGCTGGCGGTTGTGGGCGATCAGGCGCTCGTGGAACGGGCCGGGCTCGAGGCCCAGATGGACCAGCGGGACGGGATTTGCGGTGGCTGCCATGTCAGTGTACCCCGTCGCGAAGGGCGGCGCGGGCCGCGTTGAAGCCCGCGGCGCCGGAAATGTCGCCGCCGGGATGGGCGCCTGCGCCGCAGAGATAGAGGCCAGCGACCGGCATCCGGTATTGCGCGGCGCCGTCGAAGGGCCTGAGCATCAGCAGCTGGTCGACGCGCAATTCGCCGTGGTGCCAGTGCCCGCCCGCAGCACCGTAGCCGGTCTCGATGTCGGCGGGGGACATCACGCGGGATCCGGTCACTGTGGACGCGACGCCGGGCAGCGCGTCGGCGAGCACGCTGAGAACCGAAGCCGAGAGCCTGGCCTTGGCCTCGTCGGTCCAGCCGCCTTTCAAATCATGAGGCGCGAACTGGGCGCTGACCGAGAGCCTTCTGGCCGCCCCGTCATAGACTGCCTCCAGCGCCGGGCGGTCGGGGAGACTGCCGTATTTGGCGGCATTGAAGGCGGTTTCGATCGTCCGCATGGTGGGAGCGACCACCAGCCGCTGGCCGGACTGGAGCGCGCCGCCGCCGCGCAATTCGGGTACGGACGCGAGGTCGAAATCGAGCCGTGCGACCATGCCCTTTGAAGCCATGGTGCGGCAGCGGCGCACGAATTCGCCATCCAGGTGCTCGACGCCCAGCAGCGTGAGCAGCGTCACCCTGGGCGAGGCGTTGGAGAGCACCAGGGGGCTCGCGATCTCCACGCCGGAGGTGAGCCGCACGCCGGCCGCGCGGTCGCCGTCGACCAGGATCCGCTCGACCGGGGAGGCGGTGCGGATCTCGCCGCCGGCGGCTTTCACGCAGTCGCTCAATGCCTTGACCAGTGCGTCCGGACCGCCCTCGGGCATTACCCTGAGGCCGTGGCCGTGCGGGGAGTGCGAGGCCATGCGGTAGAGCAGCGTCAGCACCGTACCGGGCGAGCGCGGCCCCATGGCGCCGCCAAGCGTCGCGTCCATCGCAAGGAGCCCGGCGAGCGGCCCGTCGCCGATCTCGTCATTGAGCAGATCCCAGGCATTGGACAGCACGATGCGCAGCAGGTCGCGCATCTCGGTCTTGCCGAGCAGGCGCATCCTGAGCGCCATGCGGGCGAGTGCGGCCGTTTCACTGAGCTTCGCCTTGCCGAGCCCCGGCGGGGTTTCGAGCAGCATGGCGCCCAGCGCTTTGGCCTGGCGCCCGAGCCGGGTATGGAGCGCGGCATAGGCTTCGGCGGTGGCGATATCGACGCCGGTCGCCAGGCCGCCCGAGACCCGCACCGGCAGTCCGTCGGCACCGAAACTGAGCACTTCGAGCGGCTTTGCCGCATAAAGCATGGACTGGTCGAGTTGCAGTGCCTTGGCGATTTCCGGGCGCAGCGCGTAGGGCAGGGGCGCCACGCGGAACTCCGGGTCGCCGAGCATGCCGCCCGGATGGGTTCTCGCCTCGAGCACCAGCACCTTTTTGCCCTTGCGGGCGAGCATGGCGGCGGCGACCAGGCCGTTGTGGCCGGCGCCGATCACAATGGCGTCGTAGCGCGGGCTCATGCGGAGAACCCCATGTCGATGCGATGGCCGAGGTCGCTCAGGACTTCGCGCGCGGCGTTGGCACCGGGGGCGCCCATGACGCCGCCGCCGGGATGGGTGGAGGATCCGCACATGTAGAGCCCCTTGATCGGCGAGCGGTATTGCGCGTAACCGGGCACCGGACGGTTGAACAGCAGCTGGTCGAAGGTCAACTCACCCTGGAAGATGTTGCCCTCGGTCAGGCCCACCTGGTCCTCGATGTCCTTTGGCGTGCGGACCTCCTTGTGGACGATCAGCTTGCGGAAATCCGAGCTGTGGCGCGCGATCTTGGAGATCACGGTCTCGGCGAAGGCCTCGCGGTTGGCGTCGTCCCACTGGCCGTCGGCGAGCTCATAGGGCGCGTATTGGACGAAGATGGTGGCATAGTGCTTGCCGGGCGGGGCCATGGTCGGATCGATCTGGGTGGGGATCAGGAAATCGACATAGGGGCTGGCCGACCACTTGCCGTCCTTCCAGTCGTCATAGGCGCGCTCGATCTCTTCCATGTCGTCGAGGAAATGCAGGTCGCCGCGCAGGAAGGAGGCGTCCTTGGGCGCGGCGGTGAAGGTGGGCATGCCGTCGAGCGCGATGTTGAGTTTTCCGGACGAGCCGCGGAAGCGGTAGCGCTTGACGCCCTTGACGAAGTCCTGCGGCAGTTCCTTCTCTTCGGTGTGGTCGATGAAGGTGCGGCGCACGTCCATGCCGGAGACGACCGTGTCAGCCATAAGTTCGTCGCCATTGGCAAGCGCCACGCCGCGGACCTTGCCGCCCTTGATGATGAAGCGGTCGAGGCCGGCGCCGGTGCGGATCTCGCCGCCTGCGGCCTGAAACGAGCGCGCCATGGCCTGGGTGATCGAGCCCATGCCGCCGCGGGCGAAGCCCCAGGCACCGATCGCGCCGTCGACCTCGCCCATGTAGTGGTGCAGCAGCACGTAAGCCGTGCCGGGCGAATAGGGGCCGAGGCCGGTGCCGATGATGCCGGAGCCGGCGATATAGGCCTTGATCATCGGCGTCTCGAAATACTGGTCGAGATACTCGGCGATCGACATGGTCCAGAAGCGCACGGTCTCGGCCATCTCGCGGGCGCCAAGACCATGGAAGCGCTTGAGGATGTAGAGAAGCTCGGAGATGTCGCGCGGCTTGAGCGAGGCCGGATCAGGTGCTGTGCGCAGCAGCAGCGGCTTGATGAACTTGCACTGGCGCATCACCGCGCGGGCATAGCGCTCGTAACCGTCGGCGTCGCGGGGCGAGTGGCGGATCAGTTCGCGGCGCAGCGCGTCATGGTCGGACATGTAGGCGAAATAATCGCCCTTGGAATCAAACACCGCGCCGCCCTCGTAGGGGATCACCTGCAACCCGTGTTTGGGCAGTTCCAGCGCGCGGATGATCTCGGGCCGGAGCAGCGAGCAGACATAGGAGCAGTTCGAATAGGTCCAGCCGGGCGTCAGCGACAGGCTGACGGCGGCGCCGCCGACATGGTCCTCCTTCTCGACGATCACGGTCTTCAATCCGGCGCGGGCCATGAAGCAGGCGGCGGTCAGGCCGTTGTGGCCTGCTCCTACGATGATCGCGTCATATGTCATGGCCGGTCCCGCATTGGTAAAATCCAAGGCTAGAATAAACTGAGCGTTCAGTCAAAAAATTTGTTCGGCAAAGTTCTCCACGCCTGTGACAGGGCGCCTGTGCTCGATGGAACGTCGATCGTCCCCGCGCGTTGAACGGCTGCACAATTTCGTTGTCTGAACCGATTCCGCTTTGCGCCAATATGCAGTAGACAGTGGGCATGTCACACCCGGCCGATATCCAGAAGATCTCTCCGACGAGCCTGCGCACCCAGGCCCGGATGATCGAGGCCGTTGTCGACGTGGTGGCCCAGCATGGCATCTCCGGCACCACCTTCGCCAATGTTTCCGCCGCTGCGGGCGTGTCTCAGGGTGCGCTGGTGTTCCACTTCAAGACCAAGGAAGGCCTGCTGACCGAGACGCTGTCGCGGCTGTTGCAGGAATACGAGCAGGCCTGGAGCGCGGCGTTTGCCTCGCCCGATCCGCTCGAGAGGATCCTGGGGCTCATCCGCGCCGACTTCAAGCCCACGATCTGCAGCCGCAAGAAGCTGGCGCTGTGGTTTTCGTTCTGGGGCGAGGCGGGCGCGCAACCGCTCTACAACAAGATCTGCGTGGCGGCGGAAGACGCGCGCCA
>NZ_JAUXOD010000106.1 GCF_030682515.1 Hoeflea sp. | reverse complement strand
CGGCGCTGCAGCGCTTCGAGGCGCTGGAAGTGGCGATCGGCCCGGCCATCCTCCGCGGCCGGCTCGAACGGCAGATCCCGGCAGCCGGCGCGCCGTCGCTGTCGGTGGAACTGGCGGGCGATAGCTTCGATGTCGACGCGGTGAAGGCGCTGGCGCTGCTGGCGGGCGCCGACAGCGGCGCCGCCCGGCCGCTGTCGCAGTACAATCTGGCCGCCCGGATCGCGGCGGACAGCCTGACGATCGGCGACTACCGGCTCGATGGCTTCGCCACCTCGCTCATCTGGCGCGATGGCCTGCTCACCCTCAACAGCCTCAGTTTCGATGATTTCGGCGGCGCGGCGGGCAGTTTTTCCGCCTCGCTCGAAGGCTCCGTCGCAGCCCCGCGCGGGACGGTCACGGGCGCGCTCAGCGCGGACACCGCGGCCGGGCTGTTCGCCCTGGCCGACCGGGCGACTGGCGGTCACCAGATCATCCGGCGGCTCGCCGCCAACAGCGCCGCCTTCGACGACCTGTCCGCGGACATCGATCTGGTGCTCGATCCCGAGGCCGGCCCGGAACTCGTTGTCAACGGCGCGGCCGGTGGCAGCACGGTGAGCTTCCGCGCGGCGGGCACGGGCCTGATGCCGGGCGGCGACGGACCCCGCACCATCGCCGTGGAAGCCCGGAACCCCGAAGCCTACCGCATTCTGGAGCAGGCCGGCTTCGCCGTCCTGCCGCTCGAAGGCGAGGGACCCGCCAGCCTGACGCTCACCGCCGATGGCGGAGGCGAGGACGGCGATCTGGCGATCACGGCCCATCTGATTTCGGGCCAGTCCCGTCTGTCGCTTGAAGGCAATGGCGCGATCCCGGCAGCAGCGCCGGCCACCGGCCTGTTCGAGCTTGACCTGCGGGCTCAGGATATCGAACCCTTCGCCATGATGTTCGGCCTGTCGCTGCCGCAGGTGGGGGCAGGCCTGCCGTTCTCGATGACGGCCAGTCTCGCCCTGGCCGAGGCGCGGACGGCGCTCTCGGAGATCGAGGGCCAGGCCGAAGACAACGGATTTTCCGGCGCGCTGGCGTTCGACCGGTCCCAGTCCGGCCTGTCCGGCGAGGGCAGCCTGCGGCTCGACCGGGTTGACCTCGACTGGCTCGGCGAACTGGCGCTCGGCCCTCAGCTATTCGGTTCCGACGGAGCGACCTGGAGCGATGCGCCTTTCCTGTCGCCCGCGCCGGGCCAGCCGCAGATGCGCATTGCGCTGTCCGCGGGTGAGATCGATCTCGGGATCGCCGGAACCGCACGCGAGTTTACGGCCGATCTTTCGACCGGCTCGGGCATGATGACGCTGGAGGCGGCCGAGGCGCAATGGTTCGGAGGTCGCCTCGGGGGCAATGTGTCGCTCACCAATTCCGACGGGTCGGTGTTTCTCTCAGGCAGGCTTTCGGCCTCGGACGCCGATCTTGCCGCGCTCGAACGCGCCATCCGCGGCGCGTCCGTGCTGTCCGGCAAGGCCGGCGCCACGGTGAGCCTCGAAGGCACCGGAAAGTCCATCCGCGAACTTGTCGCCTCGCTCGCCGGCGGCGGCGAACTGGCGGCGGGCGACCTCATCGTCTCGGGCATCGACCCGGGCGTCTTTCCCCGCATTCTCGGCGCCGCCGACCGCGAGGGGTTCGAGTTCGAGCCCGGCGCGGTGGCGACCACGGTGACCGGATTCATGACCGGTGGCGAAATGAAGGCCGAGAGCATCAGCCTGCCCTTCACGCTCACCGGCGGGATCATGCGCTTTTCCAGCGCCGCGATGGGCGACGACCGGGCGGATCTGGCGGGCGATGCCCGGGTGGACCTCAACGGCCTCCGCCTCGAGACCGAGTGGCGGCTGGCCTTCGAGCCGGGCGTCGAGGCGATCGCCGGCGGCGATCCGTCGTTGCGGTTCGGCGTCGGCGGCCTGCTCGCCGATCCGGCCGTCTCTGTCGATGCCGGGCAACTCACCAACTATTTGTCGATGCGCGCCTTCGAGCGCGAGCGCCGCAAGGTCGAACTGCTCCAGGCGGGCGTCGTCGAGAAGCAGAGGCTCCGGCGCGAAGTCGCGCTGCTCAAGGAAAATGCGGCGATCCGCGAAGCCGAGGCCCGCGCCCGCGCCGAGGCCGAGGAAGCCGCGCGCCTGGCCGCGGAAGAGGCCGCGCGCCTGGCCGCGGAGGCGGAAGCCGCGCAACGGGCTGCGGAGGAGGCTCTGCGGCAGGCGGCCGAAGCGGCCGAGGCCGAACGCCAGGCCGCAGCCGAAGCCGAACGCCAGGCCGCCGAGGCTGAACGCCTGGCCGCGGAGGAAGCCGAGCGCCAGGCTGCCGAAGCCGACCGCCTGGCCCGGGACGCCGCCGACGCGCTGGCCGCGGAAGCGGAAGCAAGGGAGGCCGGCAAGTCGGCGGCGCAGAGGGCCGCGGAAGAGGCGGCCCGGCAGAAGGCGCTTCAGGCCCCGCCCACGATCGAGCGTCGCCCGCTGCTCGACCCGCTCGCCGATCCGGCCTCCGCGATCACCAACGAGACCGAATTCCGCGACTTGCCGCAACTGCAGTTCGACGATCTCCCCGGCGTCGACGACCCGATCCGCAGCCTGATCGCGCCGGACGGCTGAGCCGCCCCGCCATGTCCATAGGACATGAGATGTCAGGCGCGTGGAACCTGCGTGCAGTCCAGGCGTTGAACCCGTCAGGCGACAGGAGCGGCCGTTCAAACGGACGTCCGGGCGGAGCCAGCCCGGATGACCGGTGAAAGCTCCCTCCCTGTTGGCCAATTGGTTCCTCGACGACAGGTGGAGTGAGTGATGGCAGCCCGACCGATCTGGAAAGGACAATTGCGGTTGTCCCTGGTTTCGATCCCGGTGGAGATGTATTCCGCCACCAAGACCGGCGCGCGCATCAGTTTCCGGCAGATCCACGGGCCTTCGGGAAAACCGGTGAGCTACCAGAAGACCGTGCCCGGCATCGGCCCGATCGACGCGGGCGACATCATGAAGGGGTTCGAATACGAGAAGGACCAGTTCCTGCTCATCGACCCCGAAAGCGTCGAGGAAATCAAGCTCGAGACCAAGAAGACGCTGGAGCTCGTCCAGTTCGTCGATGCCTGCGAGATCTCGCCGCTCTATTTCAACAAGCCCTATTACCTGGTCCCCGCCGATGATCTCGCCGAGGACGCCTACCGGGTGGTCCGCGATGCCCTGCGCGAGACCAAGATGGTGGGACTCGGGCAGGTGACCATGCGCGGCAAGGAGTATCTGGCGGCGGTCAAGCCCTGCGGCGACGGCCTGCTGCTCGAGACCCTGCACTATGCCGACGAGATCCGCGACGCCGAGCCGCTGTTCAAGGACATCGAGGACGACACCTCCGACAGCGACCTGCTCGAGGTCGCCAAGTCGCTGATCACCCGCAAGACCGCTTCCTTCAAGGCTGAGGCCTTCAAGGACAATTACACGCTCGCCCTCAAGGACCTGATCGACCGCAAGACCAGGAGCAAGTCGACCAAACGCGTGCGCACCGACGACAGTTCGGGCGACAGCGGCGGCAGCGGCGACAATGTGATCGACCTGATGGCGGCGCTCAAGCAGAGCCTCGCCAAGGCCGAAGGTGGAAAGCCGGCCGCCAGATCCGCGCCCAAGGCCGAGACCAGGAAGGCGCCAGCCAGGAAGGCGCCGAGCAAGAAGAAGTCCGCCTGATGGCGGTCTCCGTCGACAGGCTCGCCCAGTATACGGCCAAGCGGGATTTCGCCCGGACCGCCGAGCCGAGCGGCGAGAGGGCGGCAAAGGCCTCCGACAGGCCGGTCTTCGTCGTGCAGAAACACGCCGCCCGAAGGCTGCATTACGATTTCCGGCTCGAATGGGACGGCGTGCTGCTGAGCTGGGCCGTCACGCGGGGGCCGAGCGCCGTGACATCGGTCAAGCGGCTGGCCGTGCGCACCGAGGATCACCCGCTCGATTACGGCGATTTCGAAGGCACCATCGGCCCCGGCCAGTATGGCGCGGGCACGGTCATGCTCTGGGACCGGGGCTGGTGGCAGCCGCAGGAGGATTTCGCCGAGGGCCTGAAATCCGGCAGGATCAAGATCGTCCTGCATGGCGAGCGCATGAAGGGACGCTGGGCGCTGGTGCGGATGCAGACCAGGGAAAAGCGCGAGAACTGGCTGCTGATCAAGGAGCACGACGCCTTCGAGGAGGAGACCGAGACCGGCCTCATCGACCGCCACGACACCAGCGTGAAGACGTCCCGCAGCATGGACGACATCGCCGCCGGCAAGCCTGCGAGGAAACCTGCCGCCAAGGCCGCGGCCAAGCGCGCAGGCAGGTCGGCAAGGCAGTCACCCGCCAGATCCGGCTTCACGCTCGCCACGCCCAGGTTCCGCAAGCCGCAACTCGCCAAGCTCACCAAAGAGGTGCCCGAGGGCGACGGCTGGCTGCACGAGACCAAGTTCGACGGCTACCGCTGCCTCGCCGCGCTCGGCAAGTCGGGCGTCACGCTCTACACACGATCGGGCCTTGACTGGACCGACCGCTATGCCGGACTGGCCGAGGCCTTCAAGGAGCTCGACTGCCGCTCCGCGCTGATCGATGGCGAGGTGGTGGCCACAAGCAGCGCCGGCGGCTCGCCCTTCTCGGCCCTGCAGCGCGATCTCGAGGAGGGGCGGCCGGTGATCTTCATGGCCTTCGACCTGCTGGAACTCGACGGCGAAAGCTTGGTCAGGCTTCCGCTGACCGAGCGCAAGGAGAGGCTCCACCATCTGCTCGCCGGGCAGCACCGCGGCGCTTCCGTCCGCTACAGCGAGCATGTGGTCGGCCGCGGCCCCCAGGTGTTCAAGGCGGTGGAAAAGGCCGGCGGGGAGGGGATCATCTCGAAAGCCTGCGACAGTCTCTACACCGGCACCCGCAGCGGCAGCTGGCTCAAGATCAAGACCGGGCTGCGCCAGGAATTCGTGGTCGGCGGATACTCGCCGTCCTCGGCGAGGGGACGCCCCTTCGCCTCGCTCTTGGTCGGCGCGCGCGAGAACGGCGTGCTGCGCTATCGCGGCCGCGTCGGCGGGGGCTTGAGCGAGCGCGACCTCGACACGCTCGCGGGCCTGATGCAGGGCCGCGCCCGCAAGACGAGCCCGTTCGACGAGGTGCCCGCCGAGATCGCCCGCTCGGCCCGATGGGTTTCGCCGGAGCTGGTGGTCGAGGTCGACTATGCCGAGCTCACCGATCAGGGCAGTATCCGCCATGGCGTCTTTCGCGGCGTGCGGCAGGACAAGGAGGCCGAGATGGTCAAGCTCGAAAAACCCGACACACCCAAGTCCGGGGCCGCCGGCAAGGACGCCGGAAAGCACCTGAAATACCTTGGCGTCCGCGTCTCCAGCCCCGACCGCGTCGTGTTTGCCGATGCGGGCTGCACCAAGGGTGATGTCGCGAGCTATTACGGCAAGGCATCCAAGCGCATGCTCGATCTCGCCGGCAACCGGCCGGTTTCGCTGCTGCGCTGCCCGGACGGGACCGACGGCGACTGCTTCTTCCAGAAGCACGCCGGACAGGGTTTTCCCGACGGCATCGGCAGCGTCGACATCACCGAGAGTTCCGGCAAGACCCAGCCCTACATGGTGATCGAGAAACCCGCCGGCTTCGTGGCGGCGGCGCAGATGGGGACGATCGAGTTCCACATCTGGGGATCGCGCGCCGATCAGCTCGAAAAGCCCGACCGGCTCGTCTTCGATCTCGATCCGGACGAGGGTCTGGGCTTCGCCGAGGTCAAGGCGGCGGCGCGGGACGTGCGGAAACTGCTGTCCGACATCGGGCTCGAGAGCATTCCGATGGTCACCGGCGGCAAGGGCGTGCATGTGATTGTGCCCCTGAACCGCATCGCCGACTGGGATACGGTGACGGTCTTCGCCCGCACCATCGCCAGCCATCTGGCGGCCAGCGATCCCGACCGCTACGTCGCCACCATGTCCAAGGCCAAGCGCAAGGGCAGGATCTTCATCGACTGGCTGCGCAATGACCGCGGCTCGACGGCGGTCGCGCCCTATTCGATCCGCGCCCGCAAGGGCGCGCCGGTGGCGGTGCCGGTGACCTGGGTCCAGCTGGGCCGGCTGAGCCAGGCCAATGGCTTCGATATCGCCAAGGCCTTGAAGCGGCTCGAGCGGCCCTGTCCGCTGCAGGGACTCAAGGTGAGCCAGTCGATCTCGCGTTCGGTCGTGGACGCGCTGGAAAAGCGTATCAGCCGATAGGCGTCCGGTGGATCAGTCGCCGCAGGCCTAGGGCACACGCGCGTCCCGGGCCGAGAGCGCCCAGTCGAGCACGGCCAGCCGCAGCGCCGAGGACAGGTTGCCGGGCGTTTGCTGCGCGCCATCGATGTCGGCGATCAGCGCGGCCAGCGCCATTCCGCGCTCCTCGGCCATGGCCTTTAGCGCGTCCATGAAAGCGTCTTCCAAGGTTATGCTGGTGCGGTGGCCGCGGATGCTGACGGAGTGCTTGCGGATCTGCGCGCCGGCCACGGCTTAGTTGTCACTGTCGCGGTCAGCGGCGCTGTCACTGGTGCCGGGCTCGCGGCGCGAGGCGTCGAGGTCGCGCGTGGCCTTGTCGTTTCGGGCACGGGCGAGCTCGCGTTCGGCCTTCGAGCGGCCGTGTTCAAAGCGGTTGCGGTCGGCCACAGCTTCCTTGGCCAAGCGGTCACGGCGCTTGCGGGCGAGGCGCAGATTGACCAGCTCGCCGCTCATGACCGGCCTGTCAGTTCTTCTTGCGGAAGGAATCGAGCGAGACGACATCGGCGCCCGGCTTCTTGTCGCCGCCGGGGTCCGGCTCGCCCTCGGGGGCGTCGGTCTTCACAGCTGGCTCGGCCTTGACCGCGGGCTCGACAAGCCGTTCGATCGTGGCGGCGAACTCCGTGCGCTCGTCATCCTCGATGTCGCCGCCGTCATTGGCGGCGGTCTCGAGCACCGTGTCGAACTCCAGCTCGAAATTGACCGAGGGATCGTAGAACCCGCGGATGGCCACGAACGGCACGACCAGCTTCTCGGGCTTGTCGGAGAACGACAGGCCGATCTCGAACAGCGATTCCGTGACCTTGAGGTCCCAGAACTGGTGCTGCACGACGATCGTCATCTGCTCGGGGTAGCGCTCCTTGAGCGCGGTCGAGATCCGCACGCCGGGCGCTTCGGTCAGGAAGGTGATGAAGAAATGATGGTCGCCCGGCAGATACCCGGTCACCGCCACCTCGGACAGCACCTTGCGGATCACGCCGCGCAACGCGTCCTGGGCAAGGATGTCGTATCGGATGTGGTCTTGCGGCATCTGCGCGGTCTTTCCTGTCTGGGCCCGGTGTCGCGCTTGCGAGCCCGAAGCCAACTCACATTGTCGAAGGCGGTCGCAAGCCTGCGATTCACTTGCCTTTATAACCGGAAACGCCACGAGCTTGAAAGCGGTGTTGCGGTAGAAAGACCCAATGCACCCATGACCATGTCGCTTATAGGGCAAATCGGAACAAAAGGGTCCGTTTATCCGGCAAAGCGGTGAACGAATGGAGTTGGCGGGCGTCGGAGGGGTCGGGAAAAGTGGAGGTTTCTGTTGCCAGGTACCTCCGAACCCCGCCCAGAAGTGCGACCCTCTAGGACTTGATTTGAAGTGTCACACCGCGATTAAGCAGCGAGACGAACTTCCGCATAGTTGTCATTTGCAACTACAAGTTTAGCCCGATAACGGTGGTACAATGCCGAACAAAAAGCCGCTCTTTACACCCTCGTCGATCCTGTTTCGCCCCCATCATCATCCGGCCTTGCAGCTGGTTTCGGCCAAGGCTCGATGCCAGTGGCCGGATCATGGTGGAGGCGCCGGGTACCGCCCCCGGGTCCGAATGGTTTATTTCAACGCTCATTTATTGTCATAGCTGCTTGCGCAGCACTCCCAATATAGGGAGCGCGGACGGGAATGAAAAGAGGAAATGCGTCCCACCGACCTGTGGACGTCCGAACGCCTGTGTGGAATGGCTGTCCAAATCCGTGCAAACCTTTCGGCCCAGCGCCAAACTCGGTTAGGATCGAAATCCATCGAATCACGAAACGGCGGCCATGCAGCAGTATCACGACCTTCTACGCCTGGTTCTCGACCGGGGGACAGACCGCGACGACCGCACCGGCACCGGCACGCGCAGCATCTTCGGCCACCAGATGCGCTTCGATCTCGGCCAGGGTTTCCCCGCGCTCACCACCAAGAAGCTGCATCTGAAGTCGATCATCCATGAGCTGCTGTGGTTTCTCAGGGGCGACACCAACATCGCCTATCTGAAAGCCAACGGCGTTTCGATCTGGGATGAGTGGGCCGACGAGAACGGCGATCTGGGCCCCGTCTACGGCGCGCAGTGGCGCTCCTGGCCCGGCCCGGACGGCACCACCATCGACCAGATCGCCGGCGTGCTCACCCAGATCCGGACCAGGCCCACGTCGCGCCGCCACATTGTCACCGCCTGGAACCCGGCGGAAGTCGACGACATGGCGCTGCCGCCGTGCCATTGCCTGTTCCAGTTCTATGTCGCCGACGGAAAGCTCTCCTGCCAGCTCTACCAGCGCTCGGCCGACATCTTCCTGGGCGTGCCCTTCAACATCGCCTCCTATGCGCTCTTGACGATGATGGTGGCGCAGGTGACGGGGCTCGAGCCCGGCGATTTTGTCCATACGCTGGGCGACGCGCATCTCTACAACAACCATGTCCACCAGGCGCATCTGCAGCTCTCGCGTGAGCCCCGTGCCCTGCCGGTGATGCGCCTCAACCCGGATGTCACCGACCTGTTCGCCTTTGCCTATGAGGATTTCACGCTCGAGGGCTACGACCCGCATCCGGCGATTTCCGCCCCGATCGCGGTATGACGGACGCCATGGCGGACGATCGACCCGGTGTGGACTCCGGCGCCAAGATCGTTCTGGTCGCCGCCCACGCCAGCAACAGGGTGATCGGCCGTGACGGCGACATGCCGTGGCGGCTGCCTTCGGATCTCAGACACTTCAAGGCGGTGACGCTGGGCAGTCCGGTGATCATGGGCCGCAAGACGTATCTCTCCATCGGCCGGCCGCTGCCGGGGCGCGCCAACATCGTGGTGTCGCGGTCGGGGTTTTCGGCCGAGGGCGTCGAGACCGTCACAAGCCTCGCTGCGGCGATCAGCCTGGCGCAGGCCCATGCGCGGCAATCGGGCGCAGCTCAGGTCTCGGTGATCGGCGGCGGCGAGATCTACGCCCAGGCCATCGACCTCGCCGACGAACTCTGTCTCACCGAAGTCGACGCGGAAATTCAAGGCGATACGGTGTTTCCCGAGATTGATTCGGGCCTTTGGCAAAAGCTCAGCCTGTCCGATCCGGTGAAGACCGAAAAAGACAGCCATACCGTCCGCTTTGCGGTCTGGCGCCGCCGCGGCTCATAATTCGACCGGAATAATGCCAAATCGGCGCCCGAACGAACAATGCCGCGTTGAAAGCTTGGGGCTCGGTACCTATAACGTGGTCAGCGTGCGTGCTCCGGAAATCTGTCCGGGCCGCGCCACAACACGGTTTGGAAAGAGGTCTTGATGCCCTGGAGCAATCAAAACGGAGGAGGCGGCGGCCCTTGGGGCGGCGGCGGTGGTGGTGGAAACAATCAGGGACCGTGGGGCAAGGGCCCCCAGCCGCCACGCGGCGGCGGTGGCGGCAATCCGCCTGACCTTGAGGAGTTGATCCGGCGCGGCCAGGACAAGTTGCGCCAGGTTCTGCCGGGCGGCGGTGGCGGCCCCGGCTCGGGCAGCACCAAGCTGATCGCCGGGCTCGTTGTCTTAGGCCTGGTCGGCCTGTGGCTGATGCAGGCCGTCTACACGGTCCAGCCGGACCAGCGCGGCGTCGAGCTGCGCTTCGGCAAGCCCAAGGACGAGATTTCCCTCCCTGGCCTTCACATGATCATGTGGCCTTTCGAGACTGTCGAATTCGCCACCATTGTCGAGCGTGAAATGAGCACCGGCGGTTCGTCGCGCACCGGTTCGACCGATGGCCTGATGCTGTCGGGTGACCAGAACATCGTCGATGTCGAGTTCAAGCTGCTCTATTCCGTCCAGGATCCCAAGGCGTTCCTGTTCAATCTCGCCCAGCCTGAAGACACGTTGCGCCAGGTTGCCGAAAGCGCCATGCGTGAAGTCGTCGGCCGCAGGCCTGCTCAGGATATTTTCCGCGACAATCGTGAAGCGATCGCGGCGGAAGTCCGGGTCATCATTCAGACCGTGATGGAAAGCTTCCCGTCGGGCATCGTGGTCAATCAGGTCGCCATCGAGGACGCGGCGCCGCCGCGTGAAGTGGCCGACGCCTTTGACGAGGTGCAGCGCGCCGAACAGGACGAAGACCGCTTCGTCGAAGAGTCCAACCAGTACGCCAACCAGAGGCTCGGTCAGGCCCGCGGTGAAGGCGCGCAGCTTCGTGAAGAAGCCTCCGCCTACAGGGACCGCGTCGTCAACGAGGCAACCGGTGAAGCCGGCCGTTTCCTGTCGGTCTATGAGGAATACGCCAAGGCGCCGGAGGTCACCCGGTCCAGGCTCTATCTCGAAACGCTCGAAAGGGTCCTCGGCGGATCCGAAAAGGTCATCATTGGCCAGGACGGCGGCGGCTCCGGCGTAGTGCCCTACCTGCCCCTGCCTGAAATCCGCAAGCAAGCTGGAGGCACCAACTAATGGCCAACCGTCTTCCAATTATCCTCGGCCTTCTGGCGGTCATCGTCTTCCTCGTCTGGTCGTCGATCTTCGTCGTCAACGAACGCGAACAGGCCATCGTCGTCCGCTTCGGTCAGATCCAGGACGTCAAGACCGAACCCGGTCTCTACTTCAAGCTGCCCTTCGCCTTCGTCGATGCCGACACGGTGCAATATGTTGAGGACCGGGCCTTGCGGCTTGATCTCAATGACATCCGTGTCCAGGTCTCGGGCGGCAAGTTCTACGAGGTCGATGCCTTCGTGCTCTACAAGATCACCGATGCGCGGCGGTTTCGTGAAACCGTCTCGGGTGACCGGGTCGCCGCCGAATCCCGGCTCCGCACCCGTCTGAACTCGGCTCTGCGTACCGTCTACGGTCTGCGCGGATTTGAATCGGCGCTGTCGGAAGAACGCACATCGATGATGCGGGAAGTCCGCGACCAGCTTCGTCCTGAAGCCGAATCGCTGGGCCTGCGCGTCGATGACGTGCGCATCCGCCGCACCGACCTGACGCAGGAGGTCTCGCAGCAGACCTTCGAGCGGATGAAGGCCGAACGTCTGGCCGAGGCCGAACTGATCCGGGCACGAGGCAACGAGGCGGCGCAGCGTATCCGCGCCATCGCCGACCGTCAGGTCGTCGAGATCGTCTCGGAAGCCGCGCGTGATTCCGAAATCATCCGAGGCGAGGGCGACGGTCAGCGCAACGCCATCTTCGCCGAGGCGTTTACGCGCGATCCGGAGTTCTTCGAATTCTACCGCTCGATGAATGCCTACAGTCAGGCGCTGGCCGGCACCGGCACCACCATGGTGCTGTCGCCCACCTCCGAGTTCTTCCGCTATTTCAACAGCGCGGCAGGCTCGAATGCAGCCGCGACAGCGGCAGGCAGCCCGGCGGCAGCGGCGGGATCCGCCCCCGTGGCGGAACCGGCTGCGCCGGTCAACTGATGAACGGATGATCGCCAGTGAGCACGTTCTTTCTGGCGGTCGGACTTGTACTGGTTGTGGAGGGGCTGGCCTATGCGCTGGCCCCTTCCTTTATCCGCCGCATGGCGGAGGAATTGCCCAAGCTTGGCGATGAGCATTTGCGCCTCTTCGGCGTGGTGGCGCTGGCCATCGGAGTAGGGCTCGTGTATCTGGCGCGGCACGTGTAGAGGGCGCCTGCGCTCTCAATGCCGCAAGCGTGACTGGACCTGAACAAATTGCGCCATAATTTACGGTCACATGCTGACCACCACCTGTCGTTCAAGGAGACCGTCCCGATGAGGAAATTTCGCTTTCGCGCAGTCAGAACGGCGGTTGCCGCCGCCATGCTGATGGCGTCTCCGGCAGTGATGCCAGCCTATGCCCAGTCCAATGCCGGACCAGCCTCGGTGGCCGATCTCGCCGAGGGCCTGCTCGATGCGGTGGTCAATATTTCCACTTCGCAGAATGTCGACAGCGGCCGCACCCAGCCACGGATGCGGGCCCCCGACGGGTCTCCCTTCCAGGATTTCTTCGACGAGTTCTTCCAGGACCGGGGCGGCGAGGGACCGCGCAACCGCAAGGTCTCCTCGCTCGGCTCCGGCTTCGTCATCGACGCCGAGGAAGGCATCATCGTCACCAACAACCACGTCATCGAGGGCGCCGACGACATCGAGATCAATTTCGCCGACGGCTCCAAGCTGAAGGCCGACCTGGTCGGCGCCGATTCCAAGACCGATCTGGCAGTGCTCAAGGTCACGCCCTTCCGGCCGCTGACCGAAGTGCCGCTCGGCACCTCCGAGACCATGCGCATCGGCGACTGGGTGATGGCCATCGGCAACCCCTTCGGCCTCGGCGGAACGGTGACCGTGGGCATCATCTCGGCGCGCGGCCGCGACATCAATTCCGGCCCCTATGACAATTTCATCCAGACCGACGCCGCCATCAACCGCGGCAATTCGGGCGGCCCGCTGTTCAACATGAACGGCGAGGTCATCGGCATCAACACCGCGATCATTTCGCCCTCGGGCGGCTCCATCGGCATCGGCTTTGCGGTGCCGACCGAGCTTGCGCTCAACGTCATCAACCAGCTGCGCGAATTCGGCGAAACCCGCCGCGGCTGGCTCGGCGTGCGCATCCAGCCGGTGACCGACGACATCGCCGAAAGCCTCGGCATGGACGAAGCCAAGGGCGCGCTGGTGGCGGGCGTCATCCGTGGCGGCCCGGTCGACGACGGCTCCATCGAGGCGGGCGACGTGATCATCCGCTTCGACGGCAAGGAGGTCGACGAGATGCGCGACCTGCCGCGCGTCGTCGCCGAAAGCCCGGTGGGCAAGGCCGTCGATGTGGTCGTCATCCGCAAGGGCGAGGAACAGACCGTCAAGGTCACGCTTGGCCGTCTCGAAGACGGCGAGAAACTGGCCGATGCCGGCGAGGTCGGCGATGACGGTGCGACCGACCTGCCCGAAACGCTCGCGACGGTCGAGGTGCTGGGCATGACGCTTGCGGAACTGACCGATGAGGGCCGCCAGGAATTTGCCATCGCCGACAGCGTCTCGGGCGTGGTGATCACGGCCGTGGATCCCGACTCCGCCGCCGCCGAAAAGCGCATCGAGCCCGGCGACGTCATTGTCGAGATCGCCCAGGAAGCCGTGGCGACACCGCAGGACGTGGAAGACCGGATCGCCGCGCTGAAGCAGGACGGCCGCCGCAACGCGCTGCTGATGCTGGCCGGCCGCACCGGCGAACTGCGCTTCGTCACGGTCAGGATGGACTGATCCGGTCAGGCCCGGCATCAATGGGAGGCGGCTTTCGGGCCGCCTTTTTCATGGCCCCATGGCCGGCAGGCTTTAGGGACGCTGATCGCCCGCATGCATCTCGTAGAACGCGTGGCGCTTGAGATGCGGCATGGTGTCGGGCACGCCCGGATGGTCGAAATCGAGATCGGGGCGGGCGGCCATGCCGATGCGGCGCATCACCGCGATCGAAGCCAGGTTGGTGGTCACGGCGAAGGCGACGATGCGTGCGAGCCCCATCTCGTCGAAACCATGGGCGAGGAGGGCCCGCGCGGCTTCGCTGGCGAGCCCCTTGCCCCAGGCCTCGGGAACGTAGCGCCAGCCGATTTCCACGCCCGCGCCGATCACCCCCTCGTCGCGGATCCGGGCAAGCCCGGTGAAGCCGAGCGCGGCACCGGTCTCCCGGTCTTCCGCCACCGCCCAGCCGAACCCGTTGTCGCTTGTGCGGGCGCGCATCAGGTCGAACAACTCGTCGGCCTCCGACCGGCTGCGGCGAAAGGGATAGAATTCCAGCATCGCTTCATCGGAACCGACCCGGTGGAAAAACGCCCGGTCGGCCTCGGTGTCGTCCCAGCTCCGGATCCTGAGGCGCGGGGTCGTGAGGAGTGCGCCCAGTCTCATGATGTCACGAAATCGGCGCGCCTGTAGCCTTGCAGATAGAGCAGCGCCGTCAGGTCGCCATGGTCGATGCGGATGTCGGCCTGGGCCGCAACCGACGGCTTGGCGTGCAGCGCCACCCCGCTGCCCGCGATCCCGAGCATGCCGAGATCGTTGGCGCCGTCGCCGACCGCGATCGCGTCGGACGGATCGAGCCCGAGCCGTGCCGCGATCTCCTCGAGCGCGTCGACCTTCGCCTGCTTGCCGAGGATCGGCTCGCGCACCAGGCCCGACAGCACGCCGTTCTCGCTTTCGAGGATGTTGGCGCGGTTCTCGTCAAAGCCGATCATCTCGGCCACCACGGACGTGAACGCCGTGAACCCGCCCGAAACCAGCGCCGTGTAATGGCCGTGGGCGCGCATGGTGGCGACCAGTTCCGGGCCTCCCGGCGTAAGCGTGATGCGGCTTGCGATCACCTTGGCGATGACGCTCTCGGGCAGGCCCTTGAGCAGGCCGACGCGCTCCCTCAGCGCCGGCTCGAAGGCGATCTCGCCATTCATTGCCCGCGCGGTGATCGCCGAGACCCGGTCCTTGAGCCCCACTTCCGCGGCCAGTTCGTCGATGCATTCCTGGCCGATCATGGTCGAATCCATGTCGGCGATCAGGATCTTCTTGCGCCGGCTCTCGGCCTCCTGCACGGCGGCGTCGATCGGCGTATCGCCGATCACGGCGCGAAGAGTGGCCAGTGCCGCGTCCGCGTCGGTTCCGTCCCGGAGTGCGATGTCGCAGGCCACGCCGTCGGCCAGCCAGTAGAGCCCGGCGCCGTGAACGGCGGCAAACGCCGCTTCGCCCAGCGCCGGGGTGAGAACGGGATTTGACGGATTGGCGATAAGCGTGGCAACGAGGGCCATGGAACAAAAACTCCGGCGACAAGACATCTCGGCCGTTCTGATAGCCGGGCCGACCGCCAGCGGCAAGTCCGCGCTGGCGCTCGAGCTGGCGCACGATCTCGGCGGCGAGATCGTCAATGCCGATTCCATGCAGGTCTACGGCGTGCTCGACGTGCTGACCGCGCGGCCCGGAGAAGGCGACCTCTCAGCCGTCCCGCACCATCTCTACGGCCATGTCCCGCCGCAGAACGCCTATTCGACCGGCATCTGGCTCGACCAGGCGACCCGGGCGATCGCCGACATCCGGGCCCGCGGCCGGCTTCCGGTGGTGGTGGGCGGCACCGGGCTCTATTTCCGCGCCTTGACCGGCGGGCTCTCGGACATGCCGGAGATCCCCGACGCGATCCGGACGGAATTGCGCGCCCGTCTGGAAGAGGAGGGGATCGCGCCGCTTTACGCGGAACTCGCCCGACTCGACCCCGAGATGGGCCTGCGGCTGCGTCCGGCCGACCGCCAGCGCATCCTGCGCGCGCTCGAGGTGGTGCGCGCCACCGGCCGGTCGATTTCCGAGTATCAGGGCCGCGGCGGCGTGCAGATCGTCGATCCCTCGACCGCCCGCTGCCTGGTGCTCGACCCCGACCGGAAGGCCTTGCATGGCCGCATCAACGCGCGCTTCGCCAGGATGATGCGGGAGGGAGCGATCGATGAGGTCAGGCAGCTGATGTCGCTCTCTGTTCCGCCTCAGCACCCGGCCATGAAGGCGATCGGCGTCAGCCAGATTTCCGGCTATCTCGTCGGCCGCCATACGCTCGAGGAAACCATCGACCTGGCCAGCGCCGCCACAAGGCAATACGCCAAGCGCCAGATGACCTGGTTTCGAAACCAGCTGGGTGAGCCATGGCAGCGCATTCAACCATAGATTTCAATAATTTAGGATTGCCTTCAAAAGCCGGGGTTTGCGTTAAATCAAACCTAACGGGTTGGCAGTATATTCGCTGAACTGAATAGATCACGGTTGGGGTTCATGCGCTTTCACAAGGCCGAACTGTTTTTCTTCCTGCTCATGGGGCTTGTCGCCCTGGGCGGCGGATTTGCATGGGCGGCCTATTCCGCAGCGATCGGCGGGTTCGTGGTCGGCGGGATCGAAACGGCCGCGAACTTCGCCTTCATGGGTGCGGTTCTGGCGGGCCTGTCGGTGGTCTGCGGCGTATTCCTGATCTACCCGATCATGTCGCGCGGCCTGCGCGAGCGCGGCAAGCTGCAGAAGATGACAGAATCGCTCTCGGTCCGCTCCCAGTCTCTCGAACATGCCGCCGTCACCGATGGCCTGACCGGCATGTACAACCGCCGTTACTTCGACGACGCCCTGTCGGAATATCTCAGCGCCTTCGGCCGGATCGACAAGCCGATCGGCATGGTTATCCTTGATCTCGACCATTTCAAGAAGGTCAACGACACTCACGGCCACGATGTGGGGGACGAAGTGCTGCGCCAGGTCGCCGACTGCCTGCAGATCTTCACCCGCTACCATGACGTCGTCGCCCGCCTGGGCGGCGAGGAATTCGCCATCCTGTCTCCCAACATCACCGAACGCCAGCTCTTCAACCTGTCCGACCGCATCCGCCAGGCCGTGGCCGATCTCAAGATCCGGAACGGAAACGTGACCTTGAGGGTGACGGTCAGCGCCGGGCTGGCGATCTGGAACGGGGTCGAAAGCGGCGAGGAACTCTACCGCCGCGCCGACAAGCAGCTCTACGAGGCCAAGCGCCAGGGCCGCAACCGCGTCTGCGCCGCCTGAAAACGTCGGAGCCAGTTGCGCCGGGGTGTCTCTTGATGCTCCCTGGTAGTACGAAAATGGTCGGCAACCGCCACCATGTTGCTCCGAAGAAGCCACCGGCCTCAATCCGGTGGTTTTGATTAGGTCAGCCTGTCAGATGTGCGACCGAGTTTTCAAAGCCTGAACTGCTGTTCAGCCCATGCAGCGAACTCTTCAAGGCGCTCCAGAGCTCTTTCAGCATCTCCGCGCGTCTTTGCCCTCGAACCATACTGAACTTCGTCCTTCTGCTCGAGGAGTGCCCGCAGATTGCCTTGCTGTTTCGCAGGAAACTCCTTCCCCAGGGCGGCTATCAGGAGCCTTGTAACCGCTTGATGGTCGTCTTGGTTGATCTCGCCTCGGAACTTGGCTGTCAAAGCGTCAGAATAAGCGATCGCGCAATTGATGACGGTCGACATCGACGGATTGCCTATGTCGCCAGGATCCGCAATAGCATTGCTGTTACGCGCATCCTTGAGGTAGCCGCGGGCAATCAGAAGCCTCCCTTTTGCGAAAGCCTCATCCTTTTTCTTCGTAGGCCCCGTTCTAACCACGTCCCTCTCCGATACAGCCGATGGCCTCTTCGGGACGCTTTCCGGAAAGCACGATTGCTTCCGACAGGACGTTTTTCCACCATGGATCCGCTTGTTTTTCCAGTCTTTCGATATCTGCGAAGTCCAGACCGACCACATTGGGATAGAAAGCAAATCTCTCCGATACATCCCTGAGATTCTCTCGGATCCGTTCAGTTGTGGAGGCAAGGTCGTCCATTCGGGCGACTATCCCGATGTCCAGATCGCTGTCCGGTCTATCTTCCCCTCGGGCAACGCTGCCGTAGTAGAACAGACTGAAGAACGGCCGACCGGAGGCGCTTTGACGCACCGAATCCAGGATTGCTGAAAAGCGGTCGCTTTCGGCTTTGAAAAGTTCCGATAACGTGGGCGAGAAATAATGGGAGGCATTCAAGCTGTACACACTCGTCCGCCCCGCCCCAGACGACGTTACGATCCCTATTGAAACCAGATTGAGCAACGCTTTTCGCACGCTTTCCTGAACCAGTCGGCTTTTACGGACGATCTCGCTGGATGCCAGCATTCCTCCATGCTGCGAAAGAACCCTCAACACCCGTACATTTGAATCGACGCCAAGAATTGCGGTAAGAGGATACCGTAACGCGCTTTCTTTTGATGAACGGGCCATACGAAGCCTCAATCAAACCAGATATTTAGTTTTAAGGCTGGATACATAGGTGGTGACTAGATATCTAGCTTTAAAACTAGATATCTAGCTTAAGTGGAATTGTCAATTGCGCAGGGTGAGTTGGAACATTGGGCACGGCCGCCGGTTTGCAGGATTCCTGCCTAGTCCTTGAGCAGCGACGACAGCGGCTTCTTGAGCAGGCTGGAGCGCAGTGAGCTCAATTCGTGGCGTGGCGCCGCCGGATCGGTGGCCGGTGCGCCATAGCCCCGCTCGGGCGCGTAGAGCGCATGGGGGTCTTGGTCGGAGAGGCGGCGCCGCGCCGGCGCAGATCCGAACTCGGACGAGGGGTCGATCGACGGCAGCTGTTCGGTCTGATGATGCAGCGGCGCGGGTTGCGGCGCCACCGGCCTCTGGCTGTCGTCGATATGGCGCATCCGCATGACGATCTGGCGCAGGTCGACGCTGTTGGGGTCGCCCTTGTGGACAGGCTGCAGGCCGGAATTGGCGCGCGGCAGGACGTTGTCCGAGACGCGCTCGAACATCATCCGCATCGGCACCGCCACGGCTTCGCCGAAGGCGATCGCCTCGCCATTGCCGATCGAGGACAGGAAGCTCATGGTCGAGGCCGAGGAATCGGGGATCGCCGAGCGGATGATTTCCTGGTCGTGGTCGTTGGACAGCCGCATCGCGAACACGGTGGAGCACTGCGACAGGATGGTCGGGTCGAGTTCGCCCGGCCGCTGGGTGATCACGCCCAGGCTCACGCCATATTTGCGGCCTTCCTTGGCGATGCGCGAGATCGCCTGCCGGGTCGGAAAGAAGCCGAGCTTCGGATCGGCCGGCACGTAGCGGTGGGCCTCTTCGCAGACCACCAGGATGCGCACGCCGCCCGCGCTCCACAGCGCGATCTCGAAGGCCATGCGGCAGAGGATCGAGGCGACCGAATTGACCACCTCCGACGGGATGCCCGACAGCTGGAACGTGGTCACCGGCTTGCCGTCGCCGGGGATCCGGAAGATGTGGCTGATCGTCTGCAGGATCGTGTCGTGGATCGTGTTGGACGAGAACATGAATTCGTAGCGCGGATCGTTGATCGCGGCCTGGATGCGCACCTTGAGCGATCTGAGATGCGGCTTCTCGCTGCGGCCCTCGAGCTTGCCGATGCGTTCGTCGATCAGCGCCAGCAGGTCGGCGACCCGATAGGGCACGGGCGTGTCGGCGGTGAGCGAGGATTTCTCCGGCCCCCTGCGGATCAGAGCCGTGTCGGTCGAGCCCTTGAACATCCGCTTGGCTTCCGGGATCAGGTCGCGCAGCGCGTCGATCTCTTCGGCGATCGGCGGCCGGCCGCGGAACAGCACCTCGGTGAATTCCTCGAGCTTGAACAGCCAGAACGGCAGGTCGAGCGTGTCGGTGTCGATCACCACCGACTGGGTCGGAAAGGCGGCGGCGAATTCGTTGTGCGGATCGAGGATCAGCACCCGGAGCGACGGATCGGCCTGCAGCGCCTTGTGCAGGAGCAACGTCACCGCCGTGGTCTTGCCCACGCCGGTCGTGCCCACGACGGCGAAGTGGCGCGACAGCAGCGAGGGCACGTGGATGAGCGCCCCGAGCGTCGGATCCTGGGTGAGCTTGCCGATCACCGCGGTTTCGCTCACGCCGGGATCATAGATCACGGCCAGATCGGACGAGCGCATGCGGTGCACGACCGCGCCGAGATAGGGATACTGCGAGATGCCGGCGCTGAACTCGGTCTTTCCGGTGACGCCGGGGTGGATCTCGCCCACCAGCTCGACCTCGATATGCATGATGTTGTCGTCCGTTTCGGACCATGCCGCGGACGCCGTCTCCATCGAGCAGACCAGCGCCACCACGCGGTTCGGACCGACCGAGATCGAGATCAGCCGCCCCACCGACCACAGTTCGGCCAGTCCGTTGCCGTCCTTGCCCGCAAACGCACTGATGGTGGCCTTCGATCCCGAACAGCCGATAACGCGTCCGAGCAGGCGATTTCCGGGCGCGAAGGTGCCGCGGCGATCGATGTCGCTCTCCGCCTCGTCGTGTGTCGGAATCATGCCGCTGTCCATGCCTGGCCCGCTTTCAATCCGGACAACCATCGCATTACTGAGTTAATGGGGTGTTGCCATCCGGTTGTTTTCCGATGAAATGCTGGCGATTGAGGAAATAAAGCCGTTGACGCGACCCATTTCAGGCGATACCACAACTGCCATGACACAGATCGCAAGCATCATTGTGGTAGGACCGCGCATGGGCAGGGTGGCGTAGCCACCCGGCGAAAGCTCCCATGCGCGACACGAGGCTCCGGAAGGAGCCTTTTTTTATGGCTGGATTCGGGCTATTGAGCCCGGCAAACCGACGGGACAGGGGGTCAGGCACAATGGCCGGCAAGCAAATGGAAATGACAGGCGCGGAAATCGTTCTGCAGGCGCTGAAAGACAATGGCGTCAAGCACATGTTCGGCTATCCGGGCGGCGCGGTTCTGCCGATCTATGACGAGCTGCACCAGCAGGACGACATAGAGCACATCCTGGTGCGCCACGAGCAGGGCGCCGGCCACATGGCCGAGGGCTATGCCCGCTCGACCGGCAAGCCAGGCGTCGTTCTGGTCACCTCCGGTCCCGGCGCCACCAATGTCGTGACCGCGCTCCAGGACGCGCTGATGGATTCCATCCCGCTCGTCTGCATCACCGGCCAGGTGCCCACCTCGCTGATCGGCTCGGACGCCTTCCAGGAGTGCGACACCGTCGGCATCACGCGCCCCTGCACCAAGCACAACTGGCTGGTCAAGGACGTCAACCAGCTCGCCCGCGTCATTCACGAGGCCTTCCGCATCGCCACCACCGGCCGTCCCGGCCCGGTCGTCGTCGATGTCCCCAAGGACGTGCAGTTCGCCACCGGCACCTACACTCCGCCCTCTCCGGTGATCGAGCAGAAGAGCTACCAGCCGAAGCTCTCGGGCGATCTCGAGAAGATCCGCGCGGCCATCGACCTGATGGCCACCGCCAGGCGGCCGATCATCTATTCGGGCGGCGGCGTCATCAACTCCGGCCGCGAGGCGAGCCAGCTCTTGCGCGAACTGGTCGAGCTCACGGGCTTCCCCATCACTTCGACGCTGATGGGCCTCGGCGCCTATCCGGCCTCGGGCAAGAACTGGATGGGCATGCTCGGCATGCACGGCACCTACGAGGCCAACATGGCGATGCATGACTGCGATGTCATGATCTGCATCGGCGCGCGCTTCGACGACCGCATCACCGGCCGCCTCAACGCGTTCTCGCCCAATTCCAAGAAGATCCACATCGACATCGACCCGTCCTCGATCAACAAGAATGTCCGCACCGACATCGGCATCCTGGGCGACATCGGCCATGTGCTCGAGGACATGGTCCGGCTGTGGCGCGCGTCGAAGAAGACCGACCGCTCCCAGATCGAAGGCTGGTGGACGCAGATCGAGAAATGGCGGGGGCGCAATTCGCTGGCCTATCCGGCCAACAAGGACGTGATCATGCCGCAATACGCGATCCAGCGGCTCTACGAGCTGACCAAGGACCGCGACACCTACATCACCACCGAAGTCGGCCAGCACCAGATGTGGGCGGCGCAGTTCTATGGCTTCGAGGAACCCAACCGCTGGATGACCTCGGGCGGGCTCGGCACCATGGGCTACGGTTTCCCCGCGGCCATCGGCGTCCAGGTCGCCCACCGCGACAGCCTGGTCATCGACATTGCCGGCGACGCCTCGATCCAGATGTGCATCCAGGAAATGTCCTGCGCCGTGCAGTACCAGCTGCCGGTCAAGATCTTCATCCTGAACAACCAGTACATGGGCATGGTGCGGCAGTGGCAGCAATTGCTGCATGGCAACCGGCTGTCCCATTCCTACACCGAGTCCATGCCTGATTTCGTCATGCTGGCCCAGGCCTATGGTGGCGTCGGCATCCGCTGCGACAAGCCTGCCGATCTCGACGACGCGATCATGAAGATGATCGACACGCCCGGACCGGTGATCTTCGATTGCCGCGTGGCAGCGCTTGCCAACTGCTTCCCGATGATCCCCTCGGGCAAGGCACACAACGAGATGCTGCTGCCGGACGAAGCCACCGACGAAGCCGTCGCCAACGCCATTGACGCCAAGGGCCGGGCGCTCGTCTGAGCCACCCTGCAAGGAGCCTGTAACATGAACGCACAGCATCAGCCCACGGGGTCGGCCTACTTCATCGCCGCGGAGACCGCCCGGCCCGAAACCCACACGCTTTCGGTCCTGGTCGACAACGAGCCGGGAGTGCTTGCCCGGGTCATCGGCCTGTTTTCCGGCCGCGGCTACAACATCGAGAGCCTCACGGTATCCGAGACCGAGCACGAGGCGCATCTGTCGCGCATCACCATCGTCACCACCGCCACGCCCAACGTGCTCGAGCAGGTGAAATCCCAGCTCGAGCGCATCGTTCCGGTCCACCGCGTGGTGGATCTGACCGTGCGCGCCGCCGAACTCGGCCATGAAAAGCCGCTGGAGCGCGAACTCGCCCTGGTCAAGGTCACCGGCACGTCCGACAACCGCGTCGAGGCGCTGCGCCTGGCCGACGCTTTCCGCGCCCAGGTGATCGACGCCAACACCGAGCATTTCATCTTCGAGATCACCGGCCGCGTCTCCAAGATCGAGCAGTTCATCGCCATCATGAAGCCGCTCGGCCTGGTCGAGATCTGCCGCACCGGCATCGCCGCCATGAACCGCGGCCCGCAGGGGATGTAGTCACGGGGATTTGCCCGGTAAGTGATCTCAGATCATCGCGAGCGGCTGCCGCGAGCGCGGCGGCGGGAACATCTGGTCGAGTTCGGTGAGCTGTTCGCCCGTGAGACTGATGTCGGCGCTGGCGCGATTTTCCCTGACCCGCTCGGGGCTTGAGGATTTGGGGATGGCGATGACGTTGTCGCGGTGCAGCAGGAAGGCCAGCGCCAGCTGCGCCGGCGAGAGGGCGAGCCCGCGCGCCATTCGGCCGAGCCCCGGATGCCGGAGCAGCCGGCCCTCGTCGAGCGGCGAATAGGCCATCACCGGGATCGAGCGCTCGGCGAGCCAAGGCTGCAGCTCGAATTCGATTCCCCGCGTTGACAGGTTGTAGAGCACCTGGTTGGCCGCGCAGTTCTGTCCTCCCGGGAGGGCGGAGACCTGGCGCATGGCGAGACTGTCGAAATTCGACACGCCCCAGGCGCCGATCTTGCCCGAGGCGCGCAGCTGCTCGAAGGCCTCGACGGTGTCGCGCAGCGGATGGCGGCCGGGCCAGTGCAGCAGGTAGAGGTCGATGTGCTCGGTGCCGAGCCGCCGGAGGCTCGCCTCGCAGGCGGCGACCGTGCCGTTGCGGCTGGCGTTGGACGGCAGCACCTTGGAGACGAGAAACACCGCGTCGCGCCGCCCCCTGATCGCCTCGCCGGTGATCTTCTCCGCGCCACCCGAGGCATACATCTCGGCGGTGTCGATCAGCGTCATGCCGCAGTCGACGCCTGCCTGCAATGCCCGGACCTCGGCGGCGGCGTCGGAGCGGATCTCGCCCATGTGCCAGGTTCCAAGCCCGAGAGCCGGCACCTGGCGGCCATCGGGGAGGGTGGCAGTTGGGATCGGCTGGCTCATGGCGGTCTCCTGTGCGTGTTGCATCCATCATATCCTCAAATGCAGGCATGACGACAATGTGTTGGTGCGACAGGAAAGTCTGGTTTATCAGCGACTGGGGACCGGCTTCCCGCCTTCGGGGGTATGCATGACGCTTGAAACATTCCTGTCGCTGATCGTCTTTGCCTTCGTCACCTCGGTGACACCGGGGCCCAACAACATGATGCTGTTTGCCTCGGGCGTGAATTTCGGCATTCGCCGCACCGTGCCGCATATGGTGGGCATCGGCGTCGGGTTCTTCTCGCTGCTCCTGGGCGTCGGCTTCGGCCTCGGCGCGCTGCTCGAAACCTCGCCCGTCCTCTACACCGCGCTCAAATTCATGGGCGGCGCCTATCTCGTCTACATTGCCTGGAGGATCGGCAGCTCGCGCGCGCTGCCCGACGGCAGGGTCGGCGCGAGCCCGATGACGCTGCTGCAGGCGGCGGCGTTCCAGTGGGTCAATCCCAAGGCCTGGGTGATGGCGGTCACGGCCATGGCGGTCTACACCGATCCGGCCAATCACACGTTCACCGTGCTGCTCGTCGGCCTTGCCTTCACGCTCACCAATTTTCCCAGCGTGTCGATCTGGGCCGGCTTCGGATCGGCGCTGCGCTCGTGGCTGTCCGATCCGGTCCGGCTCAAATGGTTCAACATCACCATGGCGGTGCTCCTGGTGGCGAGCCTGTGGCCGATGTTGAAATAGAGAAAGGACACCGGAATCCGGCTTCACAACCTGATCTCCGGCTTGACAAGCATCAGCCAGAGGATGCCGAGCACCGCGAAGAAGGCAGGGAAGCCTGCGGCAAACCAGATCCGGTAGAGGCGGTCGAAGTCCCGGGTCAGAGCGGTCCCGCCCTCGGCGGCGGCGCGCGCCAGGTCCCTGAGCCGGATCTGGATCCAGACCACCGGCAGCCAGAACAGGCCGGTGACCACGTAAAGCCCGATCGACAGCACGATCCAGCCCTCGCCGAGCGCCCAGCCCGCTTCCCGCGCCAGCAGGACGCCGGTGACGGGCTGCAGGACAACCGCCGTCGCCGTGAACAGCGCATCCGCGATCACCACCGTGCCGCCGACATGGGCGATGAGCTTGGGCTCGCGCGTCCTGACCGCCATCACCATGAAGAAGGCGATGCCCGCGCCGGTGCCCAGCAACACGATGGCGCCGAGCACATGCAGGGACAGGAGCAGTTCGTAAAGCGTCATCAGCGCTCGTCCAGTGTCGCAAGCGCCACGAGCGCGAGCAGCATCGACGGTCCCACCTTGACCAGCGGGCCGAGCGGATCGAGCCAAAGGCCGGGCTCGACCAGCGTGGCGCTCGCCAAATAGGCGAGGCTCACGACAAGCATGGCCCACAGCGCCCGCGCCGTCCACCGCCGCCACAGCACGGCGAGCCCGAGCCAGATATCAAGCGCGCAGGTGGCGAGGGTCGCGGCATAGGCCGCAGGCGGCGGCAGGATCGGCCGGAAATGCTCGGCCGCCGTCTCCAGCGAGAGGAGCGGGACCAGGCCGGACACAAGCCAGAACGCAGACAATGTCACCAGCACCGGGGCTTTCAGGAGATAGAGCCGCGCGAACCACAGGTCCTGCACGCCCGACGGGTTCTCGGCAAGGATAGCCTGAAGCGGCCGCAGCGCGAACGGGGCCGGGGCCGCGCCGCCGCCCTGAACCCCGCCTTCCATCACCGCCATCGCGGTCGAGCGCAGCGGCGAGCGCCAGCCGAGCCGGCCGGCAACATCGGCGAGGGCCGTCAGCGGCCGGGCCAGCAGCGCCGGAATGGCGATCACCCGCGCCGGCGCAAGGCCGAGCCAGCCCCGGTGCAGCGCCAGCACCTCGCCTAGCGTCAACGCGCCAGGCGCCGCGAGATCGATGTCGCTGCCGGGTTCCAGCCGCCCGTCCACCGCCCGGACGACGGCCTCCGTCACATCGTCGAGGCCCACGATATCGACCGGGCTGTCGGCATGGACCGAGGGAATGGCCAGCGGGAAGCCCGCAAGCGCCCTGACCAGCGCCGTGCCGCCATGGGCGTTGCGGCCGACCACCAGCGCCGGGCGCAGGATCACATGCTCGAGCCCGGAGGCCTTGAGCGCTGCGTCGGAGCGCCTTTTGGTCGCGAGGAATTCTGTCCCGGCCCCGCCGCCGTCGGTGCGCGCGGAAATCTGCACGATGAGCCTTCCGCCCACGGCCTTCGCCGCCTCATGGAGCGCCAGCATCGCCCGTTCCTGCACGGCTGCGAGATCGTCGCGCGGTCCGTCCTGCAGCGCGCCGGCGCAATTGACGATGATCTGGTGTTTCGCGACCAGATCGGTCCAGTCCGCAGCCGATGACATCCTGGCAAGATCGGCGCGCACGAAAGCGGCGCCCGGATACCGCCGGGCGGCCTGGCGCGTGTCGCGGCCAAGCCCGGTGACGCGATGGCCATCCCCGGCAAGCCGCATCAGGATCGCCGCGCCGATGAAGCCGGTGCCGCCGAGAATCAGAATGTCCATGGCCGAGCCTACCGGATCGTCCTTTCGGGATACAGATCCGTGCCGGGAAGCCGCCCGCGATATTGCGGTCGGCGGTGCCGCGGGCTAACCTCGCGCCATGACCCACGACCATGATCACCCCCACACCCACGACGACCATCATCACGACAACGAGCTCGACCCCTTCGCCGCGCGCGTCAGGGCGCTCGAGACCATCCTCACCGAGAAGGGCCTGATCGACCCGGCGGCCGTGGACGTCATCGTCGAGACCTACGAGCACAAGATCGGCCCGCGCAACGGCGCCCGCGTGGTGGCGAAAGCCTGGGCAGATCCGGACTTTTCCGACTGGCTCGCCCGCGACGCCACCGCGGCCATCGCCTCGCTCGGCTACACCGGCCGCCAGGGCGAGCACATGCAGGCGGTGTTCAACAGCGAGGCGACCCACAATCTCGTCGTCTGCACGCTCTGCTCCTGCTACCCGTGGACGGTGCTGGGCGTGCCGCCGGTCTGGTACAAGGCGCCGCCCTACCGCAGCCAGGCGGTGATCAACCCGCGCGGCGTGCTGGCCGAGTTCGGCCTCAAGCTGCCCGAGACGACGCGCATCCGGGTCTGGGATTCCACGGCGGAGCTGCGCTACATGGTGGTGCCGATGCGGCCCGCGGAAACCGGGGACCTGGGCGAGGAAGAACTTGCGAAATTGGTCACCCGCGACAGCATGATCGGCACCGGCCTGCCGCTCCGGCCCGGCTCGCTGTCGCCCAGCGCGCTGTGGCCGCCGCAGGCCGATCTCGGAGCGGGGATATGAACGGCCCGCATGATCTCGGCGGCCAGATGGGCTTCGGCCCGGTCGCCCCTGAAGTGGCCGAGCCGGTGTTCCATGCCGATTGGGAGCGCCGCGCGCTGGGCCTGACGCTGGCGTCCGGCGCTCTCGGCGCCTGGACCATCGACGAAAGCCGCCACGCCCGGGAAAGCCTGCATCCGGCGGTCTACTATTCGGCGAGCTATTACGAGATCTGGATCCGTGCGCTTGAAACATTGCTCGAACGCCACGGCTTCGTCACCACTGATGAGATCGAAGCCGGCCATCCGCTCTGGCCCGGCGTCAAGCCCAAGCAGGTGCTACGTCCGAATGATGTTGCCCGCGTGCTGGCCCGCGGCGGACCCTGCAACCGCGAGGTCGCGACGCTTCCGAAGTTCCAGCCCGGAGACCGCGTCCGCACCAGCAACGAACACCCCACCGGCCACACCCGGCTGCCGCGCTATGCCCGCGGCAAGACCGGGACGATCGAGGCGGTGCGCGACGGCTTCGTCCTCCCCGACACCAACGCCCACGGCAAGGGCGAAAACCCCGAGCATGTCTACACTGTTTGCTTCGACGGGCATGAATTGTGGGGGCAGGGGGCCGATCCCGCGCTCACCGTGTCGATCGACGCCTGGGAGAGCTATCTTGAGCCCGCGTGATCGGGAACCGGAGACCGTGCCCGGAGGCGTAGCCGCGCCCGCCGCGCCGTTCCGCCTGCCGCAAGGCGCCGGCCCGGACGCGCCGGTCTTTGCCGAACCCTGGCAGGCCCAGGCTTTCGCGCTTGCGGTGGCGCTCAACGAGCGCGGGCTGTTTTCCTGGAGCGAATGGGCAGCCGAGCTGTCGGCACAGCTGGCGCGTCCCGGTGCCGCCGAGGACGGCGGCGATTACTATGCGCACTGGCTGGCGGCGCTAGAGGCGCTGCTGGCGCGGAAAGGCGTGGCCGAGCCCGGCCTCGTCGACGCGCTCTCCGCCTCCTGGCAGCGCGCCGCCCACGCCACCCCGCACGGTGAGCCGATCAGGCTGGAGAACGATCCGGAACGGTAGTTCGGGGACAGTTTACTTTTTGGGGTTCTGCCCCAA
>NZ_JAUXOD010000101.1 GCF_030682515.1 Hoeflea sp. | reverse complement strand
CTATCTCTTCGCCCCTGCAATCACAGAGAGTTAGGCGGAAAAGCATCGGAGCTTTCTTCAAGGAGGTCGGGGCCGGGCTTCCGGCGTGGTCCGGTCAGCCTTTTGCCCTCAACTAGGCGGTAGCGCCCTGTGCCTCGCGGCCCTGCATTATCGATATGGACCAACGTTCCTTGTGCGACTTGGCGCTGTATCCATTTGGTAACGCGGTCGGTGTGGTGGGTCTTGAACTGGCCCCGCCTATCCCGGTAACAGGAGCGCGGCTTGCCCGCTTTTCCAAACCAATGGGAATACCACTCGTCAACCAGCTCCCGCGCTGCTCGGGGTCTCCGGACTCGCTCCAAACGCCCGGCACACCATACCAGCAGGCCGTCCTCGCCCTGATCAATGCGGGGTTTGCCTCCTGGCATGGTGCCTCTTTGTAGTTCAAAACGGAGTGTGATTCTTTATTCAGAACAATACTCAATTCCAAGCCATTGTAAAGATTTGGGAATTTACGCCGAACTGTCGGAAGTGCTTCACGCGGGCTTACAGACGGCGACGTGGGCCGGTCCGAACCAATAAAGCCGGGTCTGGAAAGCGTCCCCAAGGCGCTCCTGGCCTAGCTGCCAGTCCTGTATCCGGAGTGGGTTGCTCCAGAACTCGATGCCGAATTCATGGCCGAAAATGCGGAAAGTCATCATTGCTGCGTTTCTCCTGTTTGAGGTGGTAGTTGAATAGCTTCTATTAGGCGGCGCTTGGCTTCCATCGGGTCCATCCCGGCGTAGCCTCTTTGGGACAACTCAACGGATTTGGGCCGGTCCTTGTCCGTGTGCCCCATGATCCAAGTGAGGGTCCATTCATCAAATCCGGCGTCCCCTGCTAGCATGGCGTCCCGTGCTTTCCGTGCAAACCAGCGGCGAAACGAATGGAAGTCTACGGACGAGTGTTCACTCCTGCCGCTCCCCACCCCGACCTTCCTCCGGTAGCGGGTAAAGCGCTTTACCAAAGGGTGGGAGCGCTGGGGGCTCGACGGGGTGCTCTCGCGGAGCCCCCGGATTAGGTAGTCATCCCGGTTCCCCTTTTTGACGCGTGCGGCGACTGTATCGGCAAGGCGGGTGTGGATTGGGAACTGCCGTACAGCGTTGACGGTCTTCCCCTCGCGGACGCTGAAAACACCCCCGGAGCAATCCCATAGGCGGAGCCTGCATATTTCCTCAATCCGCATCCCGCCCAAGGCCGCTATGTGCATGGCAAGGAGAAGCTCCGGGTCAGCGCCGCAATTGGACAAGAGGGCGGCTAGCTCCTCGTCTGTGAACGGGCGCTTCTCCTCGGCTATCTGGCTTCTGGAGCGGACCTGCGCGGCCTTCGATATACGCTGGCCTAACCAAGGGTTTCCGCTCGTCAGCGCCCCCCGCCTGTCGAGATACTCCCAGTAGGCGCGGAGGAAGGCGAGGTAGGACTTAGCCTTTTTGGCGCTTCTCGTTGCCTCAAGGCTCTGCACGATAAAATCCCCGGCTGCACGCCGGGTTACTGCCTCAACGGTGATGGGGAGGGGTGCGGCGCGTAGCCAGTCACACAGCCACTCTAAGGCCCTTTTGAAGTCGCTCGCGGTTTTATCCTTGACGCCCCACTGGGCTATGAAATCATCGGCGTGATGACGAAGGGGGGTCTGTGCTCCGGTGGCAATGGCCACATATGCCTTCGCCCGCGCAAAGCCGTGCGTCTTCTCCAACTGGTAGGCCCGCTCAATAACGCCGTCATGAAGCACCTCATATCGGCTCGGAGTTGCCCGCACGGCGTCGTCTACTCCCGGCCCTTTAACATCCCGGCCCCGCTCGTCTTCCGGTATCTCTGCGAGTACGAGGCGGGCTTTGAGTGCTTCCGCTTCTACAGGGTCTTGGGTTTCCAACGCCCGCGCCGCGTCTGCCAGATAGGCCTTGAAGGCTGCTATGTGCGGCCACTTCAATTGCTCGGCGGTTGTCAGGTCGGCGGTGTGCAGCCCCTTTTTAAGGACCGTCCTTCCGACGATCTCCTGAAGTCTGACCGGCACCGCCACCCGTGCTCGCCACTGTCCGCCATGAAACTCAAGAAAACTAGCTTTGCCCATGCTCTGCCCCACCGTTCTGCCCCAAGAGTGGCGGCGGAATGCTTGTTTTGCAAGGGGTTCAGTGGGTTAGCCGGTGTGGGGGAGAGCTTCCCATCCTCTCCGCCATTGTCTCGCTCACGGCAGTTTCGCTTCACTCAACGCCTCCGCGGGGGCGGCCTCACCTGCCGGCGGGCAGTGGCCCGCTGGGCTCCGAGTTCGAACTTCGTCCCATCCCCTCCGCCATCCCCGCCAATGTCCTCAGTTTTTTGACGGCCGACAGGCTCACGGCCACCCTTGCGGATGCCGCAGGCTGCGGTCGGCGGCGATCGGATACGGTTGATGCCTCCTTGCGCAGATGGGAAGGCCCGGCGCCATGCAGGCGCCGGCCACGCACTATGGCGCAGCCGTGGGGCGGGAGGCGACCAGGATGAAGCGGCGGTAGACCCGGGTGCGCAGGCTGTCTCGCAGCGTGGCGGTCCGGCGCTGGGCGGCGGTGATCGGCCGGTGCGAGGGCGTGCGGATGGCCTCGAAGCCCGCGTCTTGCGCAAGCGGACGAAGCCGTTCGGCCGTCAGCCCCTCGCAGAACGGCAGCCGCGCCATGATGCTCGCATGCCTCCGGCTCATGGCGGCGTCGGACTGGGGATCGGCGCCGGTGAAGCGCTCGATCAGCCGGATCCCAAGGGCCGCAAGCCGCCCCGCTTGCGTGGGCCTCGCCCAGTCCCCGTCGAAAATGACGAGCCGGCCGCCGGGCTTGAGCACCCTGAACCAGTCGTCGAGCGCCCGCTCGGGTTCGGTCAGCGTCCACACCAGATGCCGGCAGATCACCGCGTCATAGGTTTCCCCGGGCTCCATCGTGCGTTCGGCATCGGCCAGGATGAAGCGCGCCCGCCCGTTGCCTTCATGCTTGGCGCGGGCGACGCCGAGCATGGCTTCGGAGAAGTCGAGCCCCGTCACCTCATGGCCGAGCGACAGCAGAACCCGGGTCACCTCGCCGGTGCCGCAGGCAAGCTCGAGCACCTTCTTCGGCTCCGGACCGATCGCTTCGCGCACCGCCCTGGCCCAGGCATCGTGTTCCGGCCCTTGGGGAATGCGGTGGCCGAAGTCGTGATCGAAGCTCCTGGAACGCTCCGACCAGTAGTCGCGGATGTCTTCCTTGAGATCGTGATTGCGCATGTCCATCGGCCTCAGCTCCCCAGCGCGGACCGAAGGGCCGGCCGCACGGCCTTGACGCGCCCCTGCGACCGCTGCGTCAGGAAGCGCAGGTGGCAGAGCCCGCCCTCGTCGAGCTCGATCTCCGCGTCGACGCCGAACACGTCGCGAATGAGCTCGACGCTCAGCACATCGCGGGGCCGGCCGAGTGCTGCCAGGCGGCCTGACTGCATCACCGCGATCCGGTCGCAATACATCGCCGCATGATTGAGGTCATGCAGCGCCGCCACCACGGTGAGTTCCTGCCGCTGCACCAGGTCGAGCAGGCTGATCTGGTGGCCGATGTCGAGATGGTTCGTCGGCTCGTCGAGCAGCAGGATGTCCGGCTGCTGGGCAAGGGCGCGGGCGATATGCAGCCGCTGGCGCTCGCCGCCCGACAGCGTGTGCCAGGTCCGTCCCGCAAGATGCGCCATGTCGACATTGGCGAGCGCGGCGTCGACGATCCTGTCGTCCTCCGCCGACCAGGGCGTCAGCGGCCCGAGATAGGGCGTGCGGCCGATCTCGACCGCCTGCCGCGCGGTGATCCGCTCGCCGGTCTCGGCCTGCTGCTCGACCAGCGCCAGGCGCTGGGCGACGGCGCGCCGGCCCAAAGACCCGATCGGCGCGCCATCGAGCATCACTTCGCCCGACCGCGGCTTTCGGATGCCCGAGAGCAGCGCCATCAGGCTCGTCTTGCCTGACCCGTTGGGGCCGATGATGCCGAGAAACTCGCCCGCCTCGACCGCAAGCGTGATGTCCCTGAGGATCTCGGTCCCGCCGGCGGACCAGGAGACTTGGCTGGCCGAAAGAATCATGCGCGCTCCCTCCTTTGGGCGAGGATCAGGGCGAAGGCGGGCGCGCCGACCAGCGCGGTGATGACGCCGATCGGCAGCACCTGGCCGGGGATGATGGTGCGCGACAGGATGTCGGCAAGGATCATGAAGACCGCGCCGATCAGGGCGGACGCCGGCAGCAGCACGCCGTGGCGGACCCCCACGATCAGGCGCGCGGCATGGGGAATGACGAGGCCGACGAAGCCGATCGATCCGACGATCGAGACCATGACGGCGGTCATCATCGCTGCGATCCCGACGAGGACGAAATAGGTGCGCCGCACCGAAATGCCGAGCGCTGCCGCCGATTCGGAGCCGAAGGTGAAGGCATCGAGCGCACGGGCGTGCCAGATGCACACGACGAGGCCCACGAGGGCCGCCGGCACCGCCAGCCAGGCGTCGGGCCAGCGCACGCCCGACAGGTTTCCGAGCAGCCAGAACATGATGCCGCGGGCCTGCTCCGCCGTGGCCGCCTTGGTGACGATGAACGAGGTCAGCGCATTGAACAGCTGCGACCCGGCGACGCCCGCCAGGATGATCGCCGCAGTGCCCCGCCCGGCCTTGAGCGCCAGCAGGCTGACCAGCGCGAAGGCCACGACGGCGCCGATGAAGGCGCCGAGCGGCAGCGTCAGGTAGCCGGCGCCCACGCCGAGGATCGCGACGCTGACCGCGCCGGTCGAGGCGCCCGCGGAAATGCCCAGCAGATAGGGGTCGGCCAGCGGGTTGCGCAGCAGCGACTGCAGCACCACCCCCGACAGCGCCAGCGCGGCGCCGCAGGCAGCCGCGATCACCGCGCGGCTCAGCCGGTAGCTCCAGACAATGCCCTCGTCGATCGGCTCCAGCGGATAGCCGGCGTTCCACAGCCGGTTGGCGATGGTCTGCGCGACGGTCGAAAACGGGATCGATGTTTCACCGATTGCAGCCCCCATCCACAGCGCCGCCACGAGAATGACGAGCGCGGCTAAGCCCGCGCCCGTCCGTCCCGTCGAGTGCGGGACACGGCTCATTTGGCCAGGCCAGCCTTGGCGATGCTGTCGGCCAGCACCTCGATCCCCTCGATCGTCCGGATCGTCGGGTTCATGGATTGCGCGTCCATGGCGAACACATGGCCGTTGGTCACCGCCGGCATCAGGCTTGCAACCGGATCGGACTTGAGAAAGTCGAGCTTGGACTCAAGACTGTCCTGCGGATGGCGGCGGCGCTCCATCGCGCCGGCGACGATCAAGGTCGGCGCGGCCTTGGCGATGGTTTCCCAGCCCACCGTCGGCCATTCCTCCTCGGTGGTGATGATGTTCTCGATGCCCAGCGCCGACATGATGTAGGCGGACGCGCCGTTCTTCCCTGCCACATAGGGATCGGCGTCCGCGGCACTCGAGAACCAGAACACCGCTGAAAGCTTGCCCTCGGCCGAGGCGATCGTCGCGCGGGCTGCCTCTTCGCGCTGCTTGAGGTCGGCGACAACCTCCTCGCCCTTGTCCTGGACATTGTAGATGAGCGCCAGATCGCGGATTTCCCGATGGACAAGATCCATGGTGAAGACCTGGTGGCGCACGCCGTCGCCGGCATTGGCATTTTCCTTGCCGACGCAATCGGACGGCGAGGTGTAGACCGCAATGCCCAGCTCCTCGAACTGCTCGGGCGTGGCCACAGCCCCTTCCGGGCCGACCTGGCCCTGGAACTGGACGGCGATCATGTCGGGCTTGAGGGCCAGCACGCTCTCGAAGCTCGGATCATTGTCGGCCAGGCGGTGGACGCCGGCATTGACCTCCTCATAGCCCTTGAGCACCGGACCGACCCAGCGCGCGGTGCCTGCGACCTTGTCGGCGAGGCCCAGCAGATAGAGGATCTCGGTGCTGCTCTGGCCGATGGCGACGGTCCGCGAAGGCGCGGCCTGGAGGGTCACCTGCCGGCCGCAGTTTTCAAGGGTCAGCGGATAGACAGTCTCCGCGGCCTGGGCAGCGAAGCCGGCAGGTACGAAAGACGCAAGAAGGACGGCCGCCCTAAACGGCGTTCTGGAAAAAAATATCATGGAAAATCCCCGAATATGACTATGAGCCGCACAAGACGGCATGAAGGAACGGCACGGAAGGCGGTCAGGCCATCCGCGCGATCGGACAATCGGCAGAATCGGGGAATAGAAGCGCGAGGTCGCGCTGTGAGGCGCTGATGATCTTCATTCAATGCTCCTGTTCCAGGCAACCCCGCCTGTGACTGTGGATCGATGGGTGACGGCAGGTCTCCTGGCTCACGAATATCTGCTGTCCACCTGCCTTCCCGCACCATCTGGTGCAGTGGCATGACGCTTTCGCGCCACGAGGGTGGACGGCAATCCGCTTACAGTTGCGGGGGCAGCCACGGTTTTGGCCCCATTCGGGTCATCCGCACCGTGTTCCCTATTATTCCCCTCCACTTCTTGGGTAGGGGAACCGTCACGGCCAGTTAGAGCAGAAGCTGAGCGCCAGTCAAGGCGGAGTTGGCTTCCGCTTTCGCAACCGGCCTTATCTGGCCGCGCCGGCTCCAGAAGCACCTTGCGCGCCGAAATCCCGCCGGCCAGCTGGGGCGCAAAGGTTTCGGCCTGACTGCCAGGCGCCAGAGTGTTTGAGTCCAGACAAAGATCGTTCATCGCCGCCTCCGGGGTTGACAGCGATTGTCTATGTGATGTTATTACGTTCGTCAACAGAAACGTAACGTAATAACATTTATTTCAAATAGCCGCGGCCGGGACTATGTCGAACAGTTACGCCGCGTGACGGGCGGACCCCATGGAACGCCAAGCCGTTGTCAAAAAAAGGAAGAAACCAATGAGATTGTCTCTACTCCGAAACCAGTTGCTGTCCGCCTTGGCAGTCACCACGCTGTTCCTGGTCCCCGGCGCGATGGCGGACACGGATCAGGACACGACGGAGGCATGGCGCATCTTCGTCGCCGACCACACCCAGCCTCTGGTTCGCGTCATCGATCTTGAAACCGGCGAAGAACTTGGCCGATACGAGCTCAAGGGCTATGCCGCCCTGACGGCCAGCGCCTCGGGACAGACCGTTTTCGCCGCGCAGACCGAGGCCGGCATCGTGCATGCCATCAAGACCGGCATCCGTTTCTCCGACCACGGCGAACACCGCGATCTCGAGGTGTCCGATCCCGCGCTTCTGCCCGTGACGTTTGAAGGCGGGCGCCCGGGCCACGTGGTCCCGCACGGCGATCACGCCATCCTGTTCTACGATCGCGGCGGCAAGGCCGACATCATCGACGAGGCGGCTCTGCTGGAAGGCAAGGCGGAAGTCAGATCGGTCGACACCACCAAACCCCACCATGGTGTGGCCGTTACCATGGGCAGCTACGTGCTTGTCTCGGTGCCTAACACGGACATTGAAACGAAACCGGATGAACTGCCGCCGCGCGTCGGTCTTCGCGTCGTCGACGAGACCGGCGAGCAGGTGGGCGACATCGCCCCCTGCACCGACCTCCACGGCGAGGCCACCTCGGCCCGCCTTGTCGCCTTCGGGTGCAAGGAAGGCGTTCTTGTCGCCCGGCCGGGCGGCCTCGACGGACCGAAGCTGGAGATGATCCCCTACCCGTCCGAATTTCCCAAAGCGCACACCGGCACGCTGCTCGGCGGAACGGCCATGCAGTTCTTTCTCGGCAACTATGGAGAGGACAAGATCGTGCTGATCGATCCGGACAATGCGCAGCCCTATCGCCTGATCGAGCTTCCGACCCGGCGCGTCGATTTCACGCTCGATCCGGCGACGCCGCGCAACGCCTATATCCTGACGGAAGATGGCGACCTGCATGTTCTCGATGTCATCAAGGCTGAAATCGTCGCCAAGGCCAATGTCACAGAGCCCTACAGCAAGGACGGCCACTGGCGCGATCCGCGGCCGCGTCTTGCGGTGGTCGACGGACAGATCGCCATCACTGATCCCCGGCACTCGCTCGTGCGGGTCTTCGATGCGGGCACCCTCGAGGAAACGCGCACGATTGCTGTCGAAGGCCAGCCCTTCTCGATCGTCGCCGTCGGCGGTTCGGGCGCTTCGCACTGATGCGATGAAGACAGGGCCCGGAGCTGTCCAGCCAGCTCCGGGCCCCTTGCCTCGCCTCGGGTCCGCCGACGAGGCGAGGCCACTCAGAAAACGGGACGGCCACCGGGAGGGACAGGACCCGCTTCGCGATCGATCGGCAGCGGCGGTCAGTAGACCAGCCCGGCCTCCTTGCAGGCCTCCAGGGTGACTGCGTCCAGATCGATGCCCTCCGAACTTTCCTCGAACGTTGCCGCGCCGCCCGCTTCGAGCGACAGGGTTGCGGGATCGATGGCAGGCTCCGCTGCGCCCGGCACTGTTTCCGGAACTGGATCCTGCACTTCAGGCCCGTCGTCGCCTGAAGCCATGTCCGCCGCCGGATCCTGCGCGGCAATTTGGTCTTCGTCCGACGCTTCGGCCGCTGGCTCCTGCGCCCGAGGCTGGTCCCGGCCTGAAGCTGCTTCCGCAACCGGATCCGGTGCAGCAGGCTGCGTGTGCGTAAACGTGGCAGCGATGCGGGCATCCGGGCTTGCCGCCGCCAGCTCGGCGCATCGTCCGAGCGCCGCGTCCATGACGCCCTCGTCCGACGTGTCGACTTCCTGTTGCCCAAGATAGAGCGTCTGGCTCGCGGCAGGGCCTGCCAGAAGCACCAGGATGGCGCAGGACAGGAGGGTGGCACAGCCGGACGGTCTCATCGATCACTCCTCATTGGTCTTGAAGGTAGGCGCGCATGTCGGCCACCGTCGAGGCAGAGACCGGTCCGGCCTTCACGTCGCCAGCCTGGCGCAGATAGGTCAAAACATCGGCGATCTGCCCGTCGGTCAGCTTCCAGGCAAATGGCGGCATGGCGATCATGGCAGGTGCTGCCTCCGTCGGCTCGGCCCGCGCGCCGCCGAGGATGATGCGGATCACGGTCGACAAGTCCTCGGAAGCCAGCTTGTTGGAGTCCTTGAGCGAGGCAAAGATGTGCGACACGCCGGTCCCGTCCGCCGCATGGCAGGCCGCGCAATTGTCGAAGTAGATGGCGGCGCCCGTCTCGACGCGGGCTTCGTCGGGCCTGTCGCTGGCCTCCCGGGCCGGGTCCTGGAGGCTCTTGAGGTAGGTGGCGATCGCGTCCAGATCGTCGTCGTGGAGATGCTGGGTCGAAAAATAGACGACCTCGCCCATCCTCTGCATCGGCGCCGTATGCCGCGACCGGCCGTCGCGCAGGAATTCGACGATGTCGGTGGCCTCCCAATGGGCAATGCCGCCATTCTCGCCACCGCGAATATTGGGTGCGAACCAGTTCTCCAGGGCGCCTCCACGGAGATACTCGTCCTCGTCATCGGCCCCGAACATGGTCTTCCCGGTGTGGCAGGCGCCGCAATGGGCCGGACCGTCCACAAGGTAGCGGCCGCGATTCCATTCCGCCGACTGGTCCGGATCGGCCACGAACTGCTTGTCCTCGAAATAGAGCATCTTCCACCCGGCCACCGACTGGCGGATGCTGAGCGGAAATGGCAGCTCGTGCTCCGGCGCCTCCGCATGCACCGGCTCAAGCGTCTGCAGATAGTCGTAGATCGCATCGACATCGTCGCGCGGCATCAGCGTGAAATAGGGATAGGGCATGGCCGGATAGAGATGCTGGCCATGGCGGTTCACGCCTTCGTTGAGCGCCCGGTAGAACTCCTCCCGCGTCCATTTCCCGAGACCCGTCTCCAGATCCGGCGTCAGGTTGGCGGAATAGATGATCCCGAACGGGGTTTCGAGCCCGCGGCCGCCGGCGAACGGCACGCCGCCGCCCTCCACATCCGTGTGGCAGCCGATGCAGTCCGATGCGGTGGCGAGGTAGCGGCCGCGTTCGGTCTGCGAATAGGACAGTTCCTGGGCGGTCGCGACGCCCGCCGCACCGGTGGCCGCGATGATCGCCATCGCCGTGAAGATCGAGCCGGGCCGGGTCATGTCTGCACCAGCGGGCCGGGCGCGCGAAGATACTGCGTGATCATCGCCTCGACCGACCAGTAGGCGAGCGCCGCCACGGTCCCGGTCGGATTGTACCCTGCGTTCTGCGGGAACAGGCCCGCGCCGGTGATGAACAGGTTGTCGAGATCCCAGCTCTGGCCGTAGCGGTTGACCACGCTGGTGGCCGGATCGGTGCCCATGATCGTGCCGCCGGTGTTGTGGGTGGTCTGGTAGGGCATCGAATCATAGGAGCCGCGGCGCGTGTTCACCTTTACCTCGCGGCCGCCCATGCCGCGGGCGATCTGCTCGGCGACGGGGGTCAGGTGCCGCGTCAGCCGGCGGTCGTTGAGGGTGAAGTCATAGGTCATGCGCAGGAGCGGCCGGCCCCACCGGTCGGTGTAGGTCGGATCGAGATCGAGGTAGTTGCTGCGATGCGCCATCGACGCGCCGTGCACGCCGACGCTGGTGGTCTTGAGGAAATTCTGTCGGACAGCACGCTTCCACTCTGCTCCCCAGCTGGGCGCGCCCTCGGGAACCGGATGGCTTTCGATCGGGCGGGCATTGGTCGTGTGGCAGGCGATGTAGCCGCCGCCGATGAAGCCGAGCCCCGAATGGTCGAAATTGTCGCCATTGTACTCGTCGACAGCCATGCCGAGGGCGCCGGCGCCGACAAAGCCGTTGGTGTATTCGTCCTCGAAGAACACGTTGACCGACGACATCACCTGGTAGCAGTAGTTCTTGCCGACCACGCCCTCGCCTGTCGCAGGATCGTAGGGCTGGCCGATGCCGGAGAGCAGCAGCAGCCGCGTGTTCTGCAGCGGATAGGCGCACAGCACGACGATTTCGGCCGGCTGGAAGAAGCTCTCGCCGTGGGCGTCGACATAGGTGACTCCCTTCGCGCGCGACCCGTCGGCGGATTTTTCCACCGACAGCACCTCGCAGAGCGTTCGCAACGTGAAATTCGGCCGCCGCATGATGGCCGGAATGAGCGTGGTTTCCGGCGTGGCTTTCGAGTAGTTGCCGCAGCCGTATTTCTCGCAGAAGCCGCAATAGGTGCAGGGGGCAAGCTGCATGCCGAGCGGGTTGACATAGGCCTGGGACATGTTGGCGGAGGGAACCGGGAACGGGTTGAGCCCCAGTTCTTTCGCCGAAGCGGCAAACCGGTCCTGCGAGAACGTCATCTGCATGGGCGGGTTCGGGTAATGGTCGCTGCGCATGCCCTCGAACGGATTGCCGCCTTCGACGCGCGCGCCATTGACATTGCCGGCCTGTCCGCTGATCCCGCAGATCTTCTCGAAATAGTCGAAATGCGGCTCCAGCTCCTCATAGGTCACGCCGTAGTCCTGGATGGTCATGTCCTCGGGCAGCGCGCCGTAGCGCTCCTCGTTGTGGCTGCGGGCGACGAAATCGGACGGCAGGAAACGATAGGTCTGGCCGTTCCAGTGGACGCCGGCGCCGCCGACGCCGGTGCCGGGCAGGAACGAACCCCACCGCCGCATCGGCAGGGCGTCCTGGGCGCCATTGTTGCGAAAGGTCAGCGTTTCCTGCGATGCTTCCTGGAACATGGCGTGGCGCCAGTAGAAGCGCAGCTCGTCCTGGGCGAAGGTCGTGGGAAAATCCGTGGGCGTGTCACGCCAGGGCCCGCGCTCGAGCGCCAGCACCTCCAGCCCGGCCGCGGTCAGCTTCTCGGCGAGGATGGCGCCGGTCCAGCCGAACCCCACCAACACGACATCGACGCCTGGCATTTGCTTGGTCATGATTGTCCCTTCGATCAGTCAGTCTAGTTTCTTGACCAGCCGGGCCCGCCCGTCAGGCTGACCGGTTCGAGCTGGATCGGAGATCCGTTGTGGTTGACGAAGTCGCGGTAGTCGTAGCGAACGCCGGGGAAGCCCACATAGCGCCATCCGACCATGTCCCGGTTGCCGCCGTAGATCGGATCGGCAAAGAAGCCCTCGATCGTGTTCTCGAGGATCAGGTCGAAGAAGGTCTTGGCCGAAACGCTCTCGAAGGTGAGTTCCTCGTCGTCGAGGGCCGCAAGGATCGCGTCCTGATCGGCGACTGGCAGCTCGGCGAAGCCCGCGCCATGCGCTTGCTGGCAATGTTGGTCGAGTTCCGAAAGCGCCAGGCGGTAGAGCATCGCCGGCGCATGTTCGCTCTGGTAGCCCTGGGTTGACGCGCCTTTGGCGAACGGACCCTTCATGTACCAGGTCTGGCCGCGGCCGTAGAAGCCCGCCATCTGCCGGTCGATGAACGTGACGACATCGGCTTCGGTGCTGCCGGGACCGTCGTCGTCGCTGGGGATGAGCCGGGCGCAGATCGCCGCGACAGCCGTCCGCTCGGCGGCGGTGAAGAAGCGTTCTGTCCCGGTCCCGTAATAGGGAACCGCTCCCGTGAAGGGCTTCCACGGCATCCCCTCCCCGCGCCCCATCTCCCGGGCGAAAACCGCTGGCGCGGCAAGCGCGGTGCCTCCCAGCAGCAAGATGTTCAACGCTGCGCGGCGTGTCAGTAACGTCACGTTCACCTCCCGGTTTTGATTTCAAACGCGGCGCCGGGAGAATTGTTCCCATTTTAAAGTATCAGCGGCGCCGGGTCATGAGCGCCATGGGGCGCGGCGCACGGGATGGCGCGGGTCGGAACAAAACCCTTGTCGGGGCGTTGGCCTGCATGCGTGGTGAGGGGCTCGAACTGCGCGCAAGCCATTTGTGAGCGAGCCAGAGGTCGACAATGACGCTCCTGACACTCTACATCGCGCTCGCCATCGGCGTGTCCTTCCTGTGTTCGCTCCTCGAGGCATGCCTGCTCAGCATCACGCCGACCTACACAGCCACCATCAAGGTCTCCCGTCCGCGCATGGCGGAGAAGATCAACGAATTGAAGGACAATATCGACCGTCCCCTCGCGGCGATCCTCAGCCTCAATACGGTCGCCCACACCGTCGGGGCGGCCGGCGCGGGCGCCCAGGCGGCCATCGTCTTCGGCGAGGCGTCGATCGCCATCTTCTCGGCGGTGCTGACGCTCCTGATCCTCGTGTTTTCGGAAATCATCCCCAAGACGCTTGGCGCGATGTACTGGAAAAGCTTCGCGCCGGTGGCGGCGCGCATCCTGCCGGTGCTGATCTGGTCGATGTGGCCGCTGGTGAAACTGTCGCAGGCCATCACCCGCCTGTTGTCGCGCGGCAGGCTGCAGTCGCCGATCAGCCGCGAGGAAATCGCCGCCATGGCCGATATCGGCCACCGCGAGGGGGTGATCGATCACGGCGATTCCAAGCTGGTGGGCAATCTGCTGAGGTTCGACCGCCTGACCGTGGAGGACATCATGACGCCCCGGACGGTGATCTTCGCGCTCGACCAGGCCACGACCGTCGGCGAGGCGGTTGCCCGCAAGCAGGAGCTCAGGTTTTCCCGCATCCCGATTTATGACGGCTCGATCGACACCGTGACCGGCTTCATCCTCAAGACCGACCTGCTGTTCGAGGCGCTCGACGGCAACGCCGAAAAGCGGCTGTCCCGTCTCAGGCGCGACCTGGGCAGCGTGTTCGCGACCATGTCGCTCGAGGATCTGTTCGACACCCTTGTCCACAACGACCGTCATGTCGCGCTCGTGGTCGATGCCTATGGCGGAACAGAGGGCATTGTCACGCTGGAAGACCTCATCGAGACCTTGATCGGCGAAGAGATCGTCGATGAGCTCGACGGCGTGGCCGACCTGCAGGCCTATGCCCGCAAACGCTGGAACGAACGGCATGCCAGAATCTCCTCCGGCGCCCCGTCGCAAAGCGATGCCGACAGGTGAGACGCTGAGGCATCGATGCGCCAGGGTTCCCGCGTCGCTCCCCTGGACCGCATGGCTACCGTTGAACTCCGGTTTCGCGCCGCGCCGGGTGCGCCAACGCGCCCGCAGCCGGCCAGCAATCGCTTCCGCCCCGAAATAAATCGGGCGAGGATGAAACCTTTGCCAGTGTCAGGGGTTTGACCCTGGTAACCAAAGGAGCATTCCAATGACTAAACTTCTCGTCGTGGCCTTCGCCGCCCTGACACTCACCGCCTGCACAGCCACCGAGCGCGGCACAGCGATCGGCGGCGCCTCGGGTGCCGCGGTTGGCGCCGTGGTCGCCAGCAACCCGCTGCAAGGCGCAGTGATCGGCGGCGCAGTTGGTGCCGTTGCAGGCAATCTGATCGGCCGCGCCAGCGAACCCGGCGTCTGCATCTATGAAGACCGCAACGGCCGCCGTTACCAGGCCGCCTGCCAGTAATCCCCTCCCTCTGGGGCCGGCACCCGCCGCCGGCCCCGGAAGAACGGCCACACGCCGGCGCTGCTCAACCGTTCTCCGTGACGATAAGACGCCCAGAAGAGGAACCGAGATCATGCACGACAAGCCAGCTCAGCCGACGGTCGGAACCCTCGACATGACAGCGCGTGCCGATCAACTCGGCGGAGACCTGAAGATCTATCGGCTGATCCCAAGCGCCGCGCCGAACGATCCGCGATGGGACAATGCGCCTGGTCACGGCGAAGTCCGGGTCAGGGCCCTGTCGCCCGCTGACGCCCGTATTGTCGCGGCTGCGGCCGAGATCGACTTTCTCGACATCGGCGCAAAGCCGGGCGACGGCACCACCACCGATTTCGCCAGCGCCTTTCGCGACGACAAGCTCTACCACGTCGTCCTGGAATCCGATGCCGCAGCCGAGGGTCCGCGTGGTCTCGTCACCGACGCCTGAAAGAGCCGCGGCAGCCCCGCAGGATGGGGCCGCGGCGATTGCCCCCGGCTACTGACCGTCCGTGCGTTTCTCAAGCACGCCGAAGTCGCTCGACTTCTCATGCGCCTCTGCAATCTCCACCCCTTCGGCGCGAAGGCCGCGGCGCAGCAGCTCGCGCACGGCCGAGGCGCGGCTGGGCATCCGCTGCAAGAAGCGCCAGTCGTCCAGCGCGCTCAGTTCTTCAGGCGACACCATGATCTGTAGACGCTCGTTTCTCTCGCGGTACATGTGCTGAACCCCTGCGCTGATAAAAGCCAGACCTGCATTGCTGCTACAAGTTAGTAAGTGGTGATTATTTTGCAAGTGGCTAAAAGTCAGATACCGGCTCTGCTTGCGCCTCCAGCACAACCGGGGGCTTTAAACCGGCGGGCGGTGAGTTTACCTTGACATCTGTTGGGGGGTGGATTTCCGGCAATGGACGCGCTCTTGCACTGTCGATTGTTGATGACGGAGGCCTGCCCATGGATAGAAGCCCGACGATTCTGCTTGTTGCCGACGAACCCATGCTGGTCGTGGACATGCTGTGCGAGTTGGAAGCCCGGGGCTTCGCGGTTGTGCCGATGAAACCGGACGAGCAACGGACCTGGCCGCAGTCCCATCCCTGCGAAGCCGCCATTCTCGACCTGCATGGACCTGACCTCACGACGCAGGGGATCGCCTTGTCCCTTCGCCGGCGGGCAATCCCGATCGTGGCGCTGGGCGGCAGCACCGCGGCGCAGTCTGCGCGGCTCGGCGATGCCGTGACCTGCCTGGCCAAACCGCTCGACTATGACCGACTGGCCGATCTGCTGATGGATCTGATCGACAAGTCCCCGGGCAACGCGCCCGATACGGGCGTGGGCTCTCACGACCATGGACCCGAGGACGGCCAGCGTCACATGTCGACCCAATAAACTGGGTCCTCACCGCTTCGACAAGGGTTTCGATGTCGATCGGGTCACGCCGGACGCGGCCCTCAGCAGGTCGTCAGCCACAGCACGCCTCCAAAGCAGAAGACATTGGCCCCGAGGGCCGCGATGGAGAGAAGGCGGCCGGTGCGATGGGTAAACGAGCCGGCATCGCCGCGTCCGAAGCCCGCGATCAGCCCGAGATGCATCCCGCAGGCCAGCAGATAGAGCCCCACCAGCGAACCGCGCTGCAAGGTGAGCCCCCCGAAAACCTCGATCTCCTGCCAGCCAAGGCTGCACCCGGTCGCCTGCGTGAAGTAGATCAGCAAAAACGCCCCGGCCCACAGCACAAATCCCGCCAGAAGCATCGCCAGCGGCCTGGTTTGCGCGCTCAGCATCCTCATGCCGGCGCCCCCCCGGAGCCCAGCATCAAAAGCTGCCAGACAAACACCACCGCAAGGATGCCCGCACACGCCGCATAGGTGTGCAACCGCGCCCCGATGCGCAGATCGAGATCCCGCACGGCGGAGACATGGCCGCTCAGGACCCGCCAGACGCCGTAGAGCGCGAAGAGCACGCCGAGCAGGGAATGAAACCCGGCATAGAAGTAGACCGCGAAGATCACGGCGAACAGGGCATGCTGGGTGTTGAACGGCACCAGTTCAAGGGCCATCAGGCCGAACAGGACTGCCGCCGCCAAATGCGACGCGGCGAGAACCGCAAGCCAGCCGATGCGACCCTCGGCCCCGGCGCGCAGGCTCCGGCGGGAGGCCAAGAGCGTCCCCGCCAGAGCGCCGAGCGCGAGGACCTGGAGCAGGACGTTGGTCTTGAAGGGGGTTGGCTCAGCCGGCCAGCCAGGCGCCGACACCCAGAGGAAGAGCCCGCCGAACAGCAGGGACGCATAGAGTGTGGCGTTGGCCGTGAGCGTCAGCACCATCGCCCATTCCGACGGCGCGCCGCGGCTCTGGAAATGCACTGGCGCCTGTTCTCCGCGGCCCGCGTCGAGAGCCGGCAGATCCTCCCTCGCGCCCGTCGCCCGCGTCCAGAGGAGGAACATCCCCGCCACGCCCAGGAGCGCCAGCGGAGCCAGCGCATAGAGCTTGGCCAGCATCAGCAGGAAGAAGACGCCCGTCACCAGCGCGGTCAGAAGCGGCAGGAAGGTTGATCGCGGCAACACGATGATCTGCTCGAGCCGCCCGCTGACCGGGTCCACGGCCAGGGTCTCCATCTGGCCGTGGCGCACGAAGCCGAGATACCCCTTCCCTGCGGCCAGCTGCGGCCCGAGCGCATCGGGGTCGAGCTGGTCGGCGCGCGCGTCAATGGCTGGCAGCGAGGCGAAATTGTAGGACGGCGGCGGCGTCGGCATCGCCCATTCCAGCGTTCCCGCCTTCCAAGGGTTCCGCCCCGCATGGCGGCCGAACCGGGCCTGCAGCACGAAATCCACGAGCACCAGCGCGAAGCCGATGGTCATGACGAAGGAGCCGAGCGAGGAGACGAGATTGAACAGCTCCATCCCCGGCTCCTGCGGATAGACATGCACCCGCCGCGGCATGCCGCGCAATCCGGTCAGGTGCATGATGAAGAACGTCACGTTGAAGCCGATGAAGATCAGCCAGAACGCCGCCTTCGACAGCTGCGGCAGCGGGAACCGGCCGGTCAGGTGCGGCAGCCAGTAATAGGCGGCCGCGAGCAGCGGAAAGACGAAGCCGCCGACCAGCACATAGTGAAGATGCGCCACGACGAAATGGGTGTCATGCGCCTGCCAGTCGAACGGAACCATCGCCAGCATCACGCCGGTGAGCCCGCCCAGGATGAAGACGAACAGGAAGCCGAACACATAGAGCATGGGTATGCTCAGGCGCGGCCGGCCGTGGGCGAGCGTGGCCAGCCAGGCGAAGATCTGGATCGCCGTGGGGATCGTCACCAGCGCGCTGGCGGCCGAGAAGATGCCAAGCGCCAGATGCGGGATGCCCACGGTGTACATGTGATGCACCCACAGTCCGAAGGAGATGAATCCCATGGAGATCACCGAGACCACGACCGCGCGGTAGCCCGCGAGCGGCCGGCCGGCAAACACCGGCAGGAAGGTCGAGACCATGCCGGCTGCCGGCAGGAAGATGATGTAGACCTCGGGATGGCCGAACAGCCAGAACAGATGCTGCCACAGCAGCGGATCGCCGCCGCGGGTCGGGTCGAAGAACGGCAGGTCGAAGGCCCGCTCGGCTTCGAGCAGGATCGAGCCCAGGATCAGCGGCGGAAAGCCCACCAGCATCATGCCCGCCACCACCAGCATGTACCAGGCAAAGATCGGCATGCGTTCGAGCGACATGCCGGGCGCCCGGAGCCTGAGGATGGAGACGATGATCTCGACGGCGGCCGACAGGGCGGAAATCTCGACGAAGGTCACGCCGAGCAGCCAGACATCCGCATTGATGCCGGGCGAATAGGTGCTGCTCGACAGTGGCGTGTACATGAACCAGCCCGAATCCGGCGCCACGCCGAACAGCAGCGCCATCAGCAGCATCGTCCCGCCGAACAAATAGCACCAGTAGCCGTAGGCGGTCAGCCGCGGGAAGGCGAGGTCGCGCGCGCCCAGCATCTTGGGAAGCAGATAGATGGCAGCACCTTCCAGCATCGGGATGGCGAACAGGAACATCATGATCGTCCCGTGCATGGTGAAGACCTGCGCGTAGGTCCCCTCCTCCATGAACGGACTGCGCGACGTGGCAAGCTGCGTGCGGATCAGCATCGCCAGCAGCCCGCCGATGACGAAGAACACCGCGGCCGTCACCATGAAGCGTTTGCCGATCGAGGTGTGGTTGACGGCCGCCAGCTGCCCGAGGCCAGGTTTCGTGCCCCAGGCCTCGGAAAGCGCCTTGTGCAGCGCCACGGGATCGGGCTTGGCGGGTGTCGTCATGGTGCAAATCCTCTGTCCGCAAGCGCTCGGAAATCCGCGCCCTCATGCGCTTCGACCCGGAACCGCATCCCGGAATGGCCGGTTCCGCAATATTCGGCGCAGACCCCGCCGTACTGTCCGGCCTGATCCGCCTCAATGCGGATGCGGGCGGCATGCCCGGGCGTCGCGTCGATCTTGCCGCCGAGCCGCGGCACCCAGAAGCTGTGGATCACGTCCGCGCTCGTGGCCACGACCTCGACCGGCAGGCCCGCCGGAATGTGCAGCACGTCGAGCGTCGAGGGGGTTCCGGGTTCGTCGAGATAGCGGAATTCCCATTGCCACTGGCGCGCATGCGCCTCGATGCGGTAGACAGGCCCACCATCGTCCCTGCCGGGCAGCAGCCGCTCGCCTTGAAACAGCGCGTAGAAGGTCAGCGCCACCAGAACCGGAATCGGCATCAGCAGGCCTCCGGCAACGATCCAGACCCTGGGCGAGACGCCCGAGCCGAAACCGGGCCGGAACAGGGTCAGGACAAACAGCACCATGACCAGGACGAACAGGACGGCGGCGCCACCGAGCATGACCCACCACAGCTGCGCGATCGTCTGTGCATGAGGGCCGGCCGGATCGAGAGCCGAGTAGGATCCGGAGCAGCCGCCCAGCACCATCAGCGCGCCCGCGGTGACGGCATGGAACAAAATGCGGGTTGACCGGCTTGTAGCAGAAAGAGGAACCAAGCAATGGCATCTGAAAGCGACGGATCGAACCCGATCGAGAAAATGCTCAAGGAGCAGGACGTCACCTCCGCGGTTGCCGTCGCCGGCCATCCGCTGCACGCCATGAGCGTGCACTTCCCCATTGCCCTGGGGATCGCCACCCTCGCGGTCGACATGATCTACTGGTGGACGGGCGATCCGTTCTGGATCCGCGTCGGGCTCTGGTCTGCAGGCGGCGCCTTCGCCTCCGGTGTCGCCGCCGGCCTGGTGGGAACCGCCGAACTGCTGCTGGTCGCGGGCATTCGCGGCCGGGTCGCGAGCTGGGCGCACGGCGTGGCGGCCATGACGCTGATCGCGGTCCTGGGTCTCAACTGGGGCGTCAGACTGGCCTATCCGGACTCCGTCCTGCCGCACGGTCTCTTCCTCTCCGTGCTCGCGGCGATGCTCACGGGACTGGCCGGCTGGCATGGTGGCAAACTGATCTTCCATCACGGTATCGGCCTCATGGTTTCCGCCAAGGATTGATCTCGTCGAACAGCCGGGCGAGGCCGCCCGGTTCGGTGAACACCGAAGGCTGCGCGCCAAAAACGGGCTTTGCCAGGACCAGGTAAAGCACGCCCAGAATGAGGACGAGGGTGATCATCGTCACGCCGATGAAGCGCCAGCAGGGGTAGACCTCGCCCTTGTCGAACAGGCGGATGATCACCAGCCCGGCCAGGGTATGGATCATGGCCAGAAGGCCAACCAGCGCCAGTTTCGCCGACAGCCACGGCTCGAAAGCCGCACTGAGAAAGATGAGGCCGGTGCCGCTTGCAACGGCTGCGAAGGCGGCGGGTGACATGATCTTGAGATAGGCATAGCGGACCATGCGCTGCAGGCTGAGCAGTTCCTCCCGATCGCTGAGCCTCGCCCGCTGGACATAAAGGCCCGGCAGGCCCACGAGACTGGCCATCCAGACCGCGACCGTCGCGATGTGAACGAATTTCAAGATCGCGATCAAACGGCGTTCCCCTCACCCATCGGCAATCCTGACCAACCCGTGAGGCCCCGAAAGGTTCCGCCCGAAACCGCAAGAGCTCCCGGAAATCTGTGGAGGGGCAATCCGTGCCCGAGAAACGGGGCCAGGGACCCTTTGAGCGCAGACGCCCTGCGACGCCATTCTCAACCGGTCCTGGACCAGGGCGTCATCCCGGGAAACGGCGCCACCCCGTCCGGACTGATGCGGTCGACGGCGCGAAGCCGGTCGAGGAAGGCGGCGCTCCAATGGCCGACATCATGCTTTTCCAGATGGGCATAGAGGGCCTGATGGCGCTCGACGCGTTCGGTGAGCGGCATGTCGAGCGCGGTGCGGATCGCCTGGGCGATGTCCTGCGGATCGTGCGGATTGATGATCAGCGCCTCGCGCATTTCCTCCGCAGCGCCGGCGAACTGCGACAGGATCAGCACCCCGGGATCGGCAGGATCCTGGGCCGCGACGAATTCCTTGGCCACCAGGTTCATGCCGTCAAACAACGGCGTCACCAGCCCGACGCTCGACAGCCGGAACAGCACTGCCAGTTCGTCGCGGGGGATGGCGCGGTGGATGTATTGCACCGGGGTCCAGTCGACCGTGCCGAAGCGGCCGTTGATCTGGCCCGACATCAGCTCGAGCTCCGAGCGGATCGCCTTGTAGGCATCGACATCGTCGCGGGTGGGCGGGGCGATCTGCACCAGCGCCACCTGGCCCAGAAACGCCGCATTGTCGGCCAGGAATGTCTCATAGCCGGCCAGCCGCTGCGGCAGGCCCTTGGAGTAATCCAGCCGGTCGACGCCGATCAGCCGCGGCAGCGCGGGCGGTGGCGTGTCGGCCGCGCCCTCTTCCGCCAGGCGACGGAAGCCGCCGACGTCGATCGAGATCGGAAAGCAGCCCATCACGATCTCGCGCCCGCCGATCCCCATGTTGCCGTTTGCGCGCAACTCGCCGCGCAGCGTGTGGCGGAAGATCTGGATCATGTTGCCGAGATCGCGCTGGGTCTGGAAGCCCAGCAGATCATGGTCGGCAAGCCACTCCGACAGGTTCTGCCAGTCGGGAATGGCCTTGAAGGTCTGCAGGTCGGGGAACGGAATGTGCAGGAAGAAGCCGATCCGGCACGTGACCCCGAGCGCCTTGAGCTCGTGCGCCAGCGGGATCATCTGATAGTCATGCACCCAGATCAGATCGTCCTCGCGCACCACCTTGGCGACCAGGCCGGCGACGCGGCGGGCGACGTCGCGATAGGCCGCGGCATAGCGCGGCTGCACATCGATGAGATCGACGCGGCCATGCAGCGCCGGCCACAGAACGGAATTGGAATAGCCCAGGTAATAGTCGCGGTAGAGCTCGGGCTCGAGCTCGAACAGGCCGATGTCGAAATCGGGCCGATGGTGCACGACGAGTTCCGGCGCGGGCGTGTCCGTCTGCTCGGGCGCGCAGCCGATCCACAAGCCGCCATTCTGGGCGAGCGCGTCCTTGAGTGCCACCACCAGGCCGCCGGAATCGCCCGACCCGTCCACCGAAGGCGCGCGGTTGGAAATCACGATCAGACGCCCCACCGTCACGCTCCCTGCCTGGAGGGACCGGGCTGCGCCCTGAGCCAGTCCTTGAAGCTTGCCGGGCTTTGGGTCCGGTAGCGGGCCACGGTCGGGCCGTCGCCGATCTTGACCGTGACGCCGCCGCGCGCGTTGACATGGGCGAAGGCGCCCTCGTCGGTCACGTCATCGCCGGCATACAGCATGCTTCGCCCGCCGAACTGGACAAAGCTCATGATGCGCTCGATCGCGCTGGCCTTGGAGAAGCCTTTGGGCTTGACCTCGAAGGCCATCTTGGCCGGCTGGATCTCGAATTCGGCGTCGCCGTCGACCAGGCTCCTGAGGAAGTCATGCACCTTGCCCTCAAGCTCGGGATGCTGGCGGAAATGCAGCACGATCCCAAAACTCTTGTCCTCGGCCAGAACCCGCGGATCGATGATGGCAAATTCCATCACCGCGTTCTTGATGTGCTCGAGCCGCTCGAGATCGCAGCTTGCGCCAAGAAAATCCTGGCCGGCGTGGCGCAGTTCGGCGCCGTGGCCGCCGGACACCGTGCCCGAAAAGCCTGCGAGATAATGGTCGATGTCGCTGAGATTGCGCCCCGAGACGATGGCGACCGCGCCCTGGTGGCGCCGGCTCAATTCGTCGAGCAGCAGCTTGTCGCGCCTGCCGACCCTGACCGAATCCGGCGTCTCGGCGATGTCGACGAAGGTGCCGTCGAAATCAAGAAAGAGGGCGGTTTCATCGGCCTTGATGCTCAGGCTCTCGAGATCGTCCGGCCCTGTGGACTCCGGGGCAAAACCGACCAGAGTGTAGTAATCCAATCGTTGTTCCATGGCTCAGGTGCTTTCGTTGATGTCCATGTCAACGGCCTCTCCGCGTGATCGTTCCGAACGGCGCGCGAATTTTTCCGCCGATCGCGCGGACAACGACGATGCGGGCACCGCTGCGCCGCCAACCGCGCGTCCCCGGCTCCGATGCCGATTGCGAGGGGCATGACCAGCCTGGGCGCGGGGGTGTTGCCGGAGCCTTCGGGCGGTTGACCCGCGCCCATGGCTGGAACATTCTGGCCCGGCAGGTGTTGTACAGGTCTGGATCAACCGCGGGCCGCCTTTCCAGGAGCTGACGTTATCCCTTCAGGAGCCACAGTCGAGATGCACACCCACGCCATGATCAACAGCATCGACGCCATGATGTTCTGGCATATCGTGGTCATGAATGCGGTGGCGCCGGCGATCGCCTACGTCCTGCGCGCCCGTCTGCCAGCCACGCTCGAGCGCACGGTGTTCGGCGCGGCGGCCCTGCAGATCATCTTGCTGTGGGGATGGCACAGTCCCGCGGCCCTCGAGACGGCGATGCACAATCCGGCGGCCGGCATGGCCATGCATCTCACCCTGTTCCTGTCGGCCCTGTGGTTCTGGAGCGCCGTGGTGACGACCAGCGAACGCGGCATCTGGCGGGCCTTGGTGGCGCTGCTGGTGACGGGAAAGCTGTTCTGCCTGCTGGGCGCCCTGTTCGCCTTCAGCCGGACGGCCCTCTATCCCGGCCATGCTCCCCTCGCGTCGCTGGAGACAGCCATTGCCGACCAGCAACTCGCCGGACTGCTGATGCTGGCCGTCTGCCCGCTGACCTATGTCGGCGCCGCGCTCTTCCTTTCGATCCGCTGGATCCGCGGTTTTTCCAGTGGCCAGGAACGCCTGGTCTGAGCTGAGGTCTCGGCCGTGACTTGACGTCGCGCCACGATCGGCCTATTTTTCTGAGCAATTGCTCAAAAAAAACAGGTGTCTCATGAACAGCCCCGTCTCCCATCGCGATATCTCGATTCCCGAGACCTGGGACCGCTGCGGGTTGCCGGGCTGGACCTATCACAGCCCCGCCTTTCTGGAGCTCGAGAAGCAGGAGCTTTTCCGCAAGCACTGGCAGATCGCCTGCCATGTCTCCGACCTTCCCGAACCGGGCGACTACCTGGCCTTCGACATGTGCGGCGAGCGCGCGCTCCTGGTGCGCGGCCAGGACGGCGAGGTGCGCGCCTTTCACAACATGTGCCGGCACCGCGGCGCCCGCGTCGTCGCCGACGAGAAGGGTTCCTGCAAGGGAGCGCTGGTCTGCCCGTTCCACGGCTGGGTCTACAATCTCGACGGCACGCTCAGGGGTGCGGCGCGGCCAAAGTCTTTCCCAGAGCTCGACAAGGTCGAGTTCGGCCTGCAGCCGCTCGAAGCCGAGATCTGGAACGGTTTTGTCTTTGTCCGCTTCGAAAAAGGCCCGCAGGCCTCCGTGGCCGAGCTGTACAAGCCCTTTGCCGAGGAGATCGGCCATTTCGACATCGCCGCAATGGTCCCCACCGGAGAGCCGTGGACGATGGTCTCCAAGGTCAACTGGAAGTCGGTCCGCGACGTCGACAATGAGGGCTACCACGTGGCGCTCGCCCATCCGGCGCTGCAGGATCTCTACGGCCGGTCCTATTTCGACGAGCCCTTTGTCGGCGGCGTGTCGCGCTCCTATGCCGAATGCAACGCCAACGGCCGGCGCTGGAGCGTGCGCAACTATCTCAAGACCATGCAGCCGCGTCCCGGCATGCCGGACTATCTCGGCCGCGCATGGCTCTATTACGGCCTGTTCCCCAACGCCGTGATCGCCGCCACGCCCGAATCCGTGCAGTTCTACCAGGAATTTCCGCTGTCGACCGGCGAGACCCTGCTGCGCGGCGCGATCTACCGCTACCGCGACGAGACACGGCAGCAGAGGCTCGCACGCAAGCTCGCCGCCCGCATCGACCACGAGACAATGGGCGAGGATGTGCGGCTCACGGAATGGTCGAACGAGGCGATGAACTCGACCGCCTTCCGGGGATTCTATCTCTCCGACCTCGAATATGGCGTGCGCAGCCACCATGATCACCTGCGCACGGTGCTGCCGGTCGCCACGCGCGACGAACGGCCTCCCGAAGACGACATCGCAAGGCTCAACGCCGAGATGGCGGCAAGCGCCTGATCCGGCCGGCTGAACGCAAACATCCGCCCCGTTGCCCCGGGGCGGATGTTTGCGTTCCGGCCTGATGCACCCGGTCCGGGCACTTAGGCTCAGCCGTTCCAGACGCCTTCCGCGCGCAAATCCCGCATGGTGCGCGAAATCCCCTCGTGCAGGATGCCTGCCATGGTGTCGATCTGCGCGCGCGCGATCACCAGCGGCGGCGACATCACGCACATATGCACCAGCGGCCTGAGCAGGAGCCCGAGTTCCTGGCAATGCCGGTCGATGCGCACGCCCACTTCGGTGTCGAGCCGGATCGGATTGTGGCTGTCGCGGTCGGCCACGCATTCGATGCAGGCCATCAGCCCCATGCCGCGCACCTCGCCCACCAGTTCGAGCTCCTCGAGCGCCTTCAGCTTCTCGTGAAAATAGGGCGTGATCTCGCGCGCATAGTCGAGAAGCCCGCCCTCGAGGATATCGAGGTTCTTGAGCGCCACCGCGCAGCCGATCGGGTGGCTGGAATAGGTGAGCCCGTGGGCATACATCGCCTCGGGATGGTTCGATGCCCGCAGGCTCGACAACAGCCGGTCCGACACGACCATGCCGCCCAGGGGAAAGTAGCCCGACGTCACGCCCTTGGCGAAGGTGATGATGTCGGGCACCACGTCGAAGCAGGCTTCCGAGGCAAACACATGCCCGAGCCGGCCAAAGGCCGTGACCACCTCGTCGGCGATGAACAGGATGTCGTTCTCCGCGCAGATCTCGCGGATGGCCTTGAAATAGCCCTTGGGCGGCACGATCACGCCGCCCGACGCCATGATCGGCTCGCCGACGAAGGCGGCGATGGTCTCCGCGCCGTGGGCTTCGACCGCGTCGCGGAATTCCTGGACCAGCTTGTCGCAAAACGCCTCCAGGCTCATCCCCTTAGGGCGGCGGAACGGATCCGGGCACGACAGCCGGATGGTCATCTGATCGGCGAAATCCATCCAGTTGCGCGAGCGCTGGCTGCCGTTGAGGCTCGCTGAGAGATAGGTGGAGCCGTGATAGCCGCCATCGCGGCAGATGATCTTCTTCTTGCCCTCGAGCCCGCGGACATTGTTGTAGAACTGGGCGAAGCGCAGCGCGCTTTCCACCGCCGTCGACCCGCCGGTGGTGAAGAACACATGGTTGAGATCGCCGGGCGCATGGTCGGCGATCCGCCGCGCCAGCTCCGCCGACGGCTCGTTCGACGTGTACCAGGGCGAATTGTAGGACAGCTCCATCGCCTGGTCCCTGAGCGTGTCGGCGAGAACCGCGTTGCGATGGCCGACATTGGTGCACCACATGCCGGCCGGTCCGTCGATCAGCTTGCGGCCCTTGTCGTCATGCACGTAGATCCCCTCGCCCGAGCCCAGCATGCCGCGCGCCTCCGCACCGATCGACCCCGCCGACGGCCACGGCTGGATCAGGTGATCCTTCGCGTCCTGGGTGGCTTTCATGTGCAGAAGGGCTTGGGTGTCGGGCATGAGATGGGATTCCTGAAACGAAGGGGTGGCGCCGGATTTCAACGGGTTCGAGGGCCCCACCGGCAGAGCTTATTGAATGACTGTTCAGTCAATTTGGCAGAAAAACGGCTTGCATTCAACTCTCTTTTGGCCTCAAATCGGGACGATCTGTTCCGGGCCCTGCCCAGAAGAACAGGCAAACGCAAGCCGGCACGGGAACCGTCGGCACCCACGGCGAGGACGCGCATTGCAGCCATCTGCCCCCACACTGCCAGTCGAGCGCTCGGGCCGCCGGACAGGCGGTCCGCGCTTCCTGCAGACCGAGACCGGCAAAGGCTGGCTGACCATCTCGCCGCCGCTGCTTTACGCCGTGCTGCTGCTGATCGGGCCGATCATCGTCATCATCACCCACAGCTTCTGGACGCAGGATTATCTGACCATCGATCGCACCTTCACGCTCGACAACTACAAGGCGGCGCTGACCGAGCCGATCTACCGCGATCTCTTGTTGCGCTCGCTGTTCGTCTCGGTGACGGTCGCCTTCGTCACCGTCATCCTCGCCTACCCGGTCGCCTGGTTCGTGTCGTTTCATGGCGGGCGCTACAAGGGCCTGTGGCTGTTCATCATCACCGTCCCGTTCTGGTCGGGATACCTGCTCCGGATCCTGTCATGGAAGGTGATCCTGGGCTACAAGGGCGTGCTCAACAGCGGGCTGCTCTATCTCGGCGTCATCGCCGAGCCGCTCAACTGGCTCATCTACAATGTCAACGCCGTCATCATCACGCTGGCCCACAGCTGGGCGGCATTCGCCATCCTGCCGCTGTTCGTCTCGCTCGAAAAGCTAGACCGTTCGCTGCTCGAGGCGGCCGCCGACCTGGGCGACGGGCCGGTGCGGCGGTTCCTGCGCGTCACCCTGCCGCTCACCATGCCCGGCATCATCGCCGCGCTTCTGATCGTCATGATCCCCACGGTGGGCGATTACGTCACGCCCAGGCTCGTCGGCGGCAAGGACGGCGTCATGATCGCCAACGCCATCCAGGTGCAGTTCGGCAAGGCGTCCAACTGGCCGCTCGGCGCGGCGCTCGCGGTCAGCACCATGATCATCGTCTCGCTGGTCGCGGGCGCGATCGTGCTCATGCTCCTGGGCTTGAAGAGGCTTTTCAAATGAAGCTTCTCCCCTCGCCCAGGCGCGTGCTGTCGACCTATGTCATCCTCTATGTGGCGATCCTGTATTTCCCGGTGCTGCTGCTGCCGGTGTTTTCCTTCAATGATTCCGCCACGCCGATGCTGCCATTGGCTGGCTTCACCTTGAAATGGTACCAGGGCCTGTCCGGCAACGCCGCCATGCTGGGGGCTGCCTGGAACTCGCTGATCGTGGGCGTGAGCGCGGCCTTCCTGAGCACGGTTCTGGGCATCTGCGCCGCTCGCGCCATCACCCGCCACCGCTTCCGCGGCCTGGGCGCGGCCAGCAGCCTGATCATGGCGCCTTTGATCCTGCCCGAGATCATCATCGCCATCTCGCTGCTGGTGGTCCTGCTCGGGCTTGGCCTCGAGCTGTCGCTCGTCACCGTCATCCTCGGCCATCTGCTCATCTGCGTGCCCTATTCGGTCACCGTCCTGGTCTCGGGCTTCGAGGGCTTCGATCCGAGCATGGAAGAGGCCTCGCGCGATCTGGGCGAAACCGCCTTTGGAACGCTCAGGCGGGTGACGCTGCCGATGCTCGCCCCCTCGATCGTCTCGAGCCTGCTGGTTACCTTCACCATCTCATTGGACGAGTTCATCCTCGCCTTCTTCCTGAGCGGCACGGAGCCGACCCTGCCGGTCTATATCTGGGGCCAGCTGCGCTTTGCCGCCAAACTTCCCAATGTGCTGGCGCTCGGATCGATCCTGATCGCGGCGTCCCTCGTGCTGCTCACCGCGGCGGAACTGTTCCGGCGCCGGGCGGAACGCAAGATGGAGCTCCGCCCGTGAGAGACAAGCCGATGCCCCTCCGCACTCAAGCCAGCCGGGCCGACCGACCATGACCGCCTCCCCGATGATCGAAATCCGGAATGTCGACAAGAGCTTTGGCAACTTCAAGGCGCTCGACACGCTCAACGCCACCATCGGCGAAGGCGAGTTCTTCTCGCTGCTCGGACCCTCGGGCTGCGGCAAGACCACGCTGCTCCGGATGATCGGCGGGTTCGACACGCCGTCCTCGGGCGAGATCCTGATCGGCGGCAGGTCAATGGACGGCATCCCGCCCAACCTCCGCCCCACCAACATGGTGTTCCAGAGCTACGCCATCTTCCCTCATCTCAATGTGTCGGAAAACATCGCCTATGGCCTCAAGCGGCTCAAGCTCGGACGCGAGGAGGAGGAAAAGCGTGTCAGGGAAGCGCTGGTCCAGGTCGAACTCTCCGGGCTCGGGCCGCGCATGGGCAACCAGCTCTCGGGCGGACAGCGCCAGCGCGTGGCGCTCGCGCGCGCCCTGGTGATGCGCCCCAAAGTGCTGTTGCTCGACGAGCCGCTGTCGGCGCTCGACAAGAACCTGCGCGCGCAGATGCAGGTGGAGCTCCGTCACCTGCAACGCCAGATCGGCATCACCTTCATCCTCGTCACCCACGACCAGTATGAGGCGCTGAGCATGTCCGACCGCATTGCCGTGATGTTTTCTGGCCAGATCGCCCAGATCGCCGACCCCAAGGAGATCTACCAGAACCCCGCCACGCGCCAGGTCGCGGATTTCCTGGGCGGCATGAATTTCCTGACCTCCTCGCAGCTCGCCATCGACGGCCGGCACTTCAATGCCGTGCTGCCGGGGATCGGCGAGATTTCCGGCCATCTCGCCGGCAAGGAGATCTCCGATCCTTCAAGCGCCATCATCGGCATCAGGCCCGAGCGCCTGCGCATTGTCTGGGAAGGTGAAACCGCCGAGCATCTGGTCACCGCCCGGGTGGTCGACCGCAACTATTTCGGCGAGGTGACGTCGCTGGTGGTGGGCGTCGAGGGCCAGGCCGGACATCTGTCGATCGTCGAGACCAATGATTTCGGCGCCGACGACATTCCCGTGGGCTCTGACATCACCATCACCTACGACGGCGACGCCTTCATCATCATGCAGGGCTGAGCATCGCGGGGCCGGGCCCTTTCCTTCCCCCGCCTTCGCCGCCTCATGAAAAAAGCGCTGCACGACCGGCGCCTTCAACTCGTTGATAAAGACCTTCCCGAAACAGGCGTTCACCTCTCCTCCGTCATGCCGGACTTGATCCGGCATCCAGCCACGGCGCGCCCGCGCCGTGAAAGAGTCTTTTGCGATCAAGGACTTGATCGCGCTGGATGCCAGCTTTCGCTGGCATGACGGCTGTTGATATGCTGACACCACAAACGACAAGAAGCTGCAGTTGGGCGCTTGTCAGTAATCGAGAAGGCGCCACATGACCGACGCCTTCTCTTGAGCTTCACCAGACCGTCTGGGGCTCAGTACCCGGCCTTGATCTTCTCGAACTCGGCGATCATCTTCTGCTTGAGTTCCACCGGCACCGGCGACTGGAACAGCGTCTTGTCGACGAAGGACGACACGTCGTCATAGCCGGTGGCCTTCAGCGTTTCCGGATCGACCGCCGCCATGCCCGTGGCGTTGCCGTGGCCATAGCCCCATTCCGTCACGATGTAGGAGGACACCGCCGGGTCGAGCGTGGCGTTGAGGTAGTCATAGGCCTTGTCCTCACTGCCTGTGCCGCCCTCCAGCAGCACATAGCCGCAGACCCAGGTCGACAGGCCTTCGGCGGTATCCTTCTTGATGGCGACAGGCACGCCGTCGGCCTGCAACGTGGTCGCGGTCTCGTTCCAGGCCCAGGCGAGATCCACTTCCTCGCCGGCAATCGCCTGGCTCAACTCGGTGTTGTCGGTCCAGTAGAGCCGCACATTCTTGTGCACTTCGCGCAGGAAGGCCGAGGCTTCGTCGAACTGCGCGTCGGTCATCGCAGTCCAGTCCGTGAGCCCGATCACCAGCGACGCCAGCGCATAGGCGTCGTCGACATTGTCGCCGATCGAGACGCGGTCCTTGAACCTGGGATCGGCGAAGGCCTTGAGCGAGCCGATGTCGGCCTCCTGCACCGTGTCGGTGCGGTAGGTGAGCGCGGTGTTGCCCCAGTCGAACGGCACCATCCAGGCCTTGCCGTCCGCCGTGGTCATCAGGTCCTTCATCGCCTTGATGCCGGGAACGATATTGTCCCATTCCGGAATTTTCGACGTGTCGAGCGGCTTGAGCAGGCCCGCGTCGCGCCACTTGCCAACGCTTTGCGAGCAGGGATGGGCGACATCGGCCTTGAAGCCGGTGCGCAGCTTCTGGAAGGCTTCCTCCTCGTCGCCAAAGAAGGCGAAGGTCGGCGAAGCGCCGTGTTTTTCGCCATAGGCCGGATGGAACGCCGGATCTTCATAGCCCGCCCAGTCGAACACGGTGAGTTCGCCATCGGCGGCCTGCGCGGACATCGGGGCAACGCCCAGCGCGAGCGCGACGGCAAAACTGGCAATCAGCCCACTGGTTGTCTTGTTCTGCATTGTGTTCTCTCCTCTAGTGGTCTTCTTCGTGAAATTTCAACGGCAAGCCGCCACTCGCGAAGTGCCTGGGGAAAATCGTGCACAAGGTGTCGAGCACGACGCCGAGCGCCGCCTCGCGCTTGTAGCCGCGGCCGAACAGCATCATCCGCAGCCACAGGCCCTCCTGCATCGCGTAGATCGCATCCGCCGTGCTTTGCGGATCGAAGGCATAGCCACCCTCCTCCTTGGCCGCCGTGCAGATCGAGGCAAGCATAGCGCGGTACTTGGCGTCCCGGTCCCAGGCCATCTCCTGGTAGGCGGGCTTGGATCGGGATTCCGTGATCAGCGCGAACCAGGCGGCGAGCTTGCGGTGGGTGCAGATCTTCCTGTCGAGATCCGCCGTGACCATGGCGAGCAGTTGTGAGGCGGTGTCGGGCGCGGCCTTCTTCACCATCGCCTGCCAGTTGGCGGTGTACTCGTCCTGCAGGAACTTGATGGTCTCGGCGAGCAGATTGTCCTTGCTGGCGAAGTGGAAATTGACGATCCCGCGCGACAGCCCGGCACCATCGGCCACGTCGGCAAGCGTGGTGGCGGCATAGCCGCGCTTGGCGAGCGAATCGATCGTGGCATTGATCAGCTGTTCGCGGCGCAGCGCCTTGGGTTCGCGGCGTCTTGCGGCCTCAGCGGTCGGCAGGGCGCCGTCATCGCCCTTTTCCTTGTGCATCTCGTCCAGGGGACTGGTCCTTTTCGGGTTCGCGCTCATGCGGCGGGCCGGGTTCCGAACACATGGGTCGGACAATGTTCGCCGCTGTCGAGCACCACCTGCATGGCGCTCCAGGTCTTGATGTTCTTCTCGACATAGGCGGCACCGACCGCCTCGGCGACGGGCGCGTAGAGCGGACCCTTGAGCCGGTCGAGCTCGCCGCGGGCCACATCGCGGTACCAGGCGTTGCGGTTGACCGTGCGGATGTCGGTAAATCCGGCCTGCGCCATCGCCGCCTCGTAGCGCGCGGCCGACGCCATGCCGAAGCTCAGGCCCTCGGCGGCGAGATAGGTCCGCATCGCGTCCGAGGGTGCGCCGTCATGGGACGTCAACCAGTCGCTCGCCGCAAACCTGCCGCCGGGCTTGAGCACCCGGAAGATGTCAGCAAACAGCGCTTCCTTGTCGGCCACGTGAATGAGCGCGTCCTTGGAAAAGACGATGTCGAAGCTCTGGTCTGCAAATGGCAGCGGACCCGGCGCGCCGCGCACGAACCGGGCGATAGCGTCGAGCCCCTGTTCGGCCGCCCGGCGCGTCGCGAGATCGACGACCGGCTGCTCCACATCGAAGCCGGTGATCGCGGCGGGACCGTATTCCCGCGCCAGGAACAGGGTGATGCCGCCCGAGCCGCAGCCGATGTCGAGCACATGCCTGCCGGTAAAATCGAGATCCGCGACAACCCGGCGGACCTCCTCCGGCCCGCCCGGAGACAGGAAGCCCTCGCCCCACAGCGCTTCCAGGAAGCGGATTGCCGTGTCGTCATATTCCGGCGCAACGGCGTCCGCCAGGGGACCTGAGTGCGCCTGTGATGTCGGATCGGGATGGCCATCTGTCATGATGGATCGGGTTCCTTGCTCAATCGCAGTTCCGGAATTATTGGCGCAACGGCATCATATTGCAAGAATTTTGTTGAACGTTCATTCAATAGCGGAAGGAGGACGAGGACCCGACCTGGCTGTCTTCGGAGCTTCGGCGCACGGTCGCCCGCAGCAAGCCGAGGGGTTTTTCACCGTCCCGGCTGCAGGGCGAGGTGCCGCTGAACCGGTCTCAGTCTCTTGCCCCGGGGCCTGCTTCAGACGATCCGGCCGGCGTGCTGCGGCAGCAGCAGCCGCAGATGCGCCAGTGCCTGCTCCAGCGCCTCGGCCCGGGTGATCGGCTGGCTCTGGATGTGCATCTGCAGCCACAGCCCGTCGGTGAAGGCGTCGATCGAATTGGTCAGCAGCTCGGGATCGGGGCCGCCGGTGGCCTCAACCAGCGCGCGGCAACTGATCAGCATCGCCTGGTGGCGCGCGTCTTCCGCCG
>NZ_JAUXOD010000090.1 GCF_030682515.1 Hoeflea sp. | reverse complement strand
ACCGCAAGCAGGCCATGGAAATGCTGCTCACCGGCGAGACCATCGACGCCTCGACCGCGCGCGAATTCGGCCTGATCAACCGCATCATGCCGCGCCAGTATCTCCACCAGATTGTCATGAAATATGCCGAGACGATCGCGTCCAAATCGCCCTTGACGGTCAAGATCGGCAAGGAGGCGTTCTACCGCCAGGCCGAGAAGAGCCTCGAGGACGCCTATGACTACACCGCGAGCGTGATGGTCGAGAACATGCTCGCCCGCGACGCCGAGGAAGGCATGGGCGCCTTCATCGGCAAGCGCAAGCCGGAATGGACCGGGGAATAGGCGTGCGGGATCACTCTGGCCGGGGCCGACGTCCTGATTGACACCGCCGCCCCCGGTCCATGTGTTCATGGTATGTTCCGCACCATCTCGACCTTGACGACGAGGAGTCTTCCATGACGTTCGCCCCCCGCATCACCCTGATCACGCTGGGCGTCGCTGATGTCGCGGCCTCGACGGCGTTTTATGAAAGGCTCGGGTTCAAGCGCTCCTCCGCGTCCAATGACAGCGTCAGCTTCTTTCATATGAACGGCACCGTGCTGGGCCTGTTCGGCCGCGATGCGCTCGCCGCCGATGCGGGTGTCGCGCCCACCCGTCCGCAGGCGTTCGAAGGCATGTCGCTCGCCCAGAACCTCGGGTCGCGGCAAGAGGTGGATGCTGCCTGGGACTTCGCGGTCGGCTGCGGCGCGCGCCCGGTGAAAAAGCCACACGAGGTGTTCTGGGGCGGCTATTCCGGCTACTTCGGCGATCCCGACGGCCATCTGTGGGAACTGGCGCACAACCCCTTAATGCCCCTGGGCGAGGACGGTCAAATGATCCTGCCGGACTGAGCTGGGCCTGGCTTTCTACTGCGTGATCCTCAGCAGCGGCCGGCCCCGGAAGAAATTGTCGTCGTCACTGGCATTGGCGTCGCAGGCGATCACGCGGCAGTCCGGGGTGTCGCGGGCGGGTACGCTGGCCCAGACGCCCACCGAGTTGCCCGGGCACAGAAGCGAGGAACTGACATAGCGGTCATGGATCGGCAGGCCGCGCGGGGAGGTGTGGCGCAGGATCGCCGCACCCTCGCGGACCAGAGCTGCGCGAATCGCGCTGCACTCGGTCGAGGTGGTCTCGATGCGGCTGATGGCGCTGGCCGGTCCGCTTGTCGCGGCAATGAGCAGGCCCAGAAGACCAGCGGCAGGCAGCGCGGCGGCGGCCTTGATGAATGGCGACATGGCGGGGTCCTCCAGCGGGGTTCGGGCGCAAGCCTATTGCCGCAATGTGGCGCCGGTTTGGTCACGGGCAAGGCGTGCCGCTTGACGCGACCCTGCGCCGTTGCGACAACCGGGCCAACAGAATGGGGCGATGCGCCGATGAACCACGACCAGTATGACGCTTCCTATATTTCCGGCATCCTGCAGTCGGTGAAGACCATTGCCGTGGTCGGCGCTTCCGCCAATGAGGTGCGCCCGAGCTATTTCGTCATGAAATACATGCTCGCCAAGGGCTACCAGGTGATCCCGGTCAATCCCGGCCAGGCGGGCAAGGAGATCCTCGGCCAGACGGCCTATGCGCGGCTGGCCGACATCCCGGTGGCGATCGACATGGTCGATATCTTCCGCGCCTCCGACGCGGTGCCGGCCATCGTCGAGGAGACACTCGCGCTCGATCCGCTGCCGAAGGCGATCTGGATGCAGTTGACCGTGCGCCATGACGAGGCCGCGGCCCGCGCCGAGGCCGCCGGCATCAAGGTGGTGATGAACCGCTGCCCGAAGATCGAATATGCCAGGCTCTCGGGCGAGATCGGCTGGAACGGCGTCAATTCCGGCGTGCTGTCGTCGCGGAAGCCGGTGATGCGGGCGGGATTCCAGAGCTACGGCCTGAGGCCCAAGCCGGGCGAGGGCAAGGACTGAGCTTACGCTCCGTGCTGCCTCATGCCTGCCGGCCAGCGCGCCTGCACACTTGAGGCCTCCGCACAAGGTCGGGGTCCCGCCGACATCATGCCACAGTTCCGGTGCAGTGCGAGATGTCGCTTCCGCGCGGGGCTCCGCGTACCTGGGGGCGTTGTGCAATCAACCATCCGGGTGGAGCGTCATGATCGGGATCCTCAAGCTGATGCGGACCACCGCCTTCGTCTCGGTGCTGATCGTCTCGCTTGCGACAACCGCGGTCAGCATGGGGATATGGGCAATCTCGCTCACCGCCCAGGTCACCACCATGACGGCGAGTGCCGCCGCCGCGGCCATCGCCCATCGCAAGGCCATCGCCGCAGCCGTGGCCCGCACCAAGGCCAAGGCGCGGCTCAGGCGGGCGCTGGTGGTCCTTCCGGTTGCGGGCATTGCCGCCGCGGTTGCCTTCGAACGGCAGGATTTCCTTGAATGGAAGGAAGACAATCCGGACGGCGACATCGAGGAGTATGGCTGCGAGGTCAGTGCCTTGTCCGCCGAGGTGATCGACGAGGTGCTGCAGGATCTGCCCGAACAGGTGCGGCCCTCCAGGGACTGGATGCTGGCGCGCATGCCAAGCTGCGAAGCGGCCGGCCCGGGACCCGAAGCGCCGGCCGGCTGAGTCTGACATCCGGGCCGGGGTGCATGTCGATCCCCCGTGATCTGTCGCCCTCGGACTTTTCCGGGTCGAACCCTGCCGACGAAATAATCTTCCGCCGGCGGGCCTGATTGAAGCTCCCGCGACCGCTGGAGAAGCGTGCGCGCGCAAAATTCTTCTTTGACCCTGGCGCGGACATGCGGGATAACCGCTTCCACATTATCTCGGGCACAAGGGGAGAGGTCCATGCCGAACAATCAGCCAGGTTTCGACACGCTAGCGATTCACGCAGGGGCCAAGCCCGATCCGGCGACCGGCGCGCGCGCCACGCCGATCTACCAGACCACCAGCTTCGTCTTCGAGGATGCCGATCACGCAGCCTCCCTGTTTGGCCTCAAGGCCTTCGGCAACATCTACACCCGCATCATGAACCCGACCCAGGCCGTGCTCGAGGAGCGCCTGGCCGCACTCGAGGGCGGCACCGCGGCGCTTGCGGTGGCGTCGGGCCACGCCGCCCAGCTTCTGGTCTTCCACACGATCATGAGCCCGGGCGACAATTTCGTCGCCGCCAACCGGCTCTATGGCGGCTCGATCAACCCGTTCGGCCAGTCCTTCAAGTCGTTCGACTGGCATGTGCGCTGGGCCGATCCGGCCGACATGTCGAGCATCGAGAGCCAGATTGACGACCGCACCAAGGCGATCTTCATCGAGAGCCTGGCCAATCCCGGCGGCACCTTCGTCGACATCAACGCCATCGCCGAAGTCGCCCACAAGCACGGCCTGCCGCTGATCGTCGACAACACCATGGCCTCCCCGTATCTCATCCAGCCGATCGAGCATGGCGCCGACATCGTCGTCCATTCGCTGACCAAGTTCATCGGCGGCCACGGCAACTCGATGGGCGGCGTGATCGTCGACGGTGGCTCGTTCGACTGGTCGAAATCTGGCAAATACCCGATGCTCAGCGAGCCCCGGCCGGAATATGGCGGCATGGTTCTGCACGAAACCTTCGGCAATTTCGCCTTCGCCATCGCCTGCCGCGTGCTGGGCCTCAGGGATTTCGGACCCGCGATCTCGCCGTTCAACGCCTTCATGATCCTGACCGGCGTCGAGACCCTGCCGCTCCGGATGCAGCGTCATTCCGACAATGCGCTCGCCGTCGCCAACTGGCTCGCCAAGCACGACAAGGTGAGCTGGGTGTCCTATGCCGGGCGGCCCGAGCATGAGAACCATGCTCTGCAGCAGCGCTATGCGCCCAAGGGCGGCGGCGCGGTGTTCACCTTCGGCCTGAAGGGCGGCTACGAATCGGGCGTCAAGTTCGTCGAGGGGCTGGAGATGTTCTCGCACCTGGCCAATATCGGCGACACCCGCTCGCTGGTCATCCACCCGGCCTCGACCACCCACCGGCAGCTGACGCCCGAGCAGCAGGTGGCGGCCGGCGCAGGCCCCGACGTGGTGCGCCTGTCGGTCGGCATCGAGGACGTCAAGGACATCATCGCCGATCTCGAACAGGCGCTCGCCAAGGCCTGACCGCTCACATCGGATCAACTGCGCACGAGGCCCGGCAGACACTGCCGGGCCTTTTTGTTGCGGTCAATGCCATGAAATGGTTGCGAAAAAACGGCACCGCTGGTTTGATGCGGCGCGAAGGGGACCCGCGCCATGATCCGATTTGCCATCTTGTTTCTGTGCCTGCTGACGCTGGGTCTCGCCCCGGCCCGCGCCCAGGTCCTGACCTCCATTCCGTCCGCCGCGGCAGGGGATGCAAAGGCCTTCTGGAGCGCGGTCATGGAGGAATTCTACGGCCCTTACGACAAGCGCGCCAAATGCTGGACAGGCGCTGTGGACGGCGAGAGGCTGTGCATGCGGCCGCATCTGCTGTCGACGGTTGCGATCGATGGCGAGTCGGTGCATTTCGTCGCCATGGCCGGCTACGCGCCCGGCCCCGACGGCAGCCGCGCCGATTGCCATGCCTGCGGCGGAAAGCTGGGGCTGGCCATTCTCAAGGAGACGGGTGATCGCCTGGCGCTCGTGGCGCGCAATGACCTTGCGGCCGATGCTGGCTCCTGGGGCCAGGTCCCGCCGGAGGAATTCTTCCGCGTGGTCGAGTTGGGCAAGGGCAATCATGGCTGGCTGATGGAGTTCTTCTACACCGGGCAGGGCTACACGGAAGGCGGCGTCGGCGTCTTCGGCGCCGTCGGCGACAAGATCCTCGATATGGGCTTCATCTCCACCCATTCCGACAATGCCGGGACCTGCGGCGACGGCATGGGCGCGTGCTTTGTCTACAGCTACGAAATCCTGAGCGACCCGGCCGGGTCCGATGCGCGCTTCGGCGAGCTGATCGCCCGCAAGCTCGAAAGCACCAAAGCCGATGCGCCGGAGACCATCCGGATCCCGTTCTCGGAGCAGGCGCTGAAATACGAGACGCCCGCGGCCCTCGAGGCGGCCTTGGACAATTGACTTCTGTCCCAATTGATCTGCCGCAACGTAGGCCCGATCACCCGGCGCTAGACTTGACCGAAGTTCACCAGCTGGAGGTCCCAAGGTGCCAACCCATTCAAGATCCATCGTCCTGTCCGCAGCACTGCTCATCGCGTTCTCGGCGTCGGCCCATGCGCAGTCGTCCGATCCGGCCTGGCTTGACAATTTGTCCAGCCAGCTGGCTGTTCAGGAAGATTGCGCCGTCGAGTATTATCTCAACATCCGCGAAGGAAATCTCGCCGGCCGGCTCACCTTCGAGGCGCGGGCCCAGTGCGCCGACGGCCGCCAGTTCGACGGATCGCTGATCGAGCCCGCGGAAGAGTTCACGATATCCGAATGCGGCGTTCAGGTCTGCTGAAGACGCCCCTGCATCGGCTTTTGCGCCATGTCGGAGGCGAGCCAGGCCATCCGGTCGCAGAACCACAGTTTGAACGTTGAGGCGAGCATCGCGCCCAGAAACGCAGCCCACGGTTCGAGCGCCCAAAGGCCATAGGCGAGCGGGATGATCGACAGTCCCGAGAGAACAAAGAGAACCATGGCCCAGCGCGCGTGGTGCTGAGGGATCGGCGCGGTCTTGCGCGCCAGCCAGTGGCGTTCGCCAAGAACCGCCTGTGAGGCCCAATTGTCAAGCGACGCGGGCGGCGGGAAGGCGCGGGGATTGTAGATCGTCCAGGCAACGAGCAGCAGGAGCGGCGTCAGGCACCACCAGCCGATCCAGATCCGGCTCCAGATGGCAAGCGCGAACAGGGCCAGAAGCGGCACCCGGGTCCAGACGCTCCAGGGGTTCGCGTGACGCGCCCAGGTGGCCTCGCCCATCGCCATGGAGCTTTCCATTGCCTTGTCGATACGCATGAGATCAATATAGCGGATCGAAGCCTGATTTGCGAGACGCCATGACCATTCAAGCCCTTGTTGCCGTCGCCCCGAATGTCGAGCCCGAAGTCTCCCGGCCCGACGCGGAGAAAGTGCTGTCCGGCGATCCGGTGCACACGACCTGGAACCTCGAGGAGCGCGACGGGCTCTATTGTGGCATCTGGCAATCGACGCCGGGCAAGTGGAAGATCTCCTATGACGAATGGGAATATTTTCGGATCCTCGAAGGCGTGTCGGTGATTGCCGAAGACGGCGGAGATGCCGTCACGGTGAAGGCAGGCGACAGTTTCATCCTGAGGCCCGGCTTCAAGGGAAGCTGGGAAGTGCTTGAAACGACTCGCAAGGACTATGTGATCAAGCTGTAGAGTGTGCCCCGTGTTGATGATCCCTCCATCCGAAAAATCGCCTCGCCCCAGGCGGGTCCTGGTGCTCGGTGCGAACGGCACGGTCGGGCGCGCCACCGTCAAGGCGCTGGTCGATCGCGGCCACGAGGTGGTGTGCTTCCTGCGCAGCAGGGCCGGCTTCGGCGTGGACCACGAGCCCGACCAGAATTCACGGCTGCTGCACGGAGCGGCGCTGCGCTTCGGCGACGTGACCGATCCGGCCTCGGTCGATGCCGACGGGTTCCACGGCGAGAAATTCGATGTCCTGGTCTCCTGCCTGGCGTCGCGCACCGGCGTCCCGAGGGACGCCTGGGCGATCGATTACCGGGCCCATTGCCATGCGCTCAAGGCCGCCAAGGCCGACGGCGTCGAGCACATGGTGTTGCTCTCGGCGATCTGCGTGCAGCGCCCGCTACTCGAGTTCCAGAAGGCCAAGCTCGCCTTCGAGGCAGAACTGATCGCGTCAGGGATGACCTATTCCATCGTCCGGCCGACCGCCTTCTTCAAATCGCTCGCGGGCCAGGTCGACCGGGTCAGGCGCGGCAAGCCGTTCCTGGTCTTCGGCGACGGCGAACTGACCGCCTGCAAGCCGATCAGCGACCGCGATCTCGGTGAATTCATCGCCCGGTGTCTCGACGATCCGGCCTGCCAAAACAGGATCCTGCCCATCGGCGGCCCCGGCGAAGCGATCACCCCGCGCCAGCAGGGCGAGGAACTGTTCCGGCTCCTGGGCCGCGAGCCCAAGTTCAAGCATGTGCCGGTGGCGCTGCTCGATGCCATCATCGCCACGCTCAGCGCCCTCGGCAAGGTTTCAGGACGGCTCAGGGACAAGGCGGAACTGGCCCGCATCGGGCGCTATTACGCCACGCAGTCCATGCTGGTGCTCGATCCGAAGACCGGCCGCTACGACGCCGCCGCCACGCCGTCCTATGGTTCGGACACGCTGTTCGACTTCTATGCGGACTTGCTCAGCGGCAAGGCCAAGGTGGAGCGCGGCGAGCACGCGGTGTTCTGAGCCGATGGCCTAGCGGACCATCAGGCTTTCCAGCCCATGGAAATGGTAGCTGTCGCGGTAGCGCGGCGGCGCTTCGAGCAACAGATCGGGACGGCGGTCAAACAGCACCGACAGCGACTGCTGCATTTCGAGCCGTGCCAAGGGAGCGCCGATGCAGAAATGCAGGCCAGCGCCAAAACTCACATTCTTCTGGTCGGTGCGGTCGGGCCGAAACTCCTGTGGCGCCTCGAAGGCCGACGGATCGCGATTGGCGGCGCCGAGCAGCAGCGCCACCTGTTCGCCGGGCTTGAGCGTCACCGGCCCGAGATCGACCGCCTCATAGGCATAGCGCGTGAACATGTGCAGCGGCGCATCGAACCTGAGCGCCTCCTCGACGCTCGCCGCCGCAAGCTCCGGCGTTTCGAAGAAACGGCGCGGGTCGCCGCCCTGGTCGAGGATGGTCTTCACCGCATTGCCGGTCTGGTGCACGGTTGCCTCGTGGCCGGCATTGAGCAGCAGCACGCAGGTCGAAATCAGCTCCGCGTCGGTCAGTTTCTCGCCGGTGTCGCGCACCGCGATCAGCGCCGACAGCAGATCATCGGCGCTGTTGTGGCGGTGGTCCTCGATATGGGCGGTGAGAAACGCGCCGAAGTCTGCCGAGGCGCGGTTGGCCCGGTCCTCGGTTTCGCGCGACCGGTTCGGCACATACATCTCGCACATGGCGTGCGACCAGTCGAGCAGGTCATCGGCGCGACCCACCGGCACGCCGAGCAACTCGCAGATCACCGTGAGCGGGATCGGCGTGGCGAAAGAAGGCAGCAGATCGAAGGACTGGTCCTGGGGCAGGGCATCGATGAGCTCGTTGGCGAGCGCGCTGATGCGCGGCCTCAGCCGCTCCACCGAGCGCGAGACGAAGGCGCGGTTGACGAGCGTCCTCAGTCGCGTGTGCGCCGGCGGCTCGCGTTCGAGCAGCGACCCGCTTTCGATCCGGTCGAAATCACTCAGATGCCCGCGTCCCTCGACCGGATTGAGCGGCGCGCCCCAGCGGTTCTCGCGGCCGAGCCGCCGGTCGCGCAACAGCGCATTGACCTGATCATAGCCCGAAACGCACCACATGCCGTACTCGGCCCAGTAAAACACTGGCGAGGCACGGTGCATGTCTGCGTAAAAACTGTACGGGTCCTGGACGAAGCCGGGATCGCGGGGATCTTGCGAAACGGAAAGCGGATGTTGAGTCATGGATGAGGCTTTAGCGCGGTTTGTGAATCGATAAAATCCGTTATCAATATCGGGGCGGGTTTTTTCCGGGATAAAGATCGGGAGTATTTCCGGAGACGCGCGCCCGGTTCAGCACCAAGGAAAACATCCATGTCTCTAGGTGAAATCCACAGTCTCGATCATACCGTCATTCTGTGCGGCAACATGCAGCAGACGCGGGCGTTCTATCGCGATGTCATGAAGTTCCCGCTGGAGGTCGACCGCGAAAACTGGGCCAGTTTCCGGGTGGGCGGTACGCTCTTGACGCTGCGGCCGCGCGGCAAGTGGTCGGTTTGCGACGATGGCGAGGCTCTGCCCGGGGCGGCTGCGGTCCAGTTGGCATTCCGGGTTCCGCCCCAGGCTGTTGATGTGTGCCATGCGGAGCTTGAGCGGCAGGGCGTCGAAATCCTGCGGGCGCCGATCGATCTGCCGGACTGGCGCCACCGGACGCTGTTCTTCCGGGATCCGGAGGGCAATATCCTCGAGATCTACGCGGAGTACTGATATCGCGCCGGCGACCGGCCTGGCCCGATCGGACCAGACGCTGGGCTTGGCGAGCATCCGGCCGAAATCCGTGGGGATCTGATGCGATCGCCGTCAGTGACAGCGGGACTTGCCGGAAACCTGCATCCAGCCGGAGGATGCGGGGCGGACCTCCACCGTCCGCGCCACAGTCTTGACCACCGGCGGCACGTGCCGGGCGATGGTGCGGGCGGGTTCGACGATCACGGTGCGGGTGCGGTGCGCATAGCGGGCCGGCACCCGCTCATGCACGGTCCGCGCCGGGTGCACGACCACCGTCTGGGCCTGGGTCGCGTATTGGGCGGGATGCACCACCTTGCACAGCGTCTTGACGCCATGGACGTGCCGCCATTCCCAGCCGACCGAATTCGGGCGGACCAGAATCGTCTGGTGCACCGTCTTGACCACCGCCGGGATGTGGCGGGCGATCAGCCGTTCAGGCTCGACCAGCACCTTTTCGACCACTTCGCCATAGCGCGCCGGAATGGTCTCGTGCGTCACGCCGCCCGGCCTGACCACCACCTGCTCGTGGATAGTCCTGTAGACCGCAGGCTGATGCACCTGCTGATAGCAGGCAAGCGACTTGCCGCCGGCAAGCGCCGGCGAAGTCAAGGAAAGGGCAAGACTGGCGGCAATGATCCCGCGGCAGATGGGCAAGAACTCGATCATGATACGCTCCCTGACCGCGGGCGGTGTGTGTTCCACCGCCTTCGCGTCCTGTTGAACAAGTGTGCCGCACCATGTTGCAGGCAAAGTAAAGCCTTAATTCTTCGTTAATGCAATAACCTGGCTGGCTCGGGGTCACGGGCAGGGATGGAGCTTGATCGGTCGCGCAATCTTCACGGCTCCGGTGTGCGTCAAAACGAAACGGCGGCCGATTGCAGGCAAATCCGAAACCGTAACCTCAATTTAACGTGACTGTTGAACAACATCCTCACGCCGTTTCGCCGCCTTGCGTCTTGAAGCGGCGGGGGGGCACACTCTATGTAGTGGGTTCAACAAGACTGATTCCCTGCGGGCCCTTTGTCTGCCGGGCCGTTTGACAAGGGAAGCGCAATGAAAAATACAGTCGATACCGCCATGGCCCTGGTGCCGATGGTTGTCGAGCAGACAAACCGAGGCGAACGGTCCTACGATATCTATTCCCGGCTTCTCAAGGAACGGATCATCTTCATCACCGGTCCGGTCGAAGATCACATGGCGACGCTGGTCTGCGCCCAGCTGCTGTTTCTCGAAGCCGAGAACCCGAAGAAGGAAATCGCGCTCTACATCAATTCGCCCGGCGGCGTCGTCACCGCCGGCATGGCGATCTACGACACGATGCAGTTCATCCGCCCTGCGGTGTCGACGCTCTGCGTCGGCCAGGCCGCGTCGATGGGCTCGCTGCTGCTCTGCGCCGGGGAGAAGGGCATGCGCTTTGCCACGCCCAACGCCCGCGTCATGGTTCACCAGCCTTCGGGCGGCTTCCAGGGCCAGGCCTCCGATATCGAGCGCCATGCCCAGGACATCATCAAGATGAAGCGCCGGCTCAACGAAATCTACGTCAAGCACACCGGTCAGGACTACGAGACCGTCGAGAAGACGCTCGACCGCGACCACTTCCTGACGGCCGACGAGGCGCTCGGCTTTGGCCTGATCGACCGGGTGATCGACAAGCGTGAGTACATCGAGGCCCCGGCATAGGCCCGGGCATCGAGCATTTGGTTTGAGCAAGGCGGCTTTTGACAGCCATTGCGCCTCCGCTGCAACACGATTTCGTGTGGTTGGGGTGGCGCGCGCCCTTGAGCGCGCTAATATGGATGTTAAGTCTATGTTCAAATACTCTGGCGTAGCATCGTCAGATTGACGGGGATTCGTTGCCACCGGCCCGAAGGGTGTTTACCTGAGGTTCGGTTTTGTACCCCGAGATTGCCTGTATGCCTCGACGCCACGGCGTTGTAAGCTGGCAGGCGCCATCCATCCGGGCTTGATGCCGGGATTGCGGGAAGGAAAGTGAAATGAGCAAGGTCAGCGGCAGCAACGGCGGCGATTCCAAGAATACCCTTTATTGCTCTTTCTGCGGCAAGAGCCAGCATGAAGTGCGCAAACTGATTGCCGGTCCCACGGTGTTCATCTGCGATGAATGCGTGGAATTGTGCATGGACATCATCCGCGAGGAAAACAAATCCTCGATGGTGAAGTCGCGCGATGGCGTGCCCACCCCGCAGGAAATCATCGCCACGCTCGACGAGTATGTGATCGGCCAGCGCCAGGCCAAGAAGATCCTCTCGGTGGCGGTCCACAACCACTACAAGCGCCTGAACCATTCGTCGAAGTCCGGCGAGGTGGAACTGGCCAAGTCCAACATCCTGCTCGTCGGTCCCACCGGCTGCGGCAAGACCTACCTGGCCCAGACGCTGGCGCGCATCATCGACGTGCCCTTTACCATGGCCGACGCCACCACGCTGACCGAAGCCGGTTACGTGGGCGAGGATGTGGAAAACATCATTCTCAAGCTCTTGCAGTCGGCCGACTACAACGTCGAACGCGCGCAGCGCGGCATTGTCTACATCGACGAGGTCGACAAGATCTCCCGCAAGTCGGACAATCCGTCGATCACCCGTGACGTTTCGGGCGAGGGCGTGCAGCAGGCGCTGCTGAAGATCATGGAAGGCACTGTGGCCTCGGTTCCGCCGCAGGGCGGCCGCAAGCATCCGCAGCAGGAATTCCTGCAGGTCGACACCACCAACATCCTGTTCGTCTGCGGCGGCGCCTTTGCCGGCCTCGACAAGATCATCTCGGCGCGCGGTGAAAAGACCTCGATCGGCTTCGGCGCCAATGTCCGAGCCCAGGATGAACGCCGCGTCGGCGAAGTTCTGCGCGAACTCGAGCCCGAGGACCTGGTCAAGTTCGGCCTGATCCCCGAGTTCATCGGCCGTCTGCCGGTGCTCGCCACGCTCGAGGATCTCGACGAGGCAGCCCTGATCCAGATCCTGACCGAGCCCAAGAACGCGCTCGTCAAGCAGTATCAGCGCCTGTTCGAGATGGAGGATGTGGAACTCACCTTCCACGAGAGCGCGCTCATCGAGATCGCCAAGCGCGGCATCATCCGCAAGACCGGCGCCCGCGGCCTGCGTTCGATCATGGAGAAGATCCTGCTCGACACCATGTTCGAACTGCCCGAACTCGTGGGCGTGCGCGAAGTCGTCATTTCCGACGATGTGGTCATCGGCAATGCGCGTCCGCTCTACATCTACGCTGAGCGCGACGGCGAGACCAAGGGCTCGGCTTCGGCCTGATCCCTCGGCACAAGCGCCGGACGGACAAATCACACCCTCCGGGTTCGCCCGGAGGGTTTTTTGTTGGGAAGCAGCTGTGGGGTTCGCAGCTGGTGCTTGTCAGTGGATGTCCATATAACCCGATGTGATCCGGCGTTGCAGGTGCCTGTTAACGGCCGCGCGAATGCGCGAACAGGGTCTGCACCTGCAGGCAGAGCGAACGCCCATCGGTTTTGCGGTGCATTGAAAGAGAGCGAATGGCTCGATGGCCGGCTTGCCCGCGAAACGATCGTCAATGCCGTGGCCCAGAGCCGCAGCCCGGAGATCCAGTTGGCAGAGGTGAAGTCCCGCCTGAACCCGAGGTTGGTGATTGCCAGACCGGCAAATTGAATATTGAATGACCCGATCGGTTCGTCCGGTCGTGGCATTTCGCATCTGAGGAGAGTTCGACATGAAGGCGTGCCCTCTGCCATCTCTGATACCCTTTATTGCAAGCGCCGTTGTTGGATTCGCCGTGCCGGCCGCAGCGGAGGAAAACCTGTCCTGGGGCGGATGGAGTGGCGATGGCTCCGCGTCTCTTTTCTATGGACTGGCGGAGAGCGATCACGTTCTTTTCTCGCTCGCCTGTGAAAGCAGGGACGGTCCCATCTTGCTGGCCGTTCCGTACGAATCGGCGGACGCCAAGGACGGCGCCGCCTATCCGTTGACTTTGTCTGTTGGCAGCCAGGCGCTGACGGTCGACACGACCGGGAGCCGGATGGAAATGGACGACCTCTTCATCCTCGTCGGGGAGTTGCCGAAGGGAAGTGACATCAAGAGTTTGCTGACCGGGACCGGAATGCTCAAGGTCGCCATCGGCACGGAGGTCACGGAACTGCCGCTCGACAGCATCGGTAAGGCCGCGCAAGAGTTTCTTGCCGTCTGTTCTCCCTGACCCAATTTGGGGGATACGGTGGTGCTGAACCCGGGTGACACCGCCGTGGTTAGCTGTTGTTTCACCGGCTTTTCGCTCCGCTCCAGCTTCCCGCCACTTTCATTCTCCAATATCGTCGCGAATCGGTGATGGAGCAAAAGCCGGCGCATCCTGTCTTGAAACCGGACCGCCGGTTATCCAATTAGACTGGGAAGGGTTCATGCCCTACAAGGACGCGAATGGCGGTTGCTGGATGAGCCGGGGCCGCGCCTCGCGTTGCCAATCGGCCCGCTGGGGCCAGGAAAGGAAATCATATGCCGGATAAAAAAGTGAGTGCATCACGCTCGCCCGAAGAGGCAGGTATCTATCCCGTCCTTCCGCTGCGCGACATCGTCGTCTTCCCGCACATGATCGTGCCGCTTTTCGTCGGCCGCGAGAAGTCGATCCATGCGCTCGAAGAGGTGATGGGCTCGGACAAGCAGATCATGCTTGCCACCCAGATCAATGCCAGCGACGACGATCCCGAGCCCTCGGGCATCTATGACATCGGCACCATCGCCAATGTGCTGCAACTGCTGAAGCTGCCGGACGGCACCGTCAAGGTGCTGGTCGAGGGCCGCGCGCGCGCCGAAGTCATCGCCTACACCGACCGCGAGGACTATTACGAGGCCCGCGCCGTGGAACTGGCCGAGCCTGAGGAAGATCCGGTCGAGATCGAGGCGCTGTCGCGCTCGGTGGTCTCCGAGTTCGAGAACTACGTCAAGCTCAACAAGAAGATCTCCCCCGAGGTGGTCGGCGCCGCAAGCCAGATCGACGACTATTCCAAGCTCGCCGACACCGTGGCTTCGCACCTTTCGATCAAGATCCCCGAGAAGCAGGACATGCTGTCGACGATTTCCGTGAAGGGGCGGCTTGAGAAGGCGCTCGGCTTCATGGAAGGCGAGATTTCGGTGCTGCAGGTCGAAAAGCGCATCCGCTCCCGCGTCAAGCGGCAGATGGAGAAGACCCAGCGCGAATATTATCTCAACGAGCAGATGAAGGCGATCCAGAAGGAACTCGGCGACGGCGAGGATGGCCGCGACGAGATGGCCGAGATCGAAAGCCGCATCGCCAAGACCAAGCTGTCCAAGGAAGCCCGTGAAAAGGCCGATGGCGAGTTCAAGAAGCTCAAGCAGATGAGCCCGATGTCGGCCGAGGCCACCGTCGTGCGCAACTATCTCGACTGGCTGCTCGGTCTGCCCTGGGGCAAGAAGTCCAAGATCAAGATCGATCTCAACGCCGCCGAGAAGGTGCTCGAGGCCGACCACTTCGGCCTGGAGAAGGTCAAGGAGCGGATCATCGAATATCTGGCGGTGCAGGCCCGGTCCTCCAAGATCAAGGGTCCGATCCTTTGCCTCGTCGGACCTCCCGGCGTGGGCAAGACCTCGCTCGCCAAGTCGATCGCCAAGGCTACGGGCCGCGAATATGTGCGCATGGCTTTGGGCGGCGTGCGTGACGAGGCCGAGATCCGCGGTCACCGCCGCACCTATATCGGCTCGATGCCCGGCAAGGTCGTCCAGTCGATGAAGAAGGCCAAGAAGACCAACCCGCTGTTCCTGCTCGACGAGATCGACAAGATGGGCCAGGATTTCCGCGGCGATCCGTCGTCGGCCCTGCTCGAGGTGCTCGATCCGGAACAGAACTCGACCTTCATGGACCACTATCTCGAGGTTGAGTACGACCTGTCCAACGTGATGTTCATCACCACGGCCAACACGCTCAACATCCCGGCGCCGCTGATGGACCGGATGGAGATCATCCGCATCGCCGGCTACACCGAGGACGAGAAGCTGCAGATCGCCCGCAGGCATCTCTTGCCCAAGGCCGTGCGCGACCATGCGTTGCGTCCGGAGGAGTTCGAGATCACCGACGAGGCGCTCTTGCAGGTGGTCCGCACCTACACGCGCGAAGCCGGGGTTCGCAACTTCGAACGCGAGCTGATGAAGCTGTCGCGCAAGGCCGTGACCGAGATCCTCAAGACCGGGGTCAAATCGGTCAGCATCGATGCCGACAATCTGGCCGATTACCTGGGCGTTCCCCGGTTCCGCTATGGCGAAGCCGAGTTCGATGACCAGGTGGGCGTTGTCACAGGCCTGGCCTGGACCGAGGTGGGCGGCGAATTGCTGACCATCGAAGGCGTCATGATGCCCGGCAAGGGCAAGATGACGGTGACCGGCAATCTGCGCGACGTGATGAAGGAATCGATTTCGGCGGCGGCGTCCTATGTCCGCTCGCGCGCGGTTGATTTCGGCATCGAGCCGCCGATGTTCGACAAGCGCGACATCCACGTCCACGTGCCGGAAGGGGCAACCCCGAAGGACGGCCCGTCGGCCGGCGTCGCCATGGCGACAGCGATCGTGTCGACCATGACCGGCATCCCGGTGCGCCGCGATGTCGCCATGACCGGCGAGATCACGCTGCGCGGCCGTGTCCTGCCGATCGGCGGCCTCAAGGAGAAGCTGCTGGCCGCACTCCGCGGCGGCATCAAGACCGTGATGATCCCGGAAGACAATGCCAAGGATCTCCCCGAGATCCCGGACAACGTCAAGAATGGTCTGGAGATCATCCCGGTGGCCAAGATGAGCGACGTGCTGCGCCATGCGCTGGTCAGGATGCCTGAGGCGATCACCTGGGATCCCGATGCCAAGCCCGAAACACCCATCGCCGTCGATGCCGGCGACGAGGGCGGCGCAGCCATCGCGCACTAACTTTTGGCCGGCAAAAAGCCACAAACACGAAGGGCGGGGAATTTCCCCGCCCTTTTTCATGGCCCAGGCTGTGAAAACCGCTTAAAAAGCGTTGCAGTCCGGGGAGTTTGGTTGCACCGATCCCCGAGATGCGTAGGATCACCGCATCGAACAGACTGAGTCGACATAACGCCAGGAAAGGGACGAAAATGAATAAAAATGAACTCGTGGCCGCTGTGGCCGAGAAATCGGGCATCAGCAAGGGAGACGCTACTTCGGCTGTCGAGGCGGTTTTTGAAACCATCACAGGTGAACTGAAAAAGGGTGGGGACGTTCGCCTCATCGGTTTTGGCAATTTTACCGTGTCGCGTCGCGAAGCCTCCAAGGGCCGCAATCCGCAGACCGGCAAGGAAGTTGATATTCCTGCCCGCAACGTGCCGAAGTTCTCCGCCGGCAAGGGCCTCAAGGACGCTTGCAACTAAGCGCCCTGCCTGACGCAACGAAGACAGAACCCGGACGCTCAGCGTCCGGGTTTTTTTATGGCCTCGGGGCGCCCGTCCTGCAGCCGGGAGGCCGCCGGTGATTTGGCTCAAATGCGGTTGACAAGTGAACATAAACAGAACATAAAGAAAACATGAAGTGAATCGAGGAGTTGATCATGCCTGCTTTTGCCCGTGACCTTGCCGCTTTCGTTTCCATGTCCCTGTTCGTGGCAAGCTTCGCCGTTCTGGCGCTCGCTTTCTGAATTTCAGGCTTTTTGAACTTCCGGTTTTTCCGCGTTTCAGGTCTGTCGCTGACAGAGGGCAGCGCGAATGCCGGGGGTGACCGCCCGCCTTGGCCGCGAACAGCTGTCCGCGTGTCTTGAACCTGACTGTGTATCCGCGGCATTTTCGCATGCCGCCTCTGGACTTTGCGGTCTGAGTCCTCACAATTGACGCTTGAGTCTGCGGTCGCCAAACGGCCTCGCCGCGGACCGATCGGCAGAGGATTTCAATGGCGCGGGATAACAAGTCAGCCAGGCTGCTGGCCAATCTGGCTGCGGGGCCGGATCAGGCGCGCGGACGCGAAGGCCGCGGGGAGGGCCACGGGGCCGCTGCCTGGCCTGGATATGTGCATCTGCGCGTGCATTCGGCCTATTCGCTGCTTGAGGGCGCGCTGCCGATCAAGACCCTGATCAAGCGCGCCGTGTCCGATGATCAGCCTGCGCTCGCGATCACCGACACCAACAATCTGTTCGGAGCGCTCGAATTCTCGGTCAAGGCCATGGAAGCGGGAATTCAGCCGCTGATCGGCTGCCAGCTCGACATCGACATGCAGGACGCCCAGGCGGGCGAGCGCCGCTCGTCGCACCGGGACCACCTGCAGAAGGCGCCGCATATAGTGCTCTATGCCGCCACGCCCGCGGGCTACGATCGGCTGGTGGCGATCGTCAGCCAGGCCTATCTCGGCGGCGAGACGTCCGACCGGCCGCACATCGCCCTGTCATGGCTCGAAGAGGAGGCCTCCGGCCTGATCGCGCTCACCGGCGCGGGCGGCGGGCCGGTCGACCAGGCCATGCGCGACGGTCGCCCCGATCTGGCCAAAGCCAGGCTGGAGCGGCTCAAGGCGGTGTTTGGAGACCGGCTCTATCTCGAACTGCAGCGCCAGCGCGGCTACGACCGCGCCCATGAGGCCAGGATGATCGCGCTCGCCTATGTGTGCGAGGTGCCGCTGGTGGCGGCCAACTCCGCGTTCTTCCCCACGCCCGACGATTTCGAGGCCCATGACGCGCTGATGGCGGTGGCCTGCAACGCGGTGATGTCGGATGACCGGCGACCGCGGCTGAGCGTCGACAATTGCTTGAAGTCCCGCGCCGAGATGATCGAGCTGTTCGCCGACATCCCGGAGGCCCTCGCCAGCACCGTCGAGATCGCGCGCCGTTGCAGCGCCATCGTCGAAAGCCGCGCGCCGATCCTGCCGCGCTTCACCGGCGGCGGCGAAGACGACCCGGAAGCAGCGCTCGCCGCCGAGGCAGCCGAACTGCGGCGCCAGTCGATCGAGGGGCTCGAGCGCCGGCTGGCGCGGATCGGCATGGCCGAGGGATTCTCCGAAACCGATTACCGCGAGCGGCTCAAGACCGAACTCGACATCATCGAATCGATGAAGTTCCCCGGCTACTTCCTGATCGTCGCCGACTTCATCCAGTGGGCCAAGGGGCAGGGGATTCCGGTGGGGCCCGGCCGTGGCTCGGGCGCGGGCTCTCTGGTGGCCTATGCGCTCACCATCACCGATGTCGACCCTTTGCGCTTCTCGCTCCTGTTCGAGCGCTTCCTCAATCCGGCCCGCGTGTCGATGCCCGACTTCGACATCGATTTCTGCCAGGATCGCCGCGACGAGGTGATCCGCTATGTGGTTGCCAAATATGGCCGCGAGCAGGTGGCCCAGATCATCACCTTCGGCAGCCTGCAGGCCCGCGCGGCGCTGCGCGACGTCGGCCGGGTGCTGGAAATGCCCTACGGCTTGGTTGACCGGATCTGCAAGCTGGTGCCCAACAATCCGGCCAACCCGACGCCCTTGAACAAGGCGATCGAGGAGGAGCCGCGCTTCCAGGAGGAGGCCGAGAAGGAACCCGCCGTCGCCCGGCTGCTCGATATCGCCCAGAAGCTCGAAGGGCTTTATCGCCACGCCTCCACCCATGCCGCGGGCATCGTCATCGGCGACCGGCCCTTGTCGCAGCTGGTGCCGATGTACCGCGATCCGCGATCGGACATGCCGGTCACCCAGTTCAACATGAAATGGGTGGAGCAGGCGGGGCTGGTCAAGTTCGACTTTCTTGGCCTGAAGACGCTGACGGTGCTCAAGACCGCGGTCGATTTCATCGCCAAGCGCGGCATCGCCATCGATCTAGAGGCGCTGCCGCTCGATGACAAACCGACCTACGAAATGCTCTCGCGCGGCGAGACTGTGGGCGTGTTCCAGGTGGAATCGGCGGGCATGCGCAAGGCGCTGATCGGCATGCGGCCCGACCGGATCGAGGACATCATCGCGCTCGTGGCGCTTTATCGCCCGGGTCCGATGGAGAACATCCCGGTCTACAACGCGCGCAAGCATGGCGACGAGGAGATGGCCTCGATCCATCCCAAGATCGACGATCTGCTGGCCGAGACGCAAGGCGTGATCGTATACCAGGAGCAGGTGATGCAGATCGCCCAGGTTCTGGCTGGCTACTCGCTTGGCGAAGCCGATCTGTTGCGCCGTGCCATGGGCAAGAAGATCAAGGCCGAGATGGACCAGCAGCGCGCCCGCTTCGTCGAAGGCGCGGTCGAGCGCAACGTCTCAAAGCCGCAGGCCGACATGATCTTCGATCTCCTGGCCAAGTTCGCCAATTACGGCTTCAACAAGTCCCACGCCGCAGCCTATGGCATCGTCTCCTACCAGACCGCCTATCTGAAAGCGCATTATCCGGTCGAGTTCCTTGCGGCCTCGATGACATTCGACATGTCCAACACCGACAAGCTCAATGATTTCCGCCAGGACGCCAAGCGGCTGGGGATCGAGGTGGCGGCGCCGTCGGTGCAGACCAGCTTCCGCCATTTCGAGACCGGCGACAACCGCATCTACTACGCGCTCGCCGCCATCAAGGGCGTGGGCGAGGCGGCTGTCGAACACATTGTAGAGATGCGCGGCGACACGCCCTTCGCCTCGCTCGAGGATTTCTGCGTGCGCATCGACCCGCGCCAGGTCAATCGCCGCGTGCTCGAAAGCCTGATCGCGGCGGGCGCGCTCGATTGCTTCGGTCAGGACCGGGCCGCGCTCAGCGCCGGCCTCGACCGCATCCTGGGTTTCGCCCAGCGCGCCCAGGAAAACCGCATCAGCGGCCAGAGCGACATGTTCGGCATGGGCGTCGCGCAGGAGGGCACCGAATCGATCCATCTGCCGGCCGCCCCGCCTTGGCTTCCGGCCGAAAAGCTGCACCGCGAATACCAGGCGCTGGGCTTCTATCTGTCGGCGCATCCGCTTGATTCCTATAATGAACTTCTCGCCAGGATGCGGGTGCAGACCTGGGCCGATTTCTCGCTCGCGGTCAAGGCCGGCGCCACTGCCGGCAGGCTTGCCGGCACCGTCACCAGCAAGCAGGAGCGCAAGACCCGCACCGGCAACAAGATGGGGATCGTGGCCTTCTCCGACAGTTCCGGCCAGTACGAGGCGGTGCTGTTCTCCGAAGGCCTGGCGCTCTACCGCGACCTGCTCGAGCCGGGCAAGTCGATCGTCATCACGGTCAATGCCGAGGAGCGGCCCGAAGGCATCGGGCTCAGGATCCAGACCGCCGATTCGCTCGAGGACCGCGCCGCCCGCGGCCAGTCGGCGTTGCGCGTCTACATGCGCGACGCCCGCCCGCTGAATTCGGTCTCGACGCATCTGAAGGCGCAGGGCGAGGGGCAGGTGTCCTTCGTCATGATCAAGGATGACGGCCGCCGCGAGATCGAGGTGACGCTGTCGGACCGCTACAAGATCTCGCCGCAGATCGCCGCGGCGCTGAAGGCAGCGCCCGGCGTGCTCGACGTCGAACTCGTCTGAGCCAACGGCGCAAAGCCTTGGAATGATCCCTCTCTGGGTCAGCCGGCTCCCCTGGCTCTTGCCATCGCCCGGCTCAGAGCACGACCGCCATGGTGGCGAGCGTCACCGCGTTCAGACCCATCCCCCACAACACGGCAAGCGGAAACAGCGGCGTCGTGTGGCGCGGGACGGCGTAGGCCAGCATCACCAGAGCCGCGGGCAGCCAGTCGAGCATGTAGCGCTGGACATTGTATTGGGTGAAGCCGTTGGAATGATAAAACAGCATCGCCGCGATGAGGCCCGCCACCAGCAGGCCGGACGCCGCCGTGCGCCGGTTCATCGGGGTGAAGAACAGCATGGGAGCCAGGGGCTGGCCACCAGGAACGCGGTGCCGAACCGGTCCATCCCGACCAGGTCGAGCTGCCCGACACCTTCGAACTCGGCGTGAAATCCCTGCACCAGCGCGTGGTAGAGATTGAACGGAACATATTTCCAGTTCCACAGGCCATATTCATCCAGCCGCTCCTGCAGCACGCCCGGCGGATACTCGATATGGATGTAGCCGGTCTCGAACGGCGAGCCGAACCGGGCCTGGTTATAGAGAAGATAGAGCAAGATCGCCGCCAGCACCGGCAGCCCGAGCTTCAGAGACCGGATCGCCTTGTCGCCGAGCCCCGACCGGAGCGGCGCATCCGGGTGCAGCGACAGGACCAGGAGCAGCGGCACATAGAAGAGGCTCATCTGGCGGCTGAGAAAGGCGCAGCCGATGGCGATCCCCGCCGTGACCAGGCGGCCGGCCAGCGCCTCGTGAAGGGCGAGACTGGTCATCAGGAAGGCGAGCGCCTGGGCAAGAAACCAGATCCCGTCGCCGCGGATCGTGACGAAGAACAAGGGGCTCGAAAAGCCGACCGCCAGCAGCAGCCAGACCACATCCCGGCCTCCGGCTCCGAGCTGACCGAGGATCCGGCGCCATATCAGCAGCGACAGTATAAAGCACAGGCTTGTCAGCACGATGAAGCCGGATGTTGATGCGCCGCCCATGGCCACGAGCGGCAGCGCCGCCACGCCCGGAAACGGCGGAAACACCACATAGGTCCGGCCGTTGTAGCTTGCACAGTCGAGATCGAAGCAGGTTTCGACCCAGAGCCTGCCCTTGAGAAAACCATCCGCGATCAGGGCCGCAGAATTGCCTGCACCCGCTTCGGTGAACGCGGCATAGGCAAGCGCCGCCGACAGCAGTCCGGCGATGAGAATCCCGGTCGGCAACAGCAGGCGTTCGCGCAGGAAGACATGTGTCATGGTTCTGGAAACTCCGGCCTCGCGGATCCAGGACCGGCGGTGAAATCCCTGTGCGGACACGCTGAAATCAATCAAGACCTAAATACGGTTCAGTCCTCGTCCACTTGCCCAATTTCTCGTGGAGTGCCGAACGTACAACCTGTCTCGACGCATCTCAAGGCCCATGGCGAAGGGCTGGTCTCCTGCGTCATGATCAAGGATGACGGCCGCACCGAGGTCGGGGGTCACGCTGGCAGACCGCTGCAAGATCGTGCCGCAGACGTCTCGTCACTGAAGGCGGCGCCCGGGATGGTCGACGTCGGACGGGCGTCAGCGCAACCGATTGACGGCGATGCGGCCATTGCTACAATCCTTCATCTGTCCTCGTTCAGGATCGTGCGTCCATGGTCAAAACCTCCTGCATCGCCCGGCTTGTGCCGGGGCTTTTGCTTGCGTCCTTCCTGGTGGTGGCAGGTGCTGCGGCCGGTGACGCGCCGCAGCCAAAGCTGGGACCCGACGCGGTTCCCCTGACGGCAGACCATGCCTATCTGACCAAAGCCGCGGCACCCGACTACTGGGCCTTCTCCGCCTTCGTCAAACCGCAGTTCACCACCTCGGCCTGCTCGATCGCCGCCGTCACCGGCGCGCTCAACGGCCTGCGTGGGCTGCCGCCGCACGCGGAGGACACGGTGACGACGCAGCCGCAGATGCTGGAACTCGTGGCCGATTCCGGCTGGGCGACCCTGTCGGCGGAAGGCGGCGACGGCGTCAAGTTCGACCAACTGGTCGCCTTCACCGACAAGGCGCTGAAAGCCACCGGCATGGAGGCCTACCGGACCGAGACGCTGAAGCCCGCCGCCGACGATGCCGCCACGCTCGATGCCGTGCGCGAGCTTTTGAAGGCCAACGAGGCGTCCGCCGATGACGCGCTGCTTCTCTATTTCAACCAGGGTGTGGTGACCGGGGACTGGGACGGACCGCATGTTGCGGTGATCGGCGCCTATGATGCCGACGCCGACAGGGTGCTCGTCCTCGAAGTCGATCAGGAATGGTATATTCCCTACTGGACCCCGACATCGGTGCTGCTCAAGGCGATGCTGAAACCCACCAGCGCCGAGCATGGCGTGCTCGAAGGCGAAACTGGCGGCCTCGTTCACATCGTCAGGTAAACCCCGATTTCGATTCCGGGACAGGCCTTTACGGGCGCTGCCTGATTCTTTTTCTTCGACGCCTTCTAGTCGTCGCGGTCGCGCTGCGGCGCGGTTTCGCGGTGTCTCCCGAACGTGTAGCCGGTCTCGACAATGTCGCGGCCGAATTTCTGCCGCACCTTGTCGATGGCGCCCTCGGCGATGGCCCGGCGCGCCGCTGCTGGGTCGACCAGATCGGGCGGGTCGGCGCGGCCCGCGTCGGTGAGGTCGGTGACGCCGATGCCGATCAGGCGGAACCGGTCCTGGCCGAGTTCGCGCTCGAGCAGGTAGAGCCCGGTGCGGAAGATCCGGTCGGCGAGCACCGTGGGATCCTCGAGCTTGAAATTGCGTGTCCGGCTCTTGAAATCAGGCGTCTTGAGCTTGAGCACCACGGTCTGCCCGGCAATGCCCGAAGCCTTGAGCCGCGCCGAGACCTTTTCGGACAGGCGCCTCAACACCGGCACCAGGTCACTGGCCTGCGACAGGTCGGTGTTGAAGGTGGTCTCCGCCGACACGCTCTTGGCGCCTTCGTTCGGATGCACCGTGCGCTCGTCCTCGCCGCGCGCAAGATGGTAGAGACGCTTGCCCATCACGCCGTAGCTCTTCATCAGCGCGGTCAGTTCCATGGTCTGCAACTGGCCGATGGTGCGGATGCCGTCGCGTTCGAGCGTGGTGGCAAAAGCCTTGCCCACGCCCCAGATCAGGCTGACCGGCCTCGGCGCCAGGAACGTGAGCGCTTCCTGCTTGCCGATCACCGAGTACCCGCGCGGCTTGTCGAGATCGGAGGCGACCTTGGCCAGGAACTTGCAGTAGGAGAGGCCCACCGACAGCGTGATGCCGATCTCCGCCTCGACGCGGGCGGCAAACCGCGCCAGCGTGCGGGCAGGGGTGTCCTTGTGCAGCCGCTCTGTGCCGGCGAGATCGAGGAAGGCCTCGTCGATCGAGATCGGCTGCACCAGCGGTGTGAGCTCCTCCATCATCTTGCGCACCTCGCGGCCGACGCGGGCGTATTTCTCCATGTCCGGCTTGATCACCACCGCCTGGGGGCAGGCGTCGAGCGCCTTGAACATCGGCATTGCCGAGCGCACGCCGTGGATGCGGGCGATGTAGCAGCATGTGGAGACCACGCCGCGCCTGCCGCCGCCGATGATCACCGGCTTGTCGGCGAGCTCGGGATTGTCGCGCTTCTCGACGGTCGCATAGAACGCGTCGCAGTCGACATGGGCGAGCGTCAGGGTGGCGATCTCGGGGTGGCGGATCAGCCGCGGGCTGCCGCAGGCATGGCAGCGCCGACCCTCCGCGCGGGCGGGGGCCAGGCAGTCACGGCAAAAGCCGGGGATCTGATCTGGGGGCGCTGGGATCATCGGCTCGTCGCGAGAACAAAGGTTGAACATTGGCAGGATACGCAATAATCTTTCGACTCACAAGCCTGCCAATTGCTTCGGGATCCGGCGACCAATGACCCTCACCATCCACCCTGTAACCCAGGCGCTCTGGCCTGAGCTGGAGGCCCTTTTCGGCCCGCAAGGCGCTTGCTACGGCTGCTGGTGCAGCTATTTCCGGCTGGCGCCGAAAGAGAGCGAGGCGATGAGCAAGGACGACAAGAAGGCGCTGCTGCACAAGGCCGCGGGGGCGGAGCTTGCGCCGGGCCTGATCGCGCTCGATGACGGCGTGCCGGTGGGCTGGGTACAGGTGACGCCGCGCGCCCATGTGCCGCGCTGGAACTCGGACCGGACCGTGTCGAAGCCGCTGGACGGCGATGACCCGGCTGATCCCGGTCTTTGGGCGATCTCCTGTTTCTTCATCCAGTCCGGGCGGCGCGGGCAGGGGATCAGCCATGTCCTGCTCGAGGCGGCGGTCACCCATGCGAAGGACCATGGCGCCAAGCTGGTCGAGGCCTGCCCGATGCGCAAGGCCAAGCAGTCGAAATCGATGAGCCTGTTCGTGGGATCCGTGGCGGTCTTCGACAAGGCCGGGTTCCAGACCGTCATCGAGCGCAAGGTCGGCCGGCCGCTGATGCGCAAGGTGCTGGCGTGACCAGCCCGCACCCGGAGACCGCGCGCCGGTCAGACCGCGATGGCGTCGAAATGGGCCCTGATCAGCTCTTCGGCATGGGGCCAGTCCGCGGCGATGGTAACGCCCTCGCCGGGATGGGGCGCCAGCGCGCGAAACGCGTCATTGGCGATGAGATTGAGCAGCAGGGTCTGAGGCACATGCGTGCGTACGGACTGGAGATTGACGAAAATATCGTCGATGAACACCACCGGCTGGGCGCGCGTCCCGTGCAGCGCCAGCACCGCGGGGCCCTTGGCGGCTTCGGTGGCGATCATCGGGAAGTCGAAGCCGTGGCGCGAAAGCAGTCGCCGCCGGACCTCGCGGTGACGCGGCGGCATTGCCGTCAGGAACACGATGTCGGCCTGGTCCGACAGCCGCTCGAGGCTGTGGGCGGCCTCGAGCACCGGCGTCTGCCAGTCATCCTGTCCGGCGAAGAACGCCTCCAGCAGCCGCGCCACCTCTTCGTGCGGGGTTTCGGTTCCATGGGCAAGGCTGAACACATTGCCATTGAGCCGGAACGATGTGGGGCGCAGCTCATGGCCCTGGTCCATCAGAAACGCCTGGAACGGCGTGACGAACTCCAGCACCACCTCGTCGATGTCGCAGACGATCAGCGGCCGCTCGCCAAGCACCAACTCGTCATGTTCGGCGTCGGGGATCAGCATCATGCCGCGTCACCGCCGCCAAGGGCGCGGAAGGCGCGCGCGATCTCTTCGGGCCTTGTGCCGCTGGCGGCGCAGAAGTCGACCAGCGTCGGTTCGTGGTTCATCAGGAACTCCAGCACGCCTGCGAGAAATCCGGGCTCGCCCGCCGCCGCGCGCAGATTGCCGGCTTCCAGCCCCGTCAGCGCCAGGAAGCGGCCCAACAGCTCGGGTTCGCCCGCAAGCCATGCCAGCACCGCAATTGCCGTGTCTTCTGCGTCCGCCATGGCCTGTGCACTCCTTCAGAATGTCTTGGTCCGCATTCGAAAGGACCGATTACCACTTTTTCAACCTAATGGAACTAAGGTGAAGCGGTTGACGGATATTGCGGACCGGATTTGTCGCAAACCGGCTCGGCGCGATGGAGGTGATCCGCATCACCGGCCACTGCCGGCAACGCAATCCGGCAGGCACAGGGCCTGGCCGGATCGGGGATGGGAACGGGCATGACAAAGCAGGTGATGATTGTTGAGGACAATGAACTCAACATGAAACTCTTCCGGGACCTGATCGAAGCGTCAGGTTACAAGACGATCCAGACCCGCAACGGCCTGGAGGCGATGGACCTTGCCCGGCTGCACCGTCCGGATCTCATCCTGATGGACATCCAGCTGCCCGAAGTCTCCGGGCTTGAAGTCACCAAATGGCTCAAGCAGGACGATGACCTGCACATGATCCCGGTCATCGCGGTGACGGCCTTCGCCATGAAGGGCGACGAGGAGCGCATCCGCCAGGGCGGCTGTGAAGCCTATATTTCCAAGCCGATCTCGGTTCCGAAGTTCATCGAGACCATCAAGACCTATCTTGGCGATGCGTGAGGGCTGGGAAACACTATGACCGCGCGCATCCTGGTGGTGGACGACATTCCGGCCAATGTGAAGCTTCTCGAAGCCCGGCTGATGGCCGAGTATTTCGAAGTCTTGACCGCCGCTGACGGAATGACCGCGCTCGCCATCTGCGATCAGACCCCGGTCGACCTCATCCTGCTCGACATCATGATGCCGGGCATCGACGGCTTCGAGGTCTGCCACCGCCTCAAGCACAATCCGCGCACCGCCCATATCCCTGTCGTCATGGTCACGGCGCTGGATCAGCCTGCCGACCGCGTGCGCGGCCTGAAGGCCGGCGCCGATGATTTCCTGACCAAGCCGGTCAATGATCTTCAGCTCATGACCCGGGTCAAGAGCCTGATCCGTTTCAAGGCTCTGAGCGATGAACTCCGGCTTCGCGCCGAGACCGCCCGCAACATCGGCCTCGAAGCGCTGCTGGCGCCGCACCAGGGCCAGTTGGACGAGCCGGGCATGGTGCTGCTGGTCGACAGCCGCGCCAATTCGCAGGAGCGCATGAACCGGGCGCTCAAGGGAATTGCCGAGGTCACCGCCATCGGCGACCCGCAGGCGGCGTTGTTCGAGGCCGCCGACAAGCCCTATGAACTGGTGATCGTCTCCTCCTCGCTCGACAATTACGATCCGCTGCGGCTGTGCTCGCAGCTGAGGTCGCTCGAGCGCACCCGCTTCATACCGATGCTGGTGGTGGCCGAGCAGGGCGAGGAAGAGCTTGTGATCCGCGCGCTCGAGCTTGGGGTCAACGACTACCTGCTGCGGCCGCTCGATCCCAACGAGCTTGTCGCCCGCAGCGTCACCCAGATCCGCCGCAAGCGCTACACCAACCGGCTCCGGGCCAGCCTGTCGGAATCGGTCGAATTCGCGGTCACCGACGCCCTTACCGGCTTGAACAACCGGCGCTATCTCGACACCCATCTGGCCACGCTGGTCGATCGCTCCCAGCGGCGTGGCCGGCCGCTGTCGGTGCTGATCACCGACATCGATCATTTCAAGGCCTTCAACGACACCCATGGCCACGAGGGCGGCGACGATGTGCTGCGGGAGTTCGCGCGCCGGATCCGCGGGGCGGTGCGCGGCGCCGATCTTGCCTGCCGCTTTGGCGGCGAGGAATTCGTGGTGGTCATGCCCGACACGCCGGCGGAGATCGCCGCGCATGTCGCCGAACGCCTGCGCGAAGCGGTGGCCGGAGCCCCGTTCAAGGTTTCGGCGTCAGGTGCCCTGGTGCAGGTGACCACCTCGGTGGGGATCGCCACGCTTGAGAATGACGGCGAGGGGGCTGATTCGCTGCTCCGCCGCGCCGACAAGGCGCTCTACCAGGCCAAGCATGACGGTCGCAATCGCGTCGTCGGCCAGGCCGCCTGAGGACGTCAAGTCTCCATTCCGAGATCGGGTTCGGCAGGTCGCCAAGTATCGAGCGGGGACTGCGGCATTTCGTCTGTTCCCGTCAACCCACTAAAATTGTAGCGAAAATTAACCACAAGAGTGGACAGTTTCAGCGTAAAGTTAAGAAACTATTGATTTTTGACCGGATTGGTACAAATAGTCTTTTCACATGAAGCGTTTTGGGACTGTCACACGGATAGTCTACAATCGCGAAAGTTTCACGAAAACCCCATGATGTTCAGGTCCGCCGCATCTCCTGGGTCGTGGGGTGGCCGATCGAGATCGATGCACAGTGGATCCTCGTTCCGCGCATTTGTTTTGATCGGCCTTTGACACAAAAAACCCGCTTCCGGGAGGAGGCGGGTTTTTTGTAGTCTCGAAACAGCCTGCAATCTTGCAGGGCTGGGCGCCAGATTACTTGATTTTGGCTTCCTTGAATTCGACATGCTTCTTCGCGATGGGGTCGTACTTGGTCTTCACCATCTTGTCGGTGAAGGTGCGGCTGTTCTTCTTGGTAACATAGAAGAAGCCTGTGTCGGCGGTCGACAGGAGCTTGATCTTGATTGTGGTCGCCTTGGCCATGATGTCTTGCCTTCTTCAAAAATGAAGCCGCGGACAGCACTGATGGCTCCACGGCGAAACTTGCGCGGAAACTACAAAAGCCCCGCTGAAAGTCAAGTCCGTTTTGGCTCGAGCACCATGCGAAACACGGTGAGAACCACATAAATCGCAAAAAAGAACGCCAGCGCCCAGGCAAATCCGTTGTTGCCGGCCACGTCCATCGCCACGCCGATGGTCTGCGGGCCGACCAGCATGCCGAGCGCATAGCAGAAAACGAAGGCGGCATTGGCCGAGGCGAGGTCCGCGCCGTGCAGCTTGTCGCCCAGATGCGCGAGGCCCACCGTGTAGAGGCCGGCGACGCTGCCGCCCCAGAACAAGAGGATCGCCGCCGTCAGCAGCCAGCTGTGGATCAGGAAGGGCAGGGCCAGGGATCCGACGAGCCCGATCACCGCGAACAGCGACAGGAGCTTCCGCCGGTCGCCGATCTTGTCGGCGATCAGGCCGACGGGGATCTGGAACAGCACATTGCCGAGCCCCATCATCATCAGAAGCAGCGCGCCTTGTGATTCGGTGAACCCGGTGCGGTTGGCATAGACCGGAAACAGCGCCAGGCCGCCCGATTCCACGGCGCCGAAGACGAACACCGCGGCGGTTGCCGTGGGCACCAGGAAGACATAGCGCAGGAACGGATGATCCGGCGCCTTGCCGATCACCGGATTTTCCTTGCGCGCCATGATGATCGGAACGGCCGCGAGCAGGATGACGCCCGCGCCGATCAGGAACGGCAGGATGCCCTCCGACCCGATCACCGAAAAGATCAGCGGACCTGCGGCAAAGCCGAGCGACAGGACGGTGGCGTAGATGCCGAGCACCAGGCCCCTGCGCGACGGCGGTGCGGCGGTGTTGATCCAGAACTCCGACAGCACGAACAGGATGGTGATGGCGCCGTGGAAGACGATGCGGAGCGGAAACCACATCCACAGCGCCTCGGCGAAATAGAAGCCGAGCGCGCTGACCGCGGCCGCGACAATTGACAGCACCATGGTGGTGACCACGCCGAACCGCTGCGCGATCATAGTCGAGATTGGCGCAGCGACCATGGCGGCCACGCCGGCCATGGCCGAATTCAGCCCGATCATGGTGGAGGAGACGCCGCGCTTCTCGAGGATGATCGACAGCAGCGGCAGCCCCAAGCCGATGGCGATGCCCACGGCGGTGATCGCCGAAATGGCAGCGAACAGGGCCGGCCAGTGAATCGCCTCGCGGATCGCCGGGTTGCGTGAGGAGGAGTGATCCATCGGGTCTGGCCTTAAATCAATTCGCGAACGAAGCGTCCGTTGCGGAAATAGTAGAACGGAACCGCCCGGCCGAACGGCAGCGACGGATCTTCCTCAAGCGCCTGCGCCAGGTCGGTAAGGATCACCCGGGTAATCCGGGGCAGGGGATGGGTGTCGTGGGCGTCGATCGGAAGCCAGGTCAGGTCGTGCAGCTCATGGCTGTCCCTGATCGCCTTGGGATCCAGTCCGAGCTCGTCGCAGAAACAGGCAAAGAAGCGCGTGTCGAACCGCCGCGACTGGCCAGGGGGCGTGATCGCGCGGGCGAGATAGCGGAAATGCGAGACATCCGGACACAGGCCGCCGGCGCAATCGGGCGGCGTCAGCGACAGATGCGCCTCTTCTTCCATTTCCCGTGCCGCCGCCACTGCCAGGCCGCGGGCCGCATAGGGTTGAAACCGGGACCGGGTCCGCTGCATCAGCTTCTCGGCCACCTCGTCGCGCAGAGGTTGTGCCAGCGGGGTCCTGTTGTCGCCCGGGTCGCGCCGGCCGCCGGGAAAGACATAGAGATCGGGCATGAAGGCGTGGCCCTTGCCGCGCTTGCCCAGGAGCGCACGCGGCACCGCCGTGCTTCGGTCCATCAGGATCAGCGACGCAGCGTCCCGCGGGCTGCGCAGCGCATGGCCCATTTCGCTGGTCCTGGCCCGATGGTCCTCCGTGAGAAGATCGATCTTCACGGCACCGCTGTCTTTCATCGCGCATCCTCATAGGCGGGCTCGGCGAGCAT
>NZ_JAUXOD010000087.1 GCF_030682515.1 Hoeflea sp. | reverse complement strand
GGCGGCGGCCCCAACCGTATCGGCCAGGGCATCGAGTTCGACTATTGCTGCTGCCATGCGGCCTTTGCGCTCAAGGACGCGGGCTATGAGGCGATCATGGTCAACTGCAACCCGGAAACCGTGTCGACCGACTACGACACCTCCGACCGGCTCTATTTCGAGCCATTGACCGACGAGGACGTGCTCGAGATCCTGACCAAGGAGCAGGAAGCCGGAACATTGAAGGGCGTGATCGTGCAGTTCGGCGGCCAGACGCCGCTCAAGCTGGCCGAGGCGCTGGAAAAGGCCGGGATCCCGATCCTCGGCACCGCGCCCGACATGATTGATCTGGCCGAGGACCGCGACCGCTTCCAGAAGCTGCTGCACAAGCTCGACCTGGTCCAGCCCAACAACGGCATCGCCTATTCGGTCGAGCAGTCGCGGCTGGTCGCGGCCGAAATCGGCTTCCCGCTGGTGGTCCGCCCGTCCTATGTGCTGGGCGGCCGCGCCATGCAGATCATCCGCGACGAGGGCAACCTGTCGAACTATTTGCTCGGCACCGTGCCCGAACTCGTGCCCGAGGACATCAAGGCGCGCTACCCCAACGACAAGACCGGACAGATCAACACGTTGCTCGGCACCAATCCGCTCTTGTTCGACAGCTACCTGACCAACGCCATCGAGGTCGATGTCGACTGCCTGTGCGACGGCACATCCGTCAATGTCACCGGCATCATGGAGCATATCGAGGAAGCGGGCATCCATTCGGGCGATTCGGCCTGCTCGCTGCCCGTGCACACGCTGTCGCCCGAGATGGTCGACCGGCTCGAGGTGCAGACCATTGCGCTCGCCAAGGCCTTGAATGTCGGCGGGCTGATGAATGTGCAGTTCGCCATCAAGGACGACGTGATCTACGTGCTCGAGGTCAATCCGCGCGCCTCGCGCACGGTGCCCTTCGTCGCCAAGACCGTGGGCTCGCCCATCGCCAAGGTGGCGGCCCGGATCATGACCGGCGAGACGCTGGCAGAGGCCTTCGCGGCTTACGGCGAGGTGCCCAACCACCGCACGCTGACCCATATCGCGGTCAAGGAAGCGGTGTTCCCCTTCGCCAAATTCCCCGGCGTCGACACATTGCTCGGACCCGAGATGCGCTCGACCGGCGAGGTGATGGGGCTCGACCGCGACTACGCGCTGGCGTTTGCCAAGGCGCAGCTCGGCGCCGGCGTCGACCTGCCGCGCTCGGGCACGGTGTTCGTCTCGGTCCGCGACGAGGACAAGCCGCGCGTCATCGAGGCGATCCGCATCCTCACCGAAAACGGCTTCAGGGTGATGGCCACCTCCGGCACCGCCGATTACCTGAGGGGCCAGGGTTTTGCCGTCGAGCATGTCAACAAGGTGCTCGAAGGCCGCCCACACATCGAGGACGCGATCCGGAACCGCCAGGTGCACCTGGTGATCAACACCACCGAGGGCGCCAAGACCATCTCGGATTCCAAGTCGCTCCGCCGCGCAGCCCTGATGCAGAAGGTCCCCTACTTCACCACCATGGCCGGCAGCCTCTCGGCCGCCCAGGCCATCTCGGCCTTGCGAGCCGGCAACCTCGAAGTCCATCCGCTGCAGAGTTACTTTCCGGCGGCGTGAGGGGCCCATGCCCAACCTCCCCCTTGAGGGGGTCCGAAGGACGGGACGAGACCCGCGGCTCGTCCCCGGGGAGAGCCAAGCGCAGCGCAGGCGATCCGGGTGGGGGTGTGTCGCCTCAGGCGACCGAGCAAGCCCTTACCCCCACCCCTAACCCCTCCCCTCAAGGGGGAGGGGAAAGCCGGCTCCACAACCAGTTACCAGATCGTTCCCTCGGCACACCCCTCCCCCTCTGATTGCACCCCCTCCCCGTTTCGCCTATCATGTCCGGGGTGGAGGGCCGCGCATGCCCAAGAACATCGTCATCCTGCTGGACGGCACGTCGAACCAGATTTCGGGCGACCGGACCAATGTGCTTCGTCTCTATGGCAGCCTCGAGCGGTCGAAGCGGCAGAAGGTGTTCTACCAGCCGGGCGTCGGCAGCTTCGGGCTGCATGGCTGGTGGCAGCGATGGAAGTCTAAGGCCCGCATCGTGCTGGGGCTCGCCACCGGCGCGGGCATTGAAGACAATGTGATGGAGGCCTACCGGTTTCTGGTCGAGACCCACGCGTTCGGCGACAGGATCCATATCTTCGGCTTCTCCCGCGGCGCCTACACCGCCCGGCTGCTTGCGGGCTTCATCCGCATCTTCGGGCTGGTCAGGCCCGAGCAGCTGCAGCTGGTGCGCTATGCCTGGCGCGCCTATGCGCGGCTCGGCCAGCCGGGGAGCCGGGATTTCGCGGCCGAGATCGGCCACTACCAGAAGGTGCTGTCCGGCGCGGGCCTGCGCATCGAGTTCCTGGGCCTGTGGGACACGGTGGCCTCGGTGTTCGACGCCACGTCAGGCTTCCCCTGGCTCACCATGACGCAGAAGGCCTACACCAACGAGAACGACAGGATCCGGATCGTCCGCCATGCACTGGCGATCGACGAGCGGCGCACCTACTTCCAGCCCTCGCTGTGGGAGCCGGGGCAGGACTACGACCACTGGTCGAAGGACGAGCGCCGCTTTGTGAAAATCCCGCAGGATTTCGAGGAGGTCTGGTTCGCGGGCTGCCATGGCGATGTCGGCGGCGGCCATCCCGATGCCAGGAGCGGGCTTGCCAAGATCCCGTTCGAATGGCTCTACCGCGAGTCCATCGCCGCGGGCGTTCACGGCAATGTGGAGGTGTTCGAGCTGCTCACCCATGGCGCGCCCCCGCACGACAGCGCGCAGCCAGGCCCGGAATCCGCCCCGGAACTCGCCCGGGACGAGGCCGACAGGCAACCCAGGACCTACGGCGCGCCCGATTCGCTGGCCGACATCAACGACTCCATGAATTTCGGCTGGGCCGTCGTCGAGTTCCTGCCGCGGAGAGTGCCGAAGACCTCGTTCCTGCGGCAGCTGCAGCTCGGCCGGATCTACTGGCCGGTGTTCGATTACCGCCGCGTGCCCGAGGGCGCCAGGCTGCACGAGGCGGTGATCGAAAGGCTCGAGAAGCGCCCCGACTACCGGCCGCCCAACTTGCCCAGGACCTACGAGGTGGCGAGGACGCGGGCTGCGGGGGCGTGAGAGGGGTCTTACTGAAGAAAGTCCTCTCCCAACCCCTAGAGAAAGACCCCTCCCCAACCCCTCCCCACAAGGGGGAGGGGCTCGCGCGTATCCGCCACAGTGCCCAATGTCAGGCCTCGGCACGTTGATGCTGGACGGCGCAAAAGAAAGTGCTGCCGGGTTAAGCCCCTCCCCCTTGTGGGGAGGGGTCTTCCTGCCAGAAGCCTACTTCCCCGTCTTGGCGACCCAGTCGCCGAAGCTCGCGAGCCAGGCTTCGAGGAAGGCCTTGGTGGCTGCGTCGGTGACCGCGCCCTGGGCGTCGAAATGGTCGGGCTTGAAGGCGTAGTAGAGTTCGGGCTGGCCCATCACCGCGGTGCCGACGGTGACCATGGTGGTGCGCAGATGATGCTGGGCCACCGCCGAGCCGATGGCGCCGGGCGAGGCACCGGTGATGGCGACCGGCTTGCCGGCCCAGGAATTCTTGCCCCAGGGCCGCGTCGCCCAGTCGATGGCGTCCTTGATGACGCCAGGATAGGTGCGGTTGTACTCGGGAATGACGATCAGCACGCCGTCGGCGGCCTCGATCGTGGCCTTCAGCGCGGTGACCGACTCCGGGACATTGGCCCACAGATCCTCATTGTAGTGCGGCAGGCTGGAAAGGTCGGCATAGACGAACTCCATCCGCCCCGCCGCAAGCTTTTCGAGGCCCTGGGCGAATGTGCGATTGATGGAGTCCGCGCGCAGCGAACCGACCAGAACAGCGATCTTTGTCATAGGGATTTCCTTGTATAAAAAAGTGACTGACGCTACTTATGAAACCGGTCAAGTGTCCACAAGACGGCACTTTTTCGAACCTGAGGCACCCGGATGAAACCATCAGCGTCTGTCGTGACCGGCCGGAGCCGGACCGTTCCCGAAAATGCGCAGGCCAATGGCCAGCGCCGCGCCCTCGCGCTCGATCTTCATGCCCCCGGCCAGTGCCAGGTGGCCAACGACGTCATCTCGCTGGTCGGCGACAAGTGGAGCGTGCTGGTGGTCAGCACGCTGGGCAAGGGAACCCTGCGCTTTTCCGAGATCAAGCGCGCCGTGGACGGAATCTCGCAGAAGATGCTGACCACGACCCTGCGCGGGCTCGAGCGCGATGGTTATCTGACACGCACGGTCTATCCGACCGTGCCGCCGCGCGTCGATTATGAGCTGACCCCGCTCGGGTTCGAACTGCTGGAGCCTGTGGCGGCGCTTGGCAATTGGGCGGTCGCCAACCACGCCCGCGTGCTGGCGGCGCGCCGCGCCTATGACGACAGGGCCGGCTGAACGTCACCCGCCGAACCCGGACCTCACAGCGACGGCCCCGGCACCAGGCGGCTGCCGTCGGAGAACCGCGAGAAGCGGAAGCGGGAGAGATCGTGGCCGGTGGGCCGGCCGGCGGCAAGATGGGCGATGGCCTTGCCGAAGCCCGGGCCGATGCCGAAGCCGTGGCCGCTCATGCCGGTGGCGACGATCAGGCCGTCGAGGCCCGGAACCCGGTCGACCACCGGCACCACATCGGGCATGGCGTCGATCATGCCGGACCAGATGTCGAGGATACCGGGCTCCCCAATCGAAGGAAAGCGCGCGGCGAAGCGCGCCCGCATGGCGCCCAGACGGCGGTGCTCGGGCTCGGGATCGAGCACCCGGCAGCGCTCGAACGGGCTCTCCTCGTCCTTGCTCCAGCGCCGCGCCGTCCCCCAGGCGTCGGGATAGTGCTTGGGTGAAACCGGCAGGAAGCGGGTCTGGCCCAGCGATTTCACAGCCACCGGCAGCCAGGTGAAGAAGTGCCGGAACGCGTCCGGCCCGATCATCAGGTCGTGGCTGCCCAGTGCAGCCAGACTGTAGCCGCCATCCTCGCGGCGGCGGAAGGCCAGCTCCTCGTCGGCCGCGTTGCCGGCAAACACCTCCGCCGTCGCCGCGGTGCGCGCCACGGTCGAGCGCACCATCAGCTGCGGGATCGAGACGCCGTGGCGCCGGAGCAGGAGCGACGACCAGGCGCCGCCGGCGACGACGACCTGCGCGGCCTTGACGAAACCGTGCTCGGTGTGAACCCCGGTGAGCTTTCCGGCTGCCGTCTCGAGGGTGCGCGCGGCGCAATTTTCGCGAATGCCCACGCCCTCGCTCCTGGCAAGGTCCGCCACCGCCGGCACCGCGGCCCAGGGCTCGGCGCGCGCATCGGTGGGCGACCACAGCCCGCCCAGCCAGCGCTTGCCGCCCTCGCGGGTCTTGACCAGCTCCGCCACGCCCGCGCCGTCGAGCAGCCTGACATCGAGCTGGTGGCGCATGCCGATGTCGAGCCATTCGGCCTGGCTGTCGAGATCCTTCTGCGTGCTCGAGAGATAGAGGATGCCCTCCCGGCGGAAGCCGGTGCGGTGGCCGGTCTCCCGGTCGAGCTGCTCCCACAGCTTCGAAGCCTCCATCATCACCGGCAGTTCCGCCTCGTCGCGGCCGAGCTGACGGATCCAGCCCCAGTTGCGCGAAGACTGCTCGCCGGCCACCCGGCCCTTGTCGACGACGAAAGCCGACAGGCCGAGCCGGTTGAGATAGAGCGCGCTCATGATGCCGATGACGCCGCCGCCGATGACGACGACATCTACTTCGCCCGGCAACGGGTCGGAGAAGCGGATCGGGGAAGCCGCGGTGATCGGGGCGGCAGGGCGCGTGGACATGGAGGCTCCGGGACGGGATCGGGATGGTGAGATGATCGATGACCACCGGTTTTGCGACCGCTTCCGGGCGAAATCAAGAGCCGGGAGCCGAGATTCGCGCGCATTGGAGGACCATCACGCCATTCATCGTGTCGGCGGTGACATGAACGATGATCTCGACGGTGCTGGTGGCGCTGCCGAGGATCTCCTCCACGGTCGCCTTGCACTCGTCGAGCCCGAAATCGGACTCGATGGTGATCTCGCGCGGGCCGGAGGACTCCGCTGTCAGTTCGAGGATCAGGGTCGCAGGGTCCTCGACCTCCTGCGGGCCGAGCCGGACCGAGAGGATCTCGCTTCCCAGGATCCGGTAGTGCTCGAACTTCTGGAAGGCCGTCACTGGCGGCGTGAACGCCAGCGCGAACAGCAGGATCAGGAGCAATCGGACCATGACGCAAGTTCCCCGTGACGTGTCGGTGCCGGACCGCGCAGGCCGTGCGGCGCGCCGGAACGTTCACTCTTGCACCAAACAGGGCGCAAGCAAAGCCCGCGACCGGCAGCAGAAGGACGCAAGCCGTCTGGGCCGCCCCTACCCCTCGCCGATGCCCTCGATGGTGGTCACGACGGGCGCATGGTCCGACGAGCGGTCCCTGGGCGGGCCCAGTTCGAAATGATCGTCAAACACCTCGACCTTGATCACCGTGCCGCGGCGGCGCGGGTTCTTCGGGTTCAATCCGTTGGAGACGATGCAGTAGTCGAGCACCGATCCCCCTTCGATCCCGCCATGGGTGTTGGGCCGCGTGAGCCCCTGCATCACCACAAGGTTGAAGCTGTCATAGAGCTTGTAGACATGCTTGAGATAGGCCAGCGGCTCGGGAATGCCGTTGGCCGGAACGCTGCCCCAGGACCAGACCCGGTCGGCCTGGGTGAGGATCGAGATCGTGTGCGAGGCCGGGTCCTCGTTGAGATCGCCGAGCAGGATCACCGGCGCGTCGGGGTCGGCGTCGAGGCTGCGCCGGAACAGCCGGTAGATCGCGCCGGCTTCGGCTGCGCGCTTGGCCACCTGGTTCACACCCGCCATGGCGCGCGCGCTGTAAAGGGTGCGGATCTTGTCGCCCCAGTCGCCGAGCGCGTCGATGACATCGTCATCGACAAAGGCGCCCTGGGATTTGAAATGGCAGACAAAGACCTGGGTCCGGCCGATGCCGGGCAGGTCGATCACCGCGTCGACCGGCGTGCGGGAGAAATTGAAGTCGGCGTCGATGACCGTATCGTCCGGCACGCCCGCCACGCCCGAGAGCGGCCTCGCGCTGACCAGGGGAAACCGCGAGGCGATCGCCACCGTGGCGTTGACATAGACCGCCGGATCGTCCGCGTCGAAGATCGGGTGGCCGGTGCAGAAGAAATGCGGATAGCCCAGCGAGGCCATCAGCGCGCCGAGCTCCTGGTGCGAGACCACCTCCTGAAAGCCGATGACATCGGCGTTCATCGCGGCCACGACAGAGGCGATCCAGGCCTTCTTCTCCGCCCACTGGGCGTCGGAATAGGTCGCCGTGAGCTTGCGCTCGTGCCAGAAGATGCCCGGGGCGGCAAAATGATAGAGATTGAATGTGGCAAGCTTCACTGCAGCCATGGCGAGCTTCCTCAATATTCAAGGTTGTATCGACGAATGATGACAGCGAAAGGACAGGCCGGCAAGCAGCGGCGGCAGGCCGCAGCCGCCTGACGGGCCGACCGCATTTTTCAGATGTTTTTTCCCGCCGGATTTGGTAAGTCTTGAGAAGGTTACAGTTGAACGGCACCGAAGCGCCCGCTTCGGGCGCCGTTTCGTTTTTTATGTGCCGCCGCCATGCCCCATGGCGTCGACACGCCATGGACAAGGATGAGACCGATGGTTGAGAAGGTTCCGATGACGCAAGGAGGCTACACCAAGCTGCAGGAAGAACTGCGCTGGCGTCAGCAGTCCGAACGGCCGCGGATCATCGAGGCGATTTCCGAGGCGCGCGCCCATGGCGACCTTTCGGAGAATGCCGAATATCACGCGGCCAAGGAAGCCCAGAGCCACAATGAGGGCCGCATCGGCGAGCTCGAGGATTTTGTCGGCCGCGCCGAGATCATCGACCTGTCCAAGCTTTCGGGCAGCACCATCAAGTTCGGCGCCACCGTCAAGCTCATCGACGAGGACACCGAAGAGGAAAAGACCTACCAGATCGTCGGCGACCAGGAAGCCGACGTGAAGGAAGGCCGGATCTCAATCTCCTCACCGATCGCCCGCGCGCTGATCGGCAAGGCCGTCGGCGACAGCGTCGAAGTGGTCGCCCCCGGCGGCTCCAAGGCCTATGAGATCCTCGGGGTGAAGTGGGGCTGAGGCCCCCTCCGCCCTCCGGACCGTGACATGACATGAGCCCGCCTCCCGCCGAAAGCCTCGCAGGACCCGGCGGACATCGCGGTCGCGACGGGCTGTTCGTCCTCAACATGCATCGCAATTTCACCGGCGTGACGGCCACCGCCGCCGCGGTGGCGCAAAGGCAGCTTGAGCGCTACGATCTCCGCATCGTCGGCCGGCCCCTGCCCTCCTGCCCGCAGCCGATCTCGTTCTGGCAGGCCGTGCGGGCGTCGCGCGACAGGCCGCCCGGCAAGAAGTTCCACATCTGGCATGTGCGCCGCAATCCGGAAATGCAGGCCGGGATCTTTGCCCGCGACATCCTCAGGCTGCCGATCCGGCTGGTGTTCACCTCCGCCGCCCAGCGCCGCCACAGCGCCTGGCCGCGCTGGCTGATTGCGCGCATGGACGCGGTGATCGCCACCACGCCGGAAGCCGCGAAATATGTTGCGGGCGTGCGCGCGATTGCCCCGCATGGTGTCGACACGGACCGCTTTCATCCCGCCCCCTCCCGCAGCCAAGCCTGGGCCGCGACCGGCTATCCCGGCACCGCCGGCATCGCCGCCATCGGCCGCATCCGTCCGGAAAAGGGCACCGACCGCTTCGTCGCGGCGATGATCGAGGCGCTGCCGCGCCTGCCGGGCCACACCGCGCTCGTGATCGGCAAGGCGGCGCCCGAACACGGGGGCTTCCTGGCCGGGCTGAAGGCGCAGGTGGCCGCAGCAGGCCTTGAGGCGCGGATCCTGTTTCCGGGCGAGATCGGCCCCGAAGCGATGCCCGGCCTGGTGCGCGGGTTGAGCCTCTTGGTGGCGCTGCCGCGCTACGAGGGCTATGGCGTCACGCCGCTCGAGGCGATGGCATCAGGCGTGCCGTTCGTGGCAAGCGGCGCCGGCTGGTTCGAGACATTCTCGGGCGGCGGCGCGGCGGGGCTGGTCGTCCCTGACGGCGACCCCGGACTGGCCGCAGCGCAGTGCGTGGCGCTCCTGTCGGATGCCGGCCGCCATGACGCGATGGCCGGAGCCGCGCGCGCCCGCGCGGTGGATCATTTCAGCGTTGCCGCCGAAGCCGAGGCCGTCAATGCGGTCTACGAGGCGCTGTGGTCCGAAGGTTGAACCGCGCGCTTGTGCAGTTCATAGAGGGAATTGTTGCGGCTGCGGCCGATGAGCCGGTAGCCATGCCGCGCAAAGGCTGAAGCACAGCCCTCATAGTCGCGATCCGGCTCCGGGTGTTCGATCACGATGCGGCGCGGCAGCAACGCGGGCGGCGCCTGATCCAGGAATGGCACCAGCGCCTTGTCCTCATGACCTTCAATATCGATCTTGAGAGCGTCGATCCGCTCGATCGAGGCTTCGGTGAGCACCGAAAGGAGGGTACGCACCGGAATCGGGCCTTCGTCGTTTTCCACCACCGCGACGATGGCGTCATCGTTCTTGCGCACGGCAAGGCTGCCGGATCCGTCGCGATCGCTGACCGCGCAGGCAAAGGCAGTGATGCTGGCAAGCCCGCTCAATGCGGCATTGCGCATCAGCCGAGCGGTCATCATCGGATTGGCGTCAATGGAAATGCAGCGGCCTTGCGGGCCGGTGATCCTGGCCAGGGGCAGGCTGTAGAGGCCGATATTGCAGCCGACATCGACAATCACCGGACCTGAAGCATGGCCGGCCCCGGACACCGCGTCAGGCGCAAGGACCGCGCCGAGAAAGTCGATGTCCTCCTGGTTGTAGGCGGAGTTGAGCAGGATCCCGTACTCGATCAGATTGCGCCCCCCCTCCAGCCGGAAGACAGCATCGCGGAACGCGATGTCGATGGGGCCGCGGCCCAGCGCAAACACCATCCGGCTCACACTGGCGCGGAAAACACCGCGCTTGAGCGGGCTCTGCCTGGCGAAATCGATCAGCATCTGTTGCGCCCGGTTGGGCGGGCAGGGCTTGAGAGCTTGCCGCTCCGCAGTGTCGGCCGACCAGCGCCCGGCAGCCAGCGGTTTCCATTCCTTGCCGCTCATAGCGCCACCAGACCTTCATCCTTGACCTGGCGGATCGTCAGCATGGTGCGCACCGTGTCGACATTGTCGGTGGCGGTGAGTTCCTCGATGACGAAATCCTGGAAATGGGTGAGGTTGCGCGCCACGCAATGCAGCAGGAAATCGCTCTCGCCCGACACCATCCAGGTCTCCCGCACGATCGGCCATTCCTTGGTCCTCGCCGCGAAGGCCTTGAGATTGGCCTCCGACTGGTGCTTGAGCCCGACCAGGCAGAAGGCGACGAGGTCGAAGCCGAGGCTCGGCGCATTCAGCTGCGCCCGGTAGCCGCGGATGATCCCCGCCTTTTCCAGCTTGCGCACCCGCCTCAGGCATGGCGGCGCCGAAATGCCCACGCGCGCCGACAGCTCGACATTGGTCATGCGCCCGTCATCCTGCAACTGGCGCAGGATCTTGAGATCGATCACGTCGAGGTCGGCCTTGATCACCATGAAGTCATTCCTGTTAGCGGCATCCCTGACCGCACGAATCCGGCGGTTTTGCGAAACTTTATTGCGTCAGCACGCAGTCCCTGTAAAGAGTCAAGGAACAATCGCGCGCGATGTTCTGTGTGTAACCGGGCGGAAAAGCTTGAAACCGGGGCTTGTCCGCACCTAAATGGACGGCAAGTCGAACAGCGTTTTGATGTCGCCCGCGGAATTGGCGGGTTTTGTCATTGAAGCGTCACCGAGGATGGCTCAAACTGACCCCTCGCAACATCTGTCCAGGATCGTAAAATGTCCACTCGCCATGTTCCCGTTCTCATCATCGGCTCCGGTCCCGCCGGCTACACCGCCGCGATCTACGCGGCCCGCGCCATGCTCAACCCGGTGCTGATCGCCGGCATGGAACAGGGCGGCCAGCTGATGATCACCACCGACGTCGAGAACTATCCGGGCTACGCCGATCCGGTGCAGGGTCCCTGGATGATGGAGCAGATGCTCAAGCAGGCACAGCATGTCGGCGCCGAGATCGTGAGCGATCTGGTCACCGAGGTCGAACTGACCCGGAGGCCCTTCACGGTGACCACGGATTCGGGCCAGGTGTGGACCTGCGACGCATTGATCATCGCCACCGGCGCCCAGGCCAAATGGCTGGGGATCGCCAGCGAGAAGGACTTCATGGGCTTTGGCGTCTCGGCCTGCGCCACCTGCGACGGGTTCTTCTATCGCGGCAAGAAGGTGATCGTCGTCGGCGGCGGCAATTCCGCCGTGGAAGAGGCGCTGTATCTCTCCAATCTGGCCGCCGAAGTCACCGTGATCCACCGCCGCGACGAATTCCGCGCCGAAAAGATCCTGCAGCAGCGCCTGTTCGACAAGCCCAATGTGAAGATCATCTGGAACACCGAGGTGACCGAGTTCCTGGGCGAGCCGGCCCTTCCGCCGATGCCCGCGTCGCTGAACGGCGTCAGGCTCAGGAACCGCATCACCGGCGAGACGGCCGACATGGCCATCGACGGCGTATTCGTCGCCATCGGCCATGCGCCCGCCGTCAGCCTGTTCAAGGACAAGCTCAAGCACAAGCCGAACGGCTATCTGTGGACAGCTGCGGATTCGACTGCCACAGATGTTCCAGGAGTCTTCGCCGCCGGCGACGTGACCGACGACATCTACCGTCAGGCGGTCACCGCGGCAGGCATGGGATGCATGGCGGCCCTGGAGGCCGAACGATATCTGGCAGGACATGTCAGACACGCGGAAGCCGCGGAATAGGCGCACAAGCGCCATATCAAGGTCCGAACAACGGACCAGGGGGACGGGAGCTTGGTGCCACTCGACTGGGATAAACTGCGCATTTTTCACGCGGCCGCGGAAGCCGGGTCCTTCACCCATGCGGCGGAAAAGCTGCATCTGTCGCAATCCGCCATCAGCCGCCAGGTCTCGGCGCTCGAGCTCGACATCGGCGCCAAGCTGTTTCACCGCCATGCCCGCGGCTTGATCCTGTCCGAACAGGGCGAGATCCTCTACCAGACCGCGCACGAGGTGCTCATGAAGCTGGAATCGGTGAGGAACCGCCTCACCGAAACCCGGGAAAAGCCCTCGGGCAAGCTGCGGGTGACCACCACGGTCGGCTTCGGCCAGGGCTGGCTCACCGAAAAGGTGCAGGAATTCCAGTCCATGTACCCGGACGTCCAGATGCAGCTGATCCTCGACAACGAGGAACTCGACGTCAACATGCGCCAGGCCGACTGCGCGATCCGGCTGCGCCAGCCGCAGCAGCCCGACCTGATCCAGCGCCGCCTGTTCACGGTGCATTTCCACATCTACGCCGCGCCCTCCTACCTGGCGCGGCACGGCGAACCCAAGACGCTCGAAGACCTCGACCATCACCGAATCATCACCTTCGGCGAACCGGCGCCTGTCTATCTGCGCGATGTCAACTGGCTGGAAATCGCCGGGCGTTCTCCGGACAACCCGCGAATGGCGCATCTGCAGATCAACAATATGCCAGCCATTCGCCGCGCCACGATCAATGGCGCGGGCATCTCGCTGCTGCCGGATTACATGTATCACCGCGACCTGGCGCTGGTGCAGCTCAATATTCCCGCCGACATCCCCACCTTCGACACCTATTTCTGCTATGCGGAGGAAATGAAAAACGCGGCCAAACTCAAGGCCTTCCGGGATTTCCTGATCAACAAGGCGCGCAACTGGAGCTATTGACGATGGCGCCGGCGCGCGCGGTCCGGGCGGGCGGAAGCCCGGCGGTGATTAATGCGGCAGCTTCGGATTCAGCCTGTTTTTTGAGCAAGAACTAAGCCATGCAGCCTCCGCATGGCTGGCATGCACCTCTCCACCTTGCTTATTGCTCAAGAAACAACCATATCGATTACAGCTGATGCACCTTTGGCGGCCTACTCCTCCCAGTGCCGCCGCATGAGCTGTTCCCCTCTGGAGGTTTTTTAACCTTCATACCTATTGGGCCCGAGAGCAATCTCGTGGCCCATTTTTTTGCCCTGATGCGGCCGGCCCGGATCGGCGGACCGGCGCGCATCGGTTCATGCGTCATGCACGGGCCCGGCGCAGCACCTCGAGCGTGACGCCGAGCATCATCAGCGCATTGGCCGGGTGCAGCGCCGACAGCCAGGCAAGCCCCGCCCCCATGCCGGCCACGACCAGCACGACCTGCAGAAGGTAGAGCGCGAGCAGCAGTGACGCCGGACCGCGAAACCGCCTGCCGGCCGGGTAGAACCAGCTGTGGAGGGCGAGCCCGAGAATCGGAAGCGCCAGGACCCAGCCGAACACGCTGTGCAGCGCAAAGCCCTCCGTGCCGAAAACCCCGAGGCCGGCCAGATAGGCCTGGGTCACGAGCCCGCCCGCCACCAGCCAGGCCATCAACGGCGCGGGCGCCGTCCACCGGATCGTCGCGGTCCGCCTGATCCCCGCGGTGCTCATGCCGAGACCCTCGTGCCGACGGTGGTGGCGGGACGCGCGCCCCTGGGTCCGGGATCGAGGCAGCCAAGCCCCTTCAGCGTGTCCCGCACCGCCGCGTCGATCGGCGTGCGCGGCTCCTCACCGAGAAAATCCAGGAGCCTGTCGTTGCGGAGCCAGAGCTCCGCCTGCCACAGATAGCGCATCTCGGCGAGTTCCCGGAACAAGGGCACGACCGGACTGGCGAGCCGCACCAGCCACCAGGGGAAAGGCTTGACCGGCAACTCGGGCCGGCCGGTGACGCGGCGGATGGCCTCGGCCATCTGCTGTCCGTCATGGTCCCGGAACCCTTCCATGTGGAAGCGGGCGAAGGCCGGAAGCTCATCCGCCCGCGCCAGCAGCCGCACCATGGTCTCGGCGACGTCCGGCAGATAGGCCCATTGATGGCCGACGCCGGGAGAGCCCGGATTGGTGATGGCCTTGAGCGGCGCGCCGGGCTTGACAACGGCCTGGGCGAACCAGTTGTTGCCGGCGCCGGGGCCGAAGAAATCCCCGGCCCGCACCAGGATGACCTGCACGCCGTCGCGGGCGGCTGCCTCGAGCCGCTGTTCGAGCGCCACGCGGATCCTGCCCTTGGCCGAGACCGGACGCTGCGGACTGTCTTCTCTCACGTCCCCGAACGTCTCGGGTCCGTAGTTGTAGATCGTGCCCGGCATCAGGATGCGGGCGCCCACGGCCTTGGCGGCGGCGATGGTGTTGTCGATCATCGGCAGCACCAGCCTGCCCCAGTTGCGGTAACCGGGCGGGTTGACGGCATGCACGATCAGGTTCGCGCCGATCGCCGCCCGCATCACGTCTTCCCGGTTCATGGCGTCCCCCGCGACCCAGTCATACTGCGGCGACCCGATCGCCTGCTCGCTGGCCTTGCGGTGCATCGCCCGCACGGCATAGCCCCGGTCGACGAGCTTTCGCGCGACCGCGCCGCCAATGCCGCCCGTGGCGCCCAGCACCAGCGCCACCGGCTTGTTGAGAATCATCACTGCCGTGTCATGTGTGTCAGTCATCGTGGTCTCTCCATCGGTTTCGATGAAGCCAGTGTCGCGCTTCGCTGGATCAAACGGAATTGCGATAATATCTGCATCTGCTATACAATAATGTATGGACAGATTTGCGCTCGACTGGGGTCATTACCGGACCTTTCTCGCCATCCTCAACGAAGGCTCGCAATCGGGCGCCGCGCGCGCGCTCGGGCTCACCCAGCCGACCGTCGGCCGTCATCTCGACGCGCTCGAGCAGGCGTCGGGCAAGCCGCTGTTCCTGCGCTCGCACCAGGGCCTGGCGCCCACCGAGACGGCGCTCGCCATGCGCGCCTATGCCGAAACCATGGCGTCGAGCGCCGCGGCGCTGGCGCGCGCCGCATCGGGCGATGCCGCAAGTCCCGAAGGCACGGTGCGCATCAGCGCGAGCGAGGTGGTCGGGCTTGAAGTGCTGCCGCCGATCCTGGCGGATCTTCAGGACCGCCACCCGCGTCTTGCGATCGAACTCTCGCTCTCCGACGCCGTCGAGGATCTGCTCGGCCAGCAGGCCGACATTGCCGTGCGCATGGTCGAGCCGACCCAGGGCGCGCTGCTGAGCCGGCGGATCGGCGGCGTTCCGCTCGGCATGTTTGCCCATCGCCGGTACCTCGAGCGGCATGGAACGCCGAAGACCTTGGAAGACCTGTCCTCGCACCGGGCGATTGGCTTCGACCGGCAGCTGGCCTATATCCGCGACATGCTGAAAACCCGTCCCGAACTCGCGGACCTGCGCTTTGCGGTCCGCACCGACAGCAATGCCGCGCAGCTGGCAATGATCCGGGCCGGCGGCGGCATCGGCATATGCCAGGTCGGCCTCGCCGCCCGCGACAAGGACCTGGTGCGGCTGTTTGCCGACAGGATCGAGCTTGAGTTGATGACCTGGCTGGTGATGCACGAGGACCTGAAAACCGTGCCGCGCTGCCGGGTGACCTTCGACGCGCTGGCCGAGGGACTGATCGCTTACCGTGCCACACTGCCCGGCTCGACCGGCTGATCGGCCCGCGCACCGCGCCGGAAAAACAGGCGCGTGTGGAACCTAAGCCGGGCCGCCGTGTTATAGACCGTTGTCCCGCCCTGCGGGTGCGATCCCTTGAGATGGTTCCCATCTTCAAGGACACATCGCCCCGCCAGATCCAAAGCGTGTGGGCTGACGTTTAGAAACGGATGGGACCCGTCCGTTTCGCTCGGCCCAGCAGGAGCATCCATGCGCACCGTACTCATTCTCAACCAGGACGGCGGCACCATTCGTGGAATGGATGCAAGGGAGTTCGGCGACATGGCCTGCGACAGGCTCTCGGGACTGGGCGACGGCTGCGAGGTGCGGCTGGTCTCGGGCGCCGATCTCGTCGAGGCGCTCGACAAAGCCGCCGGCGACAAGGATGTCGCGACCATCGTGGCCGGCGGCGGCGACGGCACGATCTCGGCGGCGGCGGCTTCCTGTTTCAAGTCGGGCAAGACACTGGGCGTGATCCCGCTCGGGACCATGAACCTGTTTGCCCGCGGCCTCGGCCTGCCGCTTGATCCGCCGGCGGCGCTGGAAGCCCTGGCAACGGCCACCGTGATGCCGCTCGACATCGCCACCGCCAATGGCCGCCCCTTCGTCCATCAGTTCTCGGCCGGCCTGCACGCCCGCCTGGTGCGCCAGCGCGACCGGCTCGACACCTCGACCCGCATGCGCAAGATCGCCTCCACCCTCAAGACCCTGGGCCGGGTGATCCTGCACCCGCCGAAGTTCCGCATCGAGGTCGACACCGGATCGGGCCGCGAAAGCCATCTCGTCTCGGCCATTGCGGTGTCCAACAATCTGTTCGGCGACACGCCGCTCGCCTATGCGCCGGTGCTCGATGCCGGCGTGTTGGGGATCTACCAGTCCCATGCCGTCGGCACGGGCGAGGTCTTCCGGATGACGCTGCACGCGGCCTTTGGCAGGCTCCAGGAAGATCCCGGCATGACGGTCGGCACGGCGACAGCCGTGACACTCAGGTTTCCGGACCGGCGCGCAGGCACCAGGGCCGCCATCGACGGCGAGATCGTGCCGCTCGACACCGAGGTCGAACTCATCTGCCACGCCGGCGCGCTGAAGGTCCTCGTCCCCGAAACCTATTCCGCCGCAACCAAGGCTTGAACCGCTCGCGTCAAAAGCGCGTAGAGACTGAAGTGAACTGCAACATCCACGAAAGACATGCCGATGAGCGCCCGTGAAAAGACACTTCCCCGAACCGCCGCCGCCCGTCCGTTCCTGCGGGAGAGCTTCCGATGATCATTCCCGCCGGCTTCCTCAAGGCCTGGGCAGGCTCTGCTGCCTTCCTGCTGATCGTCGACGCCATCTGGCTGGGCCTCGTCGCCCGCAGCTTCTACGTCCGCTAGTTGGGCGACCTGATGCTGGAAAGCCCGAAGCTGCCGATCGCGGCAATGTTCTACGTGATGTATTCGGCGGCGATCGTGATCCTGGCGTCGGCGCCCGCCGCGCGCTCGGGCTCGCTCACCGATGCGCTGCTGCTGGGCGCCATCCTCGGCTTCGCGGCTTACGGAACCTACGACATCACCAATCTGTCGACGCTCAAGAACTGGCCGCTGGCCATGAGCCTCGTCGACATGGCCTGGGGCACGCTGCTGACCGCCGCCGTCTCTGGCGTCGGCTACTGGCTGCTGCGCCCGGGGCAGTAGCCGCTGCGTTCGCGCACTTGAGCCAACAAAAAATCCCGCCCCGGGAGCGCCGGGACGGGATCGGGTCGTGAGACGGCCGTCGGCTCAGCGCAGCGCGGCGCAGAACCTCTGGATGCGGTTGCAGGCTTCCTCGAGCTGGTCTTCCGAGGTGGCGTAGGAGATGCGGAAGTTGGGGCCAAGACCGAAGGCCGAGCCGTGGACCACGGCGACGCCTTCGGTCTCGAGCAGTTCGGTGACGAAGTCCTCGTCGGTCTCGATCACCTTGCCCGAGGGCGCGGTCTTGCCGATGCAGCCCGCGCAGGACGGATAGACGTAGAACGCGCCTTCCGGCACCGGGCACTGGATGCCCTTGGCCTGGTTGAGCATCGACACCACGAGATCGCGACGGCCGCGGAAGATCTCCTTGTTCTTCGGAATGAAATCCTGCGTGCCGTTCAAGGCTTCCACCGCCGCCCATTGGGCGATCGAGCAGGCGCCCGAGGTCTGCTGGCCCTGGATCATGTCCATCGCCTTGATCAGCTCCAGCGGACCGGCGGCGTAGCCGATGCGCCAGCCGGTCATGGCATAGGCCTTCGACACGCCGTTCATGGTCAGCGTCCGGTCCTTGAGCTGCGGCTCGATCTGCGCCGGCGAGGTGAAGACGAAATCGCCATAGGTCAGGTGCTCGTACATGTCGTCCGACAGGATCCAGACATGGGGATGGCGCAGCAGCACATCGGTGAGCGCCCTGAGTTCGGCTTCCGAATAGGCCGCGCCCGAGGGGTTGGACGGCGAGTTGAACATCAGCCATTTGGTCTTCGGCGTGATCGCGGCTTCGAGATCGGCCGGCTGCAGCTTGAAGTCGTTCTCGATGGTGGTCGAGACGAACACCGGCGTGCCGCCGCAGATCGCCACCATTTCCGGATAGCTGACCCAGTAGGGCGCGGGGATGACGACTTCGTCGCCCGGGTTCATGGTCGCCATGAAGGCGTTGAACAGGATCTGCTTGCCGCCGGTGCCGACGATGGTCTGCTGCCAGTCGTAATCGAGATTGTTCTCGCGCTTGAACTTGGCGGCAATCGCCTTGCGCAGTTCCGGGATGCCCGATACCGGCGTGTACTTGGTCTCGCCGCGGTTAATCGCGTCAATCGCCGCCGCCTTGATATTGTCCGGGGTATCGAAATCTGGCTCGCCTGCGCCAAGCCCGATGACATCGCGGCCCTTGGCTTTGAGTTCGCGCGCCTTCTGGGAGACGGCGATGGTTGCGGACGGTTTCACCCTGGAAAGGGCTTCGGCGAGAAAGGCCATGGAATGCGCTCCGGTGCTTGACGTGATGCCAGGGGCTGACTTTGCGAGACAGATGGGTGCCATCCGCCGGGATCGCACCGCCAGGGGCGCGGCCCGCGCCCGTGTGTTTCTATGTCGCAACCTCGCCGCTGATGCAAGCCGCCTCACCGGCCCGCAAGCCCAGATTTAACCTTGCGGAAAGTTTTGGCGGCTAAACTCCGAGTCTTAGGCTGCACGCCAAACGGAGACCTGCGCGACATGCCAGGGCGTCGCGATCCGCATTTCCTGCAAGATGACCGGGGCTTCTACACCACGTCCTACGGTCCCTTCGTGCTGCGCACGGCCTTCCAGCCCATCTTCAGCCAGAACGAGCACGGCCACCTGACCATCGAGGCCTTCGAGGCGCTCATTCGCGCCCAGCGCAACGGCCAGCCGGTGTCGCCCGAACATTTCTTCTCTCTGGTCGAGCACGACGACGCCATCGCCGTCGACACGCTGTGCCGTGAGCTGCACATTCTCAACATGGGCAAGCTCGGCCGCAAGAAAGCCCGGCTGTTCATCAATTTCAATCCCGGCCTGTTTGACGCCGTCGCCGACATCGACGCGGAAGTCGACCACATGGTCGACGTCACGCTCAAGGCCGGTCTCAGGCCCGGTCGCATCGTCTGCGAGATCACCGAGCAGGGCAGCGGCGACGAGGCGGTGCTGCACCGGCTGGTGGGCGGCTTGCGCGCGCGGCTGTTCAAGATTGCCGTGGATGACTATGGCGCCGACGAGTCCGACACAAGACGGGTCGACGATCTCAAACCCGACGTTCTCAAGTTCGACGCCGCCTGGGTGCGCCGCTTCACCGAGACATCGGCGGGCATGGGCCTGCTCAAGCTGATGGTGGAGCAATTCATCGAGCGCGGCATCACCGTGCTGTTCGAAGGGCTCGAAGAGGAGCACCAGGTGCAGTTCTGCCAAGAAATCGGCGTGCAGCTGATGCAGGGCTATGTCCTGGCGCGTCCCGAGATCGTGCCAAGGACCTTCGATGACCGCTTCCCCGAACAGGTTCTGCCGCAACCGGGCTCCCCTGCCGACCAGCTCCATGGCGCAATGCCGCGGGATCCGGGACAGGGCCTGTCGCGCAGCGCCACGGCGCCTGTGCACCTGCCCCGCCGCACAGCGACCTTCGGCAAGCGGACCCGCTGACCGGCCGTGAAGCGCCGCGGCGCGCTTGTTAACCCAGAAAAATCCATGTTCACGTTTGGTTAACCCGCGACACAATCTTGACACGACAAGAGTGCATCCGCGCCACAATCCTGTCCGATTGGCGTCGCCTTCCGACGGCTAATGTGTCCCGGAACAGCACAGATCGGGGTAGATCATGTTTCCGGAAGACGATTTCCTTACTGCCAGGCCAGCCCGCCGCGAACGCACTGCCATCGTCAGAATTGCGCTGATGGCGCTGATCGGATGCCTGGCGCTGCTCACCGTGCTGATCATCCAGGCCCGTGCCGAGGCCGACGCGGTGCTGCGCGGCCCCGCGGCCCCTTCCCAGAGCCTGAAGGCGCCGGTCCCGGCGCCCCCCGTGCAGCCAAGGTCAGGCGCGTGACATACTCACGCCGAGTTCCGCCAGGCGTCCAGACAGATCCGCGCGCGCGCCTTCCGGATCAGCCAGTCCGGCCACGACCACCGTCGGAGCATTCTCCCGCTCGATCACCAGCGAGCCTGCTCCCGTGATCCAGCCCGACAGGCCCCGCTTCAGCGACACGCCGGTGACCGCCGTATAGGCGACACTCACCGGATCGCGCGCCGGAAAGCCGGGATGGGCTTCGAGATGCGCCCCGCGCAAGGCAAGCCCGGTGGTCGACAGCCGCAGTCCGGCATGGGCGAGGATCAGCGGCACGCCGATCACCAGGACCAGCAGGCAGACCCGCGCCAAGGGGCCATCGCCCCTGCCGTCGAGATGAAGAAAGAGCCACAGGGCGGCATAGCCGCCCGCCACCACCAGGCCCGGCAGGAACAGGGCCAGGGCACTGGCGCGCCAGGCAGGCTGGCGGCGGCCGGCGCCCGGGCCATCGGTCTTGGTGTCGGTGTGCGAATCGGCGCTGTCCATGACCGTCAAGTGTAGCCGGAATTTCGCCATCGTCACCGGCGAGGATGGGTCTGTGCATCCTTTTCATCGGGCTTAGGCGCCCCATATCCAATCCAGAGCGCAAAACGGAACGCTAGGAGGTGACCATGTCACACAGACCAACCGACCCGAAACGCATCATCGCGGCAGCGAGCCTCTCCGTGGCTTTTGTGCTGGCCCCGGCAAGCGCCGTGATGGCGCGCGACACGATCGCGACCAAGGAGGTCAGAATCGATGTCGAGGTCCTCGCCAGCGGCCTCGATCACCCCTGGGCCGTCGAGCCGCTGCCCGATGGCGGGCTGCTGGTGACCGAGCGGAGCGGCGCCTTGCGCCTGGTGCGCGATGGTGACGTGTCGGCGCCGATCTCCGGCGTGCCGAAGGTGGTGGCCCGCGGCCAGGGCGGGCTTCTCGACGTCGCGCTGGCGCGGGATTTTGCCACCAGCCGCACCCTGTTCCTGAGCTACAGCGCGCCCGGGGGCGGCGGAGCGGGAACCGCAATCGCCCGCGCCCGGCTGTCCGAGGATGCGACGGCACTCACCGACGTCGAGGAAATCTTCCGGATGAACCGGTTCACCGGGGCGGGCCAGCATTTCGGCTCCCGGATCGCGGTGGCCGAGGATGGAACCCTGTTCTTCACCATCGGCGATCGCGGCGAGCCTGACCGGGCGCAGGACCCCAATGATCACGCCGGTTCGGTGCTGCGCATCGCCGCCGACGGCTCCATTCCCGCAGACAATCCCTTCGCGGGCGGCGGCGGCGCGGCCGAGATCTGGTCAACCGGCCACCGCAACCCGCAGGGCATGGACATCGATCTGCAAACCGGCGTGCTCTATGCCGTCGAACACGGCGCCCGCGGCGGCGACGAAGTCAACCTGCCTGAAGCCGGCCGCAACTACGGCTGGCCGGTGATTTCCTACGGTCGCCACTACTCGGGCGTCGAGATCGGCCAGGGCACGGCGGCCGAAGGCATGGAGCAGCCCATCCATTACTGGGACCCGTCGATCGCGCCGGGCGGCATGGCGGTCTATCGCGGCGAGATGTTTCCGGAATGGGACGGCAACCTGCTGGTGGCCGCGCTCAAGTTCCAGTTGCTGGTCCGGCTTGACCTTGACCCCGAAACCGGCGAAGTCCTGTCGGAGGAACGGATGCTCAAGGGCGATTACGGTCGGATCCGCGATGTCCGCGTTGCGCCGGACGGGGCGCTGCTGATGGTGACCGACGAGAGCAACGGCGCGCTGCTGCGCGTGTCGCGGTCCGACGCCGCCACCGAATGAGCAATCCGGCATGCTACGGGTTCTGACCAATCGCGGTCACGGATCGCGATCGGTCAACCTGGAGTATGATAATGTTCAAGACCATCCTGCTGGTTCTTGTCTCGCTGTTTGGATTTGCGCTGCTGGCCTTTGTGCTGATCGGCCGGGAGCGAAGCTGGGAATGGATCGCCGGATCGCCCGACCGCGGCCAGCATGATTTCAGCGCGGGCGCGCGCAGCCCCTCGGCCAATGATGCGCTGGCCTGCAGTCCCGGCCTCTGCGAAAACCCCGATTTCGAGCTCGCGCCCGTCGACGACGCCCCGCCCGCCGCCATCGAGCGGCTGGCGCAGCGGCTCCTGGCCGGCGATTCGCTGGCGCGCCGGGTTGACGATCGCACCGACCCTGCCAGGGCGCGGTTCGTCACCCATTCGCCGCTGATGCGGTTTCCCGACGTCATTCATCTCGAGGCGAGAGCCCTGCCCGACGGCCGCACCGGACTGATGGCCTATGCGGCGGCCCAACTCGGCTCATCCGACATGGGCAAGAACCGCGCCCGGCTCGAGGCCCTGTTCGCCCAGCGCTGAGCCGGGCGTCGCAGGTCGAGGCTCGCCTCAATAGGTCCTGGTCACGGCCCTGGACGTCTTGAACGCTTCGATGCGGGCGGCCAGGGTCTGGTACTCCTCGCAGGCCTGCGATCCGCACAGCGTCTCGATGGCGGCGAGCTGGGCGCGCGCGCCAGCGGCATCGCCCTTCATCAGCAGCGCCTCTCCGTAATATTCCCGGACCAGCGTGTAGGTCGGATCGACATCGATGGCCTGGCGGTAGTAGCCGATACCCACTTCCAGGCGTCCGTCCTTGCGATGCGAAAAGCCGAGGAAGTTGAGGATGCGCTTGTCATTGCGGTTGGACGCCAGACTCAGCACGTTGATGGCTTCCTCATAGCGGCCCGCATAGGCCAGGTCCCGTCCCGCCTCGTAAAGACTGTCATCGTCAAGCGAGCCTTTCTTCGGCACCACGCATTTCTTCTGGCTTTCGTCCCAGACCTGTCCGTTCTCGCAGCTTGCGGAGGAGTTGCCCGATCCCGAGTCTCCCGCCGCAAAGGCCGAGCCCGACAGGACCGCCCCCAGCGAGGCGGCCAGTAACAATGTATGACAAGTCCTGCTCATTCCGCTCTCCCTGGATTGACATGGCGGGGTCAGCGCCCCGCGCCTGATGACACGGCGGATTTTGAATGCCGGCCAGCCAGAGTCAAGCGGAGCCAACTTCACATCTGCGAGATCGGCACGCCGCCTGCTGCTTGCCCGCGGCCGCAACACCTGCTAGCCGGTCCTGCGCCACGCAACCCCTCCGGACCGATGATCCATGCCACGTCATGTCGCCAACCTGCTGCTTCTCCTTGCCGGCGCCATCTGGGGTGCGGGCTTTGTCGCGCAATCGACGGCGATGGACAGTCTCGGTCCGTTCCTGTTCGTGGGCATGCGCTTCCTGGTGGCGAGCCTGGTGCTGGCGCCCTTCGCCTGGCGCGAGTCCCGCAAGGCGACGCAGCCGCTGTCGGCGGCCCATCTTCGCGGATTTGGCCTGATCGGCCTGGCGCTGTTTCTGGCCATGGGCCTGCAGCAGGTGGGCCTGACCATCACCAATGTGACCAATTCCGGCTTCCTGACCGGGCTCTATGTGGTGTTCGTTCCCGTCATCACCTTGCTGGTTCTGGGCCAGAAGCCCCACCCGGTGATCTGGCCCGCGGTGCTGATGACCTTTGCCGGGATCTGGATGCTGGCCGGCGGCAACCCGGCCGATCTCAACAATGGCGACCTTCTCACCATCGGCTGTGCCTTCATGTATGCGGTGCAGGTGATCCTCGTCGGCCGCTTCGTCGGACCGAGCGGACGGCCGCTCACCCTGTCCTTCGTGCAGTTCGCACTTGCCTCGGTGCTGGGCCTTTGCGTCGGGCTGGCAACCGAGCCGGTGAGCCTTGCGGCCCTGTCGGGGGCGCTGCCGGAAATCCTCTATGCCGGCGTGGTGGCGACAGGAGTTGCCTTTACCCTGCAGGTGATCGGCCAGCGCTACACCACCGCGCCCCAGGCCGCGATCTTCCTGTCGACGGAATCGCTGTTTGCCGCCCTGTTCGCGGCGCTGTTGCTGGGAGAGCAGATGCCGGCGCTCGGCTATGCCGGCGGACTGCTGATCTTCCTGGCCATCCTGCTGGCCGAACTGGGCCCGACAGCCAGACAAAGACCCGCGACCTGAGCGCCTTGGCGCGCGTCAGGCGCCAGGATGTGATCGCCACACCGGCGCCGGCACACGAGCCCGCCACAATCGGGGCGGAAGCGGGGCAAGGACAAAGCCTTGACCGCCAAGCTGTTTCAGCTGGAAAGCCTGCGCGGCGCGCCTGGGTCCGGCTCTGACCGCACCCATTGTGGCCAGATTATGTCATTGATATTGTTGATTTTATTTACGCCAAGTGATTTGCCACGGGCGACCGGCGCGACTTAGGTTCCTCCCTGTAGCACCACTACCGGTGCCCAACCAGACAGGGAGACACCCCATGATCAAATCCATTCTTGCAGCAGCTTCGGTCCTGGCGCTGACAGGCGCAGCCTTTGCGGCGGAGGTCGAAGGCGTCGTCACCAATTACGACGCAATGACCAAGATGATCACGCTCGAAAGCGGCGAGACCTTCACCGTCGCCGACGGAGTTGAACTCGGGGACCTGCAGCCGGGCGGAAGGGTCGCGATCACCTATGACGACGGCACCACCAACGCCACCTCGGTTACCGTGGTGGAATAGGTCAATGGCCGCCGGCCGGCCCCCGTGGGCAGGCCGGCGGCACTCTGGTCATGCGCCGGTTTCAGGGCGGATCCCACGGGCAAAAACGGCGATGGATTGAAGCGGATCATGGCAAAATTGTGCCGGTTTAGACCTTGAAAAATATATCTTTTCTCCGCTTGCGCGGGGAAAAAAGCGAGCGCATATCACCGCCGTCCCACCGCCGCCGATACCTGTCCGGCAAACCTGCCGGCCGGCCGCGGATCGGGGTAACAACTATGGAAAAGACACATGAAAAAGATCGTTGCAATCGCATTCGCATCCGCAGCCATGCTCTCGACCGCCTTCGCTGGCGAAGCACAGGGCGTTGTCAAGGCCGTTGACGCCGCAGCCGCCACTGTCGAGCTGGAAACCGGCGAAGTGTTCAAGGCTGCTGAAGGCGTCGTGCTGGAAGGCATCGAAGCCGGCAAGACCGTCAAGGTCGTCTTCACCGACGGCACCACCGACGCGACCGAAATCTCGATCGTCGAGTAACTGCCGAAACCTGGCCGGATCGCTTCGCGCGATCCGGCCAGGCGCGACCATTGCACTCTTAACGTGTCTTCAAACTTTTGCTTGCCAATTTCCAACAAAACAATCATCTTTTAGCTGTTCGGGCAATTTGCGAACACGGGAAGACCAGAAACATGCGAGCCGAAGCCGCACAAAAAACTTCGGACGACTGGGATGAAAGCCCCCCGCGCCACATGGTGTCTCGGGGTAAAGTCGTTAAAATCAGGACCTTTCCAAACACTTCAAGAACTGCCTGCCATAACCCCCGCGCAAATGCGGGATATGACATGATGCTCGCCGACCGGAAAAACCGCTTGGAGACCGGAAGGCAATCAAAGGACCTGACAGCATGGCCGAAACTGGTACCGTAAAATTCTTCAACGTCGACAAGGGCTTCGGCTTCATCAAGCCCGACAATGGCGGTGCGGACATCTTCGTTCACATCTCCGCAGTGCAAGCCTCGGGCATGACCGGGCTGGAGGAGAACCAGAAGGTTGCCTTCGACACCGAGCCGGATCGCCGCGGCAAGGGACCCAAGGCAGTTAATCTGCGCCTCGCCTGATCCGCCGCAGCAGATCGGCACGCTTGAAACAGGGCCCGGCGGTCATACATCGCCGGGTTTTTCATGACTGCGCATCCGGCCCCCAAGCGGCGCCGGTTCAGGGCCCCGCCTGGGGCCGCACACGGCGACACTGCGGACCACGCATCTGCGCAGGATCGCGACACGCTTTCGCGTCAAGTGTCCGATTTTAGCCCGATTGATGGTGTTAAGGATTTGTTCAGCTGCCGTTCAGCTTCATCTCGATAGGGTTGTCTCATGCCGGCAACACACCGGTCCCAGACACACCCGTCACCCGGAAAGGACGTTCCGATGAAGACATTTGCGAAGACACTCGGCATCACCCTGCTGACCGCCGTAACCGCGCTTGCACCATTGACGACCGTCGCCAATGCCGGTGACAGGTACTGGAAGCGGCAGCATTACCAGGATCAGGACATGAGCCGGATCTACAATTACCGCGAATACAGCGACCGCCGCCAGCACAGCCAGGACTACGTCTATCGCCACGGCGGCCACGGCAAATATGTCTACCGCGACCGCCGCAACAACGACGCCATCGCGCTGGGCATCATCGGCCTCGGCGCCGCGGCGATTATTGGCGGGGCCATCGCCAACAGCCACAATCCCCAGGTGATCTACCGCGAGCCGCATGCACCGCGCAATGTCGGCGGCACCTTTGAGCCCTGGACCCAGTCCTGGATGCGCTACTGCTCCAACAAGTACCGCTCCTTCAATCCGTCGACCGGCACCTATCGCGGTTATGATGGACGCGACCACTTCTGCGTCGTCAGGTGATGCATCTCTCGCAAGACCGCGCAGCGGTTTTGCGAGGCCGGCCTGCGGCGCCTTGGACCGGGCGCAAACCCGCCCCTTCCGGGAGCCGGCGCTTCCACCCATCCGAACCGGCCTCGCCCTGCGACGGCCGGTTTTTTCGTGGGCTGTCCTCAGGGTGCCTGCCGCTTGTGAGCGCTACAGGCCCTTCAGGAACGGATTGGTGCGGCGCTCGTCGCCGATCTTGCCGCCCGGCCCGTGGCCGCAGATGAAGCCGGTCTCATCACCCAGGGGAAAGACCTTGTCGCGGATCGAGTTGAGCAGCGTCTGGTGGTCGCCGCCCGGAAGGTCGGTGCGGCCGATCGAGCCCGCAAACAGCACGTCGCCCAGATGCGCGAAGCCTTCCGCGCGGTTGTAATAGATCACATGGCCCGGCGCATGGCCGGGCGTATGATAGACCTCGAACTCATAGGCGCCGAATGCGACGCGGTCGCCATCCTTGAGCCACCGGTCCGGCACGACATTGCGCACGTCCATCTCGACGCCGAACATCTTCGCCTGTTGCTCAAGCCCCGACAGCAGCGGCAGGTCGGCCTCATGCGGGCCGATGATCGGGATCTTCAGTTTTTCGCGCAGCTCGTCGGCGCCACCGGCATGGTCGATATGGCCGTGGGTGAGCCAGATCGCCTCGATCTTCAGATCGTTCTCGGCGATGGTCTGCAGGATCACATCGACATCGCCGCCCGGATCGATGACGACGCCCGATCTCGTGTCCTGATCGAACAGCACCGTGCAGTTTTGCTGGAATGGCGTGACGGGAATGATGCCCGCGCGCAGATCGCCCATGATTGTGATCCCTGTTGGCCGTTTCACGCTCGGCAGTCTCCGCCGCCGGCAAGTGTCTTGTCTGTTCCTACCGCAAACCACCTCAAACCTGAACCCGTTTGCGGCGACCTGCGGTAAAATGCCTGTGCTGCCCCTCGGCCGGCTGCGCACGTCCGCTCGCCTAGACCGGCAGCCCGCCGCCCTCTTTCAACGTGTCGAGCACGATCGCGGTCTTGACGTGCTGGACCGATTCATGCGGCAGCAGCACGTCGCTGACGAAGGCCGAGAGCGCACGCAGGTCCGGCGTCACCACCTTGATGATGTAGTCCATCTCGCCCGTCAGCGAATAGGCCTCCAGCACCTCCGGCAGGCCGCCGATCAGCCGGGCGAAGCGCTGGGCATTGTCGCGGTTGTGGGTGGCGAGCGTCACCGTGATCAGGTTGATGATGCCGATGCCGAGCTTCTCGCGGTCGAGATCGGCCCGGTAGCCCTTGATGAAGCCCTCCTGCTCGAGCCGCGTGCGCCGGCGCGAGCATTGCGACGCCGACAGGTTGATCTTCTGCGACAGCTCGTTGTTGGTGAGCCGCCCGTCCTGCTGCAGCAGCCGCAGCAGCTTGCGGTCGAATTCATCAGGATGCACGACCTTCTCTCCCATGGACCATATGGCGCACACTTCATGCAGCATGACGCGATGGAGCGTGATCAATGCATGCACCTTGCGCAAATTATGCTTCATCATGCGCATCAGTCAACAAGCGCGGGCGCTGATGATCCGCGCGGACACGAAAAGAGGAGAGACACGATGGGCCCGTTCCCCCACGATGCGCCGCGCGCCGCCATTTCCGAGGACAACCCTGCCGGCACCAACGGCTTCGAATTCGTCGAATTCGCCCATCCCGATCCCGCGGCGCTTGAGGCGCTGTTTGCCCGCATGGGCTACGAGCCAGTGGCGCGCCACCGCGAGAAGGCGATCACCGTCTGGCGCCAGGGCGACATCAACTACATCCTCAACGCCGAGAAGGGCTCGTTTGCCGACCGTTTCGTCGACATCCACGGCCCCTGCGCCCCGTCGATGGCCTGGCGCGTCGCCGACGCGAAGCAGGCGCTCAAGCATGCGGTGTCGAAGGGGGCCGAGGAATACACTGGCGCCGACAAGACGCTCGATGTTCCCGCCATCGTCGGCATCGGCGGCTCGCTTCTCTATTTCGTCGACACCTGGGGATCTCAAGGCTCAGCCTATGACGCCGATTTCGAGTGGCTGGGCGAGCGCGACCCCAAGCCCCAGGGCGCGGGCTTCTATTATCTCGACCACCTGACCCACAATGTCATCCGCGGCAACATGGACAAATGGTGGGATTTCTACCGCGACCTGTTCAACTTCAAGCAGATCCATTTCTTCGACATCGAGGGCAAGCTCACGGGCCTGGTCTCGCGCGCCATCACCTCGCCCTGCGGCCGGATCCGCATCCCATTGAACGAATCCACCGACGACCGGAGCCAGATCGAGGAGTACCTGCGCAAGTACAATGGCGAAGGCATCCAGCACATCGCGGTCGGCACCGACGACATCTATGCGGGCACCGACTGGATCGCGGACAAGGGCGTCAGGTTCATGCCCGGCCCGCCCGACACCTATTACGAACAATCCAGGACCCGCGTGCACGGCCATGACGAACCGATCGACAAGCTCAGGAAGCACGGCATCCTCATCGATGGCGAAGGCGTGATCGATGGCGGCATGACCAAGATCCTGCTGCAGGTGTTCTCCAAGACTGTGATCGGGCCGATCTTCTTCGAATTCATCCAGCGCAAGGGCGACGAGGGCTTTGGCGAAGGCAATTTCCGCGCCTTGTTCGAATCCATCGAGGAAGACCAGATCCGCCGCGGCGTCTTCAACGACGCCGCGGAATAGGCAGGCCGCGAACACAAAAAGGCGGCGTTCCTTTCGGAGCGCTACCTCAGACCCCTGACAAACCCCGAAAAACCAGCTTCTTGTCGCTTTGTCGTGGCAATCCGTCGAACCCCGTCATGCCGGACTTGATCCGGCATCCAGCGCGATCAAGTCCTTGATCGCAAAAAGACTCTTTCACGGCGCGGACGCGCCGTAGCTGGATTCCGGCTCAAGGCCGGAATGACTGTGGACATGGCCCCGTCCATTCCCGGGAATGGCTCAACAAAAAAGGCGGCGGTCCTTTCGGAGCGCCGCCTGTGTCGTGGAGGTGTCGGATAGACTATTCGGCCGCGGCCTTCTTCGGCTGAACCTCGGCCATGTAGTCGGTGACGAGGTTCCTGGCGATCTCGCCCACGGTGAAGCGGTGCGGGCCGATTTCCGACACCGGCGTGACTTCTGCCGCGGTGCCGGTCAGGAAGCACTGCTCGAACCCGTCGAGCTCCTCGGGCATGATCGCCCGCTCGATCACCTCATAGCCGCGCTTCTTCGCAAGCCCGATCACCGTGCGCCGCGTGATGCCGTCGAGGAAGCAATCGGGATCCGGCGTGTGGATCTTGCCGTCACGCACAAAGAAGATGTTGGCGCCGGTGGCTTCCGCCACCCGGCCGCGCCAGTCGAGCATCATCGCGTCGGCATAGCCCCGCTCCTCGGCCCGGTGCTTGGAGAGCGTGCAGATCATGTAGAGCCCGGCGGCCTTGGACCGTGACGGCGCTGTGCGCGGGTCGGGCCGGCAATATTCGGCGATGTCGAGCCTTATGCCCTTCATCCGCTCTTCCGGGTTGAAATAGCTCGGCCACTGCCAGATGGCGATGGCGAGGTTGATCCGGTTCTTCTGCGCCGAGACGCCCATCATTTCCGAGCCGCGCCAGGCGATCGGCCGCACATAGGCGTCCGTCAGTCCCTGTCGGGCCAGAAGCTCGATGCATGCCTGGTCGATCTCGGCCACGCTGTAGGGAATCTTGAAGCCGAGGATCTCGCCCGATGTGTGCAGCCGCTCGGTGTGCTCGGTCAGCTTGAAGATCTCGCCGCCATAGGCGCGCTCGCCTTCGAACACGGCGCTGGCATAGTGCAGGCCGTGGGTCAGCACGTGGATCTTTGCATCCTTCCACGGCACGAATTCACCGTTGAACCAGATTTCACCCTCGAGCTGGTCAAAAGGTACGGACGCCATCGCGTTTCCTCCAGGCGGTATGCCGCCGTCATCTGTTGTCTGAAGCCGGTGTCGGTGACCGCGGGGCCAGGGCCGAAAGGCGCCGGAAACGGGCAATGCCAAGCCGGCGGGCAAGGCCAGTTTGCCTCGCGCGCAATTCAAAGCTAGCAATTGCGCCAATTTATGTCAACATAGCTGACGTATTCGAAAGGAAATGTCGCCATGGACCGTGACGGCGCAATCAAACCCTTGTCCGACGATATTCTCGACCAGCCGATGGGCGAAGCCGAAGACATAGATTTCGAGATCATAGAGCTCCTGTTCTTCGCCTATCGCGATTTCATATCCGATCCGGACGCCATTCTCGACACCTCCGGCTTCGGCCGGGCGCACCACCGCGTCGTCCACTTCGTCAACCGCGAGCCGGGACTGACGGTTGCCGCCCTGCTCGAAACGCTCAAGATCACCAAGCAATCGCTCGCCCGGGTGCTCAAGGAACTGATCGATTCTGGCTACGTCGCCCAGGTCGCCGGCCCCGAGGACCGCAGGCAGCGCCGGCTGTACCCGACCCGCCGCGGGCGCGAACTGGCGCTGGCGCTGGCAAGGCCACAGTCTCGCCGCATCGCCGATGCACTGGAAGGTCTGGATGAAAGCGGACGGGCCGTGGTCAAGGCGTTTCTTTCGGGTATGATCAACCCCGCGGCACGAACCGATCAACCAGACTAACCGGCCGCCAGACGAACCGGCTGAATGAGGGATTGACCCCGATGACCACCCCCTTGCCAGGCGACGACGCCGCCCACCTTCTCGTGGTCGACGACGACACCCGTATCCGCGAACTGCTCTCGCGCTATCTCAGCGGAGAAGGCTTCCGCGTCACCACCGCGGCCGACGCAGCCGAGGCGCGGCGCAAGCTTGACGGCATCGATTTCGACATGCTGATCATCGACGTGATGATGCCGGGCGAAAGCGGCCTGTCGCTGACCCGGTCGCTCCGCGAAATCAAGTCCGTGCCGATCCTGATGCTGACCGCGCTCGCCGAGGGCGACGCCCGCATCGACGGGCTCGAGGCGGGCGCCGACGACTATCTGGCCAAACCCTTCAATCCGCGCGAGCTGGTGCTCCGGATCAACAACATCCTCAAGCGCGGCGGCCAGCCGGCGGCGCCGAAGGTCGAACAGGTGGTGTTCGGCCCCTACACCTTCGTCATCGCCCGGCGCGAATTGAAGAAATCCGGCGAGCCGGTGCGACTGACCGACCGGGAGCGCGAGATCATGGTCACCTTCGCCGAGAACGCCGGCGATACCGTGCCGCGCCATGAACTCGTCGGCCCCGACGTCGAAGTCGGCGAACGCACCATCGATGTGCAGATCAACCGGCTCCGGCGCAAGATCGAGGAAGACCCCGCCAATCCGGTCTGGCTGCAGACCGTGCGCGGCATCGGCTACCGGCTGAGCGTGGAAACCCTCACCTGACCGCCCGGGCCGCGCGCCGGGACCCTACAGAAGACCGTCGGGCAGCTTCTGTTCGCCCGCGTCCACGATCCTGCGGAACCACAGCGTCAGCACCGTCGAGGTCATGACGATGAACAGCGAATAGAGCGCCGGCACCACCATCACCGCCTGCGCCTCCATCCCCGAGAAGGTAAAGGCGATGATGGCGATGGCCAGCGGCCCGTTCTGGATGCCCGTCTCCAGCGCGATGGTGCGGACATTGCGCGGATGCAGCTTGAGCAGCGCTGCGAAGCCGTAGCCGATGGCAAAGCCGAACACGCCGAGCGCGATGGAGCCGAAATAGGTGGCCCAGGTCGTCGTCATCAGGAATTCCCAGTTCCGGGGGATCCAGGACACGATCAGGAACACGATGAAGATCACCGCCAGCAGGGACCCCAGGAACTCGGTCACCGCACCGGCATTGGCGTTGAGCTTGCGAAGGCCCATGCCGATCGCCACCGGCACCAGGAGCAGCACCAGCGTGACGATGATGTTCTCGCGCGGGATCTGCAGGTCGAGCGCGCCGGCATAGATCACCAGCACCAGCGGGATCAGCAGCACCCCGAACACGGTCGAATTGACCGTCATGAGGACCGACAGCGCCAGATTGCCCTTGGAGAAATAGGTGAAGATGTTCGAGGTGGTGCCGCCGGGCATGCAGCCCATGATCAGGATGCCGATCTTGATCGAATCGGAGACCGGCAGGCTGACCGCCAGCAGGAAGGCGATGAACGGCATGAAGCCGTATTGCGAGACGATGCCGATGACGAGCCCGTAGGGCCGTTTCAGCGCCAGCGCGAAATCCCGCGGCGTGAGCGACGCGCCCATGCCAAGCATGATCACGAAGATCATCAGCGCGAGTATTGCTTGTTCCAAAGGTCCGACCATGGTTCCTCCCAGACATCCGGCCGTTTCTAGTCAATCACGTGGCGCAGCCTGCGCCCGTGGTCTCAGGCACTGACCGGCGCCGCAGCGGATCCGGACGGACGCAGGTCCTTGCGCAGGATCTTGCCGACATTCGATTTCGGCAGTTCCTCGCGGAACTCGACCAGTTTCGGCACCTTGTAGCCGGTCAGGTGCGCCTTGCAGTGGGCGCGCACATCCTCGGCGGTCAGGGCCGGATCACGGCTGACGATGAAGGCCTTCACCGCCTCCCCGGCGGCCCCGTCGGGAACCCCGATCACCGCCGATTCGACGATGCCCGGATGCGAGGCGAGGCAATCCTCGATCTCGTTGGGATAGACATTGAAGCCCGACACCAGCACCATGTCCTTCTTGCGGTCGACGATGCGGAAATAGCCGTCCGCATCCATGGTGGCGATGTCGCCGGTCAGCAGCCAGCCGTCCCTGATCGTCTTGGCCGTCTCCTCCGGCTTGTTCCAGTAGCCCAGCATCACCTGCGGCCCGCGGGCGGCAAGTTCGCCCGGCTCGCCCTGCGCCACCGGCCTGCCGTCGGGGGCCAGACACGTCACATCGGTGGACGGCACAGGCACGCCAATCGAGTTGGGCCGGGTGCGTCCCAGCGGATTGAAGGTGATCACCGGCGAGGATTCCGTCAGCCCGTAGCCTTCCAGCACCGGTTTCCCGGTGATCGACTCCCAGCGCTCCGCCACCGCCTTCTGCAGGGCCATGCCGCCGGCGGAGGCGAATTTGAGATGCCGGGGCGGCGTGTCCTGGAACCAGACCTCGTTGGACAGGCCGTTGAACAGCGTGTTGACGCCGCTCATCCAGGTGATCGGGTAATTCTCGAAGGCGCGCTTGAGATTGGACAGGGGGCGCGGATTGGGAATGAGAATGTTGCGCGCCCCGATCCAGTAAAAGCCGATCAGGTTCACCGTGAAGGCGAAGATATGGTACATCGGCAGCGCCGTCAGCGCCACCTCCTCGCCCTTGTTCACGCCGCTGATCATCTCCATGGTCTGCGCCATGTTCATGATGATGTTGCGGTGTGACAGCATCGCCCCCTTGGACACCCCGGTGGTACCGCCGGTATATTGCAGGCAGGCGATGGCATCGGGCTCGACGCCGGCGGTGTAGGAACCGGCCGAAGCCGGGCCCTGGGCGCGCCGCGCGGCGCCGGCCGCGATCGCGTCTGGCAGCCTGATATGCGGCACATCCACCGGGTGGATGGTCTTGTCCCAGTATTTCTGCACCGCGCCGGCAATCATCTTCGGCAGGGCCGGCATGAACTCCGCCACGCGGGTGACGATCACGGTCGGAATATGGTGCACCTTCAGCGCCTCGGGCAGCTTGTCGGCGAACATGTCGATGATGACCAGCGCCGCGGGCTTCGAGTCGGCGAACTGCTTGGCCATCTCCTCGGCGGTGTAGAGCGGATTGACATTGACCAGAACGCAGCCTGCCTTGAACACCGCGAAGGCCACCACCGGGAATGCCAGGCAATTGGGCGTCTGCAGCGCCACCCGGTCGCCGGGCTCAAGTCCGGCAACCTCCCTGAGATAGGCCGCAAGCGACGACGACATCTCGTCGACCTGCCGGAAGCTCAGCGTCCCGTTCATGCCATTGGCGAGGCAGACCGTGAAGGCCGGCTTGTCGCCATAGACGGAGGCCGTGTGGCTAACCAGATGTGCCAGATTGCGAAACGGCATCTCGCCGATGTCTTTGCGCACGGACGGGCCGTAAAACGCAGTCCAAGGTCGTTCCATATCTTTCGAGCCCCTCCCAGAACCATCAGCTATCATTGGGTTTTCACAAAACCTTTGCAAGCCCTGTTCGGCAACAATCCCACCCCTTGCGACGGCGCGGCAACCTTGCCCGAGCGGCACCGGCGCCAAGCCGCGTGATCTGCTGGCCGGTCGACTGCCGGCGCCGCAGGAAGGATCGCCATGCCGGTCTGGCGCCGGCCCCCGCACGGATTCGCCTCCCGGTGCCTGCCGAAGCCGTGGGGCGGCAAGACGGGCAGACCATGCCGTATCCCTAAATTTTGCAGGGCTCATGGAGTCTTGATTAACGAAAATTGACTACCCTGATGTCCAATCAAGGGGATTCTTATGTCTATTTTTTCACGATTCGGACTCGTCAAGACCGTCACGGTCATGACCATCACCATCCTGCTGGCGGCCATTGGCATCGTCGGCCTGGCCGTGTCGGCCAATATCGGCGATCGCATCCAGGAACAGGCCATCGACAGCCAGAACGCCAGCCTGCGCACCGCCGCGACGATCGTGGCGCGCGACCTGCCTGGTACGACAGTCACCTGGGCCGGCGACGGCAATGTCGATCGCATCGTCATGGAGTCCATTCCGAGGGCGTTTGACAGCCACGAGATGATCGACACGATCGGCCGCATGACCGGCCAGACGGCAACAGTCTTCGCCTGGGATCCCGAGACCAAGGACTTCTGGCGCAGGACCACGAACATCATCAAGCCGGACGGCAATCGCGCCGTGGGCACCGAACTGGGCCAGAAGGGCGCGGTCTACCCGGTGCTGATGCAGGGCAAGACCTTTCGCGGTGAAGCGGTGATCCTGGGCACGCCCTACTACACCATCTACGAGCCGATCTACGCGCCCTCCGGCGAAACCATCGGCATCCTGTTTGCCGGCGTCCGCTCGGCCGAGATCGACGCCATCGCCAGCCAGATCGCCTGGACCATCGGCATCGTCGCCATCCTGGTGCTGCTCGGTGCAACCGCGGTCGCCGTCCTGGTGACAAAGCAGGTTCTCGGCGGCATTCCACGCCTGACCACCGTCGCCACCGGGCTGGCCGGCGGCGAACTCGACATCGAGGTCCCCGGGCAGGCGCAGCGCAACGAGATCGGCGCGCTGGCCCGCGCCTTGACCGTTCTCAGGGACGGCGCCCTCGAAAAGCGCCGGCTGGAAGCCGATGCATCGCACAACCGCACGCAATCGGAGAGCGAGCGCCAGCGCCGGGAGGCCGAACAGGCCGCCCATGATCAGGAGATGGAGGCAGCCGTCTCGCAACTGGGCGCGGGCCTGAGCGAGATGAGCAACGGCAATCTGCAGGTCCGGCTCGCCCAGCCCTTCGCCGGCGAACTCGAAAAGCTCCGCACCGACTTCAACCACGCCGTCGAAAACCTGAGCCAGACCATGGCGGAGCTGCGCGGCGAGACCCACGAGATCAACGCCGGCGCTTCGGAAATGCAGGCGGCCGCCGACGATCTGTCGCGCCGCACCGAACAGCAGGCAGCCTCGCTCGAGCAGACGTCGGCGGCGCTCGACGAGATCACCGCCACCGTTCGCAGTGCTGCGGGCCGCGCCGAGGAAGCCCGCGACATGGCCGGAAAGACCCAGGCCAACACAACAAGCTCCCGCAAGGTGGTCTCGGACGCCGTCCATGCCATGGCCCGCATCGAAACCGCATCGGGGGAAATCTCCAAGATCATCAGCGTCATCGACGAGATCGCCTTCCAGACCAACCTTCTGGCGCTCAATGCCGGCGTCGAGGCGGCGCGGGCGGGTGAATCCGGAAGGGGCTTTGCCGTGGTCGCCCAGGAGGTTCGCGAGCTGGCCCAGCGCTCGGCAAGTGCGGCCA
>NZ_JAUXOD010000077.1 GCF_030682515.1 Hoeflea sp. | reverse complement strand
CCGCCCTGCTTTTCGGTCATGCCCATGCCGATGGTCACGCCCGATTTCTGCATGGCGGGCCGATGGCTCGAATCATAGCGGCGCGAGACGATCTGCGGCGCCCAGGCCTTCTCGATGCGCGGCGAGGCCATGATCGCGGCGATCGAGGCATTGGTCATGGTGAGCGGGCACAGATGGCCGCACTCGAGCCCTGCGGTGAGGAAGAAGCGGATGGCGCGGGCCTGATGGCCGAAGCCCTTTTCCTCGCGGCGTCCTTCCCAGACCGAGCCCTGCAGCCCGATAGACACCGAACGGCGCATCAGCGCATGCCAGCTCGGATGGAAATCCACCTGGTCGATGCGGTTGCCATAGGCGTCGTGGGTCCTGAGTTCCGGCAGAGAACGATTGGCGATGCGGGCCAGGTCCTGGGCTTCGGCGGAGGCCACGAACTTGCCGACGGTCTCGAAATCATCGCGCAACGCCCGCGGCATGTCGGCCGCGATGTCCTTGAGAAGCGGATCGGCGCGATAGGCATTGTGCCCGGAAAAGGGCGGGCTCTGATTATCGGCCTGCGGGCCAAAGGCTTGGATAGGGCTCATCGGTCCTCGCTTACAGGGATTCGTGCCGTTTTGCATGGGGACACAGCACTTTTCAGGGCGGCGCAAGCTTGCCCCTGCCCCGGAACCTTTCTATAGACCGCACACGTCTTCAATCCCATGGGACCCATGATGTCATTTCCGCACCGCCACCTTCTCGGGATCAAGGGGCTTTCGGAGCAGGACATCCTCTATCTGCTCGACCGGGCGGACGAGGCGGTGAAGATTTCCCGCCAGCGCGAGAAGAAGACCTCGACACTGCGCGGCCTCACCCAGATCAACCTGTTTTTCGAAGCCTCCACCCGGACCCAGGCCTCATTTGAACTGGCGGGAAAACGGCTCGGCGCCGATGTGATGAACATGTCGGTGGCCAATTCCAGCGTCAAGAAGGGCGAGACGCTCGTCGACACGGCGATGACGCTCAACGCCATGCGGCCGGATGTGCTGATCGTTCGCCATTCCTCGGCCGGCGCCGTGGCGCTGCTGTCGCAGAAGGTCGGATGCCCGGTGATCAATGCCGGCGACGGGGCGCATGAACATCCCACCCAGGCGCTGCTTGATGCGCTCACCATCCGCCGCGCCAAGGGCAAGGTCGGGCGGCTCATCGTCGCCATCTGCGGCGACGTGCTGCATTCGCGCGTCGCCCGCTCGAACATCCTGCTGCTCAATGCGCTCGGCGCGCGGGTCCGTGTGATCGCGCCCTCGACGCTGCTGCCGTCGGGCATTGCGGACATGGGCGTGGAAGTGTTCCAGCGCATGGAAGACGGGCTCAAGGACGCCGATGTGGTGATGATGCTCCGGTTGCAGCGCGAGCGCATGGCAGGCTCCTTCGTACCTTCGGTGCGCGAGTATTTCCGCTATTTCGGGCTCGACGTCGACAAGCTCAGACTGGCCAGGCCCGACGCGCTGGTGATGCATCCCGGCCCGATGAACCGCGGCGTCGAGATCGCGTCGGACATCGCCGACGGGCCGCAAAGCGTCATCGAACTGCAGGTCGAGATGGGGGTGGCCGTGCGCATGGCGGTGATGGAGACGCTGATGCTGCGCGAGGGAAACCAGCCATGACGCCGCGGGTTCTTTCCAATGTCCGGATCGTCGATCCGTCCACCGGGATGGACGAGGTGGGCAGCATCGTCATTGTCGACGGCAGGATCGCCGCCATCGGCGCCGGCGCCGTGGATGTCGAAACGCCATCCGGCGCCGAGGTCGAGGACTGCGCCGGCCTGATCGCCGTTCCTGGCCTGGTCGATGCCTGCGTCCATATCGGCGAGCCAGGCGCCGAGCACCGCGAGACCATCGCCTCCGCGAGCCGGGCCGCGGCCCGCGGCGGCGTCACCTCGATCATCATGATGCCCGACACCGATCCGGTGATCGACGACGTGGCGCTCGTTGATTTCGTCCAGCGGCTGGCGCGCGACGAGGCGGTCGTGCGCGTTCATCCGGCGGCGGCGCTGACCAAGGGGCTCAAGGGCGAGGAGATGACCGAATTCGGCCTGCTTCTCGAAGCGGGCGCGGTGTGGCTCAGCAACGGGCGGCACACGGTCGACAATCCGGCGGTGATGCGCCGCGCCATGACCTATGCGCGCGATTTCGGCGCGGTGATCGCCGTGGCGACGCAGGATCGCCGGCTCGGAGCCGGGGTGATGAACGAGGGGCTGTTCGCAAGCTGGCTCGGCTTGCCCGGGATTCCGCGCGAGGCCGAGATCATACCGCTCGAGCGCGACCTGAGGCTCGCCGGCCTGACCGGGGCGCGCTACCACGCCATGAGCATCTCGGTGCCGCAGTCGGCCGATGTGATCCGCGCCGCCAAGGAGAACGGACTCAAGGTCACCGCCGGGATCTCGATCAACCATCTGACGCTCAACGAGACCGACATCGGCGAATACCGCACCTTCTTCCGGCTCTCGCCGCCGCTCCGCACCGAGGACGACCGGCGCGCCATGGTGGCGGCGCTCGCCGAGGGCGTCATCGACATCATCGTCTCGGCCCATGACCCGCAGGATGTCGACACCAAGCGGCTGCCGTTCGCCGACGCAGAGAACGGCGCCATCGGACTCGAAACCATGCTGGCGGCGGCGCTCAGGCTTTATCACTCGGGCGATGTGGAGCTGATGCGGCTGGTCGACGCGATGTCGACCCGCCCTGCCCGAATCCTCGGGCTGGATGCGGGGAGCCTGGCGCCCGGCGCGCGCGCGGACATCGCGCTGATCGATCCGGATTATCCGTGGGTGGTGTCCAAGGATGAGCTGATTTCCAAGTCCAAGAACAGTCCGTTCGAGGACGCGCGTTTTACCGGCAAGGTGTTGCAAACACTGGTTGCAGGTGTCACAATTCATCGTGCCTGAGCGCCGGAAATCCGGTCGCTCCCGCGTGTCCAGACCAAGGAGAATAGCGTCGTGCCAGATCTGGTCAGTTGGTCCCTGTCGGCGCCGGAAATGCTTGTCTCGCTGCTCTTGGGCTATCTGTGCGGCTCCATTCCGTTCGGCCTGATCCTGACCCGCATGGCGGGCCTGGGCGACGTGCGGAACATCGGCTCGGGCAATATCGGCGCCACCAATGTGCTGCGCACCGGCAACAAGAAGCTTGCGGCAGCAACCCTGCTGCTTGACGCGCTCAAGGGCACGGTGGCGGTAGTCGCCGCGCGCTATGCGCTGGGCATGGAAGCGGCGCTGATTGCCGGGCTTGGTGCATTTCTCGGCCATCTCTATCCGGTCTGGCTCAAGTTCAAGGGCGGCAAGGGCGTGGCCACCTATCTGGGCGTACTGCTGGGCCTGGCGCCCATGATCGTGCTGGTCTTCGCCGCGGTGTGGCTCGGCATGGCCAAGCTGTTCCGCTACTCCTCGCTTGCGGCGCTGACGGCGGCCGTGGCGGTGCCTGCCGCACTTTATCTATATGGGCGGCCGGAAGTGGCGTCGCTGTTCGTGATCATGTCGGTGATCACCATCCTGAAACATCACCAGAACATCGGCCGGCTGCTTTCGGGCACCGAAGGCCGGATCGGGGACAAGGGCTGATGCCTGCCGGTGGCGAAGGAAGGCGCGGTGTCGCCCTTTCCGATCGCCAGCGGCTCTCCTGGCTGCGGCTGATCCGCTCCGACAATGTCGGCCCGGCGACGTTCCGCGACCTGATCAATCATTTCGGCTCCGCCGAGACCGCGATCGAACAGCTGCCCGAACTGTCGCGGCGCGGCGGTTCGGCGCGGATGATCAAGGTCACGAGCGTCGCCGATGCGGAGGCCGAACTGGAGGCGGCGCGGAAATTCGGCGCGGTGTTCATCGGCATTGGGGAACCGGACTACCCGCCGGCATTGAGGCGCATCGACGGCGCGCCGCCGCTGATTGCCGCCATTGGCGATCTGTCGCTGGCAACAACCGTCTCCGTCGGCATTGTCGGGGCCCGCAACGCCTCGGTCTCGGGCGCCAAGATGGCGGCGCGGATGGCGCGCGAGCTCGGCGCGGCCGGTTACGTCGTGGTGTCGGGCCTGGCGCGCGGCATCGATGCGGCGGCCCACCGGGCGAGCCTGGAAACCGGTACCATCGCCGCGCTCGCCGGCGGCCTCGACCAGCCCTACCCGCCCGAGAATATCGAGCTCTACCGCGACATCTGCGCAGGCAGCGGCCTTGCGCTGAGCGAGATGCCGATGGGCTGGGAGCCGCGGGCCCGCGACTTTCCCCGCCGCAACCGGCTGATCGCGGGTATCGGCCTGGGTCTTGTGGTGATCGAGGCGGCGGAACGGTCGGGCTCGCTCATCACCGCGCGGCGGGCGGCGGATTTCGGCCGGCTGGTCTTCGCCGTTCCCGGTTCGCCGCTCGACCCGAGGGCCGCCGGCACCAACGGCCTGCTCAAGGAGGGCGCGATCGTGACCACCGAGAGCCGCGACGTGATCGACGCGCTGGCGCCGTCCAGCCGGATGTTTCCCGACGACGAGCCGATCATGGAGGAACCCGGACCCGGCGACGGCGCGCCGCTTGACGAACCGCGCGACGATGACCGCGCCCGGGTGATCGAGGCGCTCGGCCCCTCGCCCGCCGAGATCGACGACATCATCCGCCACACCGGCGTGTCGGCCGCAACCGTCTACTTGGTGCTGCTCGAGCTCGATCTTGCCGGGCGGCTGCACCGCCACCCCGGCGGCATGGTGTCGCTGGCCTTCGACGGGGATTAGCGCAGTCTTATCGCCTCACTGCGAGTTGTTCGCCAGGGTCAGCGGCCTGTGGCCGGCCAGGACGTCGCCGGCTTCGATATAGGCCATCTCGATCAGATAGCAGAGCATGTCGGCATTCTCGCTCGCGGCAACCCCACGCAATTCGGCCAGCATCTGCCTTATATAGGCGATGTTCTGCTCCGTTCGGGCCTTCTCCAACGGGGTGTGAGTGGGCCGGACTGGCATCGTCGTTCCCTTGTTTTCCCGCCTCGGCGCTGGTCGCGGGCCGCCCGGCGGATCATCCATATACGATAGCTAAAATATCATAAATTGCAATACAGTTGTAATCGCGCTTTGGTTGCATTCGGGTTGTGAAATGGCTGTAAATCCGAAGATGGGCTTGACCGCGCCGATTTCCCTGTACATTTCGTGGGCCAAATCGGTACGGCGCGAATTCGCGCGGCTTGCCGGATAAAAGGCCGAATGCGAGCAATCTCATGAATGTAGTGGTAGTCGAATCGCCTGCGAAGGCAAAAACCATCAACAAATACCTCGGAAGCGGGTACAAGGTCCTGGCCTCGTTCGGCCATGTCCGCGATCTGCCGGCCAAGGATGGCTCGGTTCTCCCCGACGAGGACTTCGCCATGTCATGGGAAGTCGACACCGCCTCCAGCAAACGGCTCAAGGACATCACCGACGCGCTCAAGGGTGCTGACTCCCTCATTCTGGCGACCGACCCGGATCGCGAGGGCGAAGCCATCTCCTGGCATGTGCTCGAGGTCCTGAACAAGAAAAAGGCGCTGAAGGACAAGACCGTCTCCCGCGTCGTCTTCAACGCCATCACCAAGAAATCCGTTCTCGACGCGATGAACAATCCGCGCCAGATCGACACGCCGCTGGTCGACGCCTATCTGGCGCGCAGGGCGCTCGACTATCTGGTGGGGTTCAACCTGTCGCCGGTGCTGTGGCGCAAGCTGCCCGGCGCCCGCTCGGCGGGACGGGTCCAGTCGGTCGCGTTGCGCCTCGTCTGCGACCGTGAAAGCGAGATCGAGCGCTTCAACTCGGAAGAATACTGGCAGATCTCGGCGGACCTGAAGACACCGCGCGGCGAAGGCTTCACGGCGCGGCTCACCGCCCATGACGGCGAGAAGATGACCAGGATGTCGGTCACCGGCGGCGACCTGGCGGGGCGCATCAAGGACATGCTCGAAGGCGCTTCCTTCGTGGCCGACAGCGTCGAGGCCAAGCCCACGCGGCGCAATCCGTCCGCCCCCTTCACCACCTCGACCCTTCAGCAGGCGGCCTCCTCCAAGCTCGGCTTCAACGCGTCGCGCACCATGCAGGTGGCGCAGCGGCTCTACGAGGGCATCGACATCGGCGGCGAGACCGTCGGCCTGATCACCTATATGCGAACCGACGGCGTGCAGATGGCACCCGAGGCCATCGACGAGGCGCGGGCGGCCATCGCGGTCAGGTTCGGCGCGCGGTACTGCCCCGACAAGCCGCGGATATACGCAACCAAGGCCAAGAACGCCCAGGAAGCGCATGAGGCGATCCGCCCGACCGGGTTCGAGCGCGCCCCTGATGACGTCAAGCGCTATCTCGACGCCGATCAGCTCAGGCTCTACGACCTGATCTGGAAGCGCGCCATCGCCAGCCAGATGGCGTCGGCCGAGATCGAGCGGACCACGGTGGACATCACCGCTTCCAAGGACGGCAAGACCGCGGGCCTGCGCGCCACCGGGTCGGTGATCCGCTTCGATGGGTTCATCGCCGCCTATACCGACGCCAAGGAAGATGGCGAGCAGCCGGACGGCGACGATGACGATGATGCCCGCCTGCCCGAGATCAACGCCAAGGAGCAGCTCGCCAAGGACAAGATCAACGCCACGCAGCACTTCACCGAGCCGCCGCCGCGCTACTCGGAAGCCTCGCTGATCAAGAAGATGGAAGAGCTGGGCATCGGCCGGCCTTCGACCTATGCCTCGACGCTCGCCACCCTGCGCGACCGGGATTATGTGGTCATCGACAAGCGCCGGCTGATCCCCGAGGCCAAGGGCCGGCTGGTCATCGCGTTCCTGGAGAACTTCTTCGAGCGCTACGTCGAATTCGGCTTCACCGCCGATCTCGAGGAAAAGCTCGACCGGATTTCGGCGGGCGAACTGGCCTGGAAGGACGTGCTGCGGGAATTCTGGACCGAATTCCATGCGCATCTCGACGAGACCAAGGATCTGCGCGTGACGCAGGTGCTCGACGCGCTCAACGAGGCGCTCGCGCCCTTGGTGTTCCCTGTGCGCGAAGACGGCTCCAACCCGCGCATCTGCCCCACCTGCGGCACCGGCAACCTGTCGCTCAAGCTCGGCAAGTACGGCGCCTTCGTCGGATGCTCGAACTATCCCGATTGCAATTTCACGCGCCAGCTGTCCAACGACCAGAATGCGGAAGGCGACGCTTCGCTGTCGAACGAGCCGCGGGATCTGGGCAAGGATCCGCATACGGAAGAACCGATCACCCTTCGCACCGGCCGGTTCGGACCCTATGTCCAGCGCGGCGACGGCAAGGAAGCCAAGCGATCGAGCCTGCCGAAAGGTTGGACACCCGACTCGATCGACCACGAGAAGGCGCTGGCCCTGCTCGGCCTGCCACGAGATATCGGACAGCATCCGGAATCAGGAAAGATGATCTCCTCCGGCCTCGGGCGCTACGGTCCGTTCCTGATGCATGACGGCGGCTACGCCAATCTCGAGAGCATCGAGGATGTGTTCTCCATCGGGCTCAACCGCGCGGTCACGGTGATTGCCGAGAAAGCCGCCAAGGGACCCGGCCGCGGCCGTGGAACGCCGGCGGCGCTCAAAACGTTGGGCGATCATCCCGACGGCGGCCCGGTCACGGTGCGGGACGGCAAATATGGACCCTACGTCAACTGGGGCAAGGTCAATGCGACCCTGCCCAAGGACAAGGCGCCGACCGAGGTGACGCTCGAGGAAGCGCTGGAAATGATTGTGGCCAAGGCCGGCGCGTCGGGCAAGAAGGCACCTGCCAAGAAGACCGCGCCGAAGAAAGCCGCGGCCAAGACGGCGGCCAAGCCAAAGGCCAAAGCCAAGAAACCCGCAGCCGCCAAGGCGAAGAAGGACTGATATTGGCCCATCCGCCCCGCACACCAGGGACTAAGACCGGAAAGCCGAAGTCAGGCAACCCGGACGCACCGGCCGGCGATGACCGCCCGCAGTTTCGCCGCGGCGATCTTCCCGACAGGGACTCGATCCTGCGCTTTCTCGCCGAAAACCCGGATCGCGCCTCCAAGCGCGACATCGCCAAGGCGTTCGGGCTCAAGGGCGACACGCGCGCGGAGTTGAAAGGCCTGCTGCGCGAGCTCGAAGACGAGGGGATGATCGAACGCGACCGCAAGATGCTCAGGCGCCCCGGCACCCTGCCGGCGGTGGCGGTGCTCGAGATCACCCTGCGCAATGCGGATGGCGACCTGATCGCCAAGCCCGCGGAATGGCTCGAGGACCATGGCGCGGCGCCGGTGGTGACCGTGCGCCAGTCCAATGCCGGGCGTGACCGCTCCAAGAGCCGCACGCCATCGACCGCCGCGGGCATCGGCGACAGGGTGCTTGCGCGGATCTTCGCGACCACGCACGGCGTCAAGACCAGCTACACCGCCCGCATCATGAAGGTGCTCGACCGCCGCGAGGGGCTGATCCTCGGCGTCTTCCGCGCCACGCCCGACGGCGGCGGTCGGCTGATGCCGATCGAACGCCGCGGCGAGGAGTTCGCCATCGATCCGGAATTCACGGGCGAGGCCAAGGACGGCGACCTGGTCGAGGTGGAAACCACGCGGTCGGTTCGCGTGGGCCTGCCGCGGGCCAAGGTGCATGCGGTGCTGGGCTCGGTCGAGGGCGAGAAGGCGATCTCGATGATCGCCATCCATTCGCACGGGATCCCGCATGTGTTTCCCGCCGAAGTTCTCAAGGCCGCAGAAGACGCAAAGCCCGCGCCGCTGTCGGGCGGACGCGAGGACTGGCGGCATGTGCCGCTCGTCACCATCGACCCCAGCGACGCCAAGGACCATGACGACGCGGTCTATGCCGAGGAAGATCCCTCCCCCGACAATCCCGGCGGCATCATCGCCACGGTGGCGATCGCCGACGTGTCCTGGTACGTGCGCTCCGGCTCGGCGCTCGACCGGGAAGCATTCAAGCGCGGCAATTCCTGCTACTTCCCCGACCGGGTGGTGCCGATGCTGCCCGAGCGGATCTCCAACGATCTGTGCTCGCTGCGCGAGGGCCAGGACCGGCCGGCGCTGGCCTTGCGCATGGTGTTCTCGAGCGACGGCCGCAAGATCAGCCACCGGTTCCACCGGGTGATGATCAAGAGCGCCGCCAAGCTCTCCTACCAGCAGGCGCAGGCGGCGATCGACGGCAATCCCGACGACGCCACAGGCCCGCTGCTCGAGCCGGTGCTGAAGCCCTTGTGGAACGCCTATGCGGTGCTCAAGCGCGAGCGCACCCGGCGCCAGCCGCTCGATCTCGACATGCCGGAGCGCAAGATCCTGCTCACGCCCGAGGGCAAGGTCGACAAGGTGATCGTGCCCGAGCGGCTCGACGCGCACCGCCTGATCGAGGAATTCATGATCCAGGCCAATGTGGCCGCGGCGGAGACGCTGGAAAAGCGCCGGCAGCCGCTGATCTTCAGGGTTCACGACCAGCCGTCGCTCGCCAAGCAGGAAGTCCTGCGCGAGTTCCTGGGCACGCTGGGGCTGTCGCTGGCCCGCGGCGCCGCCGTCAGGGCCGGCGCCTTCAACGGCATTCTCGCCCGCGCCTCGGGCCAGCCCTATCAGGGCATGGTCAACGAGATGGTTCTGCGCAGCCAGAGCCAGGCGATCTATTCGCCCGACAATCTGGGACATTTTGGCCTCAATCTGATGCGATACGCCCATTTCACTTCGCCGATCCGGCGCTATGCCGATCTGATCGTGCATCGCGCGCTGGTGGGATCGCTGGGGCTTGGCGAAGGCGCCATCACGCCGGCGGAAGAGGCAGCGCTCGAGGACATCGCCGCCGAGATCTCCGTCACCGAGCGCCGCGCCATGGCGGCCGAACGCGACACGGTGGACCGCCTCGTCGCCCATCACCTCGCCAGCCGCCTGGGCGAAGCCTTCGAAGGACGCATCTCGGGCGTTACAAAATCCGGGCTGTTTGTCAGCCTGCCACAATTTGGCGCAGACGGCTTTGTGCCTGTGTCGACTTTGGGACTTGACTATTATCACTATGACGAGGCTCATCAGGCGTTGACCGGAGAGAGAACCGGGCTTGGATACCGGCTCGGCGACGGCGTCGAGGTCAAGATCGTCGAAGTCATCCCGCTGGCCGGATCCATGCGGTTCGAGATGCTGAGCGAAGGCCACAAGATGCCGGCTGGAACGCGCTCGTTTCACAAATCCGGCCGGTCGCGCAGCGGCGGGCCAAAGAAGCCGGGAACAAGGCCGGCGCGCGGACGACGCTGAGGCGGCGGACCATGCACTACCAAAGGCGCCAATCGGCGCCTGATTGAGATCAGGAGAAGAGCAATGCTCGAATTCGGCGGAACCACATCCAGGAACGAAGCCCAGGACGAACCACGCCTCACGGCCCGCGCGGTCAAGCGCGGCCTCCTCGGCAAGTGCCCCCATTGCGGCGAAGGCAAGCTGTTCCGGGCGTTCCTGAAGCCGGTGGACGCCTGCGCGTCCTGCGGCGAGGAGATGTTCCATCATCGCGCCGACGACTTCCCGCCCTATCTGGCGATCTTCATCGTCGGCCACATCGTGGTCGCGGGGTTCATGGCGACCGACACCTGGCTGGTGCTGGAAAGCTGGCAGCATCTGATGATCTGGATCCCGGTCACCGTGATCCTGACGCTGCTGTTGCTGCCGCCGCTCAAGGGCGGGGTCATCGGATTGCTATGGGCCGTGCGTATGCACGG
>NZ_JAUXOD010000066.1 GCF_030682515.1 Hoeflea sp. | reverse complement strand
AGGCGTCGGGCAGTTCCTTCTCGTTGTTGGAAGTGATGATGACGATCGGCCGCTGCCGCGCCCTGATCGTCTCGCCGGTCTCGTAGACATAGAACTCCATGCGGTCGAGTTCCTGCAGCAGGTCGTTGGGAAACTCGATGTCGGCCTTGTCGATCTCGTCGATCAGCAGCACGGTCTTGGTGTCGGCGGCAAACGCATCCCACAGCTTGCCGCGGCGGATGTAATTGGCCACGTCATTGACGCGCTCGTCGCCAAGCTGGCTGTCGCGAAGCCGGCTGACCGCGTCATACTCATACAGTCCCTGCTGTGCCTTTGTCGTCGACTTGACCGACCATTCGATCAGGTCGAGCCCCAGCGCCTCAGCGATCTGGCGGGCCAGTTCGGTCTTGCCGGTTCCGGGTTCGCCCTTGACCAGCAGCGGCCGCTCGAGCCGGATCGCCGCATTGACCGCGACCGTGAGATCCTTGTCCGCCACATAGGCCTCTGTGCCTTCGAACTGCATATGCCCTCCCTGCGCCGCCAATCCTGCGGCTCGGTTCCATGTCGTTCTCAACACCATACTCGGAGCCGTGACGCAACCCGCAAGCGGCATCGCGGCGCGCCGCCCGGGAATGTTTGCGCCAGATCAAAGCGTTGACACAATCGGCAGGCCAGTATGAACCTTTACCAACAGACCGCATGAACTGGAGACCGACATGACGCTCTACCACATCCATCTTGTCATGGCCCGCAACAAGGAATTCCCCGAAGGCAATGTCCGCCGCGGCTACGACATCCATGCGCCGCTGGACGATGAAGGCCATCTCGACAAGGCGGCCTGGGAAAAGGCGCCGTCATCCTGCACGGTCGTGCGGTTCTGGGACGGCGAACGCTCGGAACTGGGCTATCTCGTTCATCACCCGAAGGGCGGCTGGCTGTTCGACTATGATCCTGCCGAGGAGGGCGATGAAGAAGTCGGCTTCCGGCTGTCCAGCCACGTCTTCAAGCCGGGCGAGTACATCTCGATCCGCGACCATGGTGCGGACGAACTGCACACCTTCGTCATCTCCACGGTGACAAAGGCCGGCTGACCGGCCGCTGCGCACGGCTCGCACCTTGCAGGCCGGGCGCCGCGCCGCCGGAACCGGGGCAGCCCATGCTGGGCGGGTTATTTGCCTTCGATGTCCTCGCGCAGCATCTCAAGCTCCAGCCATTCCGCCTCCATCGCCTCGATCTCGCCCTTGATCGCGTCATGGGTCTTGGCGCGGGCGGCAAAGCCGTCCGGATTCTTGGCGAACAGCGCCGGATCGGCCATTTCCGCCTCGATTGTCTTGAGCCTGGCCTGTGCTTCCTCGATCTTCACCGGCAGGGATTCGAGCGCGAATTTCTGCTTGTAGGAAAGTTTGCGGGCGGGATCGCGGGCGGCTGACTTGGCGGCTGGCGTGGTTGAGCGGCCCGCATCCTGGGCGGCCCGGGCCTTCTTCTCGCGCATCTCCGCGCCGCGCTGGGCCAGCATGTCGGAATAGCCGCCGGCATAGGCGATCCAGCGCCCGTCCGGCGCGGCCGGATTGGCCGGCGCGAGCGTCGAGGTCACCGTGCGATCGAGGAAATCGCGGTCGTGGCTGACAAGAATCACGGTGCCCGGATAGGACGAGACGACTTCCTGCAAGAGATCGAGCGTCTCCATGTCGAGATCGTTCGTCGGCTCATCAAGGATCAGCAGGTTGGACGGCCGCGCCAGGATCCGCGCCAGCACCAGCCGGGCCTTTTCGCCGCCGGACAGGTTGCGGATCGGCGTGCGCGCCTGTTCGGGCGCGAACAGGAAGTCCTTCATGTAGCCGGTGACGTGCTTGGCCTCGCCATTGACCAGGAGATTGTCGCCGCGCCCGTCGGTCAGGTAATGCGCCAGCGTTTCCTCCGGATTGAGCACTTCGCGGCGCTGGTCCAGCACGGCGATGTCGAGCTTGGATCCATGCCGCACAAAACCGGTATCGGGCTCCAGTTCGCCGATCAGCATCTTGAGAAGCGTCGTCTTGCCCGCGCCGTTGGGGCCGACGATGCCGATACAGTCGCCGCGATTGATCCGCATCGAGAAATCGCGCACCACCGGCGCGCCGCCATAGCCCTTGGAGATGTCTTCGGCCTCGATCACCAGCTTGCCCGAATCCCGCCCCTCGGCCACCTGGGCATTGATCTTGCCTTGCGGGCCCTTGTGGCCGCGGAAATCGGCGCGCATCGTCTTGAGATCGGAAAGCCGCCGCATGTTGCGCTTGCGCCGCGCCGTCACCCCGTAGCGCAGCCAGTGCTCCTCGCGCTCGATCTGCCGTCCGAGCTTGTGCTGTTCCAGCTCCTCGGCCTCGAGAACCGTATCGCGCCAGGCTTCGAAATGCTCGAACCCGCGGTCGAGCCTGAGCGAACGGCCCCGGTCGAGCCAGACCGTCGCCCGGCTGACCCGTTCGAGAAACCGCCGGTCATGGGAGATCACGAGCAGCGCGCCGCGGGTGCGCAGAAGCTCCTCCTCCAGCCACTCGATCGTCGGCAGGTCGAGATGGTTGGTGGGCTCGTCGAGAAGCAGGATGTCGGGTTCC